>DCTX01000026.1 GCA_002329325.1 Anaerolineales bacterium UBA1429
TGGCGCGGGACTCCGGCTCGCACGAAAGGGCAACACCTCGCGCAGAGAGCGCCAGGCTCGCAAGGAGATCAGGAGCACTCGGCCCTTGGCGGTCTCGGCGCTCTTGGCGCGAGTTCGCTGCTCGCACTGGCACAGGCTGTCCAGTTCCCTGGTCCGTCGTACATTGTCCATAGAACCCTAGGGAGGCTGTATCATGCGCGTACTGATTACCGGGGCCAGCGGGCGGCTGGCCGAGTGGATCGTCAAGGCCTTGCGCGACGAGCACGAGCTGGTGCTTTTTTCGCGCACAGCCCCACCTGCTGACCGCGCCGATCTGCCCTGGATTCAGGGCGACCTGAACTGCCTGGAGGACTGCTATCGCGCCGTCGAGGGGGTGCAGGCCATCCAGCATCTGGGGGCGGTGCCGTGGCCCAGCGATCATCCCGTGCAGCGGGCCGACCGGGAGCGCTCCGGCGCGCCCGTTCCCCCGCTGGATGCCACGCTGCACACCAACATCATGGGCACCTACTACCTGATGCAGGCCGCCGTGCGGGCAGGCGTACAGACGGTGGTCATGGCGGGCTCCAATTGCGCCTTTGGGCATGGCTACCGCATCTCCCAGCGGCCCTTCCCATTCCGCTACCTGCCCATGGACGAGGATCACCCCTCCGATGTGGAGGATTCCTACTCCTACTCCAAGCTCGCGGGCGAAGAGCTTCTGGCCTCGTATACCCGCGCCTATGGCATCCGCACCTATGTCACCCGCCCGGCGGGCATCTGCCCGCCCAAGCGCCGCCGGGAGATCGCCGCTGCCGCCGCCCCCGCCAAGGCGTGGACCGACTGGCTCTGGGGCTATGTTCCCAGCGAGGACCTGGCCGAGATGCACCGCCTGATCATGGCCAAGGCCGCCGATCTACCCGAGCACCGGATCTATGTCGCCAACGCCCACGACACCACGGCCCTGGAGCCGACCCGCGAACTGATCCAGCGTTTCCGCCCCGACCTGCTGCCCCTGGCGGACAAGCTGGAGGGCCACGCGGCGTTCATCTCCGCAGCGCGGGCCGAGCGAGAGCTGGGCTGGCGCTCGGAGCGGACCTGGCGAGAGTATCTGTAGGCGATACAAAAAACAGAGGGGGCGGAAGCCCCCTCTGTTCTCTCTTTCCCTATGCCTGGACCCGGACCTTGGCGCCGCGCAGCTCCGCCTCCAGATCGGGCTCCAGCGCCGCCAGCAGCGCCGCCAGCTCCTCATCGCCGTAAGAGGTTACCCGCCCCGTCTCGTACTCGTGCTGAATCACATCGTTAATGTGCGCCAGGCGCGCATCGCGCTTGTCGAGGGGATAGCCGGCAGGCAGGTCATAGTAGCTGGTGATCCAGTGCAGCAGCCCCGCGGCCCCGGAGCCCTGCCCCACCAACACGCGGATCGGGCGCTTGAGCAGCACCTCGGAATCAAAGGCCGTATAGACCTCGGGGTCCTTGAGCAGGCCGTCGGCGTGGATCCCTGCGCGGGTGGTGTTGAAATCCTCGCCCACGAACGGCGTCATCGGCGGGATGCGATAATCCAGTTCCTTCTCGTAATAGTGGGCGATCTCGGTGATCACCTCGGGGCGCATGCCGTCCAGCGTGCCGCGCAGCGAGGCATACTCAAAGACCATGGCCTCCAGGGGCGTGTTGCCCGTGCGCTCGCCAAAGCCCAGCAGGGTGCAGTTGGCCGCCGCGATGCCATAGAGCCAGGCGGTGCCGGCGTTGACCACGGCCTTGCCGAAATCGTTGTGGCCGTGCCACTCCAGCAGGGCGCTGGGGAAGCCGGCATGGTGCCAGAGGCCGTAGGCGATGCCTGGCACGCTACGGGGCAGCGCCACGCCCGGGTAGCTGACGCCCAGGCCCAGGGTGTCGCAGGCGCGGATCTTGATGGCGATGCCGCTCTCATCGGCCAGCTTCTTGAGCTCCAGCGCCAGCGGCACCACAAAGCCGTAGAAATCGGCCCGCGTGATGTCCTCCAGGTGCACCCGAGGCTTGACCCCGATGGCCAGCGCATCCTTGACCACGCCCAGGAACTGATCCATGGCCTCGCCACGGCTCATCTTGAGCTTGTTGAAAATGTGATAGTCGGAGCAGCTACACAGGATGCCCGTCTCCTCGATGCCCATATCCTTGACGAGCTGGAAGTCCTTCTTGGTGGCGCGGATCCAACTGGTGATCTCCGGATAGCGGTGGCCCAGGGCCCGGCAAGCATCCACGGCGGCGCGGTCGCGGTCGCTATACAAAAAGAACTCGGATTGCCGGATGATGCCCTGGGGCCCGCCCAGCTCGTGCATGAACTGATAGAGCTGCACCACCTGCTCGACGGTGTAGGGTGCGCGGGCCTGCTGACCATCGCGGAAGGTCGTGTCCGTGATCCAGATGTAATCGGGCGGATACATGGGCACGTGGCGATGGTTGAATGGGATCTTGGGCACCTCATCATAGGTGTAGAGGAGGCGATACAGATTAGGGCTGGCGACATCCTGCAGAGCGTACTTGTACTCGGTTTGCTCCAGCGTATTCGATCTCTTGCTGAATTCTAGCATGTTGCCTCCTCAAATGACTCGTTGAGCGCGATCGTCCCCATCCGCATGACAACGCCGATCGTGCGGCCCCCAAAAGAGGCCTGATATAGTAAAAAGCCAGTCTCCCGGGGGATAACTGGCTTGTCTTCTTCGACGCTGGGTACGCCAAACTACCCGGTACAGTGGGTCAAGACCTCTCCCGGCCTCCTAGGGTTTTGCTCGCGGGCAGCTACATGGATGAACATAGGGCGCACCATCCTATACAAAGACGGGCGAGGACGCCTTGCGGGGCTTCCTCGCCACACTACACACATACTAACATAAAGGCCTGTGGGCGTCAAAAAGGCCGGGCGCACCCGGCGCTGCGACGCTACACCCGATGGGCGGCGATATAGTCCCAATCCAGGTCCAGCCCCAAGCCAGGCGCCTGGGGCAGCGTGACGCAGCCCTCGGCGTCGATGTCATCCACGCGGCTGGCGAGCCAGGGCTGGGCGGCCTCAAAGTCGTAGAGGGGATGCAGCAAGCCCCGCTCATAGTACTCGCCGGGGATGCTCATGGCGCCCAGGGCGTGCAGGTTGCCGTGCCCCCCACCGTGCACCTCCATCGAGATGCCGTGGGCCTCGCACAGGTGCACACACTTGATCAGAGGCGTCAGCCCGCCCAGGTTCACGTCGTAGCGGCTGATGTCGCTGGCATGGTTGACGATCCACTCGGCCCGGTTGTAGAACAGGCCGCCTGCCGTCTCGGGGCCCACCACGGGGATATCCAGCTCGGCCGTGAGCCATACATAGGCCGACATGCTGTGCTCGTTCATCGGCTCCTCGAGCCAGTGATAGCCCAGCTCCTCCAGGGCGCGCCCGATGTAGAGGGCCTCGGTGCGGCTGTAATCGTGGTGGCAATCCAGCATCAGGTCGATATCCGGCCCCACCCGCTCGCGGACGGCGGCGCAGGCGGCCACGTCGTGGCGGGGGTCGGGCCCCAGGGGCGCCATCCAGGTGTGCAGCTTGAAGGCGCGGTAGCCCTGAGCCACGCAGGCCTCGGCGAAGTCGGCATAGGCGGCGGGGCAATCCAGCCCGCCGGGGATGTCGTCGCCGCACATGGTGCTGGCGTAGGCGGGCACCCGGTCGCGATAGGCGCCGATCAGCTTGTAGACGGGCAGCCCCGCCACCTTGCCGGCGATGTCCCACAAGGCCAGATCGATGGCGCCGATGTAGCGATCGTGCAGGGGCGGTCCGTAGAGGCGCTGGAACTGGCGCAGACGTTGCCAGATGCGCTCGCGGTAGAGGGGATCCTCCCCCAAGAGCACCTGCCGCGCCGGCGCCAGCATCGTGGGCGAGCCGCCCATGGCGTACCCGCTGACCCCCTCGTCGGTGGCGATGTGGACCAGCGTCGCCGTATCCTCATGCTCGGGGCCCGGGTGGCCGTGGCCCTCGGCATCGCGGGCATGGCGAGAGAGGTAGGTGAAACGGATCAGCTCCAGATCGGTGATCTTCATGGCAACCTCCTTTGGTTGAGCGGCAAACACCTTGCCCGCAATCGGCCGAGCCATGTGGCGATGGCCAGGTCTCACGCCCCCGTCACCCTCACCCCAGCGATGCCCTGACGAGCACTGCTTCGCCTTCGCCCCCGTGGCGCTGAGGGCCACCGCCCCGGCGCGCCCCCCCTACCCTCCCAGCGGGTAGGCCCCGTACTCGGCCAGGTAGTCGGTCACCCAGGCGACGCGCTCGATGACCGAATCGGGCATCACATTGTCCGAGACGCCCAGCACAAAGGCGTCGCCAGGCGCCACCGTGCGCAGGATGTCCTTGACCGATGCCTGGAACGCCTCCTCCGTCACATGGGGGGCCAGCAAAGCGGAGGGCAAGCCGCCCCAGATGATGACGCGCTGGCCCAACACCTGACGGGCGCGCTCCAAGGTCAGGGGCACCATGGGCGCCGTCACAAAGCATTCCACCAGGTCCCAGCCCGCCTCCACGATCAAGTCCAGGATCGCCGATGTGTCATAGTCGGCATGCATGGCGACAAACTTGCCGTTGGCATGCATCAGGGGCATGAATTCCTGATAGTAGGGCAGGATGTGGCGGCGAAAGAGGCGCGGCGGTGTGAACTGGGAGGAGAGATGGGCGCCGTGCAGCAGAAAGCGAGCGGGCGAGCGGGCGATGATCGGCCAGAGCCGCTCGCGCTCCACCTCGGCCATCAGGCCCAGCAGCCGCTCCACGGCCTCGGGGAAATCGGCCAGGTGGAAAAAGCCATGCTCATAGCCCGCCAGCGTCTCCAGCCAGGCGTGGAAGGGCACATCGCCCACCGAGACCATGGGCAAGCCGTCGTCGCCGATCTCGGCGTCATAGCGCTCGTAGGCCCCATAGTCGGCCCGCCACTCGGTGTGCTCGACCACCCACTCCCACACGCGATAGTCGTCCTCGCCCTTGAGCGGGTACTCGACGATGCGGCCCGGCAGCCCCTGACGCTCCAGCTCCTCGGAGAAGCGGGTCACGGACCGCAGCCTGCCCACAGGCGTCCCATACTCGGTGATCTCCAGATTCCCCTCTCGGCGCACCTCCACGCTCAGCCCCGGGCGCTCCATCTGCAGGATGGTGCCGTCACGGGCGGGGCAGGCCACGCCCAGGGCGCGCTCCACCTGGCGCAGCGAGAACCCTTCCCACGCCGGCGGCATCGTGTTCGTCAGGCGGCGGGCGTTGTACCACAGCGCCAGCCGCGGACTCCAGGGGATGCGGTCGGGGGCGCGCCCCTCCAGGATGCTCAACATGCGCTCGCGATGGTTCATCTGGCCTCCGTTGTGGCGTGGGAACGCGGCGCAACACCGGGGCAGCGCCGGATTCTGCCCCTACGCTGCGCCTATCTCAGCCCTTGACCTGCTCGACCAGGGCGCGGCAGGCATTGGCAAAGATGCCCACATCCACACCCAGAGAGATGTACTGCACGCCAAGGTCCATCCATCTTCGCGCCGTCTCGGCGTCGGCGGCAAAGGTGCCCACAGCTTTGCCTGCCGCGCGGATCTTGGTCACCGCCTGCTCCATGCCCTTGACCACGCGCGGATCGTTCACCTGGCCGGGGATGCCGTAGGACTGGGAGAGGTCATAGGGCCCCAGGAAGATGACGTCGATATGGGGCACGGTCACGATCTCTTCCAGGTTCTCCAGGCCGCGGATGCCCTCGATGTGGATGATGATGATCTGCTCGCGGTTGAGGCCATCGGTGAGCCCCTGGGTACCGAACACGGTATAGTCGCCCGCGCGGGTAAAGAGCGAGATGCCCCGCATCCCCAAGGGCGCGTACTTGGCCGCCCGCACCACGGCCTCGGCCTGCTCGCGGGTCTCGATCTGGGGGACCTGAACCCCCGCCGAGCCGATATCCAGGGCGCGCTGGATCTGGGGCGGATCGTTCTTGCGCACCCGGACGATGGGGGCCAGCCCGGCGAGCTGCCCCGCGCGGCACAGGTCCTCGGCGGTCTCGGTGGAAAGAGGGCCGTGCTCCATGTCCACGATGGCGAAATCAAAGCCCGCCATGCCCACGATCTCGATAAAGGCCGCATAGCTGCAGTTCATAAAAGGACCGATAACCGTCTGCCCGGCCGCGAGCTTCTGTTTGAGCTGGTTGACGCGCATAGAAGGCATCCTTTCTGCGTGGTCGCGAATCTGGCCCGAGTCTAGGCGCTCGAGGGAGCGGCGTCAAGCCTCCTGCGCGACGCCACGAATTGGCGCGCGTCTGGCGTGGAGTTCCGTAAAGTTTGCATGCATCTCGGCCTTGGCATACCATGTGCTATGCAAGTCTGCGAGACAGTGAAAGAGGTGTCACTCGATGAGACTCGGTTATCTCATGCCGCTATCGGTCGAGAATGTCGCCACGGCGCGGCGCCTGGGCTATGACGCGCTGGAGGCCAATGTGGGCTGGCTTGATACCCCCCGCATGGACGAGCTGGAGCACGATCTGCCGGCCATCAAGGAGGCCCTGGCCGAACACAAGATCGCCGTCACGGCGGTGGCCATCTATGGCGGCGCCGTCGAGGTCCCCGCCCAGGAGGCCATCGCCTACTACCGGCGTGCCATGAAGGCGGCCCTGGCCCTGGATTGCCGCGTGGTGGCGGGCATGACGGGGCGCGACAACACCCTCACCATCGAGGAGAACCTGCCCCTCTTTGTGGAACGGTTCGACCCCATCGCGCGCATGGCGGGCGACCTGGGCGTGCGCATCGCCTTCGAGCCCTGGCCCGGCCGCGTCACCGGCTATGGCCCCTACCGCTGGACGAACATGGCCACCTGCCCCGCTCTGTACGACCGGCTGTTCGAGGCGGTGCCCCATCCGGCCCTGGGCATCGAGTACGACGCCTCCCACTACTACTGGCAGGGCATTGACCATCTGCAGGTCTGGCGCGACTATGCCGAGCGCATCTATCACGTGCACGCCAAGGATATCCTCATAGATCGGGCGTTGCTCAAGCGCGGCGGCGTCCACGGGGCCGATTGGTGGCGCTTCGTGATCCCCGGCCTGGGCGTGATCGACTGGCCCGCCCTGTTCGAGGCGATCAAGGCGTCGGGCTATGCGGGCGACATGGTCGTCGAGCACGAGGACCGCACCTACTATGGCAACCGCTGGAACGAGGGCTTGACCCTGGGGTTGAAGACGTTGCGGCCGTTTGTGTAGGGAAAGAGGGCAGGTGAAGTCAAGGCAGCGCCGCGGCCGCAACCTGGCGCCCAGACGATTGATTCCAGCATGCCCTTGACTTTGCAGGGGGCCTATGGTATGAAAGTGCGGTACGTCTCCGTTCGATCATCATCTGGAGATGCAAAGGAGCTTAGCATGTCAACGGTCAGAATCGGGTTTGTTCCGGGCAAGCGCGATAGCCGCGCGTACTCTGATGAGTGGGCCATGGCGATGAAGCGCCGTACGATCGAGGCCCTCGCCGACGTGCCCGGATTGGAGATCGTCACACCGGATGAGCAGTTGACCCAGGCCGGCACCGTGCGCAACGACGACGACGCCCGCAAGGTTATCAAGCTGTTCAAGGAGAAGGGTGTAGACGGCATCCTCATCGGCGGGATGGACTTTTCCGACGAGATCTCCGCCTGCCTGGTGGCAGAAGGACTTCCCGGCGTTCCCGTGTTCGTGTTCGCCACAGAGGAATCGCCCGATCTCTATCTGCCGACGATGGGAGCGCAGACGAGCGACTCCTTCTGCGGCACCCTTTCCATCGCCTCGGGACTGTATCGCCGCAAGATCCCCTATCGCTTCTATGGCATCTGCAATCCGGAGGATCCGGCGTTTGTGGCCGCCGTCGAGCGCTTTGTGCGCACCTGTGCCGTGGTGCGGGCGTTCCGTGGCGCCTATATCGGCCAGATCGGGCCGCGCCCCGGCGCCTTTGAGACCTGCTCCATTGATGAGAAGAACCTCCTCTCCAGCTATGGCATCCGCGTGATCCCCATGGAGACCGTGCGGCTGCAGGGCGCTGTGGAAGCCTTGTCCGATGATGACCCCGATGTGTCCGCAGTGGTGAGCGCGATCAAGGCCGAGGCCAATACGTCAGAGATCCCGGCGGAACGGATCGCGCAGATCGCCAAGGTCGAGGTGGTCGTCAAGCGCTGGGCCACGGAGAAGCAGTTGGTGGGCGTGGGCGCCGGTTTCTCCGTGCCCCCCTACGTCCAGGGCCGCCTCAGTGATCAGTCCATCATGGTGGGCTTTGAGGTCGATATCATGGGCTGCCTGGCCATGCTGATGCAGTACGAGGCCGCCTTGGGCGAGGAGACGCCGTTCCTCACCGACTGGAACCTCAAGCACCCCATGCGCGACGACGTCTTTCTGGCGTGGCACGTGGGCAACGCGCCTCCCTCGATGGCGGCGACCGAGATCCGCCTCGACCAGCGGGGCATGCCCCACTTCAAGCTGCGCGCAGGCGAGGTCACCTTTGCCCGCCTGGAGCAGTACGATGACGAGTACAAGATGCTCCTGGCCAAGGGCACGGCTCTGGAGGAGGGCGCCCCTGAGGAGGCGCGCTTCACCTGGGCTTGGGTCGAGGTCGATGATCTGGCCAAGCTCTACACGACCATCGGCAGCAACGGCTTTGTGCACCACGCCAGCATGATCTATGGCGACCAGCGCCAGGCGCTGGTGGATGCCTGCTACTTCCTGGGCATCGAAGTCTACGAGGTCTAGCCCGTCCGCCGGTAGTCCCGAGGGCAACGTTACAGCCAACATACCCACGCCGAGCAACCCTCGGCGTGGGTATTGTCGTTGTGAGCCAGGGAGCAGGGGCAACGGCGGCAGGGTGCGCCATTTCACGCAAGAGCCGCGGAATGCTCAGCGGCGCCGAGAGGATGCCCTCGCCTCTCCCCCCTACTCCAGCACACACCCCCGGCTCGCCGGGCCAACCGTGCGTCGGTAGCGCTCCAGCAGGCTGCCGGGCCGCAGCGCCGTGCTCTCGGGCAGGCGCCAGGCAGCGCGGCGGGCCGCTAGCTCCGCCTCGTCCACCAGTAGCGTCAGCTCGCCCGCCAGGATGTCAATGCGCACCCCGTCGCCCTCCTGCACCAGGGCCAGCGGTCCGCCCAGATACGCCTCGGGCGTGATGTGGCCCACGCAAGCGCCCTGGGTGGCGCCCGAGAAGCGCCCGTCGGTGATCAGCGCCGTGGTGCGCCCCAGGCCCATGCCGATCAGGGCCGAGGTGGGCATGAGCATCTCGCGCATACCAGGGCCGCCCTTGGGCCCTTCGTAGCGGATCACCACCACGTCGCCGGGCTGGATGGCCCCGCTCAGGATCGCCTCCAGCGCGGGCTCCTCCCCATCGAACACCCGAGCCGGGCCGGTGTGCGCCAGCATCTCCTCCGCCACCGCCGAGCTCTTGACCACGGCGCCCTCGGGGGCCAGGTTGCCGTAGAGGATCGCCAGGCCGCCCTCGCGGCGGATCGGCGCGCCCACCGGGTGGATCACCTTCGCGTCGCGCACCGAACGGCCTGCCACGTTCTCGGCCAGGGGGCGGCCCGTGGCCGTCAGGCAGTCGCCGTCGGCCAGGCCGTGGGCCAGCAGCTCGGCCAGCAGCGCCGGCACCCCCCCGGCGTCGTACAGATCGCGGGGAAAGTGCTCGCCCGCGGGCTTGAGCAGCACCAGTTGGGGCACGCGGCGGGCGCTGGCGGCGAAATCATCCAGCGTGAGGGGCACCCCGGCCTCGCGGGCGATGGCGGGCAGGTGCAGGGCCGTGTTCGTCGAGCCGCCAATGGCCATCTCGACGGCCAGGGCGTTCTCAAAGGCGGCGCGGGTCAAGATATCGCGAGGGCGGATGCCGGCGGCGTGCAGCGCCACGATCTGTTGGCCGCTGGCCCGGGCCAGGGCCAGCCGCGCCCCGTGGGTGGCGGGGATCAGCGCCGCGTCGGGCAGCGTCATGCCCAGGGCCTCGGCCAGGATCGTCATGGTATTGGCGGTGCCCAGCATGTTGCAGGAACCAGGGCCGGGGCAGGCCGCGCGGGCAAACTGCTCCAGATCCTCTTCGCTCAGCAGGCCGCGCACCACCCGCGCCTCGGCCTCCATCAGGTCGGTATAGCCCGCCGGCTCGTCGCCGTGGCAGCCCGTATCCATGGGGCCGCCCGTCACCACGATGGCGGGCACGTTCAGCCGCGCCGCCGCCATCAGCATCCCGGGCGTAATCTTGTCGCAGTTGGTGATCAGCACCATGGCATCCAGGGCGTGGGCCGTCATCATCGCCTCGATGGAGTCGGCGATCAGCTCGCGGCTGGGCATGGGCATGCGCATGCCATCCAAACCGGTGCACAGGCCGTCGCAGATGGCGATGGAAGGGAACTCCAGGGGGATGCCGCCCGCCTCGGCGATGCCCAGCTTGACGGCCCGGCAGAGGGGCTGCAGGTGCACGTGGCCCGGCACCAGCTCGTTGAACGAGTTGACCACGCCCACCAGCGGCCGCCCCAGGTCCTCGGGACGCAGCCCCATGGCATAGAGCAGGGCGCGGTGGGTAGTGCGTTGCAGGCCGCGGGTCATGGCGTCGCTGCGCAGGGGACGAGAAGGGTTGACCTCTGGTGACATGGGCGACCTCTTGGGGTTGCATAGAGATCGCGGCGCGCCGACATGGCGCGCCGCGATGGGGTGAACGGGATGCTTACGACTCGCCGACGCCCAGCTCTTGCTTGCAGAAAGCGATGCTGCGCTCCAGGTCGATGCGCTGCTGGGCGGCCAGGGCGGCCTGATACTCGGGCGGAACGTCGCGGCCGGCGACGGTCAGCGACGCCCCGATGAACGGCTCGCCGCAGCGCACCAGCTTCTCAAAGCGGGCGAACTCGCGGGCGGGCGTATCGGGATACGTCTTCCAGTAGGCCGAATCCTCGTCCAGATAGTCCAGCACCCGGGGCGCCGAGGCCGTGATGATCTCGAGGCTGAACGGCACGTTGGGGCACAGCTCCTTGAACTTGGCGGCCCACTCGCGGATGCCGATGTTGCCGTCGCCCATGGCCACCCACTGCACCGCCGCGCCCTTCTTGTGGGGCCAGACGGCCGTATCGCGGATGTGGCTGGTGACCACATAGGGGGCCAGGTGCTCCAGGGTCACAAAGGGGCTTTCGCCCGCCCAGAGGGGGTTGCCCGTGTCGATACAGGCGCCCACATACTCGGGCCCCGCCGCCTCGATCAGCGCGGCCAGCTCCCTGCCATGAAAGTCCGCCGAGTGGTTCTCGATCGCCAGCTTGACGCCCAGGTCCAGGCACTGGCTGCGGACGGCCCGGCATGTGGCGAGGGTGTTCTCGATGTGGCCCTCAAAGGGGAGCTCGGTGCGCCGGTCGGCAGAGGAACCCTGGACGCAGCGCAGCACAGGCGACTGGAGCTTGTCGGCCACGTGAAGCATCTGCCGCACCTGCTCCACCGCCGAGCCCATGGAGTGGTCAAAGATGGTGGCCGATTCGCAGATCGAGAGCATGCCCACCTCGATGGCCAGGCCCAACTCGTCGGCCCGCGCCTTGACCCGATCGAGATAGTCGTCCTCGAGGCTACGGAAGGGGCTCAGATCGGAAAAGTGCACCAGATCCAGCCCGATCCTCTTGGAGTAATCCAGAAGCTGGAAGGCATCCCAGCCCTGGGAGCGTACCGTAAAGATGTCCATACCCAGTTTCATCGTAGCATGTCTCCTTTGTGTCATGTGTTCCCGATGCGACGCCCTCGCCACCACGATCCGCGAGGACCTCGTCTGCCCCTTCGCGCACAACCGCGCGAGAGGGGGCCTCCGGGCAGAGCGCGTCGCCTTCAGACGAAGCGATGTGCGCGCTCAGGCGTGGCCGCTAGTAGACCATCTCGATGCGGCGGCCCGTCTGGGCGGATTGCATCACGGCCTCGGCGACGGCCAGGGCGCGGTAGCCATCCTCGAAAGTGGCGCCGTAGGGACCGATCGGCTCGTCGCGCACGATCGCCGTGAGCAGATGGTTGATCTCCCCCACAAAGCTGTGCTCCCAGCCGATGATGTGTCCGTGGGGCCACCAGAACTGGTAGAACGGGTGATCCCGCTCGGTGATCGAGACCTGGGCAAAGCCCTGCAGCGTATCCGGCGTGCCCTCGCGCAGGTAGACCTGCAACTCGTTCAGGCGCTCCAGATCAAAGACGACGCTGGCCTTGGAGCCGTTGATCTCGAAGGTGTTCTGGTTCTTGCGGCCCGTGGCCACTTTGGAGGCCTCGATGGTGCCGATGGCGCCGTTCTCGAACAAGACCGTGGAAACGAACACGTCATCGGTGGTCACCCGACCCATCTCGCCGGGGCGATCGGGGATGGGGCGCTCGGTGCAGAAGGTCTGGGTCATGGCCGTCAGCGACGCGATCTCGCCCACCAAGAAGCGCGCCAGGTCGATGATGTGCACGCCGATATCGCCCAGGGCGCCGTAACCGCCCTGGCTGAGGTCATAGCGCCACGAGAATGGCCGCGTGGGGATATCGCCGCCCTCCTGCAGGTAGCAGCCCCGGAAGGAGTAGATGCGGCCGATGACGCCCTGATCGATCAGATCGCGCACAAAGCGCACGGCGGGCACAAAGCGGTAGTTGAAACCCGTGGCGTGCTTGACTCCGGCGGCCTCGGCCGCCAGCCACATGCGCTTGGCGTCGGCGGCGTTGGGCGCCAGGGGCTTTTCACAGATCACGTGCTTGCCCGCCGCGATCGCCGCCAGTGTCGGCTCGGCGTGGGCGTTGGCCGAGGCGCAGTTGTCGAACAGGCTGATGCGCGGATCGGCCAGCATGGCGTCCAGCTCGGTGTAGTAGCCCTCATACCCCAGGCGCAGGGCCATCTCGGCCACGGCGTCGCGGGTGCGCCCGCACATGGCGATGAGCTTGGGGCGCGCCACGGGCGGCCAGAAAAACATGGGCTGGCGGTGATAGGCGTTGGAGTGGGCTCGCCCCATGAAGCGGTAGCCCAACACGCCGACGCCGACCTCGGTCCCCGGCAGGTCGCCCTTGTTGACAGGGGTAAAGCCCGGATACGTAGTCATCTTGTCGGAACCTCCTTCGTGAGCATGTTGGCGGCATTATACACGAACATGGGCGCGGGCGTCACCCCTTCGAGGAGCGACGCCCCGGCGGGCGCAGGCGCCCGCTCTGGCCGTCATGCCGCACACAGGTGCCGCCGGGATCTCACCGGATCAACGGCCGGGGCCGTTGGCCCAGAACAAAACGGCTTCTCCCGACCCTCAAGGTAAGAAGAAGCCGTTGTTGTCCAGATGCCTGGAGCAGTTGTCAGACTTGCAGCCAGTTGGCCACGATAAAGTAGCTCGCCAGGATAACCGCCTGGATGAGAGTCGTGATGCCAAAGTACTTGGCCAGGGCTTTTGCTGTCTTTGCCCTGGGGTACCGCTCGATCAGCAGCACATGCCAGATCACCCAGATGAGGCCCAAGACGAACAGGGACAGGTTAGAGATGAGCCGAATCTGGCCCAAGTACTCCGTCTTGTGCATCGGATCCAGGGGAACCAGCACAGGACTGACAATGCGGACCGTCTCATACGCCGCGAAGAGCGCAAACAGGCCGATCGCGGTCGACACGAACCACAGTACGTAACCTCGAGCCTTGGGCCAGAGTGGTTCTCTCTGCATGCTCGCCTACCCTGCGACGCCGCGCAGCGAGAGCTCTTTGGCGCGATGGCACTTGACAAAGTGATCGGGCTCCAGCTCGACCAGCTCGGGCTCCTCGACCTTGCACAGATCGATGCAGTAGCGGCAGCGCGGATGGAAGTAGCAGCCCGAAGGCGGATTGGCAGGGTTGGCTACCTCGCCTTCCAGCACGATCCGGCGCTTGATGGCGCGGGGATCGGGCTTGGGCACGGAGGACATGAGAGCCTCGGTGTAGGGGTGCAGCGGGTGATAGTAGAGGCTCTCAGTGGCGGCCATCTCAACCAGCTTGCCCACGTACATCACGGCAACGCGGTCCGAGATGTGCTCCACAACGCTCAGGTCGTGGGCCACAAAGAGATAGGTCAGGCCGAATTCCTGCTGAAGATCCTGCAGCAAGTTGAGCACCTGCGCCTGAATGGACACATCCAGCGCCGAGACGGGCTCGTCCGCCACGATGAAGCGCGGATTGAGCGCCAGGGCGCGGGCGATGCCGATGCGCTGGCGCTGGCCGCCGGAGAAAGCGTGGGGGTAGCGGCGCATGTACTCGGGGCGCAACCCCACCACACGCAGCAGCTCCGCCACGCGCTCTTCCAGCTCGCGGCCCTTGGCCACTTTGTTGACCACGAGCGGCTCGCCCACGATCTGCAGCAGCGTCATGCGCGGGTTCAGCGACGAGTAGGGATCCTGGAAGATCATCTGGATCTCGCGGCGGAGATCCTTCATGTCGTCCTTCTCAAGATCCGGGATGTTGACCGTCTCGCCGTTCGTTCGGGTGTAGAGCACCTCGCCGCGGGTGGGCTCGATGGCGCGCATGATGCAGCGGCCGGTGGTCGTCTTGCCGCAACCGCTCTCGCCCACGAGGCCCAAGGTCTCGCGCTCACGGATGTGAAAGCTCACGCCATCTACGGCGCGCACGTGCCCAACGGTCGTCTTGAGCATGCCACGCTTGATCGGAAAGTACTTGACCAAATCGTTGACACGCAGCAACATCTGGTTGGTGTTTTCTGTCATTGTAGAGTTCCTCTCCATCACTCGCTGTATAGGAAGCACCTGACCTTGTGCCCGGGTTCGATCTCCAGATTGGGAGCATCGTTCACGTTGCATACGCCGGGCATAAAGCTGGCGCAGCGCGGGTGGAACGGGCAACCGGGCGGCAGGTTATACGGGTCAGGCACAACACCCTTGATTGACTCGAGGCGCTCTGACTTTTTCTGGCCCAGACGTGGGATCGAGTTCAGCAGTGCGCGCGTGTAGGGGTGTTTGGGGTCATAGAACAGGGTGTCAACATCGGCCATCTCGACGACCTTGCCCATGTACATCACTGCAACGCGCTTGGTCATCTCGGCGATCACGCCCAGGTCGTGGGTGATGAACATGATAGCCATGCCCAGGTCTTGCTGCAGGTCACGCATGAGCTGCAGGATCTGCGCCTCGGTGGTCACATCCAGCGCCGTGGTGGGCTCATCGGCGATGAGCAGGCTCGGGCTGCACGAGAGCGCCATGGCGATCATACCTCTCTGGCGCATACCACCGGAGAGCTGGTGCGGATAGTTGTCGACCGTGATCTCGGGCTGGGGCATACCGACGCGGCGCAGCATATCGATGGCGCGGCGCCTGGCCTCGTCGTCATCCACTCCTTGGTGCAGGAGGATGGCTTCCATGATCTGCTGGCCGATGGTGTGCACAGGGCTGAGCGAAGTCATCGGCTCCTGGAACACCATCGAGATCTCACCACCGCGAATCGAGCGGATCTCGTCGCCGCGCGGGTGGAGCTCGGTCAGGTTCACAGCTTCCTGCACCTCGGTGCCGTCGCTGCGCTTGTTGTAGCGATAGTAGACGACATCCCCTTCGACGATCTGGCCCGGGTTGGGGACGATGCGCAGAATGGACTGGCCGGTCACGCTCTTGCCGCAACCGCTCTCCCCAACGACTCCGAGGGCCTCACCGCGCTTGATGTCGAAATCGGCGCCATCAATCGCATGGACGGTACCTTCCTCCAAGAAGAAGTAGGTCTTGAGGTTCCGTACTTCCAGAAGCATCTGGTCTTGGTTCATGTAAGTCTCCTGATTAGGCCTGTAGGTGGGCTCTGGCATCTTGGCGCAGAGGCGCGCACCGTTGCGCCATCATGACTAGGCCGGATTCTCTCTCTGCGAATCCGCCCCCAACGGGGGCTGCCAACGGCAACGGACCTGAACCCAACTGACTGATACGCAACATATCCCAATCGCCCCACACCTGTCAAGCTGCGGGGATGCAGCTAGCTCAGACCGGCTGCTTGCCAAAGCTTGTCCATATAGAATGCCGCCAACTTGGCAGCTTCCAGAGGATCTTCAATCGCGTTGATGCGCTTGCTGAATGGCTCAGGCGTGACAGGCCCATCATAGCCCATATCTGCGAGCTTGCGCATAAAGCCGGGCAGATCGATGACCTCCGTCTCCATAGGGAGCCGGCGATCGCCATCCATCTGCTCTTCTAGCGCGAGCCCTTCGGGCGCGTCGTTCACGTGCACCGTGACGACGTCCTTGGCGGTGATCTTGTCCAGATCATCTACGCTGCCGCCGGAGGTATAGAGGTGCCAAGCGTCCAGTAGCAGGCCTACATTGCCGGTACCGATCTTGGCCGCCATGTCCATCATGCCCTCCAGGGTGTAGATGAACTCGTACTTGCGGCGGGCGCGGCTCGTCTTGGGGCCGATGAACTCGATCCCCAGGCTGCAGCCGTGCTCGGCCAGGATCTCGGCAATGGGCCGGAAGCGATCCATGTGCCAGCGGAGGTTCTCGTCGAACGGGCGCTCATCGGAAGAGGGCGGGCACCAGGTCGCGGTGCGGGTGCAGCCCAGTTCACGACCTAGCGCAGCCAACTGCGGGAGGTCTTCCAGGTCCTGCTGCCACTGCTCCTGGTCGAGCCACCGCACGGGTAGCCCCCACTGCCCGGGGCGCACGCCGGCGTTCTCGAACAGAGCCTTGACATAGTCAAGGCCATTGCTCTCGACCAAATCAGCAGCCTCGCGGATGCTAAAGTCGATCCCGCCAAACCCGCTCCTGGCAGCCAGATCTATCGAGTCGGCAAGGGAGCAGTTGCGGATTCCGATAGCTCCCGGACTCAGGTTCTTGAACATCTAGTCTCTCCTCAGCGTACCTGTTGGTGAAGGGCTCTGGGTCCGAACAACCTTACGCCTTCTCAGCAACCCAATCCGCGTCTTGCGAATCTCCAGATGGAGGCGGGTCGCTCGCCTGATCGTAACGCGAGGCCTGCCCGGACTTGTGCGGCCTGGGCAGGCCTCTGTTTGCCGATGCTAGACCTTGTACGGGTCGGCCGCGTCACGCAGGCCGTCACCCATAAAGTTGAAGGACAGCACGGTAAAGATCACGAACAGGCCAGGGTACATGATCCACGGATAGGTAGCCACCGTACGGATGTTGGTGGCCTGCTGCAAGAGCACGCCCCAACTCACCACCGGCGGCCGCAACCCAAGCCCGAGGAAGCTCAGCGAGGTCTCGCCAAGGATCATGTTCGGGATTGCCAGGGTCATGTGCACAATCAGGTAACTCATGAAGGAGGGTAGCAGGTGTCTCGTGATGATGCGCCAGTCGCTGGAGCCCGCCAGTTTGGCGGCCATCACAAAGTCCTCATTGCTCGTCTCCAGCAGCTTGCCGCGCACGATACGCGCCAGGCCGCACCAGCCGTGCAGCGAAAGGATGATGGTGATGGCAAAGTAAACCTGCATCGCATTCCACGAGGCCGGCACCGCCGCGCTCAGCGCCATCCATAGGGGGATGGTCGGGATCGAGATGATGAACTCGATCGTTCGCTGGATGATGGTGTCGGTCACGCCGCCATAGAAGCCGGAGATGCCCCCAAGCAGCGCTCCCAGCACAAAGCTGCTGATAACGCCGATGAGGCCGATGGAAAGCGAGATCGCGCCGCCATAGATGGCACGCGAGAACAGGTCACGCCCCAGCTCGTCGGTGCCGAGGATAAAGAGCGTCCCAGGCCTTTCGACGCCGAACAGGTGAATGTCCGTCTTGAATAGGCCCAGGAAGCTGTACTCGTCGCCACGATTCAGGAACTTGACGGGATATCTCACGCTCTCATCGTACGTGAAGGAGCGCGTAAAGGTCTTGGAATCCATTGTGGCCTCAATGCCCAGGGTGTAGGGGCGCAAGGAGAACTTCTCGCCATCGTTGAAGATGAGAGGCTGAGGCCGCATGAAAATGAACTCTGTTCGCGTCAGTTTATCATAGGGCGCAAGGAAGCCATGGAAGATGGCCATGAAGTACATCACTACGATGACGATGCCCCCAGCCAGAGCCAGCTTGTGCCGCTTGAAGTGGAGCCACATGAGGGACCACTGGCTGGCGACGAACAAGCGCTCTTCCTCGGTCAACGTCGCTCCCAAGTCCCCTTCGGAGGTCAAGGAATCGCTCCTGGTATCGGCTGAATCGGCCATGTTCTACTCCTTTTGTCATGTGTAGCGCGGTGCGCAACTCCCAGAGGGTGCTGCAGAAACGCGCCGGCCTACGTATACTGGATGCGCGGATCGAGCCACGCCAAGAGCAAGTCCGAGAGCAGGGTGCCAATCAAGGTGAGGGCTGTGGTGATGAACAGCGTGCTGGCAGCCAGGAACATGTCCTCGGTCATCAGGGAGCGCAGCAGGATCGGTCCAATGGTGGGCAAGTCAAGCACGATCGAGATAATGGTCTGACCAGAGAACAGACCGGGCAGCGACCAACCGATGGTGCTGGCAATGGGGTTCAGAGCCACACGGATCGGGTACTTGACAAGGAGCTTGCCTTCTTTGAGGCCCTTGGCACGCGCGGTCTGCACATAGGGCTTGTGCAGCTCATCCAGCAGGGTAGCGCGCATGGTGCGGATCAGCCAGGCCGTGCCCGAGAGGCCGATCACGACGATCGGGATGGGCAGGTGCCGGAGCAAGTCTTGCACCTTCGCCAGGCTCCACGGCGCGTCCACATACTCCAAGGAGAAGAGGCCGCCGATGGAGGTGCCAAAGGTGCGGTAGGCGAACACCATGACCACCAACGCCAACAGGAAGTTGGGGATGGAGACCCCCGCAAACCCGATGACGGTAAAGACATAGTCTCCGATCGAGTATTGGCGGACGGCCGAATAGATCCCGATAGGTATGGCCACCACATAGGTAAAGATCAGAGATACGGCGGCCACCAGGATCGTCATGCCGAGCCGGGGCTCGATCACCTCCCAAACAGGCCGGTTGAACTCGAACGAGCGACCCATATTGCCCTGGAGCATCTGAGCCGCCCACTTGAAGTACTGAATATAGACCGGCTGGTCGAGGCCGTACTGCCGACGCAGCGCCAGCTCCTCATCCAGACCGACATCCTGGCCCTGCGCTTTGAGGCGCATGATGTAGGACGTAAGGTAGTCGCCAGGGGGAAGGGTGATGACGATGAAGGAGACAACCGAGGCCATCACCATGAGCAGCAACATATATAGGAACCGGCGGGCAAGGTATGCTTTCATAGTATCTCTTTCTCCAGTTTTCCCTACACTGCCTTACCAGATAGGCCTGATCTTCAGGCGAGTCGTCTCTTGAGAGTGCGGAAGCGGAAAGCTCCCTTTCCACCTGCGGTCATTGTGCCCGCGCCCCCAATCCGGATTACGCAGATACGCTGCTCAGCCCCGTACTTGGCGGGGAAGCTGCCTACGAGGCTGTCACCGCGCTCAGCGGACTCGCCATGCAACAGCACTCTGATGCGTACTGCCAGCTCGGAAAGATGTGCAACGCAAGCGGGACCTGACGGGAATCGAGCACGTGCGGATGCTCTTGAGGTTCGTGTTGGCTTTCACCGATGGGGCAAGACCCTGATCCGTGTGGCCTGGATCACCGTTCCTTACCTACCAGAACCGGTCGGACCAGATGGTCCTCGATCCGTCCGCGCCAGCGATCGTTTCAGAGACCCACAGCCGCCTGCACTAGCGATCCGGAAGCCAAGTGGAGTGGCTGCCAGTCAGGACCTCTGGGAGGGACAGCGTTTCTGGTAGCTAGAGATAGGCAAGTCGCCCACGAGCCTCGCCGCAGGTATACATGCTTTTCTCTTCGCCCTTGACCACCTCCTCTCTTCAGGGCGCACCCTGTAGGGACTCCCCCCCGTGGACGGCAACTAACCATCCTGGGTCAGCCACCACGAGATCCAACGCATAGGTTTTCCGTCGCGGGCCCGACCAGCCTGTTGGTTCACCCGTTATACAGAATGAACCAACCGCGTCAATCGGTTGGTTCTCTAAGCACTGCCATCGATCACCTTTGATTGACGCTCTGCTACGTGCAAGGCACTCGGCGCTACTCGGCCGCCTCTGGTCGCCCATTAGGGGCGATTCTAGGCAACACTCGCGACGCTGTCAACCGCCGCTGTGCTTTCGGCACTCACGGGCTGGACTCTGCCCACATTCACCAACAGCGGCTCTTTATGCCTTGCCTACGAGCAAAGAATACTGCAGGTACAGACCCATGTCAAAACAACCTGAGCTTGCTGGCGGCTCNNTGCCGAGCCGCATCCTACTCCTGGTTGCCCATGCGCAGCACCTGGAAGAGCTGCTGTTGCACCACACGGATCAAAATCGTCCCACCGATCACGATCAGGGCCACCGTCACGCTGGCAGCCATCCAGCTCGCGCTGCCCCAATCCACCACCGGCAGGAAGGGCGGGATCTGCTGCGCCGGGTTCTGGGTCAGCGGGAAGTAGGGCACGTAAAGCTGTGAGCTGATCACGCCCAGGATGATGCCCGCCACGACGCCATAGGCCAACACCAGCAGATACTCGCTGGCCACGATCCCGATGATCTCCCGGCTGTGCATCCCGATGGCCCGCAACATGGCAAAGCGCGTGGTGCGCCCCGTAAGGTTGGCAAAGCTGTAGATCAACAGCTCTGCGCCCGAGAGCAACACGCCCGTCAGGAAGCAGACGGTCAGCAACCCAAAGATGCCGATGCGCTCCAGGTTCTGCTGATCCTCTCGGATGAGCTCCTGCAGGTTCGCCGAGCGCGCCGGGCTGATCTGCATCTTTTCGATCTCTTCCAGCACAGTGCGCGGGTTCGCGTCGGGCGAAAGGCGCGCCCAGATGCTGTGGCTAAAGGAGCCGCCGATCTGACGCTGCACATAGTCCATATTGCCCACCAGGTACAGGGGGCCGTTCGTCCCTATGGTGGGGAAGTAGTCATAGTAGCCCACAATGCGGAACTGGAACTGGTAGATCACCTCGCTGATGGACACGTCCAGAGTGATCTCCTCGGTCAGGTCCTGCGGAAGCTGAGCCGCCAGGCTGGTGGGGATCAGCACCCCGTTGGGCGTAGTCCCCAATCGGTTCATCAGCTCCCCCAGCGACACGGACGCAAAGTCAGGTCGCCAGTAGACGACGTCAGGAAAATCCAGCCGGTCCACCAACAGCAGGTTGACCTCGGGCAGGTCGCGGGTGCGCTGCATGCTCGCGCTGAACTTGCCGACTCGGGTGGCCCGCTCGATGCCGGGAACCGCCTCGTAGTCCGAGGGCGGCACCAGCCAGGAATCGGCCCCGCCAGACTCGCCCGGCAGGAGCTCGAAGGAGAGGTCGGTGCCCACCTGGTAGCGCAGGCGGTCCACCAGCCAGATGTCTGCGCTGCGGGCGAGCGAGGCGTAAAAGATGCCCAGGTTCAGGCACAGCACCAGCAAGAAGACGGGGATCCGATACTGCTGTCCCTCGCGCACCAGGCTGGTCCAGCCAAAGTAGGTGGGCGTGGAGGGCAAGAAGCGCGCCACCAGCGCCAGAGGCCGGATCAGGATCAGGAACAGCTCAGCCGAGATGAGGCTGGAGGCGAACAGGAACAGGGTGGGCGCCAACAACAAGAGTGGGTCGCGCGTGCTCTCGCCGGCGGAGCGTATGCCCATCAACCCCAGGGGGCCGCCCTGCACGAGCTGATAGTAGGCATAATAGGTGGCGGCGGCCAGGAACGCCAGCAGCAGAAAGCGCAAGACGCCGCCGCTACCGATCGAGCGGGCCCGGTCGCGCTCGTAGGTGACGATGCTGAAGCGGGTTGCCAGCCAGGTGGGCACCAGCCGCGCGGCCAGCCCCAATCCCAGGGCAAGCCAGATCAGCCGCGCCTCCGCCGCGATCAGGCTGACCTGCAGCGGTTCGCGTGAGGTGAAATGCAGAAAGCCAAAGGAATAGCCCATGAGCCTCGCCAGGGCCACGCCTGCGACCACGCCGAGCGGCGTGGCAATCGCCAGGACGATCAGCGTCTCCAGGAACGCCAACAGCATCAACTGGGAGCGGCTGGTGCCACGGCTGCGCACGATGGCCGTCTCGCGAATCTGAAAGCGCGCCGTCACAAAGGATACCGAGGCGATGAACGAGGCCAGGATGCCCATCAGGGGCAAGGCGAAGGTGAGCAGGATATCCGAGAGGGTGGTCTTGCGGCTCTGGGCGCGGAGCAGCTCCTGGTCGGGCGCATAGTCCATGGCGCCATCGGGCACGCGCCGCCCCACCTCGCGCTGGATGTTCTCCAGGGCCTGGATGTACTGGGGCACCTGGTCCAGGCTCATGCGCGAGTCGTCCAGGATAAAGTACCAGAAGGCAAAGCCAAAACCCTCGGGCGTGATGGGAGCGATGAACGAGGCATACTGCTCCGGCGTTGTCACCACCACGTCCTGGAACAGCCGGCGGGGCTCCCAATACCAGTAGGGCTCCAGCGCGTCGATCGGCTCCCAGAAGCCGGCGATCTTGACGCGGATCGGCTCGGCGCCGGCCCTAAAGAAGTAGGCCATATCCAGCTCTTCGCCCACCTGCAGGGCGAGTTGGTCCGCCGCCTGGCGCACCACCCACACGTTCAGGACGTTCTCGTCGTCTATCTGCCCATACGGTACGCCATGGGTCACTTCTATATGTTCTTCGATCCCATCCACGATGGCCACTCGCACGCTGGCCAGGTCGGGCTCCTGGGCGGTATATACCTTGCCGGGCAGGCGCAGCCGCAGAGGGGGGCTCTGGTACTGGGCATAGCTGCCGACCACGGGCAAGCCCACCTCGGTGCGCAGCGTGTCCGCCAGCCAATCGTGCACGTAGCGCCCCTCCTCCAGGGTGAGGGGCTGGCGCCCTTTGGGCAGGCCATAGTACCGCACCGAGAAGGGCGGGCGATTCACCGCCTGGGTGCGCACATTGAGCTCCTCCCGCAGGATGAGCCGGCTGACTCCCTCGGAGAAGACGGGCACTGCCACCATGATGGCGACGGTGATGGCGACAGACAGGAGGATCAGGATATTGAGGAACGTGCGGCTGAGGAGGCGACGTAGAGCAAATCGGAGAAGGGCAAGGATGGTCATATAGTCCGTGAACTCACCTTGGTCATGGAAGTCTGCAACGACGCCGCCGGGGATGCACGCCTGGCTGCCCCGGAACATGCTGCAAGTATAGCTCTTTCCGAGAGAACGTCAACGCACGGCCCGCTTGCCTTGCGGCGATGCCAAAGCCAAGGGCCCCGTAGAGCGTTGGGCTCGGGCGCTCGGGGCGTGCGCCTACCTGTTGCGTGCATTCTATCGCGCTTTTTCGTGGGGGCGGGGGGCGACTTCGCCCTTGTCGCCCGTGACTCGCCGTTGCCGCCTCGCCAGCAGACTGCCGCCGGCATCGCCTCGCGCCCCCGCCGACGAAGCTTGCGCGCACGCCCCTTTCCCTCTAGAATAGCCGAGTAGCCTGAACTATCCCAGAAAGGTGCCCCGCATGGCCGATCTGATTCGTGACGCCTATCTCATCGCTTCCCTCGTCGAGCTGCTGGAGACCCCCAGCCCCACCGGCTATCACGAGCAGATCATGTCTCGCATCGAGGCCCGCCTCGGCGCCCTGGCGCTGCCGGGGCTGGCGCTGGCCCGCACCGCCAAAGGCGCCCTGCTGGCCACGGTGCCCGGCCGCAGCGCCGATCGTCCCCGCGCCCTTTCGGCCCATGTGGACACCCTGGGCGCCATGGTCCGCGAGATCAAGGCCAACGGGCGGCTGCTCTTGACCCAGCTGGGCGGCTATGCCTGGAACTCGGTGGAGAACGAGAATGTGACCGTCCACACCGTGCGCGATGGCCTGCGCCTGCGCGGCACGATCCAGACCGTGAGCCCCAGCGTGCACACCAGCGATCAGGCCCGCAACGGCAAGCGGGAGGACGAGCGCATGGAGGTCCGCCTCGATGCCCGCACCGCCAGCAAAGATGAGACCCTGGCCCTGGGCATCGATGTGGGCGATTTCGTCTCCTTTGACCCCCGGGTCGAGTTGACAGATACGGGTTATGTCAAGAGCCGCCATCTGGATGACAAGGCGGGCGTGGCCGTGCTCCTGGCCGTTCTGGAGGCCTTGTCCCGCTCCGAGCAGCTCCCTGCGCAACGCACCACCTTCTTCTTTAGCAACTATGAGGAGGTGGGCCACGGCGCCTCCGCCGGGCTCCCCGCCGACCTGGCCGAGCTCCTGGTGATCGACATGGCCGCCAGCACCACCGGCGAGCATCAGAATTCTGACGAGTACTCGGTGGGCATCTGTGCCAAGGATTCGTCCGGCCCCTACGACCTGGCGCTGCGCCGCCGCCTGACGGCCCTCGCCGTCGCCCAGGGCATCGCCCACCGCATAGACACCTACCCCCACTATGGGTCCGATGGCAGCGCCCTGTTGCGGGCGGGCGGCGATGTGCGCGTGGGCCTCATCGGCCCCGGCGTGGACGCCAGCCACGCCTACGAGCGCACCCATCGGGACAGCCTGTCGGCCACGGCTCTGCTGGCGCTACACTACGTTCTGACGTCAGACGACTGACCGTCGTCGTTCTTGAGAAAGGCCCTATCGTGAGCAAGCGCATCGCTTATTTCGATTGCTTCTCCGGCGCCGCCGGAGACATGCTGCTGGCCGCCCTGCTGGACGCCGGGCTATCCCTGGATGATCTGCGCGCCGACCTGGACAAGATGCCCGTGGGCGGGTACGAGCTCAGGCTGGAGCCGGCTCGCCAGCATGGGATCACCGGCAGCCGCTTTGACGTGGTTGACCTGGGCGAGGAGCGCCCGGCCCGCAATCTGACGCTGATCCGCGAGATCCTGGCCCACACCGACCTGCCCGAAGCGGTGATCGGCAAGGCCCTGCGGGTGTTCACCCGGCTGGGTGAGGCCGAGGCGCGGGTGCATGGCGTCGGGCTGGACGAGATCCACTTCCACGAGGTGGGCGCCATAGACGCGCTGGTGGATATCGTGGGCTTTTGCGCCGCCCTGCAGAGATTGGGCATTGAGGCGGTCTACGCCTCGGCCCTGCCCCTGGGCAGCGGCGTGGTGCGCACCGAGCACGGCCTGTTGCCGGTGCCCGCCCCCGCCACGCTCGAGTTGCTGGCCGAGGTCGGGGCGCCCGTGTTGAGCGACGAGGCGCGGGCCGAGCTGGTCACGCCTACGGGCGCGGCCCTGCTCAGCACCCTGGCCACCTTTGCGCGCCCGGCCATGCACATCCAGGCCGTCGGCTATGGCTTTGGCGTCAAGGAGTTCGCCTGGCCCAACATGGTCCGGGTCTGGATCGGCGAGGAGATCGAGAATGCGCCGCGCGGCCCTCGCCCCACCGCCGCCCATGCCCACGAACACGCCCACGCGCACACGCACGAGGGGCATACCCACGACCACGGGCACGGGCACGACCACGACCATGAGCACGAGCATGGGCACGGGGAGCATGACCATGAGCATGGGCATGGCGAGCACGACCACGCGCATCCCCACACCCACGAGCATAGCTGACCGGGGAGCCCCCAGGCCATGCGCATCGCCCTCCTGAGCCCCTACGATACGGGCTCGCACCGGGCCTGGCTGGCGGGATATGCGCGCCATAGCGCCCACGAGATCGCGCCGCTGACGCTGCAGGGCCAGTTCTGGAAGTGGCGCATGCACGGCGGCGCGGTGACGCTGGCCCGCCGCTACCGCGAGCAGGCCCTGGCCGGCGACCTGCTGCTGGCCACCGACATGCTGGACCTGACTACGTTCCTGGCCCTCACCCGAGACGAGACCCACGGCCTGCCCGTGGGTCTCTACATGCACGAGAACCAGCTCACCTACCCCACCCGCCCTGGCGAGTCCCGCGATCTGCACTATGCCTTCATCAACTATGCCTCGATGCTCTGCGCCGACGCTGTATTCTTCAACTCGGCCTACCACCTGGAATCGTGGTTCGACGAGTTGCCGCGCCTGCTCAAGCACTTTCCCGACTATAACGAGCTAAACACGATCCCCCTGTTGCGAGAGCGCAGCCATGTGTTGCCCCTGGGACTGGACCTGGCCCCGCTGGACGCCCAGCGCCCCGCTCAGCCCCGCAGCGGCCCGCTGCTGATCCTCTGGAACCACCGCTGGGAGTATGACAAGCAACCGGCGCCCTTCTTCCAGGCCCTCTACGCTTTGCAGGCGCGCAGACTGGATTTCCGCGTGGCGCTGCTGGGGGAGCACTTTGTGCGCATCCCCCCCGAGTTCGAGGAGGCGCGGGAGCGCCTGGGGGAGCGCATCGTCCAGTTCGGCTATGCCGAGTCGCGGGCCGACTATGCCCGCTGGCTCTGGCGCGCCGACCTGGTGGTGAGCACGGCTATCCACGAGTTCTTTGGCGCGGCGGTGGTCGAGGCCCTCTATTGCGACTGCTACCCCCTTCTGCCCAACCGTCTCACCTACCCCCAGTTCATCCCTGCCGAGGACCGCGCCGCCTGCCTGTACGATGTGGACGAGGCCCTGGTGGAGCGGCTGGCCTGGGCCGCGAGCCATGTGGAGGCAGTGCGCGCCCGCTCCTGGCGCAACGTGGCCGCCCGGTACGACTGGGGCGCCCTGGCCCCGGCATATGACGAGGCGTTGGCCCACGTAGCCGCCATGCCCCGCCCAGCCTGAGCGCCACCCGTTCGCCTGCGGCACTGCGGCTTGGCGTGTGATTCGCTGTAGCGCTCGCGACGAGCCTCGCGCAGAGACGCCAAGACGCCAAGAGGGATCAGGTCGTTTCTGCCTTGGCGGCTCTGCGGCTTGGCGCGAGGTTCCCTGTGGCGATCCCGGCATACCTCGCGCAAAGACGCCAAGATGCAGAGAGGAACTCCTTCTGTGGCGCTCTGCGGCTCTGCGGCCTGGCGCGAGATTCCCCCTATTCGGCGAACTCGAGGATGCCGAACCGCCAGGGGGTGTGGTAATTGAGGCGGCCCGGAGGCGACCAGGCGCTGTACTCGTCGCCCTGGGCGCCACGGTCGATGCGATACAGATTCATACGCCAGCGGTCGCCCACCTGGGGCGGCAGGTGAGGCGCCGTCATGAAATCGCTCATGGGCACGGCCAGCTCCACCGTCCAGGCCCGGTCGGCGGTGCCGCGCCGGGTGGGGTCGCCGTCCACCGTCACGGCCGTCTGCAGCCCGGCGCTATCCCAGTCCCACAGGCCGCGCTGCCGGTCGTCGCGCCAGAGCATGAACAGGTCCAGCACGGCGTTCAGCGGGCTGACCTCGATCTCCACATAGCCATGGCCGTCGCCATCGGCATCCACGAACAGCTCCACCACCTCCTGGTTGTAGATGTCCTGGTCGCGCTCGGTGGTGATGCCCCAGATGTCGTCGTCCCGGCACTCGAAGGCCGCATAGAGATAGTCGTCGTCCCAGAGAAGGCGCGCGCGGGTGGGCTGGCGGGGCGGGGCGCCGCTATCGGCCAGGGCCAACTCGACGATCTGGGCATCCTGCCAGGCGGGCTCGTCCAGCAGGCCATTGACGACGATGGGGCCGTGCGCCCGGCGGCAGCGATAGACGGGCAGGGTATCCATGGGGCGGCTCCTTTGGGTGTGCTGGCCCAAGGATACCACGGGGGAGTGAACGGGGGAAGGGACGGGGGCTGATCGGCAGGGCGCCTCCAAGGTGCATGCTATGCGTATCTAGCTGGCCGAACGAGCGCGCGTATCACACAGGGCGAACACGGCGCATAGATGCGCAGTTCGTCGCTGTGAGAAACAAGAGCAGTAAAACCCAAAAGAGTAGGGGCAAAGCTCGTCTTCGCCCTTGTCGTAGGTGATCTGCCAGTGGCACCTTGGACAAGGTCGACCTTGCCATCGACCTGCCTGATCGGGAGGGAGAAGCCCGGACTCCGCACCGCAGGACGCATCCAGGCGCAAGAGTCGCGCGGGCGAAGCCGATCTCGCCCACGACGAACCCCCGCCCCCCATTGACGCGCCACCCCGTTTCGCGTATCGTGGCCCCGTCCGCTATACCCACGACGGAGGCGTAGCGCCATGCATCAGCTCCCCATGCGCCAGATCCACCTGGATTACCACACCGCCGGCCAGATCCCCGGCGTCGGCGCCGATTGGGATCCCGAGGCGTTTATCGAGACCCTGCAGCGCGCCCATGTCAACTCGATCAACCTGTTCGCCCGTTGCCACCACGGGTATGTCTACTATTCCCCCACCCGCTTCACCCGGCACCCCGCCCTCACTTTCGATCTGCTGGGCGAGCAGGTGGCCGCCTGCCGCCGGGCCGGCATCGCCGCGCCCATCTACATGACCGTCGGCTGGGACGAGCTGGCCGCCCAGCAGCACCCCGAGTGGCTGGAGGTGACCCCCGAGGGCGTGCTCGGCCAGCATAGCCCCCTGACCCCCGCCTGGAAGAAGCTCTGCCTCAACTCGCCCTACCTGGAGTACGTCTGGGAGCAAACCGAGGAGCTGATCGCTCACTTCCAGGGCGACGTGGACGGCCTCTGGTTCGACATCATTCACCAGGGCGAGTGCGTCTGCGCCCATTGTCGCCGCGACATGGCCCGCCTGGGGCTGGACCCCGCCAGCCCCGCCGATCGCCAGGCCTTTGCCCGGCAGGTGCGCGACGCCTGCCGCCGGTGGCTCTACACCCAGGGCGTCGCCCGCGTCCCCAGGGCCCTCGTCTTTTTCAACTCTGGCCACGTGGGGTACGACCAGACCATCCACAGCCTGGATGCCTACACCCATTTCGAGCTGGAATCGCTGCCCAGCTCGGGCATCTGGGGCTACAATCACTACCCCATCAGCGTGCGCTATGCCCGCACCTTGGGCAAGCCTCACCTGGGCATGACGGGCAAGTTCCACACCATGTGGGGCGACTTTTCCTCCTTCAAGAATCAGGCCGCCCTGGAGTTCGAGTGTTTCCAGATGCTGGCCAACGGCGCCGCCTGCTGCATCGGCGACCAGTTGCACCCCCGGGGCGCGTTGAGCGCGCCCGTGTACGACCTGATCGGGCGGGTGTACACCCAGGTGGAGGCCAAGGAGCCCTGGTGCATCGGCGCCGAGCCCCTGGCCGAGATCGCCGTCTTTAGCGTCGAGGCCGTGGGCGCCGAGGACGGCCGGGTGGATACCTCCCACGCCGGGGCGTTGCGCATCCTGCTGGAGGGCCACCACCAGTTCGATTTCGTGGACGAGCGGGCCGATTGGGGCCGCTACCGGGTGCTGATTTTCCCCGACAAGGTGCCGTTCGACGAGGCCCTGGCAGCCCGCGTGCGGGCCTACCTGGCCGGGGGCGGCAGCGTCATCGCCAGCTACCGCTCTGGCCTGCGCCTCGATGGCAGCGGGTTCGCCCTGGAGGAGTTCGGCGTCGAGCTGGTGGGCGACGCCCCGTATGAGGCCGACTATCTGCGGCCCCTGCCTGCCCTGGATGCCTGCATAGAGGATACTGAGTATGTTATGTACGAGCGAGGGTTGGCCGTGCATCCCGCCCAGGGGACGCAGACCCTGGCCGAGATCGTGGGACCCTATTTCGACCGGGCCTGGGACCACTTTTGCTCCCACCGCCAGACGCCCATGGACCCCGCCAACCCTCAGGCGTACCCGGGCGTCACCCGCAACGCCCAGGGCAACGTGATCTACCTGGCACACCCGCTGTTCTTGGGCTACCGGCGGCAGGCGCCCCTGTGGTACAAGCGCCTCGTGCTGGCGGCGCTGCGCCTGCTCCTGCCCGAGCCCCTGGTGACCACCGACGCCCCCAGCTCGGCCCAGGTGACCGTGCTGCGCCAGCCCGCCCAGAACCGCACGGTGCTGCATCTGCTGCACTATATCCCCGAGCGGCGCGGTCTCGAGTTCGATACCATCGAGGACGTGATCCCGCTCTACAACGTATCCGTCGCCCTTTGGCTGGAGGCCGCGCCCAACCGGGTCTACCTGGCGCCCGAGGGGACGCCGCTGGAGCACGCCTACCGGGATGGCCGCGTCCATTTGACCGTGCCCCGCGTCGTGGGCCACCAGATGGTGGTGGCCGAGTGAGAGAGGCAGTTGCTGTTGCCGCGAGACGCGTCCTTCCTGATGGCCTCTATCGTTGGGGCGAGGCATGCCTCGCCCCGACCGCTCCCTGGCGAAACTCAACTGCCCTACGCAAGATAAACTGGCCGGCCAAACAAACAGTGAGGAGCTAACCCATGCGCATCACCTCCGCCGAGATATATGACGCGCGACCCAAGGACAACAAGCAGGGCCTCGATCTCGTGCTCTTGCGCCTCTGGACCGACGAGGGCCTCTACGGCCTGGGCGAGGTAGCCCTGGCCTACGGCACCGGCAGCGCCGCCGGCCTGGCCATGCTCAAGCAGCTCGTGGAGCGCTTTGTCATCGGGGCCGACCCGTTCCGCATCGAGGAGCTCTGGTTCGCCCAGTTCCGGCGCACCTTCTGGGCGTTGGGCGGTGGCCCCGTGGTCTATGGCGGCATGAGCGCCATTGACGAGGCCCTGTGGGACATCAAGGGCAAGGCCCTGGGCGTGCCCGTCTATGAGCTGCTGGGCGGCCTGGTCAACGAGCGGGTGCGCCTGTACGCCAACGGCTGGTCCAACATCCAGGGCCCCGACGGGCGCCCCCTGATCAGCACCCCCGCCGAGTACGCCCAGGCCGTGCAGCGGGTCATCGCCGATGGCTATGACGCGCTCAAGTTCGACCCGTTCTACATCAACGCCGACCGTCGCCGCTGGACCCCCACCCCCATCCTGAGCAAAGAGATGCTGGACCTGGCCGAGGGGCGCGTGGCCGCCGTGCGCGAGGCCGTCGGCCCCGACGTGGATATCTGCGTCGAGGTGCATGGCGTCCTGGCCGTCCAGACCGCCATCGAGATGGGCCGCCGGCTGGCCCCCTACCGCCCCTACTTTTACGAGGAGCCGGTGCATGCCCTCAATGTGGATGCCATGTGCAAGGTCTCGCAGAACGTGCCGCTGCCCATCGCCGCGGGCGAGCGCCTCTACACCCGCTATGGCTTTCGCCAGTACATCGAGAAGCAGGCCCTGGATATCCTCCAGCCCGATATCAGCCTGGCCGGGGGCCTCACCGAGACGAAAAAGATCGCCGATTTCGCCGAGACCTATGACATGCACGTCCAGCCGCACCTCTGCGCCGGGCCCGTGCACACCGCCTGCTGCATCCAGCTCGATGCCTGCCTGACCAACTTTATCATCCAGGAGTGGCGCCCCTATGCAGGCGATTCGGTCCTGGATCTGGTGCAAGAGCCTCTGGACGACAAGGCCGTCAACGGCTATCTGACGGTGCCCGACAGGCCTGGCCTGGGGGTGACCTTGAACGAGGAGGCCGTTCGCGAGTATGATTGCATCCGTATCGGCCCCGCGCGCTAGTGCGGGGGCTTGTTCCGCGTTGCGCGAAAGGAGCACCATGAAGATCACCGCCGTTGACATCCATGACGTCGCCTACAATCTCGCCTGGAACCCCATCTTTGTGCGCATCAGCACCGATGAGGGTATCGAGGGCGTGGGCGAGGTCTCCCTGGCCTATGGCGCGGGCTGCGGCGCGGCCGTGGGCATGGTCAAGCAGTTGGCTCAGCGGTTCCTGCTGGGCGCCGACCCCTTCCGCATCGAGGCCATGTGGCACACCCTCTTCCGCCGCACCTTCTGGGGGCAGGGCGGCGGGCCCGTCATCTATGGCGCCATGAGCGGGATCGACGCCGCCCTATGGGACATCAAGGGCAAGGCCCTGGGCGTGCCCGTCTACGAGCTGCTGGGCGGCAAGGTCAACGACCGCCTGCGCCTCTATGCCAACGGCTGGTACGTGGGTATGACCAACCGGGCGCGCAGTGCCTATGACGCCCCCGAGGAGTACGCCGAAGGCGCCATGGGCATCGTCGCCGACGGCTATGACGCCCTCAAGTTCGACCCCTTCCTGGACCTCTCCGGCCTGGGGCCGCGCATGCCCGAGCGGGTGCTGCCCAAGCGCATGTCCGACCTGGCCTATGCGCGCATCGCCGCCGTGCGCGAAGCGGTAGGGCCCGACGTGGACATCCTCGTAGAGGTGCACGGCAACCTGGGCGTCACCAGCGCCATCGAGTTCGGGCGGCGCATCGAGGAGCTGCGGCCCTTCTTCTATGAGGAGCCCGTGGACGCCATGAACGTGGACGCCATGCGCAAGGTCACCGAGAGCGTGCGCATCCCCATCGCGGCAGGCGAGCGCATCTACACCCGCTACGGGTTCCGCGAGTACATCGAGAAGCAGGTGTTGGATATCCTGCAGCCGGACATGGGCCTGGCGGGCGGCCTGTCCGAGGTGAAAAAGATCGCCGCCCATGCCGAGACCTATGACATGCACGTCCAGCCCCACAACTGCGCGGGGCCGGTCTCCACGGCCATGGCCGTGCACCTGGATGCCAGCATCACCAACTTTATCATCCAGGAGTGGTTCCCCTACCACGAGCCCGACTTTTACGAGCTGGTGGAGGGCGCCCTGGAGCCCGAGGCCAAGGACGGCTACCTCACTGTGCCCGATCGGCCGGGCCTGGGCGTCAGCCTGAACATGGACATGATGTCCCGCTACGCCTGCGTCCACGTGGAATAGCCCACACGCAAACAGGCCGCGAGGGCGTATGCCCTCGCGGCCTGTTTCTCTCTCGCGTCGAGATCAGCTTCCGGTGTCCAGCTCCTGCATGTCCCCGGTGACGGTGAACACCACCCGCTCGCAGATGTTGGTCACCCGGTCGGCAGAGCGCTCCAGGTTGTGGGCCGCCCACACAAGGCAGTTGGCCTGCTCCATCATGCGGGGGTTCGCCAGGGTCATCTCCAGCAGGGCGTGGTTCACCTGGTTGTACAGCAGGTCCACCTCGTCGTCCTCTCGTGGGATGGCGCGAGCCGTCTCCACGTCGCCCCGCAAGAAGGCATCCAGGGCGCGATCCAGCATGGCGGCGGCCTTGGCGGCCATCGTCGGGATCTGGGGCATGGGCGGGATCTTTTCCTCGTTGCCCAGCAGCAGGGTGATCTTGGCGATGCCCTCGGCATAGTCGCCGATGCGCTCCAGATCGGCGATGATCTCCAGCATGGCCGCCAGGGTGCGCAGGTCGGTGGCCATGGGCTGCTGACGCGCGATGGTCACCAGGATCTCGGATTCGAGGGCATAGCGCCGCTCGTCGATCTCCCCGTCAGCGTCGATCAGGCGGCGCGCCGCCTCCAGGTCCTGCCGCCGCAGGATCTCTACCGATTCCTCCAGGGCGTTGGATACCTTGCTGCCCAGGATCGTCATCTCGTCTTGCAGACTCTGTAGCTCGCGGTCCAGCGCTGTCCTCGTCATCTCTTTGCCTCTCAGAGCTTGTACACCTTGGATAGGTGCTCTGTGGTCGTCTCAAGGCGAGCGACGATCTCCACGTGGGGCGCCAGGGTCGAGTGCTTGAGCTTGCGCTGCAGCAGCTCGTCCACCTGAAAGATGCCCGCCGTGCCGCTCAGGTCGATCACGATGCGCACGGGACGTTCCTCTCCCCGCTCGATGCGCACCTCCTTGATCGATTGGGCCGAGACCGAGTGAATGTTCACGGCGCCCGCCTCAAAGGGGATGCGCGAGCGCCCCTGGGTCATGTCCAGGGCATCGGCTACCTTGACCACCCCGGCCTCGATGGTCAGGCAGGTTTGCTCCCAGTTGTGGGCGATGATGGCGTGGAGCACCTCACTGACCATAGTGGTCAGTTGGGGCTCCTCGTAGAGCGGCGCCAGGAGCTGGCGCGCCTTGGGATAGGCGATCACCAGGCTCAGCATCTCGTGGCCCTCGCGGTGAATGACCATGCCCACATCGTGCAAGCAGGCTGCCAACACCACGATCAGCTCGGCATCCTCCGGCGCCATGCCGTGCTCTCGCACGACGCCCGGCGTGACGCCCGCCTCGGCCAGGAGCCGCAGCAGCCGCAGCGCAGCGTTGGCCACGATGCGGATGTGCACCTCCCCGTGGTCGTTCAGCCCGGAGCGATCCACGGCGTTGATGTTGGTGCAGACGTAGAGCTGCGCCAACTCGGCATCGGCGTTGATGGCATCCATCAGCGCCCGGAGTTTCTGGTTACGACGGGTCGGAAGGTTGATGTTCACTGATCTCGCGCAATCGGCCCAGCAGGCGGGCTCGGATGGCATCGCGCACCGCACGGAACACCTGAAGCTGCTCCGCGGGCGCGCCGGCGGCGAGAGCGGGATCGGGGAACGCCAGGTGCTCCGTGCGCCCCGCGCCCAGCCAGGCCGGGCAGCTCTTTTGACCATTGTCGCACACGGTGATGACCATGTCAAACGGCTGCCCCTGGTACACCCGCAGGTGTTTCGGCTCCTGCCGAGAGATGTCGATGCCCAGCTCGGCCATGGCCTGCACGGCCAGAGGGTGCACCCGCTCCGCGGGCTGCGTACCCGCCGAGTATGCCTCCCACGCATCGCCCAGCAACGCGTTGATCAGCCCTTGAGCCATCTGGCTGCGGGCTGCGTTGCCTGTGCACAACACCAGTACCCGTCGTTTTGCGCTCATCCGAACCTGCCTGTGATATAGTCCTCGGTACGCCGGTCGTGGGGCGTCGTGAATACCTGGTCGGTGGGCCCAAACTCGACCAGACGCCCCGCCCGATCCTCGCCCATCATCAGGAACGCGGTGTAATCCGAGACTCGCGCCGCCTGCTGCATGTTATGGGTTACGATGACGATTGTATAGTCGCGGGCCAGCTCCTGCATCAGCTCTTCGATCTTGAGGGTGGCCACCGGGTCCAGGGCCGAGGCGGGCTCGTCCATCAGCAGCACCTCGGGCTCGACGGCCAGGGCGCGGGCGATGCACAGGCGCTGCTGCTGCCCGCCGGAGAGGGCGGCCCCCGATTGGTGCAGCTTGTCCTTGACCTCATCCCACAGGGCGGCCCGAACGAGCGCCCGCTCCACCGTTTCATCCAGCCCGCGGACCCGGCCAAAGCGACTGAGGCGCAGGCCCGCCGCCACATTGTCGAACACCGACATGGTGGGGAAGGGATTGGGCTTCTGAAAGACCATGCCCACCCGGCGGCGCACCTGCACTGGGTCGGTGCCCGGTGCATAGATGTCCTCATTCCAGAGCAGCACGGTGCCCCGCGCCCACGCGCCGCGTACCTCCTCGTGCATGCGGTTCAGGCACCGCAAGAAGGTGGACTTGCCCGAGCCCGAGGGCCCGATGATGGCCGTGATCTTGTTGGGCAGGATCCGCAGGCCGATGTCGGCCACCGCCGTAAACGCGCCAAAGCCTGCCACCAGGTCCTCGATCAACATGCCCCCCGTCGCCTCGGCAGCCACGGCTGCGTCAGCGTGGGCCGGGGCTCGCCCGCGCGCCGGCAGGTCCCTCGCCCGCGCCTCGCCCAGCTTCCCGAGCACTCGGGCCGTTGCGCTCTCTACCGTCCGTGTCGCCATTCATTCACTCCCTTATCCCTGAAATATCACACCCGTTGCCGGGCGAGCCGTCGCGCCAACAGGCTCGCCAGGCACACGAACCCGGTCAACAGCAGCGCCGTCCCCCAGGCCTTGCCCTGCCAATCGGCGTAGGGGGAGATGGCGTAGGTGAACACCATATGGGGCAACGTCGCAATGGGCTGGTCGATGCTCACGCTCCAGAAGGGGTTGCCAAAGGCGGTGAACAGCAGCGGCGCCGTCTCCCCCGCCACGCGAGCGATGGCCAGCACGATGCCCGTCGTCACGCCAGACCTGGCCATGGGCAGCACCACGCTGATCATCGTGCGCCACCGGGGCAGCCCCAGGGCCAGGGAGCCCTCGCGGAGCGCATTCGGCACCATGCGCAGCATCTCCTCCGTGGTACGGGTGATGGCGGGCAGCATCATGACGCCCAGGGCAAAGCCGCCCGAGAGGGCCGAAAAGTGGCCCTGGCGCGCCACGATCAGGGCATAGGCAAAGATGCCCACAACGATGGACGGCACCCCGGAGAGCACGTCAGCCAGGTAGCGCACCAGGTCGCCAAAGCGATTGTCGCCGAACTCGCTCAGGTAGATGCCGGCGCCCAGGCCGATGGGCACGGCGAACAGCGTCGCCAGGCCGATGACCAGCAGCGAGCCCACGATGGCGTTGGCGACGCCCCCGCCGGCGACGCCCACCGGCGTCGGCAGCCGCAGGAAAAAGTCGAGGTTCAGAGCGCGCCAGCCGTTGAGGGCCACATAGGCCAACACCGCCAGCAGGGCCGCGGCCGCCAGCAGGGCGCTCAGCGCCGTGACCGCTCCCATCAACCGGTTCACGAATCTGCGCCAGATGATCATGGCTAGGCCCTTACCCCCCGGCGGTTGATCCGCCACACCAGCAGACGCGCCAGTCCGTTCAGCACCAGGGTGATGGCAAAGAGCACCAGCCCCAGCTCGATCAGCACCGAGATGTGCATGGCCGAGACGGACTCGGTGAACTCGTTGGCGATCTGGCTGGCCAGGGTATAGCCGGGGCCGAACAGACAGACCGAGATGTCCGGGCGGTTGCCGATCAGCATGGTCACGGCCATGGTCTCGCCCACGGNNAACCCGCCGATGATGCCCGAGCGAGCGTAGGGCACCACGGCCCGCCAGATGGTCTCCCAGCGGGTGGCGCCCAGGGCCAGCATGGCCTCGCGCTGGTCGGCAGGCACGGCCCGCAGCACGTCGCGGGCCACCGCCGTGGCATAGGGCAGGATCATGATGGCCAGGATGGCGACGGCGGCCATCATCCCGATGCCGATGGGTGCGCAACCGAAGAGGGGCAAAAACCCGAGCCGGGCGTTCAGGCTCGTCTGGATCGGGTCGCGCAGCAGGGGGACCAGCACATAGAGGCCCCACAGCCCATAGACCACGCTGGGGACCGAGGCCAGCAGCTCGATCAGGAAGGAGAGGGGACGATCCAGCCAGGGGGGCGCCATCTCGGCCAGGAAGATGGCCGCCAGCAGCCCCAGGGGCGCGGCGATGGTCAGGGCCAGGAGCGATGAGACCACCGTGCCAAAGATGGCCGGCAGGGCCCCATAGTGGTCAAAGACCGGATCCCAGCGGCTCTCGGTCACAAAGCGCAGGCCATACGTGGCCAGGCTCAAGCGAGAACCATCGAACAGCTCGTACACCAGCAGCAGGATGAGCAAGACCAACGTGGCGGCCATGAGCCAGCTCCAGCCGCGAAAGATCGCGTCGCCTATCCTTGTGCCCGCCAGCGAGATACGGCGCGGCAACGGTCTGCTCTGCATGCTCACTCCCCTTCCCTCCCCCGGTCGGCCCCGGCCATGGCAGCGCCAGGATGCCGGTGGTACTTGTGCGGCCCCTCGCCGATGCGCCCCGAGGGGGCCGGCCCACAGGCGCCCTGGCCCCCTCGGCGGCTGTTCACCTGGCTACTACTCGGTCGGCACGGGCTGGCCGCCGTCGCAGGTGATGCCATCCAGCCGCGCCAGCACCATGGCCTTGACGGCGGCGCCCAGCGGGGCATAGTGCAGCTCCAGCGCCGCCGCGTCGCCCGCGTCGCTCAGCGCCCAGTGCACGAACGAGTTCAGCTCGCGCGCCTTGGAGCAATCCGGCATGTCCTCGTACACCAGCAGGAAGGTGTAGCCCGCGATGGGGTACGAATCGTCGCCCGGGGCATTCACCAGGAGCTGGCCCAGGTCCTCGGGCATCTCGGCCACGGCCGCGTCCGAGGCGGCGGTGGTGCTCTCCAAACTGGGCGCGATCAGGTTGCCGGCACGGTTCACCACCGAGGCGTAGGCGAGCTTGTTCTCGGTGGCATAGGCCAGCTCCACGTAGCCGATGCTGCCCGGCTGCTGGCTGATGAGCCCGGCCACGCCCTCGTTGCCCTTGCCGCCCAGGCCCACGGGCCACTCGACGGAGGTGCCCGCCCCCACGTTGTTCTGCCACTCTTCGCTCACCTGGCTCAGGTAGCTGGTGAAGATGAAGGTGGTGCCAGAGCCATCGGAGCGACGCGCCACCAGGATCTCCTGCTCGGGCAGGCTGGTCTCAGGGTTCAGGGCCTCCAGGGCGGGATCATCCCAGCGGGTGATCTTGCCCAGGAAGATGTCCGCGATCACTTCGGGGGTGAGATGCAGACCGGTGGGGATCGCCTCGCCAGAGGCGTCCGGGACGTTGTAGGCCAGCACCACGGCGCCCGCCACCATCGGGAGCTGCATCAGGCCCGGGGCGTCCGCCTTCATCTGGTCGTTCAGCAGGGCATCCGAACCGGCGAAATCCACGGTCTTGGCCGTGATCTGGCGGATGCCGCCGCCGGAGCCGATGGACTGATAGTTGATGCGGGCGGTGGGGTTCACGAACGCGTACTCGTAGAACCAGCGGGAGTAGAGCGGATAGGGGAAGCTGGCCCCTGCGCCAGTGAGCTGCACCGAGCCGGGGGCCGGGCGCTCCGCCGGGGGCGCCTCCGTTTCGACCACCTTCTCCACCTCGGCGACGACGGTCTCCTTGACGACCTTCTCCACCACTTCCTTCTCTGCGGGGCTTGTGGACCCACAGGCGCTCAGCGAAAGGGCCAGAGCCAACAGAACCGCCACGATCCAGATTCGACGCATCTTGCCTCCATCATGTTCGCATTCTCTTCTCTCAGCGTCAGGGTACCACGGCGGCTTTAACGGCCGATGAAACCCGCTTTAACGGCGGGTAAAGCGCGGCAGGCCCGGGGCCCGCGGCTAGCGGGCGGCGCCGGGCCGAACGCGGCTGTCTCGCCCGGTTTGCTATTGACAAGCGGGGCGTGCCATGCTATACTGCCTGCAGAGTACTCTGCAGCGCAAAGTTCTTTGTCGTCAGGATCGAGGGAAGGGAAAGGAGCGCGGAGCGATGCCTCAACAGGTGGATCTGCAAGAGGCGCAGAGGAAGGTGTTCCGGTCGGTATCGCAAGAGGATGGGCTGTGGGATGTGTTGATGGGTTGCTTCCTCTTGCCGTTCTCGTTGGCGCCCCTGCTCAGCGAGCCGCTGGGCGACTTTTGGAGTTCGATGGTCTTTCTGCCCTTCTGGGGCCTGGTGGCCCTGGCCATCTGGCAGGTCCGCAAGAGCCTGGTGGCCCCCCGCATCGGCGTGATCCGCCTGGGCGCGCCCCACAAGCGCAGGCTGACCCGTCTGTGGCTCGTTTTGCTGGCGATCAACCTCGTCGCCCTGGTCCTCGGGCTGATCGTCTTCTGGAGCCCCGCGCTGGCCGGGCAGATCGCCCTACCCGTCCTGGGGCTGATCCTGCTGCTGATGTTCAACGTGGCGGCCATCCTGCTGGAATATCCGCGGCTCCATGTGTACGGGTTGCTGGGGTTCGCCGCCCCCCTTGTTGGCGAGTGGCTGTACCGGGAGCACGGGATCTCGCACCATGGGCTTCCCCTCACCTTTGGCGTCGCCGCGGGGATCATGATCCTCACCGGCCTGGTGGTGTTCGCCCGCCTGCTGCGCAGCAGCCCGTTGCCCGAGCAGGCCGACTCTTCACAGGGGATGTGAGATGGGCCAACAAACAGAAGGCCCGGACCTGCTGCCACTGGGGGATCTCGACCCCATCATCCACGCACCGGCGCGCCTGGCGATCCTGACCTACCTCTATGTGGTCGAGAGTGTGGACTATGTCTTTCTGATGCGGCAGACGGGCCTCACATGGGGCAACCTCTCCAGCCACCTGGCCAAGCTGGAGGAGGCAGGGTATGTCGCCGTGGAGAAAGAGTTTCAGGGCAAAAAGCCCCACTCGATGGTCCACCTCACCGATCGTGGGCGCGAAGCCTTTCGGGAGTACAGGCGCAGCATGCAGCAGGTGCTGAACGACCTGCCGGATTGACGCCGACATGGGGCGGCCGCGCCGCTCGCCTCAGAAGGTCGAACTCCCCTCTCTCGCGCGAGAGAGGGGAGCTCTGTCTTCGGCCGGTTCTTCGCCCTGGGGCGGCGCCGCAGGGGCGGCCCCTACCCGGCGACGAGGACGCTAAAGTAGAACGTGCTGCCCTGACCTTCGGTGCTCTCCGCCCAGATCTCGCCGCCGTGGGCCTGGACGATGTGCTTGGCGATGGCGAGGCCCAGCCCCGTGCCCCGCCCCGTGCGCGAGGGATCGGCCCGGTAAAAGCGCTCAAAGATGCGCGGCAGCGCCTCCCGCGCGATGCCCTGGCCCGTATCGGCGACGGATACGATCACGCGACCCTCGGCGGGCGAGGCGCTCACGCGGACGCGCCCCCCCTCCGGCGTGTACTTGATGGCATTGTGAACCACGTTGGTGACCACCTGCCCCAGCCGGTCTACATCCGCCAGGATCATCGGCAGGCCCTCCGGCAGGGCGATCTCCAGCGTCAGGCCAGCGCGCTCCGCCTGGGGCCGCAGTCGCTCCACCGAGGGCACGATGACATCTGCCAGGACCACGGGCGCCAGCACCATGGGCACCTGGCCCGATTCGATGCGCGAGAGCTCCTGCAGCTCGCGCACCATCTGGGTCAGCGTATCGACCTCGGCATCCACCAGATCCAGGAAGTGGAGCGCTGCCGGGGGATCCTCCAGCGCCCCCTCGCGCAGCGTATCCGCCAGGGCGCGCAGCGAGGCCAGGGGTGTGCGCAGCTCGTGGGAGATGTTGCTCATGAACTCCCGCCGGATCGTCTCCAGGCGTTTGATCTGGCCCAGGTCCTGCAGCACCATCAGGCAGGCGCCCGATTCGGCATCGGTGCGCAACGGCGTGGCGATCACCTGGAAGAAGAGCCGCCGTTGGCCCAGTTCAACCAGCTCCACCTGCTCCTCGCGGTCGCGCAGGCAATCCTGCAGGACGCCGATGAGCTGATGGTCGCGCACCACCTGGGCAAAGGAGCGCCCCACCAATCCCTGGGCGGGCAGGTTCAGCATGCGCCTGGCCGAGGGGTTCACCATGCGCACCCGGGCGTCGGCGTCGGTGATGATGATGCCATCGGCCATATGTTCGACGATGGCCGCCGATTCCGAGCGCTCGTGTTCCAGGGCCCGGATCGTCTCACGCAAGCGGCCGGCCATGGCGTTCAGATCACGGGTGAGGGCGCCCACTTCATCCACCGAGTGAGGCAGCACGTGGACGGCCAGATCGCCCTCGGCCATGCGCTGCACCACGCCCGTCAGCCGGCGAATCGGGCGGGCGGTGGCCTCGGCGATGCCATAGCCCAGGAGCAGCGCCAGAAGGACGATCGCCCCGGCTGCCAGGGCGACGTTGCGGCGCAGGCGGCCCACGTCCCGGTCGATGTCGCGCAACGCCACCGACGCCCGCGCAATGCCCAAGAGCGCATCGCCATCGCGCACGGGAACCGCCACGTACAGCATCTCCTGCTCTGCGGTCTCGCTGTAGCGGGTGGCGACGCCACGCCCCTCGTGCAGGGCCTGCTGCACCTCCGGGCGGTAGAGATGGTTCGCCAGGCCGGCCGGGTCGACGGCCGAATCGCCCCAGACCTGGCCGTCGGCCCCGATCAGGGTGACGCGGGCGCCGGTGAGAGCGCCGATCTCGCCGGCCATCTGGCGTACGCGCTCCCGGTCGGCGGCCTGCAGGGCGGGACGCGCCAGCTCGCCTGCCAGTTGCGCCTCGCCGGTCAGCCGCGATGTCAGGTTCTCGAGGTAGGTGTCATGGGCATAGCGCGCCACATAGAGGGCGATGCCCAGCATGGCGGCGGCGATCAGCAGAGCATAGGGGATGGCGATGCGGGCGCGGATGCTCTTGAAGGCCATCCATCAACCCTCAAAGCGGTAGCCGGCGCCCCGAACGGTGAGGATGCGCGTAGGATTGGAGGGATCGGGCTCGATCTTTTCTCGGAGCCAGCGGACGTGCACATCCACCGTGCGGCTGCCCCCGCTGTAGCTCCAATCCCAGACGCGCTCCAGGATCAGATCGCGCGAGAGCACCATGCCCCGGTGGCGCGCCAAGAAGAGCAGCAGATCGTACTCCTTGGGCTTGAGCGCCAGCGGCTCGCCCCCCAGGAACGCCTGGCGGCCGTCGGGATCGATGGTCAGGTCGCCAAAGGTCAGCGCCCGGTGACGCTCCACATCCGGCTCCTCCTCGGGCTCCGCCGCCTGGCTCAACATGCGGACGCGGCGCAGCAGGGCGCGGATGCGCGCCAGCAGCTCGCGCATGCCAAAGGGCTTGGTCAGATAGTCGTCGGCGNNAAAGGGCTTGGTCACATAGTCGTCAGCGCCCACCTCCAGGCCCACCACCCGGTCGATCTCCTCGGTGCGGGCTGTGAGCATCAGGATGGGGACGTTCATCTCCTGGCGCAGAACGCGGCACACCTCCAGGCCATCCATGCCTGGCAGCATGATATCGAGCACGAGGAGATCGGGCTTCTCGCTGCGCGCCAGCTTGAGCCCCACCAGGCCGTCGGCGGCGACCAGCACATCATAGCCCTCGCGCTTGAGGTTGTACGCCAGCGTCTCGCGCAGGCTCTGTTCATCCTCGACGATCAGGATTGTGGGCTTGGCGGTGGTGGTCATGGCAGGTCCTGGGGCTCATACTGACGTGGTGGACGGAGTTGGGGCGGCTGCGCCCGGACGCTCAGGGGGCGAGGGCCAGGATCCNNAGGGCCGAGGCGGCGACGATGCCTAGCGCCCCTGCTCGCGCGATTGGAGCACCTGGGCCAGCATGCGCTGCACCTCTTCTCTCCCAAATGGCTTGGAGAGCAGGATCATGGCCCGCATGCTCCTGAGCTGCTCGGGTGCGATGCTATCGCCCCAGCCCGTCGCCAGAACGATGGGCATCTCGGGATAGAGGGTATAGGCGCGTTCCATCACCTTGGGTCCCTGCACATCGGGCATGCCAAAGTCGCAGATCAGCAGATCGTAGCCCTGCTTCTCCAGCATGGCAATGCCCATCTGCCCGCTCTCTGCGGTATGCACCTGGTGGCCGGCCCGCTCCAGCAGGCGCGCCAATACCCCGCGCACCCCCGGCTCGTCATCCACGACGAGGATCGAGAGCGACACATCGGCGCTTTCGCGCAAGACGGGGGCAGGCGGCGGCTCCGCGGGGCGCACCTCTCCCGCGTGTTTGGGCAGGCGCACGGTAAAGGTCGTGCCGATGCCGGGCTCGCTGACGACCTCGATGGCGCCGCCATGCCGCTCGACGATGCTCTGGGAGATGGTCAGGCCCAGCCCGCTGCTCTTTTTGGTCGTGTAGAACGGCTCAAAGATGCGATCCATCTCCTCCGGAGGGATGCCCACGCCCGAATCGCGCACGGACACGATGCTGTGGGATTCGGTCTCGCTGGTCCCAAAGGTGAGGGTCCCCCCCTCTGGCATGGCATCAATGGCGTTGATAATCAAGTTGCTCAGCACACGCCGCAACTCGCTGGGGTTGCCGTTGACGGGCGTGGGGCGCCCCAGATGCGTCTCCACGTGGAAGGTGATCTCCTGCATCTGGGGGATATCTTTCCAGCGGGGGCGGTTGAGCGCCAACGCATCCAGCAAGATATCGTCCAGTTGCACGGGGATAAAGTCGCTCTTGTCGTCGCCCTCGCGATAGAGGGTCTGCAGACGGCTGACGGCATCGGCGGCATCGCGCGCGCCGATCTCGATCTGGGTCAGGTGCTCCGCCAATCGCTCGGGTCCCTCGGTCAGGTCGGTGGTCGCCATCTGGGCATGCCCCAGAATGCTGACAAGGGTGTTGTTGAAATCGTGGGCGATCCCACCGGCCATCTGGCCCAGGGCCCCAAGGCGCTCTGCCCGGATCAGCGCCTCCTGGGCGCGCATCCGCTCCGAGATGTCGGTGATCAGGATCAGCAATTGGGCATCGGCGGTGTGGCCCAGGCGCGACCCGCGCATCTCGATGGGGAAGCCCTCGCCGTCCCGCCGAATCGCCATCGTCTCCAGCGAGCTGCGCGCCGCGTCGTCATGGGCTTCCAGCAGCCATGCGCCGATCTCGTCCTGCTCCAGGGCCAGCAGGGCGCCCAGCCGAAGGCCGAGGATATCCCTGGTCTCATAGCCGAACAACTGACAGGCAGCCGCACTGGCGCCTACGATCCGCCCCTGCTCGTCCAGCACCAGCAGCCCGTCCCGTGCCGCCTCAAAGATGGCGCGGTATTGCGCCTCTCTCTCGGCGATCCGATCCACGAGCTGCGCGTTGCGCACGGCGATGGCGGTCTGGTTGGCAAAGGCCTCGATGGCCAGCAAGCTCTGGGGCCGAGGCGAGGGGCTGGCGACGATCAGGAACCCCAACGGGCGCCCGTCGGCGCGCAGCGGCGCCACGACGGCCCACAAGGGCCCCAGCCGCTGCACCACCTGCCTGGCAAGGCCGAGATCCCCCAGCAGATGCAGCGCCCGCGCATCGTCCAGCACCCGTTCCACCGGATGCCCCGTAGACAGCGCCTCGATCAGCGCCGGGATGGCCTCCGGGGGCATCTCCATGACGCCGGCCCCAAGCTCGGTGATCGCCTGCATGCGGCGCTCATCGGCATTGAACCTGAGCCAGCGGACATTGTTGCCCGACGGGCTGAGAAGGCCGATGGCGCTGAAAAAGCCCAGCGCCCGGAGCTGGGTGCTCACGGCCTCGACCACGTCATCAAGAGAGAGCGAGGCGGTCTGGACCGTCTGCCCGGCTTCGTTCAGCGAGCGCATCACGCTCTCGGATTGCACGCGATCGCTGATATCGCGCAGGATAACCTGAAAGCCGTTCAGCCCGTCGCCGGGCTCGGCATAGAGGGGCACAAAGGTGAACTCGATCCAGCGCCACTCGCCGGCCCGGTCGATCACCCGGGCCTCGAACAGGGCGCGCCGGGGGCGCTCGCAGACATCGCGGAAGGCGCGCTCCATCTGGTCGCGATCCCGGTCGTCCACCAACTGGATGAGGGTCATCTCACGATCGGGGACGAGGAGCTCTGCGGGGGCATACCCCAACAGGCCGACGCTGTTGCCGGCCACGTGGCACATTCTGCCCGCCTGATCCACGATCAGGACGCAATCCTGCAGGTTATTGAGGAGGGTGGCCTGCAGTTGGGTCTGCCCCGCCGGACCATCGGAGGCGCGCGCCTGCCTCTCGGCTTCCAGCAACGCCTCTAGCTCACAGACACGCTGCTGCGCGAGAGCCAACTCGCGCAGCAATGCAGATGCGGTGCCGCCAGTCATATTGGTTTCAGGCAAGTTGCGGCTCTGAGGTGCGTTCATACAGGGACTCATTCTGTGAGCAGCCCTTGATGCATCGCCTGCTATCATAGCACAAAAGGCAGTGCCTGCATAATGGATTCAACAGGATTGTCTCCATATCCATGAAAGAAAGGGGTTACCGAGCCTAGTTGTGAGAAGACCCGTATACATGCGAGCTCGGGCGCCGCCCGGCCACCGGGAGAGATCCGCGGCCCCTGAACCGGGCTTGACGTCCCCCGCCGTCACCGTCTACTATGAAGCCGTAGTGTGCGACTACCATGTACGGGAGGTATCCTATGAGTGCTAGGCAGCCAATCTACCGCGATCCGCAACAGCCGCTGGAGCAGCGCGTGCAGGACCTGCTCGACAGGCTCACCCTGGAGGAGAAGGTTAGCCTCCTCGCCGGCGCAGATATGTGGCACACGGTGCCGATCGAGCGGCTCGGCGTGCCCTCGATCAAGATGAGCGACGGCCCCAACGGGGCCCGCGGCGACTCTTGGGCCGGCAACCAGACCTCGGCCTGCCTCCCCGTGGGCGTGGCCCTGGCCGCCACCTGGAACACCGATCTGATCCATCAGGTGGGCGAAGCCCTGGGCATCGAAGCCCAGGACAAAGACGCCCAGGTCCTTCTGGGCCCCACCGTCAACATCCACCGCTCGCCCCTGGGAGGGCGCAACTTTGAGACCTACTCCGAGGACCCCTACCTGGCGGCCCGCATCGCCGTGGCCTATATTCAGGGGCTCCAGAGCCAGAACGTAGGCGCCTCGATCAAGCACTATGTGTGCAACGATTCCGAGTTCGAGCGGATGACGATCTCCAGCGATGTGCCCGAGCGCGCCCTGCGCGAGATCTATCTGCCACCCTTCGAGGCGGCCGTCCGCGAGGCCGACCCCTGGACCGTCATGGCCTCGTACAACCGCATCGACGGCGTCCACGCCTGTGAGAACCCCCGCACGCTCAACGAGATCCTCAAGGGCGAATGGGGCTTTCAGGGGGCCGTGGTCAGCGACTGGTGGGGCACCAAGAGCACCGTCGGCTCGGCCAACGGCGGGCTGGATCTGGAGATGCCCGGCCCGGCGCGCTACTTTGGCGACCAGCTCCTGCAGGCCGTACAGGCGGGCGAGGTCAGCCCCGAGGTGATCGAGGAACATGCCCGGCGCGTGCTGCGCCTGATCATCCGCTCTGGCAGGATGGAGCGCCCCGTAGAGCGCCCCGAGCAGAGCGTCGACCGTCCGGAGGTGCGGGCCGTGGCCCGGCGGGCCGCCCGCGAGGCCATGGTGCTCCTCAAGAACGAGGGCCAGGCGCTGCCGCTGGCGCCTGACACGCTGCGCACCCTGGCGGTGGTGGGCCCCAACGCCGACCGCGCCGTGATCCACGGCGGCGGCAGCTCTCAGGTGGCCTACCACTATGCCATCTCCCCGCTGCAGGGCATCCGCCAGCGTCTGGGCGACGCGGTGACCGTGCGCTATGCCCAGGGGGGCGCCGCCTACCGCCAGATGCCTCAGCTCGACCTCGCCTGGCTCGCCCCGCCCGAGGGCGCCGAAAAGGGCGGCTTTACCGTCACCTTCTACAACGGCCTGGAGCCGGGCGGAACCCCCGCGGCCACCCAGTTCCAGTCTCGCTCTCAATTCCTCTGGATGGGCGACATCGACCCGGCCGTGGACGAATCCGCCTTCTCGGCGCGGCTCCAGGGCACCCTCGTGCCGCCCATCAGCGGCGTCTTCACCCTGGGCCTCTCGGCCATCGGCCTGGCGCGCCTCTACCTGGGCGATGAGCTGCTGCTGGACAACTGGACCGATGCCGTCGTCGGCGGGGGCATGATGGGCATGGGCACGGCGCCGGTAACCGCCGAGATCGCCCTCACGGCGGGCGAGCCGGTGCCCATCACCNNCCCATCACCATCGAATACAGCCGCCAGAAGGCATCCATCGTGGCCGGCTTGCGCATCGGCCTGCTGCCGCCCCAGCCCGCCGACCCCATCGCCGAGGCCGTGGCCGCGGCCCGCGAAGCCGATGCCGCCATCGTCGTGGTGGGCACCGATAGCGACTGGGAGACCGAGGGCCAGGATCGGGTGGACATGCGGCTGCCCGGAGCCCAGGACGAGCTGATCCGGGCCGTGGCGGCGGTCAACCCGCGCACCATCGTCGTGGTCAACAGCGGCTCGCCCATAGACATGCGCGGCTGGATAGGCTGCGTGCCCGCCGTGCTGCAGGGCTGGCTTGCGGGCCAGGAGTGGGGCAACGCCCTGGCCGACTTGCTCTTTGGCGATGCGTCGCCCTCGGGCCGGCTGCCCCTCACCTTCCCCATGCGCCTGGAGGACAACCCTGCCTACGTCAACTATCCCGGCGAGAACGGCCATGTGCGCTATGGCGAGGGCATCTTTGTCGGCTACCGTTACTATGACTACAAGGACGTCGCCCCCCTCTTCCCCTTTGGGCATGGCCTTGCCTACACCGACTTTGCCTATGACAACCTGCGGCTGGAGCGGGATAGCATCCGCCCGGGCGAGAAGTTGGCCTTTAGCGTAGATGTGACCAACAAGGGCGACCGCGAGGCTCAGGAGGTGGTGCAGGTCTACGTGCACGATGTCGAGGCGCGGCTGGCTCGTCCCCCCCAGGAGCTCAAGGCGTTCCGCAAGGTCGCGCTGGCCCCCGGCCAGACGGAGACGGTGCGCATCGAGCTGGAGCCCCGGGCGCTGCAGTACTATGACGACGCCCAGGCGGCCTGGGTCGCCGATCCGGGCGCCTTTGAGTTGCGCGTGGGACGCTCCTCGCGGGATATCCGCCTGCGTGCGGCCTTCACCCTGGAGGCGGAGCCGCAGCAGGAGGCCCCGGTGGAGGCGCCGGCCCCCAGCGCCCCGGCGCGGTTCAGCATCGATACGCATATCGGCCAGATCCTGGATGACCCCGACGCCAAGGCAGCCTTGCGAAGCGTGATCGGCGAGGCCGTGGATCTGCCGCAACTGCGCATGGCCCGCGACTTGAGCCTGCGCCAGGCCGCCGCCTTTGCGCCGCAGCAACTAACGCCCGAACTTCTGGCGACCATAGACGCCGCGCTCAAGAAAGTGTCATAGAAAGCAAGAGGGAGGCTGGATGGCCCAAGAGCTCTCTGATGCGACCCGCGCGGTGCTGCTGAATGCCCAGCGCAACGAGCGCACCGAGCACCTGATCTATCACCGGCTGGCCGAGCGCGTCCAGGACCCGGACAACGCCGCCGTGCTGGAGCGTATCGCCCAATCCGAATTGGCCCACGATCACTTCTGGCGACAGTACACCGGGCAGGAAGTGGCGCCCGACCGCCTCAAGGCCCGGCGCTATGTCACCATCGCCCGGTTGCTGGGGCTGACCTTTGCCATCAAGCTCATGGAGCGGGGCGAGGTGCAGGCCCAGGACGTGTATAGCCAGGTGGCCCTCGAGATACCCGAGGCGCAGCGCATCGTCGCCGATGAGGATGCCCACGAGCACGAGCTGATCGCCCTGCTGGACGAGGAGCGGCTGCGCTACGTGGGCTCGATGGTCCTGGGCCTGAACGATGCCCTGGTGGAACTGACCGGCGCCCTGGCCGGGCTGACGCTGGCGATGCAGAACACCCGGCTCATCGGGACGACCGGCCTGATCACCGGCATCGCCGCCTCCCTCTCCATGGCGGCCTCCGAGTACCTCTCCACCCAGTCCCAGGACGACGAGCAGGAGCCCCTCAAGGCGAGCCTCTATACCGGGGCCGCCTATGTGCTGACGGTGGTGCTCCTGATCCTGCCCTATTGGCTGGTAAGCAACTACCTGGCGGCCCTGGGCATCACCCTGACCGTAGCCGTGCTGATCATCCTGGGGTTCACCTACTACCTGGCCGTGGCCCGCGATCTGCCCTTCCGACAGCGATTCCTGCAGATGGCGGGGATCAGCCTGGGCGTGGCGACGCTGAGTTTCGGCGTCGGCTATCTGGTACGCCAGGTGTTTGGGTTCGAGATCTAGCGGCAAGAGCGTGGGAGACGAGTTCCGGCTCGCCCGGCGAAATCGGGCGGGCCAGGCCCCCCACCGAAGGAGGTTCGCATGCAACTGGGTTTCGTGAGCGCCATCCTGCCCGATCTCTCCCTGGCCGAGGTGCTGCGCTTTGCCGCCGAGGCGGGCTATGCCTGCGTCGAGATCATGTGCTGGCCCGTGGGCAAGGCTGAGCGTCGCTACGCCGGGGTAACCCACATCGACGTGGCGACTCTGGACGAGGCGGGGGTGGCCGAGATCCGCCGGCTCGTGGCCGAGACGGGCGTGGCCATCAGCGGCCTGGGCTACTACCCCAACCCGCTCTCGCCCGACCCCGCTGAGGCCGCCGTGGCGCTGGAGCATCTGCGTCAGGTGATCCTGGCGGCGGCGCGCCTGGGGCTGGATACGGTGAATACCTTTGTCGGGCGCGACTGGACCCGCTCCCTGGCGGAGAACTGGCCGCGCTTCCTCGAGACCTGGCCGCCCCTGGTGGCCCTGGCCGAGGGCCAGGGCGTGCGCATCGGCATCGAGAACTGCCCCATGACCTTTACAAAGGACGAGTGGCCCGGCGGCAAGAACCTGGCCATCTCGCCCGCCATCTGGGGGCGCATGTTCGCCGAGATCCCCAGCCCCGCCTTTGGACTCAATTTCGATCCCTCGCACCTGGTATGGCAGGGGATGGACATCCCTCGCGCCGTGCGCGCCTTTGGCGAGCGCATCTTTCACGTGCACGCCAAGGACGCCCGCCTGGACCGCGACCGGCTGGACCGCGTGGGCATCCTGGCGCACCCGCTCGAGTACCACACCCCCAAGCTGCCCGGCCTGGGCGACGTGGATTGGGGGCAGTTCTTTGGCGCGCTGACGGACACGGGCTATGACGGGCCGGTGTGCGTGGAGGTGGAGGATCGGGCCTACGAGGGCTCGCTGGAGCGGCGCCTTGCCGCCCTGCGCCAGAGCCAGCGGTTCCTGGCGCAGTACGTGGGCTGAGCGGGCACCATTGGCCCTCGGGGCGTCTACGGGGTCGGCAGGGCAGCCTCGTCCCCATCAGGGGCGATGAGGATCACGTACACCGGGACGGCCGGAAAGTGCCTGCGCAGGCGTTCGATATCGTAGACGAGCTGTTCACCGTATGACACGCCCGAGGACATCTCACGGGCCAGAGCATGCGAGGGAACGATCTCAACGCCTACCTGAGCCTTGTTCTCGTTGAAGAAGTACTGGAACTTGGCCATGTCATAGAACATGAATGCGTACTTGCCGAACTGCACTTCGACAAGCACTTGATCCTTGACAAAGTCTATCTGCTTGTACGCTCCTGTAATGAGGGTATCACTATCGGGCAATTCGATAGCATAGTGATCCCTGACCTCGTGATAGTCTCTATCGCGAAAGTGGTCGCGGAACTGCCTATTCATGTCCGTCGGCGCGTATAGCATTCTGCCGCGCATCGTCTTTTCGCGGCTACGCTTGGTTCGCCTTGCCTGTACAAGCGAGATGACCTCATGGATGTCGGCAAGTTGCTCTGGGAAACGACCCTGCAGGATCTCTTTGCCGCCCAAGTGCGAGTACTCGTAGACGACTCTCACGTCTCTTCATCCTCGATCAGATCGGCAAAAGTCCGCTGCTCGACGGAGGCCAGAGTAACCACCTTGGGAGGCTGCGAACTTGCTGGAGCATCGGGATCATACACTGCCCTGCCCATGGGTCGGATCTTGAGCACACCTGCTTCCGCCGCAGCGATCCGCTCTCTGGCAATCTCCACGTACTCGGGTGCGATCTCAGCCCCCATCGCCCTCCGACCGTGCATTAGGGCAGCAATAGCCGATGTGCCCACGCCCAAGAAAGGGTCAAGAACCCAGTCGCCAGGATCGGTCATGGAGAGAACCAACCTCTCTACTAACTCCACGGGGAACTGACAAGGGTGGGCGGTCTTCTCAATGTGATTAGACTTGACGTTGGGAATATCCCAGACATCGCTGGGATTCTTGCCTTTGGGATTCCCTGATAGCTTGCCTCGATTCGGCCCTTTATAGTGGCGCTTGTTGGGGTACTTCTGCGGGATTCTAACAGGGTCAAGGTTGAAGGTGTAGTCGTCGCTCTTGGTGAACCAGAGAATCACTTCATATCGGCCCGAGAAGCGCCTCCTGGCATGCAGTCCGTGACCAAAATGCCAGACAATGCGATTGCGCAGATGAAGTCCATGCAATGCAAAGATCGGGTAGAGTAGGATATCGAGAGGGATAATCTCCCCATTGTCAACATAATTGCCCACTTGCCAGCAGATACTGCCATCATCGTGCAGCACGCGCACGCACTGCTCGATGACCCTACTCTGGCTCTCTAGATACTCCTCAAGCGCGGTGCGCTCCTCGTACACTTTGCCTAGATTGTAGGGCGGAGAGGTGACGATCAGCTTGACCAAGCCATCGGGTACCTGAGCCAGGAGATCCATGCAGTCACCCTGGTACAGCACCAGATCGCTGTTAGCCGCATAGGCTTCGCTTGTCCTCAAGGCCATCGCGCCCGCTCCCCTGCTCTATCTGCCGCCTACTGTACATGCTATCCTTCACATAAGGATTGTCAATCCGGAACAGATCGGTTCAAACGCGCTCCTTCAATCCTTGACCTTGCGCGGGCCCCAGTCGCCCACGCGCTTGTACACGCGGTCGCCCCGCGCCCAGCCTCGCTTTGCCTTGGCCTTCTTCACCTTGCCGTCAAAGGTGCTGATATAGGCATAGGTCACATTGCGGGTGGTGGTGGAGCCGTCCTCGTCGGTATCGGTCTCCTGCTCCACGCGCACCCGGTCGATGACCCCTTCATAGACGCGGGTCAACTGCCAGAGCACGAACGCCAGCGAGGCCACCGCCAGGCCCACCATCACCAGGATGGCGTTGGTCTCCGCCTCGCCCCCCACGATGGCGCCATACCCAACGGCTATCCAGAAGGCAGCCCAGACCACCAGGCGCCACACGATGCCATAGACGTACGTGCCGCGGTCCACCGGCGCCAGGGGCGCTGCGGCGGCCATGGCCGGCGCCGGAGCGGGGGCGGGTTGGGGCATCGGGGCGGGNNCATCGGCTGCATCGGCATGGGCGCGGGGGGAACGGGAGGCGGCTCCACAACGGGGCGCGGCGGCTGGCCGGCCTCCCAGCTCTCGCCGTTCCACACGAACCAGGCCCCCGTGCGCTCCTGCAGCATCCACGTGCGCCCTTCGGCATCCTCCACGCGCAGGTCGTTCAGCCGCCCGCGATAGGTCTCGATGTCCAGCTCGCCCGCCTGAAGCATGCGCTCCAACTCGCCAAAGATCTGTTCTGCCTGCCGGAAATCCATCCTGTGGCCTCCCCCGACGCTCGAGCAGCGCCCCCCGTCGCCGATGAATCCAATGCGGTTCGCTGGACATTATGGCTGCGACAGACGCTGTGTCAAGTGCTGCCCCAGAGCGAACGCGCCCGGCGTTCTGGCGCAATGGGCCGTCGCCGCGGACCGTGGCTGCGCTTGCCCACCGTGCGCTTGCCATCTGGGGCGCGAGGTGCTATATCTGGATGCGTCAGATCGCCACCACGGAGGGATATCGCCATCGCCGCAACGCAGCACACACAGTCGCGACCGGCCTGGCAGCGCTGGCCGCTGGTAGAGGCGCTGCTGTTGATCGCCTTGCTGGCGGTCTACGTGCGCACCCTGGCGCCCGGCGTCCTGGGCGGCGACGCAGGCGAACTGCAGTTTGTGCCTGCCATCCTGAGCCTGCCCCACCCCACCGGCACGCCCCTATACATCCTGCTGGGCAAGCTGTGGAGCCTGTTGCCCCTGGGCCCCAGCGTGGCCTGGCGCATGAGCCTGCTGGCGGCGGTCGCGGCCTCGTTTGCCGTGGTGGTGGTCTATCGCGCCGTTGCGCAGGCCGGCCACGGCATCCTGCCCGGCCTGGCAGCAGCGCTCACCCTGGCCTTTGGCCCCACCTTCTGGGAGCAGGCCACCCTGGCCGACAAGTACGCCTTCAACGCGCTGATGGTGGCCGTGGTTCTGGCCCTGGCGCTGCGCTGGGGCGCCGCGCGCACCCCCCGCACCCTGTATGGCCTCGCATTCGTCTATGGCCTCAGCCTGGCGCACCACCGCACCATGATCCTGTTCGCGCCCCTGCTGCTGGGCTATGTATGGGCCATCGAGGGGCCCGCCCTCTGGCGCGACGGCCTCCGCCTGCTGCGGCTGGCGTTGCTGCTGGTCCTTCCGTTGGCGCTCTACCTGTACCTGCCCTGGGCGGAGGCTCGGGGCCTGCCCCCGGGCACCTGGCATCCTGGCACCCTGGCCGAGTGGTACACCTACCTGTTCGACACCGGCCGCGTCGGCATGGTCTACGTAGACCTATCCATTTTGGGGGAGCGCCTGGCGTTCTACGGGCGCACCCTGTGGACCGATTTCGGCGGCGTCGGCGTCGCCCTGGGGCTGTACGGCCTGGCGATGCAGCTTCGGCGGCGTCGGCTCGACGCCCTTTTCCTCTTGGGCGGGTTCATCCTGCAGGCGTTTCTGGCGCTCAACCATCACGTCCCGCGCCACTGGGTCTACTTTATCCCCTCCTTTCTCATCTTTGGCCTATGGATCGGCGAGGGCGTGGCCGCGCTGCCCGCCTGGACCCTGGGCCGCTCGCCGCGCGTCCCCTGGAACACGCGCATACCGGCCCTGTTGCTGGTGCTCGTGATCATGGCCTGGATCCTGGTCCCCTGGTTGGGGCGCTACCAGGAGCTGCGCCAGGCGCATCTGGGCGCGGGCGCCCTGGACCCCTGGCGGCAGACCCTCAAGACCGGCTACATGGCCGACCGGCTGGGCGGTGCCCTGGCGGAGGTGGCCCCGGACGCCGTTGTGATCGGCGACTGGGAGCAGGCCACGCCCCTCTGGTACTATCAGCAGGTGGAGGGCTTGCGCCCGGACGCCACCATTGTATACCCCATGGAGCGGCTGGACGAGGTCCTGGCGTGGGGGCGGCCCGTCTACCTGGCGCGGACGCTGCCCGGCGTGGGGGCCCCCTGGCGCCCCTGGGCGGAGACGCCCCTGGTGGCCTTGCGCGACGAGCCGACGTTGGCGCTGCCCGAGGCAGCCACGCCGATTGGCCAGGGCCTGGGTGGCGTGATCGAGCTGGCCGGGTTCCGGCTGCATCCCGTTGTGCGGGTTTCTGCAGGCGGCCCGGAAGAGCCCCATCCCGGCGAGGTAGTGGCCCTGACCGTCTACTGGCGCGCCTTGACCGCGCCAGCCCACGATTATTCGGTGTCGCTGCGCCTCTATGACGCCGCCGGCGCTCAGGTGGCCAGCGTGGATAGCCAGCACCCGGTGCTGGGCATGTACCCCACCTCGAGCTGGACGCCGGGCGAGGTCGTGGCCGACTATTACGAGCTGCAGGTGCCCCGCGAGCTGGGCCCCGGAGAACTCACCTGGCGCGTGGTGCTCTACCGCGCCCTGCCCGAGGGCGGCTGGGAGAACCTGCCTCTGGACGGCGCCCCCGAGCAGAGCGAGGTGGTGGGCGGGACGATCCGGGTGCTGGGGCGCTAGCAGGCCGCAGCAGACGAACGAGACAGAAGCCATGCCATGAGGAAATACGCCAAAGAGGATCAGCGTCTGCTGGCGACGTGGGCTGCCGATTGCGCCGAGAGGGTGCTCCCCCTCTTCGAGCGGGCCTACCCGCACGACGGCCGCCCTCGCCAGGCCATCGAGGCCTGCCGCGCATGGGTTCGCACCGGCGTCTTTCGCATGGCCGACATTCGGGACGCAGCTCTCGGCGCCCACGCCGCCGCCCGCGGAGCAGGCGAGAACGCGGCAGCGTGCTATGCCGCGCGAGCTGCCGGCCAGGCCGTGGGCACGGCCCATGTGGCGCAACACGCCTATGGCGCAGCCCTCTACGGGCTCAAGGCAGTCGCCGCGGCCGCCCCTGAGGATGCCGGCGAGGCCGCCGCCAGAGAGCGCGCCTGGCAGGTGCAACACGCGCCGCCAGAGCACAGGCCAGAGATCGAGAAGAGGGTCGTCATCGAGGACCGCAGAGGGCGCGTGTTCGTCACCATTCACAAGGATGAGGACTTTTAGGGGGCCGCCCCCGAGGCGTTCGCCGTGCGAGCCCCGGCGGCGCAACGAGTCCCTCGGCCCATAGCGCCGGGCCTGCCGCGATGCTATAATCCCCCCATCTCTCGCACGAAAGGCGGTAGCATGATTCGCATATCGGCAGGCAGATTGACCCAGGTCGTCAGCGGCGTCTTTGCGGCGGCGGGCGTGCCCGAGGCCGACGCCGCGCAGGTGGCCGAATCGCTGGTGGAGAACAACCTGGTGGGCCACGACTCCCACGGCGTGCTGCGCGTTGGCTCCTACGTCCAGGCCCTGGAGAACGGCCGGCTGGATCCCCACGGCGAGACCCGCATCCTGCGCGAGAGCGCCACCACGGCGCTGCTGGATGGTGGGCGCAACTGGGGCGTGTTGGTGGCCCGCGCCGCCATGAACCTGGCCATGCAGAAGGCCCGCGAGCACGACATGGGCATGGTGGCCATCCGCAACACGGCCCACACGGGGCGCCTGGGCGAGTACACGGTGCAGGCCGCGCGCGAGGGCTTTGTGGCCATGGTCATCGGCACCGGCTCGCGACCCGGCGGCACCGTCGCCCCCTTTGGCGCCGCCAGCCCCGTGTTCAACACCAATCCGCTGAGCTGGGGCGTGCCCGCCAACCGGTTCCCCGCCGTGTTTGTGGATTTCGCCACCTCGGCCGCGGCCTGGGGCAAGATCCAGTCCGCCCTGGACAAAGGCACCTCCATCCCCCTGGGGTGGCTGCTCAACGCCCAGGGCGAGCCCACCACCGACCCGGAGGATCAGCGGCGGGGCGGCGTGCAACTGCCCTTTGGCGATCACAAGGGCTCCGGGCTGGCCTTCATGGTCGAGATCCTCTGCGGCGGGCTGAGCGGCGTGAGTTGCGCGCCTCTGGATGACTATGCCGGCGAGTTCGTGCTGGTGATGGGCGCCGTCAACATCGCCGCCTTCCAGCCCGTGGAACGCTTCCGCGCCCAGGTGGACGGCCTGGTCGACGCCGTCAAAAGCGCCCGCAAGGCCCCCGGCGTGCAAGAGATCCTGGTCCCCGGCGAGATGGAATGGCGCACCCGCGAGCAGCGCCTGCGCGATGGCATCGAAGTGCCCGAGGCGGCCTGGGAACGCATCGTGGCTGCGGGCCAGCGGCACGGCTATACCGTCACCCTGGATTAGGGCGCGGGAGGCGACGAGCAGCTCCGAAATGGCCGGGGGCGGCAACACAACCGAGGAGGAACAGATGAAGATCTATATGATAACGGACCTGGAGGGCATCGCCGGCGTGGCGCGCTGGGACCAGACCGGTAGCGACCAGCCGGGCTATGCCCAGGCCACGCGCCTGATGACCGAGGAGCTGTGCGCCTGCGTCGCCGGCATCCAGGCCGTGGATGCCCGGGCCGAGATCTGGGTTTGGGACGCCCACGGCCCTGGCTCCATTGACGTCGAGCGCTTCCCGCGCGGCGCGCTGCTCCTGAATCGCGGGTCCATCGAACCGCCCGCATTCCTGGATAGCACCTTTGACGCCGTGTTCTTCCTAGGCCAACACGCCAAGGCGGGCACCCTCAACGGCAACCTGGCCCACACCTACTCGTCCCAGGGCTATGGTTGGTTCAAGATCAATGGCCTGGAGCTGGGTGAGTTCGGTTGCCGCGCCGCCCTGGCGGGCAGCCTGGGCGTGCCCACCGTCTTTATCAGCGGCGATGACACCATGCTGGCCGAGGCCCGTGCCCTGATCCCCAACATCTATGGCGCCCAGGTCAAGATCGGGCTGGGGCAGCAGCTCGCGCTGCACCTGGCTCCCGAGGACGCCCGCGATCTGGTGCGCGACACGGCCGCCCAGGCCGCCGCACACCTGGGCGAGATCGCGCCCTTTGTCATCCCGGGGCCGCCCTACGAACAGGTGATCCGCATCGTGGGACGCACGGACCCCGGTCACCTTCTGCGCCATGGCTTCTCCCAGGTGGACGCCCAGACGTTCGTCAAGCGCGCCGAACGTCTGCAGGACCTCCACGTCTAGCCCGGTTTGGCGCAACCCGAGCGCCCCGCGCTCGTATGGTAAACGACGCGAGAGGAGCAACAGCCTTCGTGCCCGCCTGGATCGAGTTTCTGTTGAGCGGGGTCTGCCACCAGTATCCCGAGCATGCCCTGCACTTTCAGGGAGCAGCGCTGCCCTTGTGCGCCCGTTGCACGGGCCTTTTTGGCGGCGCGCTGCTGGCCCTGGTCATCCTGTTGCTGACGGGGCGTGGCCGCCGCCTGGGGTTCGCCCCCTGGTGGGCCCAGGGGGTGCTGGCCGCGCTGGCCACCTGGTGGGCGCTGGATGGCCTGAACTCGTTCCTATACGCTTGGCTGGGACGGCCCTGGCTCTACGAGCCCACCAATACCCTGCGCCTGCTGACGGGCCTGGGGTTGGGGCTGGCCGCCGGGATCGAGGTCCTGCCCGCAGCGACCCAATGTCTGCTGGTGGAGGGCGATCCGCGCCCGGTGATCCAGCGGCCCGGCGAACTGGCCATACTGCTGGCCTGCCAGGCTGCCGGCGGAGCGCTGCTGCTGAGGGGGCGCCTGGCCTACGGCGTGGCGGCGGCCTGGGCCGTGGCGGGGGTCATGGTGCTGCTGGTGGGCGCCAACACCCTGCTGGCAACGATCCTGGCGGGGGCAGAGCCGGAGACCCTCACCGGCAGGCGGCTGGCCGTCCTGACCGCGGGAGGGGCGCTGCTGGCCCTGGCCGAGACGGGCGGGCTGGCGCTCTTGAGGAGCTGGCTCGGCGTGTAGTCGGGGAGCCACCCTGCCCGCCCGGAGCCGGGCAGGCGGGTTGTGTATCCATTTCTGGCTTGTTATAATGGGTGTCGAGGTTGTCGCGCTTCCTGCAGTGGGGTCGGCGTCGAGTCGTCGGCCATAAGAGGAGGGTCTCATGGACATCGGCAAGGCGTTCACGTACGTATTCGATGATGAGAGCTGGATCAAGAAGATCCTCATCGGAGGCATCGTCTCGATCATCCCCATCGTCAACCTGATCGCTGTGGGCTATGGCCTGCGGGTGCTGAAAAACGTCGTCCAGGGCCAGGAAAAGCCCCTCCCCGAGTGGGACGATTGGGGCGGTGACTTTATGAAGGGCTTGATGGTCTTTTTCGCGGGCGTCATCTATGCCTTGCCGGCCATCTTGCTGAGCGGCGTGGGAGCCATCATCGCGGCCGTCGCATCCGATTCCTACGGGAACGTGAGCGGCGTGGGCGGCACCTGCCTCTTCGGCGTTCAATGCCTCAGCGTGGTGTGGAGCATCCTCATGGGCCTCTGGATGCCGGGAGCCATGATCGGCTACGCCACCGATGGCGAGTTTGGTGCCTTCTTCCGCTTTGGCGAGATCTGGGCGCTGATCAGCGGCAACCTGGGCGCCTACGGCATGGCGATTCTGGTGACGATCATCGCCAGCATCATCTCCGGCCTGGGCACGATCCTGTGCATCGTGGGCGTGATCTTTACCTCGTTCTACGGAACCCTTGTCAGTATGCATGCCTACGGGCAGGTGGCCACCGAGGCCAATCCGCCCACGACCATGGACGCGTTCCTCTCGGGCCAGAAGGACGAACCCGCCCTGTAGGCCACGCGCCGTTCCATACGCATCTGTGCACACAGAGAGAGGGCCTCGGCCCTCTCTCTCGCTGTGCGGCCCCCTGATGGGGCTCCAGAGACCGGCCTGGTAGCTTTCCGCTACCTTGTGACAGCTTTTGACAGTATGCGCACGCTATACTGAGCCCCAGAAAGACTCGCCATCCCTTCTGGAGGAGCGTTGCCAACGTACAGCTCGCGTCTGCCCGGGTTCCATGGCCTGACCGCTCAGGAGCGCGCCCAGCGCGTGGCCGAGCTGGTCGGCTTGAGCGCTGAGGAGCTGGCCCTGCTCAACCAGGCCCCGCCCGACGACCTGGCGCGGGCCGACCGCATGGTCGAGAACGCCATCGGCAGCTATGCGCTGCCCCTGGCCGTGGCGACCAACATGCAGGTCAACGGGCGCGATCTCCTGGTGCCTATGGCCATCGAAGAACCCTCGGTGGTGGCGGGCCTGAGCTATGCGGCGCGCCTGATGCGCGAAGGCGGCGGCTTGAGCGCCGAGGCCGACCCGCCCCTGATGATCGGCCAGATCCAGGTGCTGGACGTGCCCGATCTGCACGCCGCGCGCCTGCGCATCCTGGACGCACGCCAGCGCCTGCTGGCTCTCGCCGATGCCCAGCATCCCACGACCGTCTCCCGAGGCGGCGGGGCGCGAGAGATCGAGGTGCGGCTGCTCGAGCAGGCCTCCCCTCCCATGCTGGTGGTGCACCTGCTCCATGACGTGTGTGACGCCATGGGCGCCAACATGATCAATACCGCCACCGAGGCCCTCGCCCCGTTGGTCGAGGAGCTGACCGGCGGGCGGGTGGGGCTGCGCATCCTGAGCAACCTGGCCGACCGCCGCCTGGCGCGGGCCAGCAGCGTTGTGCCCAGGGAGGCCCTGGCCCGCGAAGGGCTCAGCCCCGAAGAGGGCGTCAGCCGCATCCTGGAGGCCTATGCCCTGGCCGTGGCCGACCCCTATCGCGCCGCCACCCACAACAAGGGCGTGATGAACGGAATCGATGCGGTGGCCATCGCCACCGGCAACGACTGGCGCGCCATCGAGGCGGGCGTCCACGCCTATGCTTCCCGCAGCGGCGCCTATCGCCCGATCACCACCTGGGAGCGCAACGCCTATGGCGACCTGGTGGGCGCCATCGAGATCCCCCTGGCGGTGGGCATGGTGGGCGGCGCCACACGGGTGCACCCCCTGGCGCGCCTGGCTATCAAGATCATGGGCGTGGAATCGGCCCGCGAGCTGGCCGCCATCATGGCCGCCGTGGGCCTGGCCCAGAACCTGGCGGCCCTGCGCGCCCTGGCCATGGAGGGCATCCAGCAAGGCCATATGAGGCTCCACGCGCGCCAGGTGGCCCTCTCTGTGGGGGCAATGGCCGACGAGGTGGCTCAGGTGGCGGCGCGGCTGGCCTCCGAGGGCGTCGTGCGGCCCGACCGGGCCGAGGCGATCTTGCGCGAGCTGCGAGGCGCACGATGCCGCTGATGAAGCCAGCCTTGCCGGTAGGCATCGTGGGCTATGGGGCCTATGTGCCCCGCTATCGCCTGCCCGCAGCGGAGGTGAGCCACATCTGGCCCGAGGGCGGCGACGCGGCGCCGGTGGCCCAGAAGGCCGTGGCCGGCCCCGATGAGGATGCCGCCACCATCGCCATCGAGGCGGCCCGCAACGCCCTGGCGCGAGCGGGCACGGATCCCGCCCAGCTCGGCGCCGTCTGGGTGGGCAGCGAGTCGCACCCCTACGCCGTCAAGCCGACTTCGGCCATCGTGGCGGAGGCCATCGGCGCCACGCCCTACCTCCTGGCCGCCGATTGGCAGTTCGCCTGCAAGGCGGGCACCGAGGCGCTGCAGGCAGCGCTGGCCCTGGTGGGCTCGGGCATGGCCCCCTACGCCCTGGCCATCGGCGCCGATACCGCCCAGAGCAGGCCGGGCGACGCCCTGGAGTACACGGCGGGGGCCGGCGGCGCCGCCTACATCCTGGGACCCGCCGACGACGCCGTTGCGCTGCTGGAGGGCTCGCTCTCCTATGTCACCGAGAGCCCCGATTTCTGGCGGCGACCCCAGCGCCATTACCCCGAGCACGCCGGGCGCTTTACCGGCGAGCCGGGCTACTTTCGGCACACCCTGGCGGCGGCCCGCGCGCTGATGAGCGCCCTGGGCCACACCGCCCAGGACTATGCCATGGCGGTGTTCCACCAGCCCAATAGCCGCTTCCCCCGACAGGCCGCCGCCGAGCTGGGCTTTCGCCCCGAGCAGATCGCGCCGGGGCTGCTGGTGGATCGGATCGGCAACGCCTATGCGGGCTCATCCCTCCTGGGGCTCTCGGCCCTGCTGGACGTGGCCCATCCCGGCGACCGCATCCTGCAGATCTCCTACGGGTCGGGCGCCGGCGCCGACGCGTTCGAGTGGCGCGTCACCGAACGCATCGAGGAACGGCGCCACAGCGCTCTGCTGACGGAAGATTATGTCAATCGCACCTGTGAGATAGATTATGGCACCTATGCCCGCTACCGACAGCTACTCCAGATGGACTGAGCGAGGCGCGAGCCTGTGAGAGACGTCGCTATCATCGGCATCGGCCAGACACCCGTGGCCGAGCATTGGGAGATCTCGCTGCGAGACCTGGCCGTCCAGGCGGTGCAGGCCGCCCTGCTGGACGCCCAGATCGAGCGGCCGCAGATGCTCTTTGTGGGCAACATGCTCTCGGCGGTGCTCTCCGGGCAGCAGAACCTGGGCGCCCTGGTGGCCGACCACGCGGGGCTGCGCGGCATCGAGGCCTACAAGGTCGAGGCGGCCTGCGCCTCGGGCGCGGCGGCTGTTCGCGCGGCCTATCTGGCGGTTGCGGGGGGCGCCTGCGAGGTGGCCCTGGCCTGCGGCGTCGAAAAGATGACCGATGGCAGCCCCGATCAGGCCACTGCCGCTCTGGCGGGCGCGTCGGATGCCATCTATGAAGCCGAGCACGGCCTCTCTTTTGTGGCGATCAATGCGCTGCTGATGCAGCGCTACATGCACGAGTACGGTTATCGGCACGAGGATTTCGCGCCCTTTGCCATGGTGGCGCACCAGAACGCCACGACCAACCCATACGCCATGTTCCCGCGGGCCATCACCCGCGAGCAGTTCGAGCGAGCGCGCCCCATCGCCACGCCCATCACCTTGCTGGATTCGTCGGGCATCGGCGATGGCGCCGCCGCCATCGTGCTGGCCAGCGCCGAGCTGGCCGCCCATCTGGGCGGGCCGGTCGTGCGCATCGCCGCCTCGACGGCCGCCACCGACGCCGTGGCCGTGCACGACAGGCGCGAGCCGCTGTTCCTGCAGGGCATGCATGCTTCGGCCCAGCGCGCCTATGCCCAGGCGGGCGTGGCGCCCTCAGACCTCGATTTCTTTGAGCTGCATGATGCGTTCACCATCATGTCGGCCCTGTCGCTGGAGGCCTGCGGCTTGGCGCCGCGGGGCAAGGGGGTGGCCCTGGCTCTGGATGGCGAGATCACGCGCCAGGGTCGGCTGCCCATCTGCACTCTGGGCGGGCTCAAGGCGCGCGGGCACCCGGTGGGGGCTTCCGGCGTCTATCAGATCGTGGAGACGGCGCAGCAGCTACGCGGGCAGGCCGGGGCCAATCAACTGCCCGGCTGCCGGCTGGGCATGGCCCAGAGCATCGGCGGCAGCGGCGCCAACGTGATCACCCATATCCTGGAACGTGTTTCCTGAATCTAGGGAGGCAATAGAATGAGTATACCCTCTTATTGGCGCTCACGACAGCAGCGTCTTGCGTTGGCGGGCGAGGTGTGCCCCAACTGCGAGGCCAAGCTGTTCCCGCCCCGGGATATCTGCCCCCACTGCGGCGGCCCCGCCAAGACGCGCTTTGACTTTTGCGGGCGCGGCACCGTCTATTCCTTCTCTCGGGTGAATGCGGCGCCCGCGGGGTTCGAGGCCTATGCCCCCTACGTGGTGGCCCTGGTGGCCCTGGAGGAAGGGCCCCTGGTGACGGCCCAGCTCACCGATATCGCCCCTGAGGACGTCTATATCGGCATGCCGGTAGAGATGGTCACCCGCCAGATGCGCCGCGAGGGTGAGGAGGGGCTGGTGCACTATAGCTACAAGTTCCGCCCCGTCATGGAGCGGGTGCAGGGCTAGCAGGCTTGCCATGGCCGGCCTGATCACCCTGACCACCGATTTCGGCCTGCGCGACGGCTATGTCGCCGCCCTCAAGGGCGTCCTGCTCTCGATGGCGCCCCAGGCTCGGCTCGTGGACATCACCCACGAGATCCCACCCCACGACATCGCCGCGGCCGCCTTTGTGCTGGCCAGCGCAGCGCCTTATTTCCCGGCGGGCGCCGTGCACCTCGTCGTGGTGGACCCGGGCGTGGGCAGCGAACGCCGCCTGCTGGCGGTGCGCACCCCCCGCGCCCACTATGTGGCCCCCGATAACGGCGTCCTTTCGCTGGCCTTGCGCCAGGACCCACCCCAAGAGACTGTGTCTCTGACGGAGCGCCGCTACTGGCGCTCCGGCGAGATCAGCCACACATTCCACGGGCGCGACATCATGGGGCCAGCGGCGGCCCATCTGGCCGAGGGCGTGGCCGTGTCCGCTCTGGGCATCGCCGCGGCGGACCCTGCCGGGCTCGCCCTGCCTGAGGTGGTCGAGACGCCGGAGGGCGGCCTGAGCGGCGTCGTGATCTATGTGGATCGCTTTGGCAACCTTGTCAGCAACATCCCCGGGGGGCGCCTGCCGCCCCGCGCCCAGGTGTCCCTCGGCGATCGGCGCCCCCTGCCGCTCCGGCGCAGCTACGCGGAGGTGGCCGCGGGCCAGCCCCTGGCCCTGGTGGGCAGCCACGGCTATCTGGAGATCGCCGTGCGCGAGGGCAGCGCCAGCCAGGCGCTGCAGGCGGGCAAGGGCTCGCCTGTGACGGTTTCTCGCGAGATGTGGGTCTAGCAAGCGAAACCGGCGCGGGCCTGATCCCCGCGCCGGCTCGATATACGTCTTGTCCGCGGACCCGGGCGCTACTCCTCGGTCAGCCCATCCAGATCCACCAGCAACTCGCGCAGCGCCTGGATGAACAGGTCGAACTGGCCTATCCGCTCCCGCACCCCGTCCACGGCCGTCTGCACCGCGTCCACCGATTCGCCCAGGCTGACCAGCTCGGCCTCGTTGGCCGTCAACCGCCCATCCAGCGCACCATACTGCTGGGTCAGATCGGCCTCCAGCGCCGCCAGGCTGGCATCGAGCCCGTCCATGGCCGCGTCCAGCGTCGCCAGTTGCTCGCTGTTGGCGCTGGCCTGGGCCTCGATGTCCGCCACGCGATCCGCCAGGCCTTCGATGCGGGCCAGACGGCGCTCCGCGTCATTGGCCCTCACGATGACCTCGTTCAGGCGCTCCCAGGCGACCTCCTGGTTGGCCTGCATCGTATCCATGTTCCGGCTGAGGGCCAGCACCAGCCGCCGCGGCGCATAGTCCAGCGTCCCGGAGATGAGCGCCAGGGCCAGGCCTGTGAGCAGGACGCCCAGCAGCCCCCCCAGCAACACCAGCAGGGCGCCCTGCGCGAACCCGATCCTGGCGGCGGTTGCCGCAGGCCGGGCGGCGGAGGACGTTGCCTGGGGCGCGGGCCGAGCCTGAGCCGTGCCGGCCTCCACGGGCGCCGCCTGCTCGCCCATCGGCTGCGGCTCTGTGTGCGGCTCGGGCGCCGGTTCGGGCTGAGGCTGCGGCTCGGGCTGGGCGACGGCCCCGGCCATCAGCGTCAGCGCGGGCGCGGCACCGCTCTCCTCCAGCACCAGGGGCGGCAGCTCCTCGTCCGAGAGGGTCAGGCCCTCGTAGGCCAGCAGCTCGGCCTCCAACGCGGCCTCGTCTTCGGCGGGCAAGATCTGCTCGAAGGGCTCCGGCGGCGCTTCCGGGGCCGGCGCCGGTTCGGGTACAGAGATATCCTCGGGGATCACGGCGGTGATATGGGAGCGCAGGCGCTCCACCAGGGCGGGCCCTATGCCCGAGACGCGCACCACATCGTCCACCGAGGCATAGAGGCCCGCGGCAGCGCGATCGGCAACGATCCTCTCGGCAAGGGCGGGCCCGATCCCGTCCAGCGCCTCGAGCTCCTCCGCCGAGGCAGCGTTGAGATCCAGAGGGTTCAGGCATTCCGCGGCATGTGATGGATCCATCTGCCCTCCTTTGTCCGCATCGCATTGACCAACTCTACAGGCATTATAGCAGACGCCACAGCCTGCATCAACGCCGCCGCGCCATCGCCCTCCTGTCCGGTACGATTGTCATTTGAGTTGACCCGCCTGTGGAAGGCCCACGGGGCTGCCCCATTGACAGCGCCCCCCTTCGCGGCTACCCTTTGGCTGTGCGAAACGGGAGGGAGGATGCCATGCGAGCCATTGACATCATCGAGCACAAGCGCGACGGAAACGAGCTCACGAGAGAAGAGATCCAGTTCTTCATCCAGGGCTACGCCGAGGGGCGCATCCCCGATTATCAGGCCTCCGCCTGGGCCATGGCCGTGCTGCTGCGCGGCATGACGCCCCGCGAGACCATTGACCTCACCCTGGCCATGGTCGCATCGGGCGAGACCCTCTCGCTGCGGCGCCTGGGCCCGGTGGTGGTGGACAAGCACTCCACCGGCGGCGTGGGCGACAAGACGACCCTTGTGGTGGGGCCCCTGGTGGCCGAGGCGGGCCTCCCCGTCGCCAAGATGTCCGGCCGGGGGCTGGGCTATTCCGGCGGCACCCTGGACAAGCTGGAATCCATCCCCGGCCTGCGCGTGAGCCTCTCTCCGGAGGAATTCTTTGCCGTCGTGGCCGCGTGTGGCATCGCCGTCGTGGGCCAGACCGCCGACCTGGTGCCCGCCGACGGCAAGCTGTACGCCCTGCGCGATGTCACCGGCACCGTGCCCAGCCTGCCCCTCATCGCCAGCTCGATCATGAGCAAAAAGATCGCCGGGGGAGCCGACGCCATCGTGCTGGATGTCAAGGTCGGGCGCGGCGCCTTTATGGAGACCCTGCCCGAGGCCCGCGAGCTGGCCCGGCGCATGATCGAGATCGGCCAGGGCGTGGGGCGCCGGGTGACGGCGCTGCTGGCCGATATGAGCCAGCCCCTGGGGCGGGCCATCGGCAACAGCCTGGAGGTGCGCGAGGCTATCGAGGCGCTGCGCGGCGAGGGACCCGCCGACCTGCGAGAGCACTGCCTGGCCCTGGGAGCCGAGATGCTCGTCCTGGGAGGGCTCGCGGTTACGCCCGAGGCGGCCCACGCGCGCCTGGCACAGCTCCTGGATGCAGGGGGCGCGCTGGATCGCTTCCGGCGCTGGGTGCAAGCCCAGGGGGGCGATCCCCGGGTGACGGAGGATCCCCTGCGGCTGCCCCAGGCCACCGTGCAGACGCCGATCCTCGCCCCCCGGCAGGGCTACATCGCCGGGCTGGATGCCCGCGCCTGCGGCCTGACGGCGGTGACCCTGGGGGCGGGGCGTGAGACCAAGGGCGCCCCCATCGACCCGGCCGTGGGCATCCTGTTGCAAGCCAAAGTGGGCGATCGGGTGCAGGAGGGAGAGCCCCTCTTCACCGTGCATGCCCGCACCGATGAGGAGGCCCGTCGCGCGGGCGAGGGGCTGCTGGCCGCCGTCGCCTGGTCCGACGCGCCTGTGGAGCCGCCCCCGCTGATCCACGAGGTCCTGCGCTAGGCGAGCCAGGCCGCGCCGCCAAAGAAAAAGAGCGCCCATACTCGCATGAGTATGGGCGCTCTTGGCGTGCGATCTAGTAGCCGAACAGCTTGGCCAGGTCCAGCAGAGCGGCCAGGTTGAATTTGGCGATGAGGGGCGCGAACACCGTCGCACTCAGCGACATCACCACGATCAGGGTGTTCAGCGAAGGCCCGGCGGTGTCCTTGAAGGGATCGCCCACCGTATCACCGACGACGGCAGCGGCGTGCGCCTCGGAGCCCTTGCCGCCATACGCGCCATCCTCGATGAACTTTTTCGCATTGTCCCACAGGCCGCCCGCGTTGGCCATAAAGAGGGCGAACAGGATGCCCGTGACGATGATGCCGGCCAGGAAGCCACCCAGCGCCTCGGCGCCCAGGATAAAGCCGACCACGACGGGGGTCAGCAGGCTCAGGGCCGCCGGCAGCAGCAGCTCCTTCAAGGCGCCGCGGGTGGCGATGTCCACACAGGCGGCGCTATCCGGCTTGGCCTTGCCTTCCAGCAGGCCGGGGATCTCGCGGAACTGACGGCGAATCTCTTCCACCATCAGGGCCGCATTGCGGCTGACGGAGAGCATCAGCAGCGCGCTAAAGAGCGGCGGCATCATGGCGCCGATGAACACGCCCACGATGACGGCCGGGTTGCGGATATCCAGTTGCGCCAGGTCCACCGTCTCGGAATACGCTGCGAACAGGGCCAACACGGTCAGAGCGGCAGCGCCGATGGCAAAGCCCTTGGTGATGGCCTTGGCGGTGTTGCCGGCCGCATCCAGGCGGTCGCACACGGCGATGGTCTCTTCGCCTTCCTGGCCGTACTCGGCGCAGCCCTTGGCGTTATCCACGATGGGGCCATAGGCGTCGGAGGACATGATCATGCCGGTGATGGCCAGCATGCCCACGGCGGCGATCGAAACGCCATAGGTGCCGGGGATGCCAAAGGCCACGGCCAGCACCCAGGCGGCGACCATGGCCACGCAGATGCCGATGATCGAGGGGACCATGCTCAGCAGACCGTAGGAAAAGCCCTCCAGGATCACGATGGCCGGGCCCGTCTCAGCCGAGCGGGCGGTCACCTGCACAGGCTTCTGGTCGATATCGGTATAGCGGTCCGAGGTAAAGCCGATCACGATGCCCGCGGCCAGACCGGCCAGGGTGGGGAGCAAGAGCCCCCACGATGCGTTGCCCTCAAAGCCCATGAGGAACACAACAGCCAGGGCCAACGGAGCAAAGATGAGGGTCGTGGCGATGGTGCCCATGTTCAGGGCGCGGCCCGGATCCGAGCTCTCGCCGCTGCGCCCCACAAAGATCATGCCCAGCAGCGAGGCCAGGATGCCCGCGGCGCTCAGCACCAAGGGGAGCAGGATGTAGGCCGGCTTGCCGCTAAAGACGGGCAGGGCGCCACCGAGGATCATGGCGGCCACCACGGCGGCCACGTACGAGTCAAAGATGTCGGCGCCCATGCCGGCGACGTCGCCGACGTTGTCGCCCACGTTGTCCGCCACCACGGCCGGGTTGCGCGGATCATCCTCGACCAGGTTGAACTCGACCTTGCCCACCAGGTCGGCGCCGATATCGGCCGTCTTGGTGTAGATGCCGCCGCCGGCCTTGGCCAGCAGCGCCAGCTGGCTGGCGCCAAAGCTAAAGCCCAACACGATCTCCGGATCCTTGAAGATCATGTACAGGATGGTCATGCCGACCAGGGCAAAGCCCACGACGGCCAGACCCATGACAGCGCCGGCGAAAAAGCCGATAGGCAGGGCCTTGGCCAGGCCGCTGCGGGCCGCCCAGGCCACGCGCCCGTTGGCGCGGGTCGAGACGATCATGCCCGAGTACGCGGCAGCGCCGGAGCAGGTCGCGCCCACGATGTAGGCGACGGCCGTCTGCCAGTTGACAGCGACCAGCAGCACGATGGTGAGCACAATAGACAACATGCCCAGCACCTGGAATAGCCGCTTGAGGTACGCGGCCGAGCCTTCCTGCACCATCACAGAGTAGGCTTCGATGCCGGGGTTCCCGACCTTCTGGGACATTACCCATCGGTAGATGAGTGCCCCGATCGCGATAGAGACGAGGCCAGCTACGAGCGCTACGATCTCCCAGACAAGCATCTTTTCTCTCCTATAAGGGATGATAGTTGGGCCGGTATCGGGTTGCCCGAGCCCGCCCTCCGCCGGCAGACCCACGAACACGCCCAAGCCACAGTTTGGCTGTGGCACCGCACAAACTGGGGTCGGCAGTCCGACCCCAGACAAGCGCTCGCGCCATACGCAAGCCTGACTTGCGTTCTCGAAACACAAAATCGGTCGTATGATACAAGGGTCGCAGTGGTGTGTCAAACCGAGCCGGGCGCGGAATATGCTTTGGGTGCGAGTTTGCGCGGCGTTTGAGCCGCGCCCAGCCTTGTGGTACAAGTGTAGCGTCGCAATTCGAGGCCGGGCCCACAAGCCGCCCCGGCCTGCCAAGGAGACTCTGTGTTTCGCCTGAAACCCGACTATGAGCAGAGCAAGCAACGCATCGAAGCCTTCTGGGAGCGAGAGGTGCTGGATCGCCCCGTGGTCCAGTTCGCCCTGGCCCGCCCGCCCATCGAGCAGGGGCCGCTGCCCACCTCGCGCCACACCACGGCCCGCGAGCGCTGGCTGGATGCCGAGTACCAGGCGCGGTGGCACCTGGCCGCCCTCTCCAACCAAGAGTTCCTGGGCGACACGTTGCCCGTGGCCATGCCCAATTTGGGGCCGGAGCTGTTCTCGGCTTTCTACGGCTGCCCCCTCCACTTTGGCGATTATGGCACAAGCTGGACGGAGCCGATCCTGCACGACTGGAGCCAGATGGACCAGATCCGGCTGGATCCGCAGAACCCGTACTTGCTCAAGCTCCACGAGATGACGGATGCCTTCTTGGAGATCGGGCGCGATACGTTCATCACCGGGATGACCGACTGGCACCCGGGGGGCGACTGGCTGGCCGCCCTGCGCGATCCGGCGAACCTGGCCATGGACCTGATCCTGGAGCCCGAGGGGGTCAAGCGGCTGCTGGCCCGCGCCGAGGACGACTACTTTGCCGTGTATGACGAGTTCTATGCCAAGCTGCGGTCCCACGGCCAGCCGATCACGACCTGGCTGTCGCTGCTGTCCGACGGCCGCTACTATGTGCCCTCCAACGACTTTGCGTTCATGATCTCGCCCGCCATGTTCCAGGAGTTCTTTCTGCCGGGGCTGGCCCGCGAGTGCCGCTTTCTGGAGCGCTCCATCTACCATCTGGACGGCCCCGGCGCCTTGCGACACCTGGATGCCATCCTCTCCATCCCCGAGCTGGACGCGGTCCAGTGGGTGTACGGCGCGGGGAACGAGGGGTTTCAGCGCTGGGTCGAGGTATACCGGCGCATCCAGGCAGCGGAAAAGGGCGTCGAGGTGATCTGCTCCTACGACGAGGTGGACGCGGTGATGGCGACTCTTTCGCCCAGGGGCCTGTACCTCAACGTCGAAAGGGTGCCGAACCGAGCCGCGGGCCTGGACATGCTGGCGCGCCTGACGCGTTGGTGCGCCGGGCAGAGCTGGCCGGGCGCTGAGCTGGGCGCGGGCTAGATGGACATGGGCCACGCCCCTTCTATACTGAGTCACACGGCAGCCTGTGTGGCTGCCTACGTTTCGCCGTTTCGTTGCGCGCATACAATGGGAACCCGTTCGGGAAGGAGCTAGCGGAGATGATCAAGATCGCGATGATCGGCGCGGGCAGCATCGGTTTCACCCGCCGCTTGATGATGGACATCCTGGCGGTGGAGGAGCTGCGAGATACCGAGTTCCGCTTTATGGATATCAGCGCCGAGAACCTGGAGATGGTCACCAACCTCAGCCGCAAGATGATCGCCGACAACGGCCTGGCGGCGACCATCGTCCCGACCATGAGCCAGCGTGAGGCCATCGCGGGCGCCGACTATGTCTTCTGCATGGCCCGGGTGGGCGGGCTGGAGGCGTTCGGCTACGATGTCGAGATCCCACTCAAGTACGGCGTGGACCAGTGCGTGGGCGATACCCTGGGGCCCGGCGGCGTCTTTTATGCCCTGCGCACCATCCCCGTCCTGCTCGATATCGCCCGCGACATGCGCGAGCTGGCCCCCCAGGCCCTGCTGCTCAACTACTCCAACCCCATGGCGATGAACTCGTGGGCGGTGCGCCGCGCCGGCGGCGTGTTCTACGTGGGGCTGTGCCACGGCGTGCAGGGCGGCCACCATCTCATCGCCCAGGCCCTGGGTCTGCCGCCCGACGAGGTGGACTATGTCTGCGCGGGGATCAACCACCAGACCTGGTACATCCAGGTGACCCACCAGGGCCGCGACATGCTGCCCTTCTTGTACGAGGCCATCTCCCGACATCCCGAGATCGCGCCGCGCGAGCCCGCCCGCCTGGACGTGCTCAAACGCTTTGGCTACTTTTCCACCGAATCCAACGGCCACTTTTCCGAGTACGTGCCCTGGTATCGCAAGCGCCCGGGCGAGCTGGCGCGCTGGATCCACCCGGACAACTGGATCGATGGGCCCACGGCGGGCTACCTGAACCATTGCCGGGCCATGGCCAATGAGTACCGCGAGATGTACCCCAAGTGGCTCAGCGGGGAGGCCGCGTACATCCACCTGGGCGAGCGCTCCTCCGAGCACGGCTCGTACATCATCGAGGCCCTGGAGACGGGCCGCACCTACCGCGGGCATTTCAACGTGGGCAACCGGGGCATGATCCCCAACCTGCCCGAGGACTGCACCATCGAGATCCCCGGCTATGTGGACCGCAACGGCCTGCACCCGACCTACGTGGGCCCGCTGCCCGAGCCGTGCGCCGCCACTTGCCGCGCCAGCATCAACGTCCAGCGCATGGCCGTCCAGGCGGCCCTGACCGGCGACCGCGACCTGGTCAAGCTGGCGGTGCTGCATGATCCCCTGACGGCGGCGGTGTGCAACCCCGATGAAATCTGGGCCATGTGCGACGAAATGTTCGAGGCGCTGGCCCCCTGGCTGCCCCAGTTCAACGGCGAGGGCCGCACCTGGGGCGACATCCCGAGCCCCAACCACGGCGCGTTGCGCATCGTCCACGACGCGGGGGATTGGCGCCCGTCGAGCCTGAGCCGCTAGCACGCATTCTAGAACACCACAGAGCAAGGGGGATGGGGCCATGGAATTGGGCATGATCCTGGGAGAGCTGCAGCGTCCCACGCTCGATGAGCTCTTGCAGGCCGTCAGAGGGTACGGGTTCACGCAGATCCAGTTCGGCTATGGCTCCGTCTGTGGGAGCGCCATGCCCCCCAGGCTGGAGCCAGAGTTCGTCCAGGATATCCGCCGGCGGGCGGCCGCCAACGGGATCGAGATCGCCGCCGTCAGCGGCACCTTTAACATGATCCACCCCGACCCCGCCGTCCGGGATGTCGGCCTCGAGAGGCTGGAGGTGATCGCGGAGGCCTGCCAATATCTGGGCTGCGGTTTCGTCACCCTGTGCACAGGGACGCGGAACCTGGAGAGCATGTGGCGCTGGCATGCCGACAACCAGACCCAGGCTGCCTGGGACGACCTGCTCGTCTCCATGGAGAGGGCGCTGGCTATCGCCGAGAGGCATGGGGTCGTCCTGGGCATCGAGTGCGAGGCCAGCAACGTCGTCAACACGCCCGAACGCGCCAGGCGGCTGCTGGACACCTTCGCCTCGCCCCGGCTCAAGATCATCATGGACGTCGCCAATCTCTTCCAGAGGGGCCAGGCCAGGGCGGAGAACGTCCGCCCGATCATGGACAACGCCTTTGCCCTCCTGGGCGATGACATCGGGCTGGCCCACGGCAAGGACATCCAGGCGGGCGAGGGACTCGCGTTCACCCATGCCGGCAACGGGATCCTGGATTTCGGCTACTATGTAGAGAAGCTGCAGGCCTGCGGCTACCCAGGGGCCATGGTGCTGCACGGCATCAAGGAGGAGCGCTACATGGCCGAGAGCGTCTCCTTTGTGCGCAACATCCTGGCCAGGCGCGCCCCCTAACACGAGCATCGCCGCGGGGGAAAGGGCCATCGCGCCTGGCCCCAGGCGCCCTCGGGCATGGGGTCTAGGGTCTCGCCTTGACCGCTGCTGCCATGCGGCGCGCCAGGTTGGCCACCGTCTGCAGGCCCAGCTCGTCTTCGGCGGCCCGCCCCACGATGGCCGCCCCTGAGTGGCTGAAGCGCGGGCCGTCGGCCAGGGCGTACATGTCTTGCTGCAGGATGAACGTCTGCATGTTCTGCAGAGTCAACTCCTGGCCGCCGTTGCGGAACCCGCCGCAGGCGATGCCCGCCCCCACCTTGCCGCTCAACTCAAAGCGGCTGCCTGCCCGAAAGAGCACGGTGCGATCCATCATCACCTTCATCTGGCCGGTGACCATGCCCATATAGACGGGCGAGGCCAGGATCAGACCGTCGCAGGCGCGGAGCGCGTCGTACAGCGACGTCATGTCATCGTCATGCACGCAGGCGCCGGAGCGGCAGGCAAAGCAGCCATCGCACAGGGCGATATCCAGGTCGGCCAGGGCCACATAGCGGGTACGGACCCCCTCCTGCTCCAGGATCGCCATGGCGTGGCGCAAGGCATAGGCAGTGTTGCCCTCGCGGTGGGGGCTGCCGTTGATCCCCAGAACCAGCTTGGCGCCCGTCATGAGGCCAACCAGCCGCCATCCACCGGCAGCACGTGCCCGTTGACCAGGTCCGAGGCCGCCGACGCGAGGAACACCACGGGGCCGAACAGATCCTCCAGCTCGCCGGGGCGCTTCATGGCGATGCGGCTCAGGATCCAGGCGCGGGTGGCGGGGTCGTCCAGGCTGGGGGCCGCCATGGCCGTGCGGGTGAACACCGGGGCGATGGCGTTGACGTTGATCCCCTTGGGGCCCCACTCGATGGCCATGGAGTGGGTCAACTGATTCACGGCGCCTTTGCTGGGGGCATAGGCGGCATCCTGGGCGCGCCCCTGGAACCCACGCACCGACGAGACGTTGATGATCTTGCCCTTGCCCTGAGCCAGCATCACCCGCGCGGCGTGCTTGCCGCACAGGAACACCGATTTCAGGTTCACGTCCATCACCCGCTGCCACGCCTCCAGATCGAACTCGGCGATGGGCTGCAGGTGCACGATCCCCTGGCTGTTGACCAGGATGTCCAGGCGGCCGTAGGTCTCGGTCACGCGGCGGATCATCTCCTCGACCTGGGGTTCCTGGGTGGCGTCCACCGCCAGGCTGGCGCCCTTGCGGCCCAGCCGGCAGATCGCCTCCTCGGTCTCCTTCAGGCCTTGGGGGCCGCGGCTGGCGACGCACACATCGGCGCCGGCGGCGGCCAGCGCCAGGGCCATGGCCTGCCCCAGGCCCTTGGTGCCCCCCACCACCAGCGCGGCGCGCCCCGTCAGGTCAAAGAGCGAGGGCGTGCGGCGGGCCATCTCCACCAGGTTTGCTAGCTGCGCATGATCTGTCACAGGTACCGTCTCTCCCTTCATCAGTTGCCTGCGGGATTCTAGGCGGGGGCAGGCGGCGCGTCAAGATGGGGGCAGGGCGATTTGGTCGCCCGAGCCACGGGCGCCTATAATGACGCGGCTTGCCCGAATTCAGCCGCGAGATCGCCCTTGGGGAGTTGTTATGCGCATCACCATGCTCGGAACCGGCACGTCCCACGGCGTGCCCATGCTCGATTGCATGCTGTCCGAATACGCCCGCTGTCCGCACGACGTCTGTCGCAAGGCCCAGAGCGACCCGCGCTACCGGCGCACCCGCGCCTCGATACTGGTGCAGACCGACGAGATCCATCTCTTGATCGATACGTCACAGGACTTTCGCGAGCAGATGATCGCCAACCGGGTGGCCCGCATTGATGCGGTGCTGTATACTCACGGCCACGCCGATCACATCTATGGCCTGCCCGACATCCGCTCCTACTCGCGGCGCGGGCCCCTGGACATCTATGGCTCCGACGAGACTCTGGGCATCCTGCGCGGCGCCTTTGACTATGTGTTCTGCCCGCCGGAGTACGTGGGCGGAGGCATCCCCAGCCTGACCGCTCACGAGCTGGATGACGGCTGTCGCCTGGGGGACCTGACCATCGAGACGATCCCCGTGGAGCACGGGTCTCTGGCGGGTTGCCAGGGATACCGCCTGAACGACGTGGCCTACATCCCTGATGTCAAGACCATCCCCCCCGAATCGCTAGCGCGCCTGGGCAACCTGGACCTCCTGATCCTGAACTGCCTGCGCCAGCGCCCTCACGCGGGCCATCTCTCGCTGGAGGAGAGCCTGGCCTACGCCGAGCAGATCGCGCCCAAGCGCTGCCTGCTGACCCATGTGGCCCACGACATCGATTTCGAGGTGGAGACGCCCCATCTCCCCGAGTGGATCCGCTTTGCCCACGATGGACAGGTCGTGACGGTCGACTAGCCCGCCATCCCGCGCCGGCAGAGCGCACCGATGATTTGGAGTTGGCGGCCTGTTGACGTATAATCATCGCAGTAAGCAAGTGGGCAGGAGTCTGGTTGCGTTCTCAATGTTGGAATGCCTGCCCGAACCGTGTATATGACAGCTATCGAAGGCAAGTGCGCACCTGACCGCCCCTCGCGTAGCGAACGGGCGGTTTCTTTTTTTGTATGCGTGAATCACGCAAGAGCGAGGACAATGTGTCTATGAGTAACGAATCGTTGCGTCTGATCCCCTTGGGGGGGATGGGCGGCATCGGCAAGAACTGCACCGTCATCGAGATGGGCGACGACATCCTGGTAGTGGACGCGGGGATCCAGTTCCCCTCGGACGACATGCTGGGCGTGGACGTGGTCATCCCCGATTTCAGCTACCTGGAGGAGCACCGCGAAAGGGTGCGCGGCATCGTCATCACCCACGGCCACGAGGACCACATCGGCGGCCTGCCCTACCTGCTGGAAAAGATCTCGGCCCCGATCTATGCCACCCGGTTGACCCTGGGGCTGATCGAAGCCAAGCTGAACGCCAATACCCTCAAGAATACCAGCCTGCACACCATCGCCGACGGGCAGGAGATCGTCCTGGGTCGCTTCCGGGTGACGCCCTTTCACGTCAACCACTCGATCCCCGACGCCGTGGGCCTGGCTATCCGCACGCCCGAGGGCCTGATCGTCCATACCGGCGACTTCAAGATCGACCATACGCCGCTGGAGGGACGGCCCACCGACCTGAGCGCCCTGGCCAAGCTCTCCAGCGAAGGCGTGCTCCTTCTGCTCTCGGATAGCACCAACGCCGAATCGCCCGGATACACGCCCTCCGAGAGCCAACTACGCGACGTCTTTGACCAGGTGTTCTCGCGGGCTCGTGGGCGCATCATCGTGGCGACCTTTGCCTCGCTGCTTTCGCGGGTGCAACTGGTGATCGAGACGGCGGTGCACCACGGCCGCAAGATCGCCGTGGCCGGCCGTAGCATGGAGCAGAACGTCGAGATCGCGGAAAAGCTGGGCTATGTCCGCTTTCCCGAGGATTCCCGCGTGCAGGTGAGCCAGATCAACAACCTGCCCGATGAGCAGGTGGTGATCCTGGCGACGGGCTCCCAGGGCGAGCCCAACTCGGCGCTGGCCCGTATGGCGCTGGGGCGCTTTCGCTATGTCAAGATCCGCGAGGGCGACACGGTGATCCTCTCGTCCAACGCCATCCCGGGCAACGAGACGGCCATCCACGCCAACATCGACAACCTGTTCCGCCGGGGGGCCAACGTGGTCTACGGTCGGCAGGCCGGGCTGCACGTCTCGGGCCACGCGGCCCAAGAAGAGCTCAAGCTGGTGCTGAACCTGTTGCGGCCCAAGTTCTTTGTGCCCATCCACGGCGCCTATCGCATGCTGCACCAGCATGCCCACCTGGCCCACGAGCTGGGCACCTCCCACGAGAACGCCTTTGTGCTGGACAACGGCGACGTGCTGGAGCTGACTCGCGAGAACGCCTGGCTGGGTGAGCCGGTGCCTGCCGAGGGCGTCCTGGTGGATGGCTCCCTGGTGGGCGATGTGGGTCGCAGCCTGCTGCGCGACCGCATGAACCTGGCCCAGGATGGCATCGTGGTCGCCAAGGTGACCATCGAGGGCCAGACGGGCAAGGTGATCCGCGATCCCGAGATCATCTCCCACGGCTTTGTCTATGTGCCCGAGGCGCAAGAGCTGCTGGAGGCCGGCGAGCAGGCCATCGTCGACGTGATCGCCAGCTACCAGCCCAACGGACACGGCTTTGAGGCCGACAAGGTGGGCATGTTGATCGAGCGGCGGCTGGGCAACTTTTTCTACAACGAGACGCGCCGGCGGCCTGTGGTCGTATCGGTGGTCTCGACGAGCTAGGGGATCAGGGGCGCCAGCTGCGGCGCCGCTATCTGACCTCCTCTCGTGGCACAAGCAGTCAGTTGTTGGGGCGGCGCGTGCGTCGCCCCAACCCGCCGGAGGCTTGCGCCGCCCTCCCTGGCCCCCTTGCGCCCGCCTGGCGCTAGACGTCCGTCCCCTTGCGTGGTAGCATGGCCGCGAGTCGCTTTCGGCCCGCCGCCACGGCAGGAGGATGCCTATGGCCTCGACCTACCCCTTTGGCAATGACCCCGCCAAGGTCGCCCGCTACCGCGCCTTCTGGGCGCGAGAGGCGGCGGAGCGCCCCTTGGTGGGCTTTTCCTTCAAGACTTGGTTCCCCCTGCAAGAGTTCGCGGCCAGCGCCGCCTGGCAGGATCGCGCATATCTCACGCCCGACATGGTCGAGCCGGAGGCCTTCCTGGACGATCAGGAGCGGCTGCTGCGCGAGGGCGAGATCATCGAGGATGACATCCTGCGGGGGGCCACCCCCTCTCAGGCCGTGCCCTGGCTGGATGGCATGCTGGGCGGCAGGCTGCGCATCCTGCCGGGCAGCATCCTGGGCGAGGAGCGCTGCTTGCCCTGGGATGAGCTGGAGCGCCTGGGGCTGGATCACGCGCACCCCTGGTTTCAGGTCTACATGGCCTTTGTCTCGGCGCTGGTGCGCCGCGCCGACGGGCGCTTTCCCGTGAGCCACGGCACCCTCCACGGCCCCTCGGACATGGCTGCCTCGCTGCGCGGCCACAGCCAGAGCGTCATGGACCTGCTGGAGGAGCCGGGCCGCGCCCGCGCCCTGCTGGAGCGCATGGCAGACATCTTTCGCGAGATCACCCAGGAGGCATGGCGGCGCATCCCGCTCTATCACGGCGGCTACTTTGATGGTCAGTACCAGCTTTGGTCGCCGGGCCCCATCATCCGCATGCAAGAGGACGCCACGGGGCTCTATTCGCCCCGCCTCTACCGCCGGTTCCTGCAGCCGGTGGATCGGGCGTTGGCGAGCCACTTTGCCTGCGCCTTTATCCATCTACACTCGACCTCCATGTTCCTGCTGGACGCCTTTCTGGAGATCGAGGAGATCCGCTGCTTTGAGGTCAACTATGAGCTGATTTCGGGCGGACCGCCGGTGGCGGGCATGCTGCCCTACTGGCGGCGCATCCAGGAGGCGGGGCGCCCGCTGCTGATCCGGGGCTCCTTCACGCCCGACGAGGCCCGCGAGCTGATGGACGGCCTGGACCCCCGCGGGCTGTACCTGTATATCATGGTCGAGGATCGGCAAGAGATCGAGGCCCTGAGGCCGGCTTTGGGGATGTAGGCGCGATTCTACAAGAGCTGCATAGGAGAAGAATGAACAAGACGCAGGCCGTCAACAAGCGTGAGCTCACCTGGTTCCTCGCCTTGACCTTTGCCCTCTCATGGCCCATGTTCCTGGCGCCTATGGCTCTCGGCGGCGGCGACCCTGCCGCGGCGCAGGCCATCGCCAGCATCGCCTGGGCGCTGGTCATGTTCGTGCCCGGTCTGGCCGCCATCGTGACTACTCGCTTTGTCATGGGCCGTGAACTCAAGTCGCTCAACCTGGGACGCCTGGGGCCCAAGCGCTTCTACCTGTGGGCCTGGTTGCTGCCGCCTGTGGGAGCGGTCCTGACCTTGCTCTTTACCGTCCTCTTGGGCGTGGGCAAGCTGGATCTCTCCTTTGCCGCCGTGCAGGAGAGCATCGCGGCCCTGCCGACTCCGGTGGCCGTCCCCCCCTTGGTCGTTGTGGCCGTGGAGATCGGGGCGAGCCTGCTGCTGGCGCCCCTGGTGAACACGATCTTTGCCATCGGCGAGGAGGTGGGGTGGCGCGGCTATCTGTTGCCCACGCTCCTGCCCATGGGCAAATGGCGAGCCATCCTGATCACGGGGGCGATCTGGGGCGTGTGGCACGCCCCGGCCATCATCCAGGGCCACAACTACCCTGGGCACCCGATCCTGGGAATCTTTTTGATGATCGGCTTCTGCCTGTTGCTGGGCACCATCCTGAGCTGGCTCTACCTGGAGACCCGCAGCCCCTGGGCGCCGGCCCTGGCCCACGGCGCGGGCAACGCCGTGGCGGCCCTGCCTATGCTGTTCCTGGCGCCCGGCGTGGACATCACCTGGGGAGGCACCCTGGCCGCCCCCGTGGGCTGGATCGGCATGGCTTTGTTCATCGCCTGGCTGGTGTACACCAGGCGGCTACCGCGCACGCTGGCCGAGTAGGCCAGCGCGGTGGGGCCAGGCTGCGCCAGCGCAGGGGGGAGACGTAGCGCCTCGGGCGCGGGCGCCTCGCACGTTGCCAGCCTCCCTGGCCCCTCGGCCCAGCCTCGCGCCCTACTCCCCTGCCGCCCGCAGGTGGGCGTCAAAGAAGGCGATCATGCGCTGCATAAAGAGCTGGTCGGCCTCGCCACGAAAGGTGTGGGGCGTATCGCTATAGAGGTACAGCTCCACCGACTTGCCCAGTTCCTCCATGCGCGCCGCCAGCGCCTCCGACCACTCGTAGGGCACCGTCGGGTCGTCCAGGCTGTGGTGGATGCTCACCGGCGCGACGATATCTTGCAGGTAGCTGGCCGGCGAGATGCGCAGCAGGTCCGCCTCGGACGTGTTGCCCTCGGGCCCGATCCCCGCGCCGCCCGAGCGCCGCTGGCGCCAGTTGCGGTTCTCCAGCTCGTCGGCGTGCATCGAACCATAGAGCACGGCGGCCCCCACGCCCGTATCCACGGTGAGCACGCGCCAGGTGATCCCCCCGCCCATGCTGTGGCCCATAACTCCGATGGCGCTGGCATCGGCCCTCTCCAGGGGCCCCGGCTGGCCCGCCTGGGCGCGGATCAGCGCCAGCAGGTTGAGCACGTCCACCGCCATGCCCACACGGAAGGTGTTGGGGCCGTTATCCGAAGGGGGATAGCCGCGCAGGTTGGGGTGCAAGACGATGTAGCCGGCCCGGGCCAGGGCGTCGGCATAGCGGGTCGTGTAGGCCAGGGTCTCGTACACCGAGGGCTCGATGTAGCCGTGCAGCACAATCGCCACCGGGAAGGGCCCCTCCCCTGCGGGGACGTTCATGAAACCATAGATGGTCAGGCCATCGCTGGGATAGGTGATCAGGCTGCGGGTAAAGGCGCCTGTCACGGCCAGCGTCTCCTCCACAACCAGCTCGCCGCCGCCATAGCTGCGGGCGCGCAGATCTTCGATGGTCAGGCCCGCATACGGATCGGGCGTGGGCGTGGCCGTCGGCGTGGCCGTGGGTGACGGCGTCGCGGTGGGCGTGGGCGATGCCGTGACCGTGGCGGTCGGCGAAGGCGTCGGCGTCGGCGTGGAGGTCGCCGTAGGCGCCAGGGTCGCCGTCAGCGTCGGCGTGGCCGTGGGCGCTGGGTTGCCCAGGGGCGCATCTCCCTGGCAGGCGACAACCAGCAGCAAGACGAAGGAGAGCAGCCAACGGATTGACCTGGACATGCGCCTGTACCTCTTGTTGACGGGGCGAGCACGGGCCCTTATCTATATGAATCTGGTAGAGAATATACGGTATCGAGGATGCCCTGTCAAGCGGCGCGGCCCCAGGGAATTGGCCCGCAGGCCGCGCCCCAGGGCACAACTCGCCGCATAGCGCGGTGTTATGGCTTGGGACGGGATGTTGCGGCACACGTGGGGGAGGATGGCATGAGCAATCACCGAGTCGCGATTTTGACGGATAGCACCAGCGATCTGCCCGCGGAGCTGGTGCGCAAGCACGACATTCACATCATTCCGCTGTACGTACTCTGGGGCGGCGAGCAGCTGCGCGACGGCGTGGATATCGACCACGCCACATTCTACGGCCGCCTGCCCCGGGATCCGGAGCATCCGACCACATCGCAGCCCACGCCGGCGGACTTTGTCCGGGTCGTCGAGGGGCTGGATGCCGATGAGATCGTGTTCGTCTCCATCTCGGATAGGTTGAGCGGCACCATCGCCTCGGCGAATGCCGCCAAAGACATGGTGCGCAAGCCTCTGCACGTGGTGGATTCGGGGTCCGTCTCCATGGGGTTGGGCTGGATGACCCTGGTGGCGGCCCGCGCCCGTGATGCAGGGGCATCCGTCCCGGAGATCATCGCCGCCGTCGAAGCCGCGCGCTCGAGCCTGCACGTGATCTTTACCGTGGAGACCCTCGAGTATCTGCACCGCGGCGGGCGCATCGGCGCTGCGGCCAAGCTGCTGGGCACCGCGTTGCAGCTCAAGCCCCTGCTCACCATCCGCCCCGAACTGGGCATGATCGAGCCGCTGGAGAGGGTGCGCTCACGCAAGCGCTCGCTGACGCGGGTGGTCGAGTACAGCCTGGAGCAGCTCGATGCCAGCCGCCCCCTCCGCGTCGGGATCATGCATGCCATGGCGGCTGCCGAGGCCCAGGCCGTGGCCGACGACCTGTGTTCGCGGATCACCCCGGCCGAGCTGGTGATGGCCAATGTGACGCCCGTGGTGGGCACCCACAGCGGCCCCGGCGTGATCGGCATCGCCGCCTACGCGGAATAGGCAACCCGCCTGAACGGCAACGCGTCCCCGAGAGACCGCACTCTCTCGGGGACGCGTCGCACTGAGACGACTAGGGCCTGATCTGGCGGACCTGGCCGGAGCCCAGGCAGTTGGCGCTGACTGTCGGCGAACCGACGTACTCGAGATTTCCGCTCCCCATGATGCGGGCCGCGATCGCCGTGCTCACCTGCACCTCGGCGTTGCCGCTGCCGGTGAGGTTGGCGTCCACCCGCTCGCTGGCGACCCCAAGCGCGGCATAGTCGCCCGAGCCCATCACGGTCAGATCCTGGGCCGTGGCCGTGCCCTGGCTCGCCACAACGGTGCCCGAGCCGCTGATGTTGACCTTGAGCTGTTGCACAGATACCGACTCGACGCTGACGCCGCCCGATCCCATGGCCGTGATCTCGGCCATCTCAGCCTGGATGCCCTCCAGGCGCACATCGCCCGAGCCGCTGACGTTGACGCTGACGCGATCACCCGTCAACTCGGGGCCGATGACGTTGCCGCTGCCCATGTTGGCGATGCTCCGCAGGCTGGGCACCGTGAGAACGAGCTGGATCGAGCCGCGCTGCACGACGCGCAGACCCGGCTGCATCGAGATGTCCAGTTCGCCGCCTTGCTCCTGCACGTTGATCAGCTCGATGATGTTGTCCTCGGCACGAACGTGCAGCGAGGGCTGGTCGCCCAACCGGATCGTCAACTCGGCGGGGATGGTCAGCCGGACGCCGCTCACGTCCCCCACGGCATAGTCGCGCTCGACCATCTGCCCAGAGCCGCTCACCTCGACGCCCTCGGACTCTGACGGCAACTCCCAGAATCCTCGCAGGACGGGCGCCCCCGGCGCCCACTCCCATGTGCTCGACCCATTGCTGCGGCTGATGCTGCTGGCCACGACGATGCCGATGCAGCAGCACGCCAACAGCCCCAGAACCGCCACCACGATCACGATCACCCAGACCGTCCGCTTCTGCCCCGTCCCTTTTTCCTTGTCCATGCCTCTCCTCTCCGGCCCGCGTGCCCGAACACCTCGATGGGGAGGCCCCCAATTTGGGGCGCACCCCATCGCGTGCTATTCTCACTTCCTAGCTCTCTACGCTGATGGATGCGCCAGGTTTCGCGGCAGAACAGGAGGTCGACGGAATGCGTATCTATGTCGTCTGTGACCTGGAGGGGACGGCCGGCGTGGTCAATCACCGGGCGCAATGCTGGTTCGATGGCGCCTACTATACCCAAGCGCGCCGCTGGGCGACCCAGGAGCTGAACGCCCTGGTAGAGGGCGCTTTGGCCGGCGGCGCCACCGAGATCGTCGCCTGGGACGGCCACGGCCCCTTCCCCGGCGGGCTGGATATCGAGATGGTGCACCCCGCCTGCCGCGTGATCGCCAACGCGGGCGATGGCGGCCCGCCCTGGCTGGATCGCGGCTGGGATGCCCTGTTCCAGTGTGGCCTGCACGGCATGGCCGATGCGCCCTGGGGCGTGCTGGACCACAGCTTTGAGCCCGATATCGCCGCCTTCTGGCTGAATGATGTGCGGATGGGCGAGGTGGGGATGAATATCGCCACGGCGGGCAGCCACGGGGTGCCTGCCGTGTTCCTGGCGGGGGATCGGGCGGGCGCCCAGGAAGCGCTGGCCCTGGCGCCCGGCATGGTGACCGCCGTGGTCAAGGAGGGGCTGCGCGAGCGGGGCGGCCTCAACGCCCCGGCCTTCTCCCTGACCCCGGCTGCTGCCTGCGACCTGATCCGCGCCAGGGCCGAGGAGGCGATGGAGCAGGTCGGCCATGTGAGCCCCTGGTGCCCCGAGCCGCCCTTCGTGCTGCGCACTCGCTACCGCAGCGTGGAGCGCGCCGAGCGGGAGGCCGCCCGCCGCGGGCTGCGCCGCCTCGACCCGTACACCGTCGAGGAGACGGTCGCCACGCTGGACGGCTAGCGCCCCGGGGGAATGGGCCTTCGTGCGCTGGGGTGCGCGGCTGCGTGGCCCCCGCCACCTCTGTGCCCTACCCTGCCCCCTCGTTTGACGCGCCTCCCCGCCCGCACCATAATCGGTTGGCACAGGCAAAGCGGGGAGGCCTCATGTCACATCGGATCTGGTTGCGCTGCATCATCGGGCTTGTGCTCGGCTCACTGTGGATGGCGGGCTGCGCGATCCCCCAGCCCTACGAGGCATATCAGCCGACGCCGCTTTCCGAGCTGGCGGCCCCCGAGGCGTTGCCCACCATCCCCTCACCCCTCGATCAGCCGCCTCAATCGCCCACAGCCACCCCCTCGGGGCCGTTGGCCGCGCCCATGGCCACCCGCGGTGGCTTTGTCCCCCGCCAGGAGTGGCGCACCTATGCCGACTATGGCGCGCTGCGCGAGCTGGCCAGCCACCCCGATGGTAGCCTATGGGCCATTGCGGCCGGCGGCCTGGTGCGTTGGGAGCCGACCACAGGCCAGGCTACGGCCCACGGCAGCCCCGATGGCCTGGCCAGCCAGGCCGTCAACGCCCTCTGGATCGCCCATGATGGCCTCGTCTGGGCGGGCACCGAGGCAGGCCTTTCGCGCTACGATGGCAGTCACTGGGCGACCTTCACCCAGGAGGATGGGCTGCCCTCCAATCAAGTGTACAGCCTGCTGCAGACCACCGATGATGTGCTCTGGTGCGGAACTCGGGGCGGGCTGGCCCGCTACGATGGCGCCGCCTGGCACACCGAGTGGCTCGTCCCGCAGGGGACGGCGGAAGGCGTCACCGCCGCGCTGGAGGGGCGCGATGGGGCGCTCTGGTTCGCCGTGCGGGGCGGCGGCCTGCTGCGCCATGCCGAGGGCGCCTGGACCTACCTTTCCGTCGCCGAGGGCGCCCCGGCCCATCCGACCGCCCTCCTGGATGACGCCGTGGGCGCTCTCTGGGTGGGCACGTCCGATGCGGGGCTATGGCGCTATGCCGATGGCCTCTGGACGACCTTCGCCGAGGCGGACGGCCTGCCCTCCGCCTCCATCTCGGCCCTGGCACAAGGGCCGGAAGGGATGCTCTGGGTAGGCACATCCTCTGGCATAGCCCGCTTCGATGGCAGCGCCTGGCTCGCCTACACCGAGGAGGAGGATTTGGCCGGCGCCGCGATCCACGATCTGGTGATGGGCTTTGATGGCCACATCTGGGCCGCCACCGACCGGGGCATCTCACACCTGGATGGCGCTATCTGGGAGCATTTCGGTGCGGCCGATGGGCTACCCGACGGCCCCGCCTTCGCCCTGCTGCCCGATCAGTTCCGCGGGCTCTATGCCGGCACGTCGGCTGGACTGGCCCGCTACGCAGACGGCNNCGGCGCCTGGTCCCTCTACGCGCCGCCGGAGGGCCCGCCGAGCCAGGAGATCCGCGATCTGGCCGTGGCGCCCGATGACTCGCTGTGGCTGGCCACCGCCGATGCCGGCGTGCTCGCCTACGATGGCCTCACCTGGGAGCCGGTGGACCCCTGGAGCGGCGGCGCTCCCGCCGAGCGGCTGTTCGACCTGGGCGATGGCAGCCTCTGGCTGAGCGGCCCCCAGGGCGTGGCCCAGGTGGATCCCGCCACCCGGCAGACCCTCTATGCCAGCCGTTGCCTGCCGGAGGGCTTGCGGCGCCCAATGCTCGCCCAGGAGGATGGCAGCCTGTGGTTCTCCGATGGGGCGGGCCTGACCCTGTACACCCCCGGCGAGGGTTGGCGCCAGGCGCCGCTGGGCGAGGGCAACCTCAGCGCCGCCGACATGCTCGCCGCGCAGGACGGCGCTCTCTGGGTGGGCGCCGAGGATGGCGGCCTCTTCCGGCGCGGCCCGGAGCCCGACGCCAGTTTTGTGGCCGAGCCGGCCCTGGCGGGCGCCGACGTGCGCGCCCTGGCCGAGACCCCCGATGGCGCCCTTTGGGCCGCCACCGCCCAGGGTCTGGCCCGCCGCCAGGACGAGGGCTGGCAGATCTGGGCGACCGACGAGGGCCTGATCAGCCTGGACGTGCTCGCCCTCTTGGCCGGAAGCCAGGGCGAGCTGTGGGTGGGCACGGCGGAGGGCCTGGGCCGCTACCAGGGCGAGGCCTGGACGTGGTATGGCGAGGCCGAGGGCGCGCCCGAGGCCGAGATCGCGGCCCTGGCCCAGGCGCAGGACGGCGCCCTCTGGGCCGCCACGGCGCAAGGCATCTATCGCCTGCAGGAGGACAGGGCGACCCTGGTGGCCGCCGACGCGGCTCATTCGGCCCTGGCGGCTGACGATGGCTCCCTCTGGTTTGGCACCGATCAAGGCCTTGTGCGCCACGATGGCCGGGGCGGCTATGAGCTGCAGACCGACGGCCTGGAAAATGTGGTGGTGGGGGCGCTGCTGCAGGGCGCCGATGGCACGCTCTGGGCCGAGACCGGCCAGGGTGTTGCACAGTACGCCGATGGCTACTGGGTCACCCCCTCTCAGTGCGGACCCGGGCGATCGGGGCCCCTGGCGATGATGTACGCGCGCAGCGGCGACTTGTGGGCCCTTTCGCGCGACGGCATCTATCAGCACCGCCAGGGGAGTTGGCAGCGCTGGGGCGCGGAAGATGGTCTGAGCCTTGCCCGGCCCATCGCTCTCCTGGAGGACCTCCAGGGCGGCATCTGGTACGCGGGGGCCGACGGCGTGGCCCGGTTCCGCGATGGCGCCTGGACGGCGGTGCCGGCGGCCTCGCCGGAGGGCTTGCCCGTCGCCATCCATGCGCTGGCCATGACCGATGACGGACAGCTCTGGCTGGGCACCGATGCCGGGCTGTTCCGCCTGGAGGGGACCACCTGGCAGCCCTCAGGCCCGGAGGACGGGACGGGCGCGGTGCCGTATCTGGCGCCGGCTCCCCAGGGCGCGTTGTGGGCGGCGAACGCTGCCGGGCTCTGGCATTACGACGGCGCCGAGTGGCAGGCCTTTCGCTGGGGCCAGGAGCTGCCCGCTGCCCAGATGAGCGACCTGCTGGTCGCCTCGGATGGCACCCTGTGGGTGGGCCTGGCGGATCAGGGGCTGCTGCACCACAACGAGCGCGGCTGGACCTCCATCACGAGCCTGCACGGCCTGGCGAGCAATCAGGTCGCCAGGCTATACGAGGCGCGGGACGGCGCCCTGTGGATCGCCACATCCCATGGCCTCTCGCGCTACACCCCGGCCCCCTGACGAAAGGAACGCCATGGCGTCTGAAAGCTCGCCGCGTTGGCTGGATTGGGCCTTGCGCCTGCAGGCCCTGGCCCAGGATGGCCTGCTCTTTGCCCAGAACCCCTTTGATGCCGACCGCTACCGCGCCGTTCGGCAGATCGCCGCCGAGATGATGGCCGCCGGCTCCGGCTGGCCGGACGAGCGCATCGTGGGCCTCTTTGACGCCCAGACGGGCTACGCCACGCCCAAGGTGGACGTCAGGGGCGCCGTCTTCCGCGAGGGCCAGATCCTGCTGGTGCGCGAGCGCACCGACGGAGGCTGGACCCTGCCGGGCGGCTGGGCGGACCCGTGGGACACGCCCTCATCGGCTGTGGAGCGCGAGATCCGCGAGGAATCGGGCTACCTCGCCCGGGCGGTCAAGCTGGTGGCCGTGTACGACCGGGCGCGCCAGGGCCACCAACCGCCCCACCCCTTTGCCATCTACAAGCTGTTCTTCCTGTGCGAGCTGGTCGGAGGCGAGCCGACCACCAGCGCCGAGACTGATGGCGTGGGTTTCTTTGCCGAGGACGCCCTCCCCGAGCTATCGTTGGCGCGGGTCACATCGCGCCAACTCGCACGCCTGTTCGCCCACGCGCGCCACCCCGAGTGGCCCGCCGACTTTGACTAGCGCCTATTCCTCGCCCCGAAAGGCCGCCTGCACGTCATTGCGCAGCAGGAACCAGAGGACCAGGACGCCGATGACGGTGCCCACGGGGAATCCCGGGAGACCCAGGATCGCCAGCACGATGGCCACCCAGCGCGCCCACTCCTTGCGGCGCCACAGCCCGATGCCGGAGAGCAGGTAGAGCACCGCCAAGCCTCCCAGCAGCACACAGAGCATCGCCCCGGTCACCACGATGGCCACCAACGCCTCGGGTGGCGTGTACTCGAGCGCGAGAGGCACGATGAGCATCAACAGCACGCCCATAGCCCCCAGCAGCCAGAGACCGGCCATGGCATAGTGCAAGATCGCGACCAACTTGATCCCATCATCCCGAGACATAGCGTCCCTCCTGATTCTGGCACGCAACACTTCTCCCCCGAGGGGCATCTTCGTTGTACAGTACGCCCCGGCCAAGGTCAAGTTGCGCTCTGCCAACCCGCAGGCGCTGTAACTTGTGTCACGGTCTAGGGCGACCGGTTGCGCTATGCTCAGGTCGGATCACAGAACGAAAGGAGCCCGATCATGGAGATCATCCAGACCACGAGCGCACCGAACGCCGCCAACCCCCACGGAGTGCAGGCCCAGGCGCTCCACACCACCGAACACGTGCAGGTGACCCTGATCACGCTGCAGCCCGGCCAGGCCCTCAAGCTTCACACCACCCCCGTGGACGCCTTCTTCTACGGGCTCGAGGGTCAAGGCGTCGTCGAGATCGGCGACGAGCGCGGGATCCTGACGAAGGATGCCCTGGTGCATAGCCCCAAGGGCATCCCCCACCGGCTGCTCAACGAGGGAGACCAGGTCTTCCGCTTTTTGGTGGTCAAGACGCCGGGCGCTCGGCCTGCCGCCAGCTAGCAGGAGCGCGCAGTCCGGGGGCGCCGTGCGACCACGCGGCGCCCCCGCGGCCTGTACCCCCGGGGCGCCTCTTGGCGTTCATGCCCGATCCCCCGCAAGCCGATCCATTGTTCTCCCACGGTTTGACAAGCAAGAGCATCTCTGCTAACATTTAGCCGACTGATGATTTGCCAGCTAAGGAAAGGAAGATCTATGAAGGAACCCAACGAACCCCTGACCCTAAGCCAGTTGCTGCCGCAGATCTGCCGGTTGCACCACACGCGGGCTCAAGCGCTCTTTAGCGCCATCGGCCTTCATCGAGGGCAACCGTTTCTTTTGGCTGTCCTGTGGGCAGAGGAGGGCTTGGCCCACTCTGAGCTGGCCGCTCGCATGCACGTTACCCCGGCTACCATCACCAAGATGCTGCAACGCATGGAGGATTCGGGATTCGTGCACCGCCAGCCCGACCCCGATGACCAGCGGGTCTCGCGCGTGTACCTGACCGATCACGGTCGCGTCGTCCGTCAAAGGGTGGCCGATATGTGGCAGACCCTGGAGAATGAGGCCTTCGGCAACCTCACGTTCGAGGAGCAGGAGACGCTGCGCGAGCTGATGGCTCGCGTGCGCGACAACCTGCGCGAAGCCAATGGCGATTCCTCCGGCTGACCCTGGTCGCCGAGTTGCCACGAGAGCGAGAGGCCCGGGTCATCCGTCGCCAGCGTGTTTCCGTTCTGAGAAGCAGATGAGGGCGCACCCTTGAGCACCTCGCGCTCAGGGATGCGCCCCCTATACCCCGTATCGTCAAGATCGATGGAGGAAGTATGCAACTGATTCGGCGGCTTTTGCCGTACTTGCGCCCTTATTGGAAGGAGGCGCTCATCGCTCCGTTCCTGATGCTGCTTGAGGTGGCAATGGACTTGGCGCAGCCTCGTCTCATGCAGCAGATCGTGGATGTCGGCATTGCGCAGCTCGACATGGGCATCGTCATGCGCACCGGGCTGCTCATGGTCGGCCTGGCCCTGGTGGGCATGGTCGGCGGCGTGGGCAACTGCGTCTTGGGTGTGCGCGCCGGCCAGGGCTATGGCGCCGACCTGCGCGATGCCCTTTACCGCAAGATTCAGTCCCTTTCGTTCGGCAACCTGGATGCCCTGGGGACGGGTGAGCTGGTGACTCGCCTCACCAACGACGTCACCCAGATCCAGGAGGTCGTGTTGATCAGCCTGCGCATCCTGGTGCGCGCCCCCCTGATGATGATCGGCAGCCTGGTGATGATGATCATCACCAGCCCCAAGCTGGCCCTCCTGCTGTTGGCCCTGGTGCCCATCGTCCTGGTAGGCCTCACCATTGTGGTCAAGTATGCCCACGCCCTCTTTAGCGCGGTGCAAAAGGCGATCGACGATGTGAACACCGTGGTTCAGGAGAACCTGGCCAGCGTGCGCGTCATCAAGGCGTTTGTGCGCCAGCACTATGAGCGCAACCGGTTCGCCCGCGCCAACGAGACCCTGACGGCGCGCTCGATTCGAGCCGAACGCACCGTAGCCCTGTTCGGCCCCTTCTTGATGATCTCGCTCAACCTGGGCATCGTGGGCGTTATCTGGTTCGGCGGCGTGGATGTCACCCGCGGCAACGCCCATGTCGGCCAGATCATGGCCTCCATCAACTACCTCACCACCACCCTGATGTCGCTGATGCAGGTGGGCATGCTGCTCACCCGCGTCTCGCGCGCTCAGGCGTCGGCGGAGCGCGTGCTCCAGGTGCTGGATGCCGAGCCGATGGTGGTGGATGCGCCCGAGGCTGTGACGACCCTGCCCCGCCAGGGGAGCGTCGCCCTGGAGGGCGTGACCTTCTCCTATGGCACCGACGGCGAGGAGCCCGTGCTGGATCGCGTGGACCTGCGCATCGAGCCCGGCCAGACCGTGGCGATCCTGGGGGCGACTGGCTCGGGCAAATCCACCCTGGCCCATCTGATCCCCCGCTTTTACGATGTCAAGGCCGGCCGCCTGATGGTGGACAACATGGACGTGCGCGAGATCCAGCAGCAGGCACTGCGCCGGCAGGTGGCCATCGTGATGCAGGAGCCGTTCCTCTTTAGCGGCACCATCGCCGAGAACCTGCGCTACGGGCGCCCCGAGGCCACCGATGAGGAGGTCATTCTGGCGGCCAAGCTGGCCCAGGCCCACGATTTCATCATGTCCTTCCCCGAAGGCTACAACACGATGCTGGGGCAGCGAGGCGTGAACGTCTCCGGCGGCCAGAAGCAACGCCTGGCCATCGCCAGGGCCCTGGTGATGCGGCCCGCCATCCTGATCCTCGATGATAGCACCAGCTCGGTGGATGTGGAGACCGAGGCGCTCATCCAGAAGGCGCTGGAGGAGAACCTGAACGATTGCACCCGCATCGTCGTGGCCCAGCGCATCAGCACGGTGCTCAGCGCCGATAGCATCATCGTGCTGGATGGGGCCCGCGTGGTGGCCCAGGGCACTCACAACGAGCTGATGAAGAGCAGCAAGATCTATCGCGAGATCTATGAATCACAACTTGGAAACGGAGTAGTCGTGCATGGCTGATCGCTCTAGCAATCGAACGCAATCTGGGCCCCCGCGCCCGATGCCGGGACGCCCTGGCATGGGGCGGGGCCCTATGATGATGGGTATGGGCGCCCTGGACCGTGCGGAGAACCCGCGGGGCACCCTGCGGCGCCTCTGGTACTATCTGAGCGCCCAGCGCGCCACTTTGATCCTCGTCGTGGTGCTGGTGGGCTGCAGCTCGGCCCTGGGCGTGGCCGGCCCCTACTTGATGGGGGTCGCGATTGACGATTTCATCCTCAAGAACGATCTGCCCGGCCTGGCGCGCACAGCGCTGCTCATGCTGGGCGCCTATAGCGCGGCGGCCCTGGTCCACTATGCCGAGGCTTATGTCATGTCGGGCGTCTCGCAGCGCACGGTGCGCCACCTGCGTCGCGACCTCTTCGACAAGCTGCAGACCTTGCCGCTGCGCTACTTTGATACCCGCCCCCACGGCGAGACCATGAGCCGTTTGACCAACGACGTGGATACCATCAGCGCCGTCCTGTCCATGGGCGTGGTTCAGTTCATCTCCTCGGCGCTAACCCTGGTGATGGTGGCCGTCACCATGCTCTCGCTGAACTGGCGTCTGGGCCTGGTCAGCCTGGTGACGTTGCCCGCCATGGCCGCGCTGACCCGCTTTATCACGCGGTATACGCGGCGCGGCTTTCGCGAGCAGCAGGCAACCCTGGGCGCCCTGAACGGCGTCATCGAGGAGACCGTCACCGGCCTCCCCGTGATCAAGTCCATGGGCCGCGAGGAATCGGCCATCCAGCAGTTCGGTACAGCCAACCAGGCCTTCCGGGCGGCGGCCAGCTTTGCCCAGACCTACGCCGGGCTGCTGGGCCCCATGTCCAATGTGATCCACAACGCCAGCATCGCCATCGTGGCCGCCACGGGCGGCTGGTTGACCCTGGCGGGCTATGCCACCGTGGGCACCATCGCCAGTTTCATCAGCTATGCCCGGCAGTTCGGGCGGCCTCTCAACATGATGGCCAACCTGTACAACATGCTCCTCTCGGCGCTGGCCGGGGCCGAGCGCATCTTTCAGATCATGGACGAGGTGCCCGAGCCAGCCGACGTGCCAGAGGCGCGCTCGCTGGACGACGCACAGGGCGACGTGGTCTTTGACAACGTGTGCTTTGCCTACACCCAGGGCGTGCCCGTGCTCAAGGACGTGAGTTTCCACGCCCTCCCCGGCCAGACCATCGCCCTGGTCGGGCCGACGGGTGCGGGCAAGACGACGGTGGTCAACCTGCTGACCCGCTTCTACGATATCGATTCGGGCAGCATCCGCATCGATGGCGTGGACCTGCGCGAGCTGCAGATGGACTCACTGCGCCGAGAGCTGGGCATTGTGCTCCAGGATACGGTGCTCTTTGCCGAGACGGTGATGGAGAACATCCGCTACGGGCGACTGGATGCCACCGATGAGGAGGTGATTCAGGCGGCCATCCTGGCCAATGCCGATCACTTTATCCGGCGGCTGCCCCACGGCTACGAGACCAAGCTCTCGGAGCAGGGCGGCAACCTGAGCCAGGGCCAGCGCCAGTTGCTGGCCATCGCCAGGGTGGTGCTGGCCGATCCCGGCATCCTGGTGCTGGACGAGGCGACCAGCTCCATCGACACGCGCACCGAGCAACACATCCAGGAGGCGCTGCTCAAGCTGATGGAGGGACGCACGGCCTTTGTGATCGCCCACCGCCTGAGCACCNNNGGGCACCCACCAGGAGCTGCTGGACATGGGCGGTTTCTACCATCGCCTGTACATGAGTCAGTTCAAGGTGCTATCGCCCGAAGCGGCCTAGTGCCGTCTTCACGAGCCTGCAATACCGCAGGGGAAGGGGATTCGCCCCCTCCCCTGCGGTCTCTGTTTCGGCAGGGCGGCGGACTCGACCGGGGCCGCCTTCGCCGCACGTCGGCCGGGCGCGCAAGGCTGCCCAACCCCTCCGCGGCGATGCGCGTCCATCTCGCGTATATCTGGCTCGCCGCCCCGGCGCGTCTCGCCCTCAGCGGACACGGCGCATACATGCGCCGTTCGCTCCTGCAGAGAGAACGCAGCCAACCCTGGAGCAGCAGGGGCAGAGACGAGCCTGGCCCCCGCCGTCGGTGGTCAGCGGCGGTCGCCCTGGCGCTAGATCGCCCCTGACATCGCCGTGCCGACACCCCCGGGGGGCTTGTCACCCTCCGCCCGCCGAGCTATACTCCGGTCGTCGGGGGCCCTGGCGGCGTGCGGGCTCGAGGCCCGGCCCCTGCGCACAGATGCTCCGCGCCATCGGCGCCCGCTGTCGCGGGGTAGCCGTGATGGGGCCACCACGAATCGGCGCCGGCCCCTCCCCACCACACAAGGGGTATAGAAGCCATGGCAGAGGAATGGTATCTCTCTCGCGACGGCCGGCAGTACGGCCCCTATGCCTGGCAGGAACTGGTGGATTTCGCGCACAACGGCCAGGTGGCCGCCGACGACCTGGTCTGGAGCCAGGACACGGCCGATTGGGTGCGCGCCGACCAGGTGCCCGAGTTGCTCCCCCCAGCGGCGAGCGCCGCCCCTTCTGCTCCCCCATCACGCACACCCAAGTGGGCCCTCTATGTCGGCGGCGGCCTGGCGGCGCTGTTGTTGATTGCCGGCGCCGTGACCCTGGCGGGTNNGCCGGGAGGCGCCCGTCGTGGAGCCGGGCCCGACGGCCGTGGCGTCGGCCGAGATCCCCGGGCAGACGATCCCTCTGCAGACGGGGGGATCCGTCTTTGTGCCCGAGGGGGCGCTGGCCGAGGGCGTGCTCGTGCAGGCGCAGCGCACCGAGATGCCCCTGCTGCCCGACGACGTAGAGCCGTTGGGCCAGGCTGTCGAGATCACGGCGGACGCACAGCCCGCCGAGCCCGTGCTCCTGCGGCTGCCCATCCCCGAGGGCGCGGACAACCCCGCCGATCTGGTCATTGTGCGCGTGGAACCCGATGGGGCCACCACGTTCCTCATGACCGAGGTGGATGGCGAGCACCTGATGGCCTACACACCCGGCTTCTCCGTCTATCTGGTGGGCCAGTTCCTCTCGGCGAAGCCCGTCTTTGTGGCAGGCAACAATGACCTGCTGATGGGCCAGCCCGCGACCTACTACATCTACCCCATGGCTCCCCGCAGCGCTCAGAGCGCCACCTGGCGGGTCGCGGGCGATGCCACGATCCTTTCGCAGAGCGACAATACCCTGACTCTCCAGGCCGCTTCCCACGCGGGCCGGGCCTCCATCGAGTACCACGCCATCGATCTGGATAGGGGCGTGCACTGGTACGGCAAGAAGGACCTCCTCATCAGGGGCAACGCCATCCTGCTCGGGGGACCGTACGTCGTCAGTCTGGTCACCGAGAACCCCGTGCTGTACGCCGACGAGCAGGCCCACATTCGGGCAGACGTGCATGGTGCGTTCCAGCCGCCGATCACGTGGACGTGGGACTATGGCGATGGGACCGTCGGTTCGGCTACGGGCCAGGGCGATGCCACCCTACTCGATCTGCCGCCCAAGCTCTATGCCCCGCAGGACCACCCCTACTCTGTCGCCGTGACGGCCAAGGATAGCCAGGGCGTCGAGGCGACGGGGCACCTGCTCATCAGGGCGCTGGAGCAGCCCCTGGCCGTCCGCCTGGAGGGCGCCCAGGACGTGGCCTGGGTCGCCCCGGGCGTCCTGGCCGGATACGAGGCAGCGGCCAGCGGCGGCACGCCCGCCTACCACTATGACTGGACGTTCTGGCCCGGCGGCGAGGCGCGCCAGGACGCCCAGTTCGCCTCCGAAGCCCTGAGCGCCCTATCCCGTGAGATGTACGCCTTTGCGGAGCCGGGCGAATACCTCATCGTGGTCGTCGCCGGGGATAGCCAGGCGAACACGGCCCGGGCGGCGCTGCCGGTGCGCGTCACCGGCGGCGAGCCCCTCGGCGCCCACATCCTGGATCTGCCCGAGACGGCCAGGGCCGATGCCGACGTTGCCTTTAGCGTGCAGGTGAGGGGCGGCATCATGGTGATGGCGGGCAAGAAGGCGGGCTATACTCTCAGCGTGGATTGGGGCGAAGGCGGGCCGCCCACGGTGGAAGCGGGCGTGGGCGCGGCGAACACGCCCGACCAGGGGACCGTGGTGCGCCTCTCCCACGGGTGGGCCGAGCCGGGCACGTACAGCGTGAGCATCGTGGCGCACGACGCCACAGGGGCCTCGGCCCGCGCCACGCGGCAGATTCGGATCACCGAGGAGGATGCCGCGCCAGAGCCGGTCGAGGAGCCGACCGAGTCAGGCGCCGCGGAGCCAGAGGCCGAGCCCACAGGCGTGCTGGTGTGGGTGCGGCAGGAGCCGGCGGTCGTCAACGTGAACAACGATCCCCTGGAGGCCCCGGCGCCGGAGCCACGGTTCGCCGGCTCGTACCTGAGATTCTCCGTCGCCGAGACGAGCATCTCCTCGCAGGAGGCGTATGTGGACCATGGCGAGACCTGGTATGAGGTCACCATCGCGTGCCAGTTCGAACGCCCCCCGCTGGTGCTCACCCCTGACACGAGGTACAGGGTGACGGCCACCTGCACCCACGAAGGCACGCCCAACCGCGGCGCGGAGGGGCTCGGAGTGCAGTTCTGGTACAGCGCCCAGAGGGGCTACCAGAACGTCGTCGAGCCCCCGGAGGTGCTGGCCTACTACCCGTGGAACCCGCAGTTCACCGGCCTGGCCAGCAAGGAGTGGATGATCGCCGCCCCGCCAGCCAGGAACCTGGGCGACACCTTTGATCTGTACGGCTCCTGGTGGAACTGCGCGCCCTGCAATGTGACTTGGACCTATAGGGCCGAGTATCACTAACGGCCCGGTGCGCCGCGCGGGCCGCCTACTCCGCGGGCATGCCCCGCTTGGCGGGAGCAGCCTCGCCGGGCGAGGCCCCCGGCCAAAAACCGCGCGCACCCAGCCGCCGGCCCAGGTAGACCAGGCCCAGCATGATGGGCACCTCCCAGAAGAGGCCCATGGTCGTGCCCAGGGCCGCCATCGAGCCGACGCCGTACATGGCGACGGCCGTGGCGATGGCGATCTCAAAGTGGCTCGATGACCCGATCAGGACCGTGACGATCGCCTCGCGGTAGGCCAGGCCCGCCGCCCGGGTCACCAACAGGTTGTAGCCCACGACGATGGCAAAGCCCAGCAACAGCGGCGCCGACATGAGCAACAGCATGCCCAGGTTGCCCAGCAACACATCGCCACTGAGGGAAAAGAGCACCACCAGCGTGGTGAGCAGGGCGATGATGGCCACCTTCTCCACAGCGCGGCGATAGACCTGGTTGAACCAGGTCTCGCCCTTGGCGCGCACCAGCGCCCGCTTGGTCACGATGCCCAGAACCAGGGGCAGGCCGATGAACACCAGCGCCGAGATCGCCAGCAGCCCTCGATCGACGGGGATGCCCTGGATGCCCGTTAGCAGGGAGACCAGCGGCACATAGAGCACCATGATGGTCAGGGTGTTCAGGCTGGTGTTGATCACGTTCTGTTCCTGATTGCCCTCCGCCAGCTTGCCCCACACCAGCACCATGGCCGTGCAAGGGCTGGAGCCCAGCAGGATGGCCGCCACCAGGAGCTGGGGGTGCTCACGCAAAAAGAGGTTGGCCAGGCCCAGGGTGACCAGTGGCGAGATAATCCAGTTGGAGAGCAGGCTCAGCACGATGGGTTTTGGGTTGCGGCCCAGCTTCTTGAGCTCGCTGGTCTGCAGGTTGAGCAGGGCGGGGTACATCATCAGGAAGAGGCAGATGCCGATGGGGATCGAGATCCCGCGCACCTGCCAGCCATCCAGGGCGTCGGCGATGCCGGGCACCAGTTGCGAGAGCGCCACGCCCGCCAGCATGCAGAGGGCCACCCAGAGGGCCAGGTACTTCTCAAATCGGCTCATGCGGCAACTCCTCTGGCGGTGGGATCGGTGCGCGAGGGCAACGCTGGGTCCTCTGCCGCCCTCGCCGTTGTCCTCGTCCGGGGATGGTTCAACGCTCGTCCAAGTATAGGCGGGCACGAGGTTGTGTCAAGCGCGCGCCCGTTCGACACCCCCCTCCCGAGGCGGTATAATCTCCGGCAATCCGTATCTCGCCGCTATACCAGGAGGGCCCCATGCTACCCCATCTCTCCCTATGCCGCTTTCGCCGCGACGGCTCGGCGCCGCGCCTGGGCCTGCTGCACCAGGGCCAGCTCTATGACCTGACGGCCTTGGGCGAGCCCGCCTACGCCGACCTGGGCCCCTGGCTGGTGGCCGCCGCCGGCCGCACCGACGAGGCCCTGGCCGCGCTGGAGGGCGTCGTGGCAGGCGCCCAGCCCATCGCGCCTGCGGAGGCCTTGCTGGCCGGAGGCGAGCTGCGCCTGCTGCCGCCCATCGATCGCCAGGAGGTGTGGGCCTGTGGCGTCACCTACGAGATGAGCCGGGCCGCCCGCATGCGCGAATCGGAGGAGCCCACCATCTACGGCCGCGTGTACGACGCCCAGCGCCCGGAGATCTTTTTCAAGGCCACGGCGCCCCGGGTGGTGGGGCCGGGCGAGGCGGTGGGCATCCGCGCCGATTCCGATTGGGACGTGCCCGAGGCCGAGCTGACGTTGGTGGTCACCCCTGCCCTGGAGATCGTGGGCTATACCATCGGCAACGACATGAGCTCCCGGGACATCGAGGGCGAGAACCCGCTCTACCTGCCCCAGGCCAAGGTGTACGATCGCAGTTGCGCCCTGGGCCCCGTGGTGCGCCTGGCCTCCGGGTTCGACCCGCTGAACCTGGCGGTCTCGTGCGCCATCGAGCGAGGCGGCGAGCGCGTATTCGAGGGCCAGACCCACACCCGCCAGATCCATCGCCCCCTGGAGGAGCTGGTGAGCTACCTGGGCCGCTGCAACAGCTTTCCGGAGGGCGTACTGGTGATGACGGGCACGGGCATCGTGCCGCCGGACACCTTTACCCTGCAGGAGGGCGACACCGTGCACATCACCTTTGAGGGGCTGGGCACCCTGTCGAACCCGGTCATCGAGCTGCCCGTCAACTGACGCCCCGGCCATCGCACACACAAGAGGGCGCGCACCCGCGTAGGGTGCGCGCCCTCTTTCATGTTGCCCTAAAGGCTACTCGCCGCTCAACAGCAGACGGTAACTGGCTTGCCAGGTATCGGGCTTGCGGGTGAACTTGTTGATCTTGACATCGCCAAAGCGCGGCATCAGCGCCACGATCTCGCCGGGGAGGCTGTCCCAATCGCCCTGGCGGATCAGGGCCTCCAGCCGATCGGCGGCGGGGCGCACCCACTCCCATTCCAGCCGAAAGCGATCGGCCTTGAGGTAATAGTTGCGCTTCTCCCAGGCCTCGGTGGTCACGTCAATGGTAGCCTCGATGGCGCGCAGCGAGTACACGATGGCGGCCGCCATATCGCGGGCCTCTTCATCCAGGGTGGGCTTGCGGATCAGATGCCGCAGGAGCTCGGCAATGGTGCGGCGCTCCTGGTTGCGCAGCTTGCCAGGGTTGGCCGTGTTGATGATGCGGGGCATGTAGCATCCTTTGTCTGGATTCACACGTTAGGGCGCGAGTATAGGGGCGGACGGCGCGCCCGTCAAGCGGGACGGAGCGCACGCAGACGCGCAGCGGGTGGTTGGCGCGCCCGCCCCTTGCTCGCCCCGGCCCCTTGCCCTATCATAAAGCCCAACCGAGCGCCCGCTGCGATCGAGCTGCCGGACCCGTTGCCCATGCCGCCGGGAGGACCACCATGACCCAAGCGTATCGAGGCATCTTTACCATCCCCGCTACCCCGTTCGACGAAGACATGCAGGTAGATTGGGAGGGGCTGCGCCGTACCGTCGAGTTCTGCATCGGCTGCGGCGCCCATGGGCTGGTGTGGCCCGTCAATGCCAGCGGCTTTGGCGCCCTCTCCGACGAAGAGCGGCTGGCGGGCATGCGCCTCCTGGTGGAGCAGGCCGCCGGCCGCGCGCCGGTGGTGCTGGGCGTGCAGGGCCTCAGCGCTTCTCACGCCGCCATGTTCGCGCGGCATGCCCGCGCCGTCGGCGCCGATGCCGTCATCGCCATGGCGCCCTATGTCACCAAGATCGCCGACCCCGACGGCCTGGTAGACTATTACCGCAGCGTCGCCCAGGCCGCCCGGCTGCCGCTGTTCATCCAGAACCACAGCGTGGGAAGCGAGATGGCCGCTTCGCTGTTGGAGCGCCTCCTGCGCGAGGTCGAGGGCGCCGCGTACGTCAAGGAGGAAACCTACCCCGTCACCCACAAGATCACGGCGCTGATGGAGGCCGGGCTGCCCAACCTCAAGGGCGTGTTCGGCGGCGCGGGCGGGCGCTACATGCTGCTAGAGTACCCGCGGGGCGTGGCGGGCCAGATGCCCGGCTGCCACGTCACCGACGTCATGGTGCGCTTCTGGAACGCCCTGGAAGCGGACGACCTGTCTGAGGCCAAGCGCATCTATGGCCTGCTGGCCCCGCTGTACGCCATCGAGACCCAGTGCCAGGGGGCCGTCTACAAGGAGGTGTTGCGGCGGCGCGGCGTCATCCGCAGCGCCCGCTCGCGTAACGCCTCGCCCCACGTCATGGACGAGCACGACCACCGCGCCCTGGACGATATCCTGCGAGACCTAGAGCCGCTCTTCACCTGGCCTGATGGCCGCGTGTAGAGAGGAGCCACCATGAAGATCACCGAGCTCAAGACCTTTGTCGTGGGCAATCCGTGGAAGAACTGGATCTTGATCAAGCTCCTGACCGACGAGGGCCTCACGGGCCTGGGCGAGGCCACCGGCGGCCTGGCCACCAGGCCCAACCTGGGCGACGTGGAGGAGTTGCGCCCCCTCGTCATCGGCGAGGATCCGCTGCACCCGGAGCGCCTCTGGCTCAAGCTGATCAAGGCCCGCTATCACCAACGCTCCACGGGCATCGCCGCCATCGAGCAGGCCTGCTGGGACATCCTGGGCAAGAGCCTGAGCGCGCCCTTGTGGCGCCTGTTCGGCGGCAAGCACCACGAGCGATTACGCGCCTATGCCAACGGCTGGTACCAGGGGCCCCGCGACCCCGTCTTCTTCGCCGAGGCAGCGGCCCGCATGGCGGCCAAGGGCTACACGGCCCTCAAGTTCGACCGCTTTGGCGGCGCCTACAAGCAGATCGAGCCCGAGAGCGAGGCCCTGGCGGTGCGCATCGTCGGCGCGGTGCGCGAGGCAGTGGGCGACGGCGTGGATCTGCTCATCGAGGCCCACGACCGCTTTACCGTCTCCACCGCTATCCGCGTGGGCCGCCAGCTCGAGCCTTTTCGCCCCTTCTGGATCGAGACGCCCGTACGCACCTTTGACCTCAAGGGCCATATCGAGGTGCAGCGCGCCCTGGGCTATCCCGTGGTGCTGGGCGAGGGCTTTCACGAGCTGCGCCAGTTCGCCGATCTGCTCCACGAGCGGGTGATCGACATCGTCCAGCCGGAGCCGATGCACCTGGGCCCCTCGACGGCGCGCAAAGCCTTTGCTGTGGCCGAGGCCTACGACGCACTGGTGGCCTGCCACCAGGCCCAGAGCCCCTTCTGCACCGCCATGAACGCCCACCTGCACTGCTCCATTCCCAACTTTCTCATCCAGGAGAACTTTGACGACTCGCTAGAGCCGTGGGTGTGGGACCTGCTCCAGGGCGTGCCCCGAGTGGTGAACGGCTACCTCACCCCCTCGGACGCGCCCGGCTGGGGTGTGGAGCTGAACGAAGAGGAGGCCGCCTGGCACCCCTACGGCGAGCGCAACTTTCTGCGGCTCTTTGAGGAAGGATGGGAAACCCGCAGGCCCCCCACAGACGTATAGAGGGCGAATGCCTGGATCGAGGGAGGAGCAAACGATGGAAACGCGTGCGCAGAGGCGACGGCTCTGGTACGGCCTGGGCGCCTACATCCTGTGCGACGCCCTGTGCGTCGGCATGGGGATGGGCGTGCCGATCTTTTGCATTCTGTTGGGCCTGCCCCTGGGCTGGCTGGTGGTGCAACGCATCCTACCGCGAGATATGCCCCTGGCCAGGGCCCTGGGCCGCGTGTTGGCCTACGCGGCGCTGGCGGCGGCCATCACCCTGGTGGGCATGGCACTGCTCTGGCTGCCCTTTGCCCGGGTGCTGTTCATCCCGGGGTACGACCTGGTCGAGACCGGCATCCCCATGATCCTCTACGAGCCCCGGGCCAGCACCATCGGCTGGGTCGTCCTGATGGTCGTCATCTCGCCCTTTTTGCAGATGCTGACGGCCCTGTTCGGCGCGCACCTGGCCTTGCTATGGTCCCATCGCCGCGACGGGCTGCCCGCCCGGCCCTAAGCTAGAAGCTGGCATGCTCCGTTCGGGCGATGATCTCGTCCTGCAGGGCGCGGCCCAGGTCCTCGAGAATATGGCTACGTGCTCAAAATACCGAGTGCCCCCACGAAGAACGTTAGCCACATCAGGCTGAACACAATGGGAAGCCACAAGTCCATTTTCAGGCGTGTGGATCGCCAGTTTGTGCGCAGACCAAACACCTGGTTGGCCTTCCGGCGGAGATTGCGGCGATGGACGTATTGCTCGAGGGTGCAGAGTTGACTGGCGCCGTCGTCATTGAGAGTCGCTCGGAACTTGTAGTAGTCGACGATAAGATGCCTCGAACGTACTACTGGGTACCAAAAGAGCCATATGATCAATAGGCCTATAACAGACATAAATCCTAGCAATAGCATCTGGTCGTACAGCAATGCGCCTACTGCTAGAAGAAAGGATTCACACGAGATAAATATCGAGCGGTATGACTGGAGCAAACTCTCGTTCACCTCCCACCTAAGGTCATCATCCATCTGATGCCCTCCTCCCGAGATCCCTCGCACCGTCATTTCCTTTCGCGCTGAACCGTGGCACACAGTACTGGTTCAGCGGCGTGCCCCGACTGATTCGGTGCTCTACGCGTGATATCGGCAATCGAGTGTGATTCATGTCCGTCATCCCGGCTACCTCGGGCGCGTCGAGAAACGATTCCGATCATACCCGAGATCTCGACTTTGTTGATGCCTCAGCCGATACGCCAGCACTGCGGTCTCCTGAGAATCGCACGCCTTGTCCTGAACGACAGGCCATCGGACACAAACATCAATCAGGTACGCACGAATGTCGAAAAGCTCCACGCCGCCTAGAAGCTGGCATGCTCCGTTCGGGCGATGATCTCGTCCTGCAGGGCGCGGCCCAGGTCGCAGAAATAGTCGCTATAGCCCGCCACCCGCACGATCAGGTTGCGGTGGCTGGCGGGATCGGCCTGGGCGGCCCGTAGCGTGGCCGCGTCCACCACGTTGAACTGGATGTGGTGGCCATCCAGCCCAAAATAGGCCCGCACCAGGTGCACCAGGTTGTCCAGGTCCTCCTCGGTGCGCAGCAACTGCGGCGATAGCTTCTGATTGAGCAGGGTGCCCCCGGTGCGCACGTGGTCCATCTTGGCCGCCGAGCGGATCACGGCCGTCGGCCCGCGTCGGTCGGCGCCCTGGACGGGCGAGATCCCCTCGGAGAGGGGCGCCCCCGCCCGTCGGCCATCGGGGGTGGCGCCGGTCATGGCGCCAAAGTAGACGTGCACCGTGGTGGGCAGCAGATTGATGCGATAGACGCCGCCCCGGGTGTTGGGTCGCCCCTCCACAGCGCGATAGTAGGCCTCGAACACCGCCCGCATCAGGTCGTCGGCGGCGTTGTCGTCGTTGCCATATTTGGGCGAGCGGTTCAGCAACTGCTGCCGCAGCCGCTCCTGCCCGGCGAAATCGGCGTCCAGGGCGGCCACCAGCGCGGGCAGCGTCAGGGCGCCCTGATCGTAGACCTGATGCTTGATGGCAGCCAGAGCGTCGGCCATGGTGCCCAGCCCCACCCCCTGGATGTAGGAGGTGTTGTAGCGGGCGCCGCCATCGTGATAGTCGCGGCCCTTGGCGATGCAGTCGTCAATCAGCACAGAGAGGAACGGCGCAGGCATCTGCTCGGCATAGAGCCGCTCGATCACCTGGTTGCCCCGCACCTTGACGTCCACCCAGTAGCCCAATTGGGCCTCGAACGCGGCCATCACGTCATCAAAGGTGGCGAACCCGGCGGGATCGCCGGTGGCCGGCCCGATCTGGCGGCCCGTGCGCGGGTCCACGCCGTTATGTAACGTCAGCTCCAGCACCTTGGGCAGGTTGAAATAGCCGGTGAGGTTATAGTTCTCCTTGCCAAAGGCGCCCGTCTCGACGCAGCCGCTGGTGCCGCCCTGGCGCGCGTCCAGGATCGTCTTGCCCTGGCGCAGCAGCTCTTGCACCACCAGGTCGTTGTTGAACACCGAGGGCTGGCCAAAGCCGGTGCGGATGATGCGCCCCGCCCGCTTGACGAACGCATCTGGGTTCTTCTGGCTCACGTGGATCGAGGCGCTGGGCTGCAGCAGCCGCATCTCCTCCACCACGTCCAACAGCAGGTAGGTCACCTCGTTGACGCCATCGGAGCCATCGGGGCGCACGCCCCCCAGGTTGATCTGGGCGAAATCGGTGTAGGTGCCGCTCTCCTCGGCGGTGACCCCCACCTTGGGCGGCGCCGGCTGGTTGTTGAACTTGCACCAGAGGCACTGCAGCAACTCCTCAGCCTGCTCGCGGGTCAGCGTTCCCTCCGCCAGGCCGCGCTGGTAGTAGGGCCAGAGGTGCTGGTCGAGCTTGCCGGGGCTAAAGGCGTCCCACGGGTTGAGCTCCAGGGTGACGCCCAGGTGCACAAACCAGTAGGCCTGGATCGCCTCGTGGAAATCGCGAGGGGGGTGCTCCGGCACCCAGCGGCACACGGCGGCGATGCGCGCCAGCTCGCTGCGCCGGGCCGGGTCCTCCTCCGCCTCGGCCAGCGCCTCCGCCCGGTCAGCGTAGCGGTGGGCCAGGTGGATCACCGCCTCGGCGCTGATGGCCATGGCCCGCAACTGCTCCTGCTTGGCCAGGGCGTCGGGGTCGCTGAAAAAGTCCAGGGCCTCCAGAGCCTGGGCGATCTCCTGCAGCAGGCCGCGCAGCCCCTTGCGGTAGAGCTTGTCATCCAACACGGTGTGGCCCGGCGAGCGCTGCTCCATGAACTCGGTGAACAGCCCCGCCTCGTAGCCCGCCAGCCAGGAGTCGGTCATCTGGGCAAAGAGGAGCTCGCGCAGGGTGCGCCCCCGCCAAGAGGGGATGATCTCGCGGGCATAGGCCGCCCGCGCATCCTCGCTCACCCGAAAGGTCGTCTTTTCGCGGGTGTCCAGGATCGTCAGATCGTCGAGGGTGTGGCAGCACAGCTCGGGATAGGTGGGCGCCGCCTTGGGCGCGGGCCCTTTCTCGCCCACGATCAGCTCGTCTGGCCCGATGTAGATGCTGACGTGCTCCAGCAGATAGCGGAACGCCAGGGCGCGGCGCATGGGCGCCGACATCAGTTGGGTGTTCTCGCGATGGAACGCCGTCATCAGCTCGGCCCGCTCGCTGGAGAGGGTGGGGACGGCATCCAGGCTACGCTGGCGCAAACGGGCCACGCGCGCGGTCATGGACATGGGACGCACCTCCGGGCGGACATACGATCCTGCCCCTACTATACCACAGGCGACGAGAAGAGAGGAAAGAAGGCCCGGCAGGCAACACCTAGCGCGTGAAGCTGATCGTCGTCCGCCGCCCGCCCTCCAGATCCTCCACCCGCAGGCGGCCCGACTCTACCGTCTCGTTGTGGTAGCAGGCGCGATACAGGTGGAAACTCGCCGGGCGGGTCTCTCCAGGCGGCACATCCACCAGCTTGGCCTCGCTGTTATCTCGTCCAAAGCTGCGCCCCGACTCGGTGGAGAACGACATCCCTACCTGATAGACACAGTTGGTCGTCGCGTCGGCGTCGCACGCCACCAGCACACTGGCGCAAGGAAAGCCTCCCGAGCCGCAGCGCCAGCCCTGGCCCTTGTATTCGCTCTGGCAGAAGCCCGTCCGGAGATTGCTGAAGGTGGCCTCGCCGATCCGGTAACCGCCCTCTGGCAGCGCTTCATAGTCCAGAGCGCGTCCCGTCTCCCAGCCAGATACCAGCGCAATCGAAACCCCCAAGAACGCCAGGATCGGCAGGCCCAGCCACCCCAGCCGGCTGCCCCTGGGCGCCTCGCCCTTGCGCGACATGGCCAGGGCAATGAGGATCCCGGCCCACGCCAGCAGCAGCCCCAGAATGAACCCAACCACGACCGGGCGCCCCTTGCGTTGATAGATGAGAGCCGACACCCAGCCGCAGAGCAACAGCGCCGCAGCGGTCACCAGGATCCAGGGACTGTTCATCGCGCATCCTTTCGTGTCTCTCCGTGGTCGCGCTTCGCCTCGCCTTACGGGAACTGGGCGGGATCCACCGTCTCGGAGCCCACGTTGCCGCCAGCCACGCCGTACAGTGTCACCTCATAGCCGGTGTACTGAGTCGCCGTCGTCGTGAACTCGAGGGTCGCGTCCAGCCGCTGGTAGGTCGCGTTTCGGGTAAAGCGGTAGGTCGCCTCGCTGAACGCCTCGCCTCTGCTAAAGTAGAGCCGATAGACGCCATCGGCGATGCCGGTCATGCGGAACGATTCCCCGTTGCGGATATAGGCGGACTTGGCCGCCACGTCGTCCAGCCCGGCCAACACCGCCAGGGCATCGGCATCGGTGCCGTTCTTGATCAGCAGCTCGCCCTGACCGCCGGGGGAACGGTCCTCGAGCAGGCCCGTGGCCGGGCGGAAGGGCGGAGGCGGCGTATTCGTCGGCGGTGGGGTGTCCGTCGGCAGCGGCGTCTGGGTGGGTGTGGGCGTCGCCGCCGGCGTGGGCGTGCAGGTCGGTGTAGCGCTCGGCCGAGGCATGGGCGTCGCCGTGGGCGGGGGCGTCCGGGTCGTGGTCGGCAGATCCGCAGGTACGAGGGCGGCCACGGCTCCCTCCGACGCGACCGTCAGCGTGATATCGTCGTAGACGGCCGGGGCGCTGCCGCCATACTTGACGATGCCGACATAGCCCTGCCGGTTGCAGTCCGGGCAGAGGGGCGCCGACAGAAGCAGCTCCTCATCGAGATAGAGCCTCGCCTCATCCCCGACGACCTGGACGGTCATGCGGTGGGGCCCGTCACCCAGGTCCAGCGGCTCCTCGCGCTCAGCAAGCCACCCGACCTCGGGGTCGTAGATGGAATGGGCGCGAATGGACTGCCAGTAGCCGGTGATGCTAAAGATCAGGCAGCCTTCTGACCACCCCTGGCCATCGCCATAGACGACGACCATCGCCTCGCCATAGTTGTCCCAATCGCTCTCGATCTCGGCGCTGAAGGTCAGGTCGCCCTCCACCGGTCGGCTCGACCATGCGAAGGTATCCTCGTAGCCCGAGACGCGGTAGCGGCCCTCGGCCTCCTGGCGCCAGTAGCCATCGCGGGGCAGCTCCCAGTTTGGCGGCGGCGCGACCGAGGGCTGGGCGGCCGGTGGCGCGGCCTCGGTGGCGGGGACCGCCCTGNNCCTGGTTGGCGCCGGAGAAACGGTCGGCGCCGGAGGCGACGGGGTGGCCGTGCCCGCGAGGGACGCGGTGCTCGGACGGCAGCCCGCCAGGCAGATCAGCAGCACGGCCGCCGCCAGGAAAAGGCCCCCGCGGGCCCCGCGCCCGCGGAGCACGAGCGTCCATGCGCCCATGGACGCGATCCATTCCGCCATCGAGTTCGTCACGCCGCCCCCTTGCCCCATGATGGTAGCCGCCCGCCGCCGGAACGGCCGTATCATAGCACAAAGCCGGGCAGCGCGAGAGCGTCGCAACTCAAATGACAGTCGTACCGGATAAGGCGGCTGCTCGCCCGCCATTCGACAGGCAGCCCTATCCCGCGTATAACTAGGCGGCGTTCCGTTCCGTTCGTGCAGGCCTCAGCTAGAAGGATCTCTTGTGCGCCAACTTGGTACCGCGTCTACAACCGCGCCCGCGTACGGGCAAGCACCCCCCACCCTCGACGCAGGCCCGTCGCCCCACGCCTGGATCGTGCCCGCATGAGCTCCCATGCGCCGAACCCGGCCGGGCCGCAGGCGCGTGAGGAGCCCCGCCCGGCTCGCTTTGCGCTGAGCGTGCTGCAACTGGTGACGGGCGCAGCCGCGACCCAGGTGTTGGCCTTTGTTCTCACGCCCTTCATTGCCCGCTTTTACCTGCCCGAGACCTTTGGCGTTGCCGCGACCTTTGCCGCCGCCCTCACCATCCTCTCCACGGTCATCACCCTGCGCTACGAGCTGGCCATCCTGCTGCCAGAGACAGAGCACAAGGCCGCTTCCGTGGCCTGGGGCAGCCTGCTCGTCGTGGTTGTACTGAGCGGCCTGCTGAGCCTGGCGATCCTGCTATGGCGCGGCGAGCCGCGCCTGGCAGCGATCTGGGAGCTCATCTCCCTGCCGGAGCTCCTACCTTTGGGCGTGCTCCTCAGCGGCGTGACCTCGGTGCTGATCTACTGGGGCATCCGCCATGAGAGGTTCGCCCTGCTCTCGACCAACAGGGTCGTCTCCGCCTCGGTAGCAGAGCTCGGCCGCCTGGCCCTGGGTTGGCTGGGGCACAGCACCGTCGCGAGCCTGATCGTCGCCAACCTCGTGGGCGTCCTGGCGGGGATCGGCGTGTTGGCGCAGGGGATGCGCCACCAGGTGGGCGCGCTGGCGCGGGCGCGGCTGACCGAGGCCCTGGCCTCCCTCTATCAATACCGCAAGTTCCCGCTCTTCGCCTCTTGGGCCGCCGTGCTGCACACCCTCTCCCATCAACTCACGCCCCTGGTGCTTGGGGTTTTCTTTGCCTCCCAGGTGGTGGGCTACTATGCCCAGGCCAACCGCGTCACCATCACACCGATCATCCTGCTGAGCGGCGCGATCACGCAGGTATTCGCTCGCAGCGCGGCCCGCGCCCGCACGGAGGGCAACCTGGGCGCCTTGACGACGGCCACCGCCCGCAACCTGATGCGCGTGGCCTGGTATCCCGCCATCGTATTGCTGTGCCTGGGCCCCGACCTGATCGCCTGGTTCTTGGGCGAGCCCTGGATCGAGGCGGGCCGCTATGCCCAGATCCTCTCGCTCTGGATGCTGACGACCATGATCAGCGAACCGCTGGCCGCCCTCTATGCCGTGCTCGAACGGCAGGAGCTGGGCCTGGCGCTCAATCTGGCGCTTCTGGCGCTGCGCATCGGCGGGCTGGCCTACGGCGGGTGGCGCGGCGATCCGATCCTGGCGCTGGTGCTCTTTGCGGGCAGCGGGGTGGCGCTGAACTTGGGGCAGGTCTTTTTGCTGGTGCGCCTGGCCCAAGGGCGGCTCCTCCCGACCCTGGGCACGGCCCTGCTCTGCCTGGCCTTCAGCGTCCCGCTCCTGCTGCTGACGGCGGCCCGCCCGCTGATGGGCGGCTCCCCCGGTGTGGCCGTGATCCTGGCCCTGGCGGGCGGCCTCTGCTATGCGGCACTGTGGGTTATCGGCGATCGACAGGTGCGGGGCTTGGCCGCGGAGATGTGGCAGAGCAGAAAAGCCTGGCGTGGGCGTTCTCGCAACGCCTGATGCGCCCGTATCAGGTCAGATCAGTTGATTGGCGAAACCAGGGCTTGCGTCGGCCCGTTGGTCCTCTATAATAGAGTGTAGTCAAGTCGTAGGCTCAGGCTCGTTCTCCAGAGATCTACAGCAACACACAGACGGGACTTTGCATGCATATTCTTGTCATCTCGTTCACGGATCTCAAGGACGATCGGCGTGTCAACCGTCAGATTCGCTTCCTGGCGAGCGAACATCACGTCACGGCGGCAGGCAGGGCCTCGCCCGAGCTGGCCGATGTAGATTTCGTGCGCATTCCGATGCGGCCCAAGTCGGTGGCTGGCAAGGCCCTATCCCTTGCTCAGCTCGTGCTACGCCAATACGATTCCTACTACTGGGGCTTTCACTATGTCCGCGAGGCCTATGATGCGCTGTCGGATATCCCCTTTGATCTCGTAGTAGCCAATGACCTGGAGACGCTCCCCCTTGCGCTACGCTTGGCTGGAGATCGTCCCGTCCTGTTCGATTCGCACGAGTACTTCCCACGTCGTTTTGAGGATCAGCTCAAGTACCGGTGGTTCATCAACCCGTATGCGGCGGATATGTGTGCTCGCTACGCGCCTCAGGCAGCCGCCATGCTGGCCACCTCGCCGGGACATGCCTCCCTCTACGAGCGCGATCTCGGCTTTCGGCCCACGTTGCTCACCAATGCCACCGACTACTTTGACCTCACTCCCATCGAAAAGCGCCCAGGCGACCCGATTCGCCTGGTGCATCATGGTGTCGCCCTTCCCTCTCGGTGCATAGAGCTGACGATCGAGATGATGGCCTACCTGGACGAGCGTTTCTCGCTGGACCTGTTCCTGGTGCCTGGCGAGCCTGCCTATATCGCCTCTCTGCAAGAGCGCGCCAAAGGCGATCCGCGGATTCGCTTCCCGGAGCCAGTGCCGGGTGCACAACTCGTCCCCGCGACCCACAATCACGACATCGGCGTCTTCTTGCTGCCGCCGACCAGCGCGAGCTACCAGCATGCCTTGCCGAACAAGCTGTTCGAGTACATCCAGGCCCGGCTCGCCGTGGCCATCGGCCCGTCTGACGGCATGACGCCGCTGGTCCGAGAGCACGATCTGGGGGTGATCTCGGATGATTTCACGCCTCAAAGTCTCGCGCATCGCCTGCTGTCGCTGGATCACGATCAGATCAACGCCTACAAGCATCATTCCCACGCCATCGCGCACCGGTACTCCTCTGAGGGCAACCGCATCCTTCTGCTGGATCTGGTACGCACAATACGGAGTGCTCGCCAACGACAATGAAGGTCCTCTTTGCCGAGTATCTGACCTGGGATGCGCCCTTTCGCGTGGGCAGCCACTACTACGCACGCCACTTTCTGGATCTAGGCTGGGAGGTGGGTTGGCTGGGCGGCGAGTTCCATCCGCAGAATCTCCTGGGCAACCGCGACGCGCTGGGCCGCAAGTTCCCCATCTGGCGACACGGCGGCATCCAGCACGAGGGCGGCCCCTGGGAGTATGTGCCGCTCAAGCTGGCGCCCTACCGCAACTGGGGGCCGCTCGCCTCCGAGGTCCTGGCATGGAAGGGCTATCGCTGGACCATTCCTTCGGTCAGGGGCATGCTGGCGCGCGGAGGGTTTGACCGGGCCGACTTGCTCTGGCTGACGAACCCCCAGGCCTATCCTTGGCTGATCAGGGAGCCCGGATACGATCATGTCATCTACCGCGTGGCCGACGATCTGACGGTGCGCCCCGCGGCGCCCCCCTCGATCGTGCACATCGAGGAGGAGGTCGCGCGAAGGGCCGATGCCGTGGTTGTGGTTCACCCCTCCACCTTCGACCGGTTCCAGGCCTGGGCGCCCGGCCGCACGCACCTGCTGCCCAACGGCGTGGACCTGGACCGTTTCGCAGACAGCTACCCACGGCCAAGTGAGTACCCGGAGCCAGGGCGACCGGTGGCCGTCTATGTGGGGAGCATCCTCCACTACTTTGACTCGGAGCTGCTCGCCGAGGTGGCCACTCGACGGCCGGACGTGCAGTTCATGCTCATCGGCGAGGCCAGGGTACCCCTCGGCCGAGCGACGGAGCTGCCTAACGTCTGCCTGTTGGGGCCTCGCATGCCGGAGCATGTGCCCCCCTATCTGCAGCACGCACAGGTCGGGCTCCTGCCCTTTACCCAATCGCCCGTGGCCAATGTGATCTCGCTCAAGATGTACGAGTACCTGGCCTGCGGCCTGCCGATGATACACAGCGGGCTTGCTCCCGAGACGGCCGAGGATATGCCCGTTATGCTGGCCTACGACGCCGATGCCTTCTGCGACGCGCTGGATCGCGCCCTCGCCGTGACGGACGAAGAGCGGGCGAGCTATCGGGCCTATGTGGAGCAGCACTCCTGGAGGGCTCGCTACCGGACCCTGGATTCCCTGCTGCAGAGTCTGGGGCTGCTCCCCTCCCAGGACAACTAGGAAGGCACAAGGCCCATGCGCATCGCCCTGGACGGCCGCTACATCCAAGACCACTTTCCCGGCATCGGGCGCTACACCTACGAGATCGCCCGCTGGCTGCCGGTCCTGGCGCCGGAGGCCGAGTTCCTCCTGCTGCGCGACCCCTGCGCGCCCAACAGCCGCTTTGCCCTGGATGAGATCCTGGCCCTGCCCAATGTGGGTGAGCTGCACGTCGAGGCGACGCCTTTTGCCCTGCGGCAGCAATGGGCCATCGCCCCCGTTTTGCGCCGAAACGGCGTCGCCCTCTATCACTCGCCCTACTACCTGATGCCCTACGCCCTGCCCTGCAAGACCGTGGCCACCATCCACGACCTGATACCGCTGCGCTTTCCCCGATCGCTGCCCAACCCCCGCATGGCGCCCGTGTACAAGGCCCTCATCCGGCTATGCGCCCGCCGCGCCGATCACCTGATCGCCGACTCTGCCTCGGCGCTGGCGGATCTGGAGGAGAGGGGGCTGGTGGCGCCCACGGGGGGCACGCGCATCTACCTGGGCGTAGAGCCGCGGTTCCGGCCGCAGCCACCGGAGCAGGTGGCCCGATACCGCCAGACGGCGGGCTTGGCACGCCCCTATGCCCTGTACCTGGGCATCAATAAGCCCCACAAGAATCTGCCGGCGCTGCTGCGCGCCTGGGCCCAGTTGCCGGCGCCCTTGCGTGATGCCCATGCCCTGGTGCTGGCCGGCGCCCAGGATGCCCGCTATGCCGAGGGGCCCGCCCTGGCAGACGCCCTCGGGTTGGGCGAGAGCGTGCGCTTTTTGGGGGGCGTCCAGGAGGCGGACCTGCCGCTGCTCTACGCCGGCGCCACCTGTTTTGTGTTCCCCTCCCTCTATGAGGGCTTTGGCCTGCCCATCCTCGAGGCCATGGCCTGCGGCGCGCCGGTGGCCTGCAGCAGCGTTTCGTCCATGCCCGAGGTGGCGGGAGACGCCGCCCTGCTCTTTGATCCCGCCCGCGAGGGCGAGATCGCCGCGGCGTTGACCGACCTGTTGACCGACGAGCCACTGCGCCGCCGCCTGGCCCAGGCGGGGCAGGCCCGCGCCCGCCAGTTCACGTGGGAACGCACAGCCGCCGAGACGTTGTCCGTCTATCGGCGGCTGTTGGGGACTGGCTGAGCTGGCGCCTACTGGCGTTCGAACTTGAACCCCAGGCACGGCACCGAGGGGCCCGAGCTCGTCATGGGACCAAAGACGACGCGCTGGATCTCGGCATAGTACGGGTTGCGCAGCGTGGCCTGCAGGCCCCCCGCGATATAGTCGTTCAGCAGCGACTGCCAGACATGGTTGCGCAGATGGACCTCGTAGACGTGCTGCGCCACCGGAGCCGGCTGGAGCGACCGGTTGTCATAGCACACGTTCTTGTCCGAGGTGCAGGCCACCCAGTCTATCGTCGCCACGACCTTGATGATCCCCTTCCAGTTGGCCTCGCCCAGGCCCTGGGCAGCCCATTGCTGCTGGATCGCGTTGCGGGCCTCCGGACTGGTCAAGAAGCCTAGCTCCGCCCGGTAGCGCCCCCCGTCGGACCCGTTCACAAAGATGGACTCCATGTGCCAGATCTCCAGGGTGTTGGTGCCGTAGCCGCCATTGTCCACCGTCGTGGAGCTGGCGACCGTCAGCGGCGAGGCCGTGGGTTGCGGCGTGCGCGTCGGAGTGGGCGTGTCGCTCGGCGATGGCGTCGTCGTAGGCGTCTTGGGGGTCGCGGTAGGCTCCGGCGTGGCGGTGGACGTAGCCGTCGCCGTCGCCGTGGGCTCTTGGGTGTGCGTAGGGATCAGGGTCGCCGTATGGACGACGGCGGTGAGCGTGAACGTCGCCGTCTTGGCAGGCGTCTCCTCAACCGTGGCCGTCGGCGAGGGTTCCAGGGTATTGGTCGGCGTCGCCGTATCCGCCGGCGCGGCCGCCACGATCTCGGTGGCCGTCGGGGTCAGGGTGGCCGTCGGCGCCGCCGTGGTCGCGGCCCCACCGCGCCCCAGCAGGTTGGCCGCCAGGGTGTGGCCGGGAGCTCCCGGTATCGCCGAGGCCGCGACCACCAGCGCACCGGCGATCAGGAGCACGCCCACCACCGCCAACGCGATCGTCAGCCCCTTCTTGCGAGGCGGCTTGGGCGGCGGGGCCGAGGCAGGTGCCGCGGCGGGCGGAGGCGTCACAGGAGGAGGCGTGACCCGAGGCGGCCCGACAGGGGGCGGCACGACAGGAGGCGGCGCCTGCGGGCCCGGCGCGGGCGGAGGCGAAGACACACGGGTCACGGGCCGGGGCGGAGTCGGCTCATCCGGTGCGACGGAGGGCGCGGCGGGCGGCGTCTGGGCGATGATCGTGCCTTGCGGCTCCGGCGCGGGCGCGCCGCCGGTCACCGGCTGGCCGCATTCGGGGCAAAAGTGGGCCCCCTCGGCAATGGCCGCCCCGCAGTTCGGGCACATCCTGGAGGCAGGCGCCTGCTGGTCCTCGGGCTGCTCGGGCGAGGGAGCCGCAGCAGCAGGGGCCGCGTCGACCGGTGGCTCGGCCTGCACCCAGCGGCCTTCCTGGGCCACGTACCATTGGCCCGTGCGCGCGCCGATGGTCCACCAGCGGCCTTCGGCATCCTGAAGCCGCAAGGCCCGCACTTGCTCCAGATACGCTTCGTCATCCAGTTCGCCGTGCGCGTGCCTGCGCGAGAGCTCCTCAAAGGCGCGCTGCATCTCCTCAACGGTCATGACGGACTCCTTCCTACGTGCGCTTCGCCTCGCCTCCGGCCTATTGTAGCACGAAGAAGCCATCCACGCGATGCCCGAATCGGCTCGCCTTGGCGCCGCCACCAAGGGATGCTCGGGCCGCGGTGCCCCCTGCTGGTTCGGCCGATGGCTTGCGGCTTCGACAAGGTCTGCCTTGTCGTTATGCACGAGGCGTAGCCGTTGGGAGAGGTGCTGGAGGCGGCGAGACAAGGGCGATTCTCTCCGCCCAGCAAAGAATCGCGCGCTGCCGCAGCCGACAGGCCTTGACATAAGTCCCCGACTGCCTTATGCTATAGCTAACGACATCCCAGCCCCTTTGCAGCAACCCCGCCCGCGCCGACTTGCCCAGCCGCGCCCGCCATGCATCACGCTTCCCCACTTGCTTCCGGGGTGCCCGGGAACCGGGGCGCACCAAAGCGCCCTTGTCCCGTGGCCGAAGCCTTGCACAGCAAGATCTGCCTCTTCGAGTCTCGGTTCCCGTGCGTGAGCGGAAATGCGTTCGGTCTACGAACGCCAGGAGGGGGAAATGGAAGCCGGATCGGAAACACGTCCCGTCATGCGTCGCGAAAGCAACTTTATTGTCGAGGAGAACCTGGAAGCGGTGCGATGGCCGCACCAGTGCGTGGTATGTGGCGGCCCGGCGGAGCAGACTGACACCCTGGCGCTGCGGCAGAACTACAAGGGGATCGGAGAGGTGCGGGTGGATGTGGCGGGGATACCCTACTGCCAGGTGTGCTGGCGCAAGGCGCGCGCCGGCAAGCGCCTGAACCAGGCCGTCTGGATCGGCACCGTCTTGCTCGGCATCCCGCTGGCCATCCTGTTCGGCGTACTGGCGATGCGGAGTCCCAGCGTGCGGTTCGTCTTTTGCGGGATGCTCGTCCTCCTGGCCTTCCTGACGGCGTACGGCATCGCCTGGCTGCTCGTCAAGCTGCCCATCAAGCTGCTCTTTCGCAACCGCATCGTCGAGCCGGTGGATGCCTGGCTCATCACAGAAAAGAAGCGCGACGGCCGTGATGGGGTGAGCATCGTCATCCAGATCCCCAACAAGAGCTATGCCGATGCCTTTGCCCGCGTGAACGGCCTCGTAGCCAAGGAGGCGACATGACAGAGATCGCGGCGCGTTCGCTGACGCTCCCCTATGAACAGGCCACCTCGTATCGCCGCCTGGCCGCCAGATTCATCGACTTGGTCATGGCAGGTTTTGTCCTTACCCTGCTGGGCGTCGCCCTGGCGATGGGCCTCGCCACATTCATCACCGGCGCTGGGGCGAACGACGCCGCCCTGCAGGCATGGTTCTGGGGCGTGTTCGCCGTCCTGTTGCTGGCCTACGACACGCTGCTCCACAGCCTGCTGGGGGGCACCATCGGCAAGCTCCTCCTGGGGATGCGCGTCGTCACCGCGCAAGGACAGAAGCTTGGTCTGGCCAGGAGTCTGGCGCGCGCGCTGGCGCTCTATGCCCTGGGACTGGTCGTTGCGTTCCTGGTGGTCATCACCATGAGCCTCTTCGGCTGGATCTTGTTCAGGGCCCTGGGCAAGTATGAGCGTTTGCCCCACGACGCCCTGGCGCGCTCGTACGTAGTTCGGGTGCGCAAAGGAGCGTTCGTACCGGTGCACGTGGCACCGATGGTGCCGGCCGAGTCCCCGGCAGCAGAGCTGGATCGGCTGCGCAGCCAGGGGATGATCTCGGAGCAGGAATACGAGAGGAAGAAGAACGAACTCGGCAGTTAGCGATGTCCAGCCCGCCATCTGATGGGGCATGGGAATCCCGCCAAAGATAAAACGCAGCCCCTGGTGAAGGAGCTGCGCAGATGTGTGATTCCGGCGGGATGTAGCCGCGAGACTCAGGTCTTGTAGCGGTAGACGATGCGCCCACGCGTGAGGTCGTATGGCGATAGCTCGACGCGCACACGGTCGCCCAGCAAGATGCGGATATAGTACTTGCGCATCTTGCCCGAGATGTACGCCAAGACTTCGTGGCCGCTGTCGAGTTCCACGCGGAATTGGGTGTTGGGCAGGGCCTCGACGATGGTTCCCTCCACAACGACCTTTTGCTGGCTGGCCTTTGTCATCAGATTCGGTTCGCTCCCCTCTCGGCACAAAAAAACGCGTCGCAACGCGTGCGTCGCAGCGTTGGTGCATGCCAACGTTCCACTCTAGTATACCACCGGCTATGGGCGGCGTCAAGAAGAACGTGGCTCGCGAGGCACGCAGCGTTCACTCACCTAAAATCGTACTTTCAGAGTAAGGTTCCCTCAACTGATAATCGTACCAGGGAGGGAGCCATGGAAAGGAAGATGTCGGTGGGCGCACAGATCGAGTACTTGCGTGCGATGCAGCAAAGATACCGCGAGGCCAACCGTAATACCAAGGCACACCTGCTGGATGAACTGGAGAAGGTGACCCATCTAGGGCGCAAACATCTCATTGCCCTCATGAACAGCCATCAGATCAGGCGACGCAAACGTTCCAGAGAGCGAGGCCGCCTCTATGATGCTGAGGTCGCCTCGGCGATCGCTACCGTTGCCGAGGCCCTGGACTGGATCTGCGCCGAGCGGCTGCAACCGACCCTCTACAACATGGCCAAGCATCTGCAGGCATGTGGCGAGATGGAGGTCTCTGCCGAGGTCCTGGACAAACTGCGCCTCATCAGCGTATCCAGCGTGGGGCGCATCCTCAAGGAGCTTGGCCCCGCGCGCAAGTTCCCCCGACCCTACCCCGGCCGGCGCGCCGAGACCAGTGCGCAGCAGGCGGTACCCATCAGCGTGATCCCTTGGCAGCAGCCCGAGCCGGGGCACTTTGAGGTGGACTTGGTGCATCATGGCACCCCTGACCGCCAGGGGAACCTGGTGTGCACCATCCAGTTCGTTGACGTATTGACCGGTTGGAGTGAGCGGTTTGCCCTTATGGGCTACACGTTCGAAGCCATCTGGCATGCCCTCCAAGTCTTCCGGGCGCATTGCCCCATCCCTGTACGAGAGTTGCACTCCGATAACGGCACTGAGTTCATCAACCATGCCCTGATCGCCGTCTTCGGAGAGGAGCTGGTGGGAGTTGCCCAGACGCGCGGGCGCCCCGGCTTTCACAATGACAATCGCTTTGTCGAGCAGAAGAACAGCTCCTTGGTACGCGCCTATCTCGGACACATGCCCCTCCGCACCCAGGCGGAGCTTCGGGCGCTGAACGCCCTCTATCAGGACATGTGGCTCTACTACAATCTCTACCAGCCGGTCTTGCGACAAACAGAGCGCAAGGCCGTCACTGGCCCGGATGGCATCGTCCGTATCCGGCGCAAGCAGGATCGCGCACGCACGCCACTCCAGCGACTGTGCGAGGCAACGCCTCCCATCAGCCGGGAGATCAGAACGCATCTACAGCTGCTCTACGAGCAGACGAATCCGATGACCCTCAAACGTAGCATCCATGTCCAGATTGATGAGCTCATCTCGATGGTGGCTTCGAAAGAGGAGGCCCTCTATCCGGTATGATTATCAACTGAGTGAACCGTCAGCCCTCGGTACGATTATCATTTGAGTTGACACGCACGCAGCGTATCGCACCGGGCGTCCCATCCTCTTGACGCTCCCTGTCGCCTCGGCCATAATCCCCGGCAGACAGCCGTTCACAAGGAGGGACCCCGATGCTCAGATACCGACTCACCCACCCCCAGATCCTGGCCGCCCTGAGCACCGCCGGCCACGGCGCGCAGGTGCTCATCGCCGATGGCAACTATCCCTTTGCCACGGGCGCCAACCCGGCCGCGGAGCGCGCCTACCTCAACCTGACGCGCGGCAGCGCGCCGGTGGACGAGGTGTTGGCCGTGATCGCCGATGCCATCGTCATCGAGGCAGCCCATGTCATGGTGCCCGATGAGGGCCCCGAGCCCCCGATCTTTGCGTCCTTTCGGAAGCACCTGCCCGCCGGCATGGAACTGCAGCCCCTGGGGCGCTTTGCCTTTTACGATGCGGCCAAGAGCCCCAATGTGGCCCTGGTCATCGCCACGGGCGAACAGCGCATCTATGCCAACATCTTGCTGACCATCGGCGTGGTCCCGCCCGACGCGTGAGCCAGGCGCAACCGCGCGGGCCCCTTACGGCTCTCCCGGCGGCACGTGCCAGCTATCGGCGATAGCCAGCATCGGGGTGTTCACGTCAAAGGACAGGGTCTCCTCGGTGATGTTGGTGCCGAACCAAAAGACGTGCCGGACATAGGGATCGTATAGCGTGGCGATGTCATAGTTGCGCACGTCGGCGGCATACTCTTCCGGGGACGTGCCGAAATCGCGATAGCCGCGCTGCCAGTGGGGCCCGCCCGGCGCATCGGTATCCACCAACACCTGGCCATCCACGCACACGTCCAGGATCAGCGGAGGCACGCCATTTTCGCCCAGGGCGGTGCGCAGCTCGGCCACCAGGTCGCGGTAGAGCAGCGTCGTGACCCCCATGCTGGCGGTGAGGGTGGGCGCGCCCGATTCGGCCAGGAAGAGATAGTCGGCCTCGGCGATGGCGTCGGCCAGCCACACGATCTCGCCGGGGGCAAAGAGGTGGGTCTTCATGCCGCCCACGCCGGCCAGGTGGCCATCGGCGTGCATCAGGCGCAGCCATTCGCGCTGGAAGGCAACCCAATCCTCGGCAAAGGCCGGATCGCCGTACTCAAAGGCCCAGGTAGACATCCAGGCGTGGATCTGGCCGCGCCCCTGCTCGTAGGTGGGACGGAACCGGTCATAGTAGCCGCGGGCGCCCTGTTCGCGCCGCCGGATGTAGGCCAGCTCCTCCTCGGCGGGCACATAGTTGCGCCCATAGCCCTCCATCTCGGGCAGCGCATCAAAGGGCGTCCAGTGGGCCGGGTTGATGGCCATATAGGCGCGCATGTGCCCATCCTTGAGCAGGTTGTGGGTGGGCTGGCCGGCCTCGGGGTTCGCCAACAGGTACGGGCCGATGTTGCTGTAATGGGCGAGCTCGCCTGCGGGTAGCGGTATCGGCGTGGGCACGGCGGGCGCCGCCCGCTCGACGGTTGTCGCGGCCTCCTGGGTCGGCGCCGTTTCGGTGGCCGTGGGGGTGATCGTGGCCGTAGCCGTGGGCGATGGCGTGCGCGTGGGCACGATCGGCGAAGGCGAGGCCGTGGGCGGCGGCGAGGTGGGCAGCACCCATCGCGTGGCCGTGGGGCTCTCGATCCCCTCGGTGCAGGCCAGAACCACCGGAACCAGAGCGAGGAGCAGGATGGTACGGATCAGCTTGCGCATAGAGATCTCCTAATGGCGTTGCAGCGATCAGTATACCCCAGACGCAACGTAGAGCCATACCGTTCCCGTGCGCGGCGGCGCTCGCCCCGCCCCGTCGCTTGGCTCCCTGCTGGGCTCCAGCTATAATGCCCCTCATACTACCAAGGAGTGTGTGTATGCCCTGGGATGCACTGATGGGGGCCTTTGGCCTCGTGTTTCTGGCCGAGCTGGGCGACAAGACCCAACTGGCCGTTCTTTCGCAGACCTGCAAACATCGCGCCGGTCTGCCTGTTTTTGTCGGCGGCAGTGTGGCCCTGGTGCTGGCCACGGGCCTGGGGGCCGCCTCGGGCCATCTGCTGGGCCAGGTGATCCCCCAGGGGATCCTGCAGGCGATCGCGGCGCTGGCGTTTGTCGTGATGGGGGTGCTGATCTGGCGCGAGGCCGCCCAGCTTTGCCCCGAGGACGAGCTCGGCCTGGATTGCGCCCTGGGCGAGGCCAAGCCCTCTTTCTGGAACTGGCGAGCCTTCGGCTCCACCGCCGCCCTGCTCTTTGTGGCCGAGCTGGGCGACAAGACCCAGCTGGCCGTCTTGGGCCTATCCAGCCGCAACACGGTCCCCTGGGCCGTGTTCCTGGGCGGCTCGCTGGCCCTGATCGCCGTGACCGGCCTGGCGGTGGTGGGCGGCCAACAACTCTGCCGCCTGGTGCCCCGTCGGGCGCTGCTCCGGGCGGCGGCGGGGCTGTTTGTTGTCATGGGGGGCCTTATGGCCTTTGGCGTGCTCTAGACGCCGGTTCGGAACGCGCTGTGGATGCGGATGCGAGAAAGGAGCCTCACATGCATGTCTTGGTGATCCAATCCAGCCCGAACACCGATGGACTGACGGCTGCCTGCGCCGACGCCGCCATCGCCGGCATCGAGGCGGCGGGCGGAACCGCCGAGAATGAGCGCCTCACCGACCTCAAGGTCGCCTCGTGCAACCAGTGCGGCAACGGGTGGGGCAGGTGCCGCACCGGCCACGAATGCGGCGGGGTGCTGGATGACTTTCAGGCCCTGCACCAGCGCGCCCTCGCCGCCGATGGCCTCGCCCTGATCACCCCCGTCTACTGGGGCGACCTGAGCGAGCGCATGAAGAACCTGACCGATCGGCTGCGTCGCTGCGAGGCCTCGCTGGGCGAGGACAGCAGACTGGGAGGCAAGCCGGTGCTGTTGGTGGCCGCGGCGGGCGGCGGTGGCGGCGGCATGATCAGTTGCCTGACCAACATGGAGCGCTGGGCCCAGCATGTGCGCATGCGCCCCGCCGACCTGATCGGCATCAAGCGCATCACCCGCGAGCACAAGCTGGCGGCCATCCGCGCCGCGGGAGAGGCGCTGGTCGCGCAGAACAGCTAGAGCGCGTCAGGAGCCGCGCAGCGCCCGGGCAAAGCGCCTCAGCGATAGCGGCTCGCCGCTCAGCAGCACCTGGGCATGGAACAGCCGCGCCATGAGCGCGGTGATCCCCACGGCCGTGGGCGCCATCAGCGCCAGGCTAACCACCACCTGCCAGGTGGGCACCGTTGTGGTGGTCATGCGCAGGATCATGGCCGTGGGCGCCGAGAACGGGAACAGGCTCAGGGCCACCGCCAGGGCGCCCTGGGGCGCGCTGGTCAGGGCCATCCACAGGTAAAAGGGCAGCGTCATGGGCAGGGTGATGATGAACACCCAGTTCTGGCTGCTGTGCACGTCGGGCGCCACGGCCCCCAGCCCGGCCATGATCGAGGCATAGAGAAAGAAACCGCCTATGCCATAGAGCAGCGCCAGGAGCGTCTCGGTCGCGCCCAGATGCAGCCCCTGCAGGGCGGTGAGCATGCCGGCGCCGGTCAGCGGCGTGGCGATGGCCAGGATCAGGACCCAGGCGGCATACTGCACGATCACCAGAGCCGCCATGCCCAACACCTTGCCCGCCAGCAACTGGGTGGGCCGCAGCGAGACCAGCAGGATCTCGATGATGCGCGACTCTTTCTCCTGGGCCAGGCTGCGCAGCAGCAGGCCGCCCCCGGTCAGCAGTGGCACCATGACCGCCGCCGTCACGATAAAGGGCAACATGTCGGTATTCAGGCCGCCCTGCCTCTCATCGCCAGTGGTGATGACCTCCAGCCCCTTGTCACCCAACGGCGCCAACAGTCGCTGGGCAATCTCCGGCGGGCGACCCGCCACCAACCCCTGGTACAGCAGCCCGATCAAGGGCCCCGTGTCGGGGTCGCCGCTGGGCAAGCCCACGGCCACACGGTGCACGCTGCCCGTCTCTCGATAGTCCGACGGAATCAGGTAGTAGGCCTCGATCTCGCCCTGGCGCAGCGCGGCCGTGGCGGCCTCCTCGCTCGGGTAGCCGATCAGGGTGGGCCCCGGCGCGACGTCGCTCACGATGCCCGCCAGGTCCACATAGCCCGTCATCACGACCTTGGGCTCCCGGCCATTCCCCTCGGCGGATGGGCCAGGGGCGCTGCCCTGGATGTTGCCGGTGAGCAACGTGATGACGATCAAAAAGATCGGCAAGCCCAGCGTGCTCAGAATGAAGCCCCGGGTTCGGATGCGCTCGCGGAACTCGCGGCGGGCCACCAACATGGTATTGCTGTTCATCCTGCTTCTCACCTCACCCACGCCTAGCGAGCGATGAGCGCGCGCCAGATCTGGCGCGGCGCCAGCCGCTGCCCATAGAGCAGTGCGGCGGCGCGGAACAAACGCGCCACAATCAACAGACCGACACCCACCGACACCCAGAGGATCCCCAGGGCAGCCCAGAGCTGCCAGGTGGGCACCTGAGCCAGCCCCATGCGGAACATGGCGACCACCGGCGCAAAGACCGGGATCAGCGTCATGAGGATCGCCGGGCCGCCATTGGGTTGCGTCAGAAACAGGCCGATGCACCACATGGGCGCAAAGGCCAAGATGGCCACGATCCCGGCGATCTGTCGGGATTGCTCCCGGTCACCCGCCAGGATGCCCAGGCCCGCGCCCAGGGCGCCGTAGAGCAGGTAGCCCGGCGCCGCCAGCGCCAGGCCCCAGGCCAGCGTGCCCCAGGGCAACAGGGGCATCCCCGTCTGCCCTTGCCGAGACCAGAGGAGCCCGATGGCCACGGCGCCGCTCAGCCCCCAGATGGCGGCCTGGGTCAGGGTAAGCAGCGAGAGGCCCAGGATCTTGCCGCCCACCAGCTCAACGGGGCGCAAAGAGCTGAGGACGATCTCCATCGCCCGCTCCTCCTTCTCACGCACGATGGCCGGGCCCATGTGGTTGACCGTGGTCAGCAGCATGAACGCATAGAGGATCGCCACGATCATGGGCGTGCCCTGCCAGAGGAACAGCTCCATGCCATCATGCAGCGTCACGCCAGTATCGAGATCGCGAAACTGCCACACGACGGCGTCCGTCAGGCGGTCGTTCAGCCACGCGGGCGCGTCCGGGGCCACGGCCTGGCGCAGGGCGAGCCGCAGCGCCGCCGAGGCGTTGTCGTTGGGCCCGCGGCGGCCATGGTATACGGGGCTGGCGCCCTCCGTGTATCCCTCGGGGATGACCAGGTAGGCATCCACCTGCTCGGACTCCAGGGCCTGCGCTGCGCTGGCCTCATCGTCAAAGGGCGTCAGCTGCAGGAACTCCTGGTCGGGAGGCAAGGCCAGCACACCCGTTTGGTCCACCCAGCCGAGCCGCGTCAGGCTGGCGCGCTCCTCCAGCAACACCGGCACCAGTCCGGCGCCCACGGAGAAGAGGGGCATGGCAAAGGTCATGATCAAGAAGAGCGTCGAACGCACCTGCTGCTTGTAGGTGGTCGTCGCCACCAGCCAGAGCTTGCGCAGGTTCATCGGCGCGCCTCCCTGGGCTGCTCTTCGCCCGTCTCTACCTTGTGGCCCACCACCTGCACAAAGATCTCTTCCAGCGAGGTCTGCACGCGCTCAAAGCGCTGCACACGGACTTCCGGCAGGTTCACCAGGGCCAGCAGCACGTCCTCGGGCGCGGTGCCCGGCTCCAGGAGCATGCGATAGCCCCCATCGCGCCGCTCCAGATGCCGCACGCCCGGCACCGAAGCCACCTCGCCCTGCAGCGTCACCTCGACGGTGTTGGAGGAGAAGCGTTCACGGATCTCGCTCAGCTCGCCGTGGAGCACAGCGGCGCCCCGATCCACGAGCAGGATGCGCTGGCACATCTCCTCGACCTGGTGCATCTGGTGGGTGCTCATCACCACCGCGGCCCCCTGGTCGCGCATCCGATAGACGAGCTGCTTGATGACCTGGGTGTTCACGGGGTCCAGCCCAGAGAAGGGCTCGTCGATGATCACGAGATCGGGCTCGTGCATGGCAGCCGCCACGAACTGGAGCTTCTGGCTCATGCCCCGGCTCAGGGCCTCCACCTTGAGATCGCGGGCCTCCCACAGGTCCACCTCGCGCAAGTAGCGCTCGGCCCTGCGGCGCGCCTCGCCCTGGCCAAGCCCCTTGAGCTGGGCCAGGAACAACAGGGTATCCATAGCCTTCATGTCCCGGTAGAGACCTCGCTCTTCGGGCAGATACCCGATGAGTGCCTTGGTCTCTTCGCTCATGGGGCCACCCAGGACGCTGATCACACCCGCATCGGGCTTGATCAGGTCGAGGATCATGCGAATCGTCGTCGTCTTGCCCGCGCCGTTGGAGCCGAGCAGACCGAAAATCTCGCCGTGCTGCACTTCCAGGCTCAGGTCGCGCACAGCACGCACCGCGCCAAAACTCTTGTGTAGATGCTCTGCCCAGATCGCTGCCTGTGACATTGCCACCTCCCGTTTGCTGCCATGCGCCAGGCCGTGCGAAACAAGCTTGCGGAGAGCCCCCTGTCCCCGGTGGGTTGCCCGGCGCTCTCGACGTCCTTGTTCTGTACGTATACCACATCCTTTCAGTTGCGCCCAAGAGCGTCTCGCTTGCCTTTTGCGCCGCCCCCGCTCATGACTATAGTACCCCCGTGCCTTGGTGCGCGCCATCGCTTGCAGGAGAAGCCCATGCCCCTGGTGGCCTTGCTGATCGACCTCGATGATACCTTGCTGGTCGAGTACGCCTCGGCGGACGAGGCCTTTCACCAGGCCTGCCTGTTGGCCAGCGCGCGCCACGGCGTGGCCCCCGACCGGCTGCACGAGACGGCCCGGTGCACGGCCCGCGCCCTCTGGTACGCCGGCCCGGAGCACGCCTATGCCGCCGCCATCGGCATCAGCTCATGGGAGGCACTGTGGGCCAGCTTTGCCGGCGACCATCACCCTGCGCTGGAGGCGCTGCGCGCCTATGCGCCCACCTATCGCCGCCAGGTGTGGGAACAGACCTTGAGCGCCCATGGCATCCATGACCCCGCCCTGGCCGGCGCCATGGGCCAACGGTTTCAGGATGCGCGCCGGGGGCTGCACATCGTCTACCCGGACGTGCGTCCGACGCTGGAGGCGCTGGAAGCCCGCTACCGGCTGGGGCTGGTCACCAACGGGCTGGCCTGCCTGCAGCGCCAAAAGCTGGCGGCCAGTGGCCTGGCGGGCTACTTTCAGAGCGTCACCGTGGCGGGGGATCTGGGCGCGGCCAAGCCCGACGCGGCCATCTTTCAGCACGCCCTGGCAAGCCTGGGAGCCAGCGCCGCAGAGGCGGCCATGGTGGGCAACAGCCTGCGCTCCGACATCGCCGGGGCCCACGGCGTGGGCCTGCGAACCGTATGGGTGAACCGCCTGTGCGAACCCCTGGGCGATTCGCCGGCGCCCGACGCCGAGATCGAGGGCCTGGCCGGGCTGCCCGAGGCACTGCGTGCGCTGGAAGCCAGCGCCCCCCTGACGATTGACAGCGCGCCCCCCTCGCGGCGATAATCCCGAGGGATAGCCAACCGATTCCCGTAGAGAAAGGCCAACAGCATGATACAAGGTGTGTTCCCCCCCATCGCCACGCCGTTCACCGCCCAGGGAGCCCTCGATGTCGCCGCCCTGCGCGCCAACGTGCTCAAGTGGGAGACCACGGGCCTGAGCGGCTATGTGGTCGCCGGCTCGAACGGCGAGAGCGTGTTGCTTGAGGATGCCGAGATCGCCCGCGCGTGCGCCACGGTGCGCGATGCCGCCGCCCCCGAGCGCCTGGTCATCGCCGGGGTCGGGCGCCAATCCACGGCCGCCACCATCGCCCTGGCCAAGGCCGCCGCCGAGGCGGGCGCCCAATACGCCCTGGTGATGACGCCCTCGTTCTACACCGTCGAGATGACGGCCGAGGCCCTGACGCGCCACTATTGGGCCGTAGCCGATGCCTCGCCCATCCCGGTGCTGGTCTACAATGTGCCCAAGTTCACCAACCTGAACATCGCCCCCGCCACGGTGGCGCGCATCGCCCAGCACGAGAACGTGGTGGGCATCAAAGATAGCGCCGGCGACATCCCCCAGGTCTGCGACCTGGTGCGGCTGTGCCCCGCCGGGTTCGACATCCTGATCGGCAACGGCCCGGCCTTCCTGAGCGGCCTGCAACTGGGCGCCGTGGGCGGCATCCTGGCCGTCGCCAATGTGGCGCCCCGCGAGTGCGTCCGGATCCACCAGCTCGTGCAGGCGGGCGAACATGAGCAGGCCCGCGAGATCCACCTGCGCATCATCGAGATCGGCAAGGCGGTCACCGGCCGCTTTGGCGTGCCGGGCCTCAAGGCAGCCCTGGACCTGCTGGGCTATGTGGGAGGCGCGCCACGCCCGCCCTTGCTGCCGGCCAGCGACGAGGTGCGCCGCACCATCCGCACCATTCTGGAGGAAGCCAATCTGCTGTAGCAGCAGGATAGGAACAGTCCCCATGTCCACCTTACGAGCGTTGGTCCTGTATTGGTCGGGCGGCGGCAACACCCGCCTCGTGGCGGAGGCCCTGGCGCGCGGCCTGGAAAGCCAGGGAGCGGAGGTCCGCCTGCTCTCGCTGGCCGAGGCCGAGGCCGAAGAGGCCGACCCCGAAGCCTACCATCTGGTCTGCCTGGGCAGCCCTTCGTACCACTTTGGCGTGGCGGCGCCCGTGCGCCGCTATCTGGAAGATCTGCAGCAGCGCGGGCGCGCCCTGGGATACCCCCAGTTCGGCTCGCCGGCCGGCCCGCGCCGCTGGGGCGTGGCCTTTGTCACCTATGGCGGCCCCCACACCGGCATCGAAGAGGCCACGCCCGCCGGCGATTTCATCGCGCAGGCGTTGCGGCATCTGGGCCGGCAGGTGCGCGGCATCTGGTACACGGTGGGAGCCTTTCACGGCGACCCCGACCGCGAGCACAACCTGCTGGGCTGGCTGGGGGATATCCGGGGCCGGCCCAACGAGCACGATCTGGGCGTGATCGAGAGCAACGCCCGGGGCCTGGCCTACGTGCTGCAGCACGAGCTGGATGCCGCCGACCAGCCGTGAGAGGTGATGGGCCGATGACGCTCGAGATCCCCTTTGTGCACCAGGACCGCCCGGGGGTGGTGACGGTGCAGTGCGCCCCCAACGACTCTGTGGAGCGATCGGGGTTCGACCTGCTGCAGGGCGTGGGATTCGATCCTTCGCTGTGCCTGGGGTACCCGACCATGCGCGCCTGGGTGAGCGAATACGCTGGCACGGGCTATCGCACCTTGCTGGCCTGGATCCAGATCGTGACGGACTGCTTCTACTCGCGTCTGGAGGACGCGGCGCCGGAGCGAGTCGTGGCCGAGGTGGATGCTTCCGAGCATCTGCGGGCCCTGGGCGTGCCGTTCTTCGCCCACGGTTTCCCGGCGGCCATCTATGATGCCCCCTGCAACAACCTGGGCGCCGCCGCTCGGCTGGAGTGGAGCGCCGAGACGTTCCTGGTCACCTTCCCCACTCGCCTTAATGGCAACCAGGTCGCCTACCTGGCGGGCTTTCGCTGGGGTTATGTCGAGTGGCTGGAGGACGGTCAGCGCAGGGTCGCGCTGCAGCCTGTGGCAGCGCTGGAGCGCCCTGCCTGGGAGGCGCATCTGCCCCTGCTCAAGCGGGAGTATCCTGGCTGGCGCTATGTGTGAGAACAAGCTGGGGGTGAACGCCAAGGCGTTCACCCCCAGCGCTGCCGATCACGGCAGACCTTCTGCTCAGCCGACCAGGGTCTCCAGCTCGCCCACCAGCCGCTCGAACTCGGCCAGGGCCGAAGAGACGGGCTCGGGCGTGGTGAGGTCCACCCCCGCTCCGCGCAAGACGTTCAGCGGATAGTCGCTGCCGCCCGCCCGCAGGAAGGCCAGGTAGCGCTCCAGAGCGCCCTCTTGCCCTTCCCGGATGGCGCGGGCGATGGCGACGGCGGACGCCATGCCGGTGGCGTACTTGTACACGTAAAAGTTGTAGAAGAAGTGGTCGATGCGCGCCCACTCCCAGGAGATGGGCGCGTCTTCCTCGTCGAACGCGACGCTATCGCCATAGTAGAGCTTGACCAGCTCATAGTAGCGGGCGTCCAGGCCATCGGCCGTCAGGGGCTGGCCCTGCTCCACCGTCCCATGGATCGCCTTCTCGAACTCGGCGAACATGGTCTGGCGGAAGAGGGTGCCGCGGAAGCCATCCAGGTAGCGGTCGATCAGGTAGGCCCGCACCTGTGAATCCTCCAGCGTCGTCAACAGGTGGTGATTCAGGAGCGCCTCGTTGGTCGTCGAGGCCACCTCGGCCACCAGGATGCGATAGTCGGCCAGATGGTAGGGCTGGGTGTGGTTGGCAAGGTAACTGTGCATCGAGTGACCCAGCTCGTGAGCCAGGGTGAACACCGAATCCAGCGTGCCTGTAAAGTTCATCAGGATATACGGCATCGTATCGTAGCAGCCCGATGAATAGGCCCCCGAGCGCTTGCCCGCGTTCTCGTAGCGATCCACCCAACCGCCCGCCATGCCCTGGCGCGCCACCTGCACATACTCCTGGCCCAGCGGCGCGATCCCCTGCGCCACCAGCTCCACCGCCTCGTCATAGCCGTAGGAGAGGGTCACCTCCGGCACGGCCGGCACGTACACGTCATAGAGGTGCAGCCGGTCCACGCCCAGCAGCTTGCGGCGCAGCTCCATGTAGCGATAGAAGGCGGGCAGCGCCGCGTGCACCGCCTCGATCAGGGCGTCGTAGACGGCCACCTCGACGTTATCGTTGAACAGCGAGGCCTCCAGAGCCGAGCCGAACTTGCGCGCCCGCGCGTTGAACACGTTGGACTTGACGCCGCCATCCAGCGCGGCGGCCACGGTGTTGCGGTTGCCCTTGTACTCCGCATAGTAGCCCTCAAAGGCGCGCCGGCGCAGGTCCCGGTCGCGGCTTTCCAGCAGCTTGATGAACAGCGAGTGGGTGAGCTGCTGCTGCGCGCCCTCTTCATCCTGCACGCTCGGCAGTCGCGCGGCCAGGTCCACGTTTTTCAGCACGCTGAACACCCGCTCAAAGGCGGAAAGGGGCTCGCTGACCATGGACATCAGGCGCTCCTCGGCTGGCGAGAGGGTGTGGGGCTTGGCCCGCAACTGATCCTCGAGCCAGAAGCGGTAGGTCGCCAGGGGTTCACGGCCCATCCACGCCTGGAGCATGGCATCGTCCAGGGTCAGGATCTCGGGCGAGAGGTAGGAGCCCGCCGTCATCATGGCCACATAGGCCGAGCGGGCGCGTTCCATCATGTCTTGATAGTGGCTGTTGCCCAGGTCTTCATCGGCCCGCAGGTGGGCATAGACCCAGACCTTCTCCATCTCGCGGTTCGCCTGGAACCAGGTGGCCAGCGCCTCGGCCAGCACCTGCTCCGATTCGCCCAGCCGGCCCTCAAAGGCCGAGACCTTGGCAGGCCACTGGCGCGCCGCCGTCAGGGCGGCCTCCCAGGCCTCGTCGCTGGCATAGATCGCCGCCACATCCCACCGATCTTCGGCGGGGACCTCCTCACGCGGTCGAGGTGCTCCGGTCATAGTAGGTTCTCCTTACATCATGGCTGCAGCGGCAGCCGTTGAATAGCATCTGATTGTACGCCATAGGGGGCGCCAGCGAAACAGGGCCGAGACGGGCGCCCCGGCCCTCGCCGACGGCGGGCAGCCCTCGGCTATGCGCCGTTCATGAGCTGGTCCAGCCGCTCGATCAACGCGGCCAGGTCATCAAAGGCGACCTGGATCGGCGCCGGGGAGGTCATGTCCACGCCCGTCTGCCTGAGCAGATCCAGCGGATAGCGCGAGTTGCCCGCCTTGAGGAACGCCAGGTAGGCCTCGACCTCGGCCGGGCCGCCGTTGGTGATGCGCTCGGCCAGGGCATGGGCCGCCGAGATGCCGGTAGTGTACTGGTACACGTAAAAGTTGTAGTAGAGATGGGTGTGGAACTCGGCCCAGATGATGCCCACGCGATCGTGATCCATGACCACCTGGTCGCCATAGCCCTCGGCAAAGAGCGATGCCATCAGGTCAATCAGGCCATCGGCGGTGAGGGGCTCGCCCCGCTCCACCCGCTCGTGGATCTCGAGCTCAAAGCGCGCCAGGGTGGGCATCAGGAAAAAGTAGCGATAGTAGTTGGCCATGGCCTCTTCGATCAGCCCGATCTGGAAGGCGGGCTCGGGCTTGGTCGCCAGGAGATGCTGGCGCACCAGGGCCTGGTTCAGGTTCGAGGCCACCTCGGCCACAAAAATCGTATAGTCGGCATAGATGAACGGCTGGGTCTCCCACGAGAGGTAGGAGTGCATCGAGTGGCCCAGCTCGTGGGCCAGGGTGCTGAGGCTGAACAGGTCATCGCTGTAGCTCATCAGGATCATGGGCGCCGTGCCGGGCGCGCCGGTGGAAAAGGCTCCCGCCGTCTTGCCCTGGTTGGGGTACGCGTCCACCCAGCGGTCCTCCAGCAGGCCGCGCCGCGCCTGGGCCAGGTACGCCTCGCCCAGGGGGGCCAGCCCCTCCAGCACCCACTCCACCGCCTGCTCATAGGGCACGTGGGGCTTGTCGGTGCGCAGGGGCGCCTGCAGATCGTAGGGGTGCAGCGTCTCGTACCCCAGGGCTCGGCGACGCACATCCCAGTAGCGGTGCCAGATGGGCAGGTTGCGCCGGAAGGTATCCACGACGTTGTGATACACCTCGGTGGGCACAAAGTTGGGCGCCAGGGCGGCCTCCAGCGCCGAGCTGTAGCGCCGCGCCCGCGCCATGAACACGTCTTGCTTGACGCCCGTCATCATGCAGGCGGCCATGGTATTCTTGTAGGCCAGGTGACCGTCGGCATAGGACTCAAAGCCGGTGCGCCGCAACTCGCGATCGGGGTTGGTCTCCAGCGCCTCAAAGGTACCCTGCGCCACGGGCTGCTCGGGGGCGTCGGGATCCGACGGCCGGGCCGGCGCGAACACCAGGTCGGCATTGGCCAACACACCGTGGATGCCCACGGCCGTGTGGAAGGGATCGGTCAACTGCCCGAGCAGCGACTCGACCTCCTGAGAGCGCACGTGCTCCGCCCTGCGGGCCAACGAGTCAAAGTAGTGGCGGTAGATGGCCAGAGCAGGCTCCTCGGCAGCCCAGCGCTGCAGCGTCTCGGCGCCGATCTGGAGCAGCTCCGGCTCGGCAAAAGCCAGGGCGCCTGCGACCTGGGCATAGAGCCCGATGGCCCGGGCGTTCTTTCCGGCAGCGACCTGGTCGGTGGTATCCACGGCATAAGCCGAGTGGGCATAGACGCGAATCCGCCCCACCAGGTAATAGATGCGCTCCAACTGAGCGAGAAAGGCGGCCACCACCGTCGGACCTTCGGCCAGATGCCCTTCCTGAGCCTGCATGTCAGGCAGCATCGCCTGAACGACGGCCATGTCCGCCTCCCAGGCCGCGTCATCCACATAGATGGCGGTCAGGTCCCACTTGAATCGGTCTGGGATCTGGTCTCGGGTAGGGAGTTGTGTAGCCATGGCACCCCTTTGCATAAGAAAAGATAGATCATAGCTGATGAATGAGAGAGAGTGTCCACGAAAGAAGGATCAAGCTCAGCGAGATATACAGTAGCACGATAATCGGCTCAAGGCAACCCCAGGATGTTGGTCAACGCGGACGGCGGTGCCGCGCCTGGCGCCGCCCGCACGCCGCCTTGACCGATGTGGGGGCGCGGTGTACCCTCGATGCAGCTTGTGCGGCGAAAGCGAGGATGCGCCATGGGACTCTATAGCGGCGTGCGCAGCATGCTCCGCGCCTCCGGCCCAGGGCCCAAGATCACCTGGGCCCTGCTGGCGCGGGTGTTACGCTACGCCCGCCCCTATCGCAGCCTGATCATCGCCATGCTCCTGCTGATCCTCGCCCACACAGGCCTGTCGCTGCTGAGCCCCCTCATTCTGCGAGACCTGATCGACCGGACGATCCCCGGCGGCGATATCCGGCGCCTGACGTGGCTGGCCCTGGCGTTGCTGCTGATCCCCATCGTGGATGGGGCCATCAGCGTGGCCCAGCGCCAGGTGAGCGCCCGCGTGGGCGAGGGCGTGATCTATGACCTGCGGGTGGCGCTCTATGCCAGCCTACAGCGCATGTCGTTGCGCTTCTTCACCAACACCAAGGTGGGCGAGCTGATGAGCCGCCTCAACAACGACGTGCGGGGCGCTCAGACCGCCATCAGTAGCACCATCGTCGGCATGGTGACCCAGATCGTGCGGGCCGTCGCCGTGCTGGCGGTGATGCTCTCCCTGGAGTGGCGCATCACTCTCATCAGCGTCGCCATCCTACCCCTGTTCCTGTTGGCGGCGCGCTGGCTGGGCAGGCGCCTGCGCGACATGGCCCGCGCCCAGCTCGAGGCCACGGCCCAGATGAACGCCATGATGAACGAAACCCTCAACATCGGCGGGGCGCTGCTGGTCAAGCTCTTTGGGCGGCGGGGCCTCGAGATCCAGCGCTTTGGGCGGCGGGCGGCCCAGGTGCGCGATCTGGGCGTGCAGCGGTCTCTCTTGGGCTCCGTCTTTGTGGCCATCATCGGCCTGATCAGCGCCGTGGGGAGCGCCCTGGTGTACGGCCTGGGCGGCTATCTGGTGATCCAGGGCGCCTTTACCGTCGGCACCATCGTGGCCTTTGGGGCCTACCTGGGCAACCTGTATAGCTCGCTCCAGGGCCTCTCCAGCGCGCCGGTGGAGTTTGCCACCTCCATGGTCTCCTTTGAGCGCGTCTTTGAGGTCCTGGATCTGCCCGTGGACCTGCCGGAAAGGCCCGATGCCGTGGTCCTGGAGGATGCCCAGGGGGAGATCGTCTTTGACGACGTGACCTTTGCCTACGAGGGCGGCGATGAGGCGCTGCTCAGCGATGTGCGGCGCTACGGCAGCATGGACAACGTCATGGCCGTGCTCTCGGGGGCGGAGGCGGGCGCGCCCGAGAGGGAGCCCGAGCCGCGCAGCCAGGCCCGCAGCCTGGCGCTGGAGCACGTCAGCTTTCGGGCGGCCCCCGGACAGCTCGTGGCCCTGGTGGGCCCCAGCGGCGCGGGCAAGACCACCCTCACCTACCTCATCCCGCGCCTCTATGATCCCAGCGCGGGGGCCATTCGCCTGGATGGCCACGACCTGCGCGATCTCACCCTGGAATCCCTCACGGCGCAGATCGGCATGGTGACCCAGGAGACCTACCTGTTCCACGACACGATCCGCACCAACCTGCTCTACGCCCGGCTGGACGCCACGCAAGAGGAGCTGGAGGCCGCCTGCCGGGCCGCCAACATCCACGCCTTCATCCAGGGGCTGCCCGATGGCTATGACACCATCGTCGGCGAGCGCGGTTATCGGCTGAGCGGCGGCGAGAAGCAGCGCCTGGCTCTGGCGCGGGTGATCCTCAAGAACCCCCGCGTCCTGGTGCTGGACGAGGCCACCAGCAGCCTGGATAGCGAGTCGGAGGCGTTGATCCAGGACGCCCTGCGCATCGTGCTGGCCCAGCGCACCAGCGTGGTCATCGCCCACCGCCTGAGCACCATCCTGGCCGCCGACCTGATCCTGGTGATAGACCGGGGCAGGATCGTCGAGCGCGGCACCCACGAGACGCTGTTGGCCCAGGGCGGGCTGTACGCCAATCTATACCAGACCCAGTACCGCAAGGGCCTGTGAGGCGCACGCCCCCGCGCCCTCATCCCCCCGACATCCATGCAGGCCGTCCAGGCAGAGACGCCCCCCTTCTCCCATGTATGGGAGAAGGGGGCAGGGGGTTGAGGGCCACCCGCCCGCGGCTTCGCCATCGCGAAGCACGAGGGCCGCGGAGCAGGGCGATTACGCCGCCGCCAGGGACTATATCGCACGCGCCATCGCCCTCTACGACCAGATCGGCGCGCCCTGCCCGCCAGAGCTACGCGATGCGCTGGGCGCCCTGCATGGCGCATAGCGCCGCCTCCCTCCCTCTTTGACGCCCCTTCCGTTTGCGGCTATGCTCTCCCCGTGCGCCCAGGCGGGCGCGTCAATCCCGGGCAAGGAGTGAGGCGTGGCGCAAAGAATCCTCAATGGCGACGTGTTGGCTTCTCATGGCAACGTGGCAGGCCGCAAGGCCATGGTCAGCATCCTGGAGGCGGGGCTGCAGGCCGCCGACCCCTACAACAACACCCGGCGCCTGCTCCAGGTCGAGGGGCGCCGCCTGGTGCTGGCCACCCCCGAGTTCGAGCCCCGCGACGCGCCCCTCAGCGGGCCTGTCGTCATCGACCTGGATGAGGTGGAGCGTATCTATGTGGTAGGCGCGGGCAAGGGCATCCAGCGCATGGCCAAGGCCATCGAGGACGCCCTGGGCGAGCGCCTCACCGGCGGCGTCGTGATCGACAAGCACGGCTTGCCCCTGGAGCTGACCCGCATCTGCGTGGTCTATGGCGCCCACCCCCTGCCCGACGAGGGCTGCCTGGAGGGCTGCCGCCAGATCCTGGAGTTGGCTCGCGATCTCACCCCCCGCGACCTGGTGTTCACCGTCACGGGCAACGGCATCTCCTCGCTCCTCACCCTGCCCGCGCCGGGCGTCACCCTGGACGACCTGCGTCGCGTGACCCACATGATGCAGATCGAGAGGGGCGTCCCCACCGGCGAGCTGAACCCCATCCGCAACCACCTGGACCAGATGAAGGGCGGCCGGATCACCCGGGCGCTGCGTCCGGCGCGGGTGATCCACCTGCTGGCCTGGGATTGCCGCGATTACGATTGGCTGGTGGGCAGCAACGTCTGGCTCCACACCCTTCCCGATCGCTCCACCTATGCCGAGGCGGTGGCCATGCTGCGCAAGTGGGACGCCTGGGACGAGGCGCCGGAATCGGTGCGCGCCCACCTCTCCCGGGGCGACCTGGCCACCGAGACGATGAAGCGCGCCGAGTTCGATGCGGGCCAGGAGCGCATCTTTGGCGTCATGCCCGAGAGCCTCGGCATGCTGCCCACGGCTGCGGCCAGGGCCCGCGAGCTCGGCTTTGACGCCTACCACCTGCTCTCGGGCATGCACGTGGAGGCCAGCCAGTACGCCATCGTCAACACCGGCATCGCCCGCAACGTGGAATCAGCCGGCGAGCCGTTCACGCCGCCCTGCGCGCTGATCAACGGCGGCGAGATGGTGGTCACCGTAGGCAAAGAGAACGGCATCGGCGGCAGGAACCAGGAGTTCGCCCTATCGGCGGCCACCCATATCGCGGGCAGCCCCCACATCGTCATCGGCTCGGTGGACTCCGATGGCACCGACGGCCCGGGCACCCAGCTCGTCGAGGGTTGCGAGGGCATCCCCTCGCTGGCGGGGGGCATCGTGGATGGCTATACCGTGCAAGAGGCCCGCGAGCGCGGCGTGGACCTGGCCGAGGCGCTGCGCCGCCACGATACCACGCCGGCCCTGTGCGCCCTGGATAGCGGCGTGATCGCCTCGCACAATATCAGCATGAACGACCTGACCGTTACCCTCATCATGGGGCGGAAATAGCAGCCAGAAAGGAACCAGCATGCAAGACAGAACCCTGATCAAATCCGTGCAAGCCCGGCAGATCGATTCGGAGCGCGGGCATCCTGGCGTCGAAGTCACCGTCACCACCCGCAACGGCGCCGTGGGCGTGGCCGTGGCCACCGCCGGCGTCTCGGTGGGCGTCCACGAGGTGCAGTTCGCCTACGATGGCGGCTCTCGCTATAACGGCAAGGGCGTGATGGTCGCCGTGCGAAATGTCGAGGAGATCATCGCCCCGGCCATCATCGGCATGGACGCCACCCGCCAGACCGAGGTAGACGACGCCATCATCGCCCTGGACCCCACGCCGAACAAGGCCAAGCTGGGCGGCAACGCCACGGCGGCCACCTCGGCGGCGGTGCTCAAGGCGGGGGCGGCGGCCCTGGGCATCCCCCTCTACCAGCACATCGGCGGCATCAACGCCGTCACCCTGCCGGTGCCGGGCATCATCTGCCTGGTGGGCAGCGACCGCTACGGCGGCGGCGGCAGCGAGTCGGGCGGCAAGCCCAGCCACGCCCTCATGTGCTATGGCTATGACACCTTCTCCGAGGCCCATTACGCGGCCTGGCACCTCTCGCGCACCTATGCCAAGCTGATGCAGGAGCGCTTTGGCGTCAGCGCCCGCTACGGCCATTACTCGGTGCCCCCCGGAACCGTCTCCCACGACAAGGAGCTGTGGGATGTCATGGTCGAGGCCATCGAGCGCGACGGCCAGACGGGCCGCATCGGCATCCAGGTGGACGTGGCCGCGGGCACCTACTATGAGAAGGACAAGGACCGATACGTGGGCCTCTTCTGCCCCGGCGACAAGACCCGCGACGAGCTGATCGAGCTCTACCAGTGGATGGCAGCCAACTATCCCTTTGTCATCATGGAAGACCCGCTGGACGAGGTCGACTATGAGGGACATGCCATCCTGACGGCCAAGCTCCCCCACGTGGAGACGGTGGGCGACGACCTGTACACCACCAATCCCGAGCGCCTGCAGATGGGCATTGACCACAAGTCCACCGACGCGATCCTGCTCAAGGTGAACCAGATCGGGACCATCAGCGAGTCGTTCAACGTGGTGCGCATGGCCTACCGCGCGGGCATGGGCGTCATGCCTTGCGACAGCCGCGGCGAGGGCGAGGCCATCGCCGACTATAGCGTGGGCCTGGGCACGGGCCACCTGCGTGAGGGCGCCCTGAGCCGCGTGGGCAACCGTTTCCTGGCCATCGAGAAGGAACTGGGCAGCCGCGCGCACTTTGCCGGCATCCAGGGACTGAAAATCGAGCGATAGAGGCCTACCGGGGGCCTCACCCTATATGGATGGGGCGCCCGCTGAGCCATCAACCCACGTGCGCCAACTCGTCGCCGGCGCCTCGGCGCCCCTCTCCCGCGTGCGGGAGAGGGGCGCAGCGAAACGACCCCCGAGGCAAGTCTCGCCGGGGTGAGGGCATCGGCCCACAGCCCGAGTCGGCGTACGTGCAAGTGTCCATCCTTTCGCGCCGCCTGGCGCAATCACCAGGCAAGGAGACTCCCATGCCCACAGATCAAGAGATGCTCGAGGCCCTCAAGGAGTTCGATACGCCCTCCATCACCAATGTGCTGGCCACCTACCCCAAGAACCCCCTCTGCATGGGGCTCTACAACCCGTGGACCATGAACTGGTACACCGATGCCAGCCTGCGCTGCTGGTACCCCGAGCTGGGGCCGATCGTGGGCTATGCTGTGACCTGCGTCTATGGCCTGCCCGACCCCAACTATGCGCGGCTCTCCCTGGCCGACGTGGTTGACGCCATGGCCGCCTCGCCCCAGCCGACGATCTTTGTCTTCGAGCAGCGCTTCCCCCCGCAGATCGCCAACAAGGTGGGGCTCTCGGGCGGCAACATGACCACGGCCATGCAGACGGCGGGCTGCGTGGGCGCCATCACCAATGGCCCTTCCCGCGATATTGACGAGATCCGCCCCATGGGCTTTCAGTACCTCACCAGCGGGGTCTGCGCCGGCCACGGCGACATGGCCATCCACGCCGTGAACGTGCCCGTCTCGGTGGCGGGGATGGACGTGGCCCCCGGCGAGATCATCCACATGGACGAGAACGGCGCGGTCAAGTTCCCCGCCCGCTACCTGGCCGACGTGCTGGATCGGGTGACCCGTCTGCGCGACCAGGAGGCGACCCACATGGCTCGCCTGCGCACCGCCACGAATGCCATCGAGGTGCGGGACATCCTGGCGGGCGGGAACTACGGCAAGCGGTAGCGCGAGCGAGGCGGTGGATCCCTCTTTTCTGCTCCGGGGGCTGGTCATCGGCCTCTCGATCGCCGCGCCCGTCGGGCCCATCGGTGTGCTGTGCATCCGGCGCACCCTGGCCGACGGGCGCGCGGCGGGTCTGGTCTCTGGGCTGGGCGCCGCCAGCGCCGATGCGCTCTATGGCTGCATCGCCGGCTTTGGCCTGACCTTCGTCTCGTCCTTTTTGGTGGGCCAGCAGACCTGGCTGCGCCTCATCGGCGGCCTGTTCCTCTGCTATCTGGGCATCAGGACGCTCCTGGCCCGCCCCGCCGATGAGGCGGCCCCGGCCGGGCGCGGCGGCCTTGCCGCGGCCTATGCCTCCACGTTCGTGCTGACCCTTACGAACCCGATGACGATCCTCTCTTTTATCGCCATCTTCTCCGGCCTGGGTCTGGCCAGCGCCGCCGGCGACTATGCAGCGGCGGGCACGCTGGTGCTGGGGGTGTTCCTGGGCTCGGCCCTCTGGTGGCTCGCCCTGAGCGGCGGCGTCGGCGCGTTCCGCTCGCGCCTGGGCCCACGCAGCCTGCTGTGGGTCAACCGCCTCTCGGGCGTGGTGATCACGGCGTTCGGCGTGTACGCCCTGGCGGGGGTGGTGTGAGGGGAGGGCGAGGCGTGCAGCCCATGAGGGCATTCGCCTCAGGTTCGGAGCTCAGAACATCGTCAATGACCTCAATCCTCCGACCAAGCTCCGAAAGCTTGAAGGCTCAGCTCACTTGTGCTATCATGGTAGCGTTTACGGGGCGAATGCGCCGAGCAGGGGCCGGCGGCGATGCCCCGGCACACGATGAGCACTGCTCTCGCCATGGCGCGTGGGCCGGATAGCAGCAAAGGAGCGACGATCCCCCATGGAAGAGGAAACTCGAACTAGTTCCCCTGAGGAGGGCCGGCTGGTTCCCCTTGAATGGTACCTCCCCGAGACCACTCCCGTAATCTATGCCAACCATCTGCATGTGCAGCACACAGAGCACGAGATCACCCTGTCTTTCTTCGTCGTGGATCAACCCTTTCTTGTTGGGTCCGACGAGGACAAGCGTGCGCAGATTGAAAAGATCGAGAAGGTACGCGTTCGCTGCTTGACGCAAGTGGTAGTCAGCCCTTCTCGAGCGCAGGCCATGATCGAGGCTCTGCAAAGGGGACTGGACAACTATCGTCGCATCCATGGGGGAGCTGCCGATGAGTCTTGATGAGAAGTGCCTTCGCAATGAGGGAGCCCTGTGGTCTCTCGTCCACGTGTCTGAATCTCTGCCGAACGTCGTGCGCCTGCGCTCTGATGACCAGGCATCCACGCCTGCTTCATCCCAGGGCATGGCGCTCCGCAGCGATTATGCCCTGGAGCGAAGCGCCCTTATAATGCAGCTATGGAGCGTCGAGCTGTCGGGGTCCGCCTTTCGCAGAGAGCAGGGGGCCAGTACGGTGAGTGTCCCAGCGGTCGTCGGCGATCAAGCCAAAGCTCTGATAGAGGCTATCAACGCAGCGCTCTCGACTGATCCGGCCGTCTCGGTCGTGCGGTATGAGCAGGCCGGAGACGACTCGATCATCGTGCATGTCAGAGGCGAGAACCTGGGTGTAGACGACTATAGCCGTCTATCCGAGCTCGAGTGGGCCCTCATGGATCGCTTCCCCGAGCTGTCGCTGGAGATCAGCGTTGATGACGTCTGTCACGTTTGATCCTCACGTCAGAAGCGATGCCCACAGGGCGCGCGCCGAACGCCACTACAGCCTTGCCCGCTCTCTCGTACAGACAGCTCCTGACTGGGCCACCATCATGCTGTTCTACGCAGCTCTGCATCAGATGATGCGGTACGCGGCTCTGGTCGGCGAGTATGACCGTACGCTGAGTCATGAGGACATGCGCCAGTTTCTGAGAGCGCGCCGCGAGCTGAGAGAGGGCGCTCCGGCCTATGGCACCCTGAAGAGGCTCTCGGAAGTAGCGCGATATCGCTGCCCTCCGCCTTCCCATGACGTCATGACTCCGTCCGTCGTGGGTACACAGATACTGAGTCAGTACTCGATGGTCGTGCGGTGCGTGGATGCGGCCATCGCGGGCCTATCCTCTTCCTAGCTGCCTTACTGCGCCGTGTTCTTTGCTCCTTCATCGCCCCTTCATCGCAGCACTCTGCCTTGGCCCACCCTCGCCCCTCCCACCCTTGCCGCAGCTCGTGGGTGGTCCTCTGGCCGCCCACCGGCCAGGACTCTCCGCCCCCGCCGGGCAAGGGTGGCCGCCAGGATACTTGCAGGGCGTCCATTTGGGCAGTTTCGCCAAAGCCATCGGAGGCGATACCCCAGGGACACCGGCGGCGAGGGTCTGCAGAGGGGCTTGCGCCTGTGTCACGGGGTGGCGGCGCTGCCGAGTCGTACGCCGGTTTGTGCAACATGCACAAACATCAGGCCCCACCCTCGGGCACGCTGTATGATGCGCTGCGGGGGGCGGCCCGTTACAATGCGAGGTAGCATCGGGAGCCTTGGGCATGGCGGCGAGGCCATGCGGACAGCAGGGATGCGGGCCCGCAAACGGAAAGAGGATTATCAGAGGGGGTATGCGAAAAACGGTTTCTGCCCGAAAACAGGTTCCCTGCATCGCACGAGTCTCGAGGAGGATATCATGACCGAGAAAGTAGAGAGCGCCCTGGCCCTGGCCAAAAAGGTCCAAATGGTGGACCTGCGATTCACCGACCTGCTCGGAATGTGGCATCACTTTACCATGCCCGCCTCCGAGTTCACCGAGGAGCTACTCGAGGAAGGCATCGGCTTTGACGGCTCGTCCATCCGTGGCTTTCAGGAGATCCACGAATCGGACATGATTCTCATCCCCGATGCCAGCACGGCCTTCATGGACCCGATCCTTGAGGTGCCTACCATGGATATCATCTGCGATATCTATGATCCGATCACGCGCCAGCCGTACAGCCGCGACGTGCGCTATGTCGCCAAGAAGGCCGAGCAGTATCTGCGCGAGACCGGCATCGCCGATACCAGCTACTGGGGGCCCGAGCTCGAGTTCTTTATGTTCAACAATGTGCGCTACGGCGGCGGCACCAACTCCCAGTTCTACTATGTGGATAGCGCCGAGGGCTGGTGGAACAGCGGCAGCAACGACGGCCCCAACATGGGCGGGCAGATCCCCCCCAAGCGCGGCTATTTCCCCGTGCCGCCCATGGACACCCTGCAGGATGTGCGCAGCCGCATCGTCCTGGCCCTGCTGAGCTGCGGCGTGCCCGTGGAGATCCATCACCACGAGGTGGCCACCGCCGGCCAGACCGAGATCGACCTGCGCTATGGCCCCCTCTGCCGCATGGGCGATGTGGTGCAGACCTACAAGTACGTCTGCAAGAACGTGGCCCTGCAGAATGGCCTGACCGTCACCTTTATGCCCAAGCCTCTCTTTGAGGACAACGGCTCGGGTATGCACGTCCACCAGAGCCTCTGGATGGGCAGCAACAACGTTTTCTATGATGAGGCGGGCTACGCCCAGCTTTCGGACACCGCTCGCTACTACATCGGCGGTCTGCTCAAGCACGCGGCGGCGCTGTTGGCTATCGCGGCACCCACCACCAACTCGTATCGGCGACTGGTGCCCGGCTTTGAGGCGCCCGTGAACCTGGCCTACTCGCAGCGCAACCGGTCGGCCTGCTGCCGCATCCCGGTCTACTCCAAGAGCCCCAAGGCCAAGCGCATCGAGTTCCGCCCGCCGGATCCCAGCGCCAACCCGTACCTGACCTTTGCGGCGCTGCTCATGGCCGGCCTGGATGGCATCCAGAACCGCATCGATCCGGGCGATCCACTGGACAAGGACCTGTACGACCTTCCGCCCGAGGAAGCCGCTCAGGTCAAGCAGGTGCCCGGCTCGCTGGGCGAGGTACTGGATGCTCTGGAGGCGGACAACGAGTTCCTGCTCAAGGGCGACGTGTTCACCGAGGATCTGATCGACGCCTACATCGCCTACAAGCGTCATATGGAATACGATCAGGTTCGCATCCGACCGCATCCGTACGAGTTCACCCTGTACTACGGGATCTAGCCTATTATCCCCCTCTTTCCTGTCGGGGTCGGGTCACCAGCCCGGCCCCACTTCTTTTTTTGCCTTTCGCCTTGACGCCCTCCCCTCGCGCTCTATCATAGAGCCGAATGCACCCCACACCGGGAGGAGACGCGCCCTTGGACCACCGCCAGCGCTTGTTGACCGCCTTTCGCTTTCGCGAGCCCGACCGCGCGCCCCGCTATGCCAGCCTGGCCCCCGCCCTCGTTGAGACCTTTCGCCGCGAGACCGGCCAGTCAGATCCCGCCTCCTATTGGGATTGGGACGTGGCCCAGGTCGCCTTCCTGCCGCCTGACCCCTTGCCCGATCTCCAGGCCCGCTTTGGGCGCTATTACGCCGGGCTAGAGACCGAGTGGCTGCTCTCCTGGGAGCACCGTGACTTTCCGCCCGAGTGGGGGGTGGCCACCCGTCCCGCCCATCTGTTCCACCTGAGCGCCCCTGTTGCGCCCCTGCGCCATCTGGGCTCCCTGGCCGAGCTGGAGGCCTATCCCTGGCCTGACTACGCGGGCGAGTGGCGCCACGAGCATCTCGAAGCCGAAGTGGCTCGCCTGCATGGAACGGGCTGCTTTGTAGATGCCCACATCGGCTGGATCTTTCAGACGGCCTGGACCCTGCGCACCGAAGTAGGCCTGTTCGAGGACATGCACGACCGGCCCGAGTTGGCCGAGGCCCTGCTGGAGCGCATCACGGCCGTGCGGGTGGCCCAGGCCGAGCGCCTGGCCGCCGCCGGCGTGGATAGCATCTCGATGAACGACGACATCGGCAGCCAACGCGGCATGATCCTCAGCCCGGCCATGTGGCGGCGCTGGCTGGCGCCGCGCATGGCCGCCGTCATCGGCGCCGTGCGTCGCATCAACCCCGCTATCCTCTTTCGCTACCACTCTGATGGCGACTATCGCCCCGTGATCCCCGACCTGATCCGTATGGGGGTCTCTTCGCTGCGCACCGTCCAGCCGGAGGCCATGGACGTGTTCGCCATCAAGCGGCAGTACGGACGCCAGATCGCTCTGGAGGGCACCATCGGGCTGCAGGAGGAGTTGATGCACGGCACCGCCGACGATGTGCGCCGCATGGTGCGCGCCCAGTGCCAGGGGTTGATGCCCGGGGGCGGCTGGGTGGCCGCGCCGGGCAACACCGTCACCCCCGACGTGCCCTGGGAGAACCTGGTCGCCCTGTTCGAGAGCCTGGATCGATACAGCAACTATGGCGCCTGACGACAACGCGAGGGGCCGACCGACGTCGCCCTCGCTGGATCTGGAGGAAGAGATGTTCCGGCGTATGGATCACGTAGCGCTGAGCGTGCGCGACATGGAGCGCGTCATCGCCTTCTATCGGGACCTGATCGGGTTCGAGGTGGTCTTTGATCGCACCTTTGATGAGCCCATGGCGCGCCTCATCGGTGAGCCGGGCACCCAGGTGCGCATCGTGCACCTGCGCCTGGGAGAGGCGGTGCTGGAGCTGTTCCACTACCGCCACCCGGTAGGGCGTCCCCGCCCATCGGATGCGCGCCAGAGCGACCTCGGCCTTTCGCACATCGGCTTCCTGGTTGAGGACTTTGAGGCGACGCTGGCCCATCTCCGCGGCCACGGCGTGCGATTCCTGGGCGAGCCCGTCGAGATCCGACCGGGGGTCCATGTGGTCTACTTTTACGGCGCCGAGGGCGAGGTGTGCGAAGCGCGAGAGATCCTGCCGCAGGCGTGATCAGGGTGCGGGGATGTTTGCACGTCATCGAGCAACAGGAAGCACCGCGACTATGCATGACTTCAGGAGCCAAGGCATAACGTAGACAGCGGGCAGCTCGGCTTGCAGAAGGTCGTGGTCGGCCGGTTTCCCAAGATCGGGCACCAGAGCCATGGCAGGTAAGCCAGGGCGAGCACGTCGCCTAGCCATTTGCCGCCTATCGGGCCACTCCTTGACGTAGCTGTTGTCGCGATGCCGCCACCGCGACTCGCCAATATCACACCAGTTCCATCGTCGGCAGTGTCGCCACCGCGCGGCTTCCGGTGCTCGTGCCGCGGTAGCGCACGGCGACCGGGATGGCATGGCACGTCAGAAGACATGAGGACCGCTACCCACGGAAGATAGAGGCTATCCTCGTCGCACAACACTCCTGCTCTGTCGAGTATCAGTGGATAGAGCTAGACATGCCCGCTATTCGGGACAGCACAATTGCCCTCTGTGCGAGGGAGCGAGAGGCGCTCTCAATTCCGGTGATTCACTTCTGGGCTGGCTGGCGGAGCGGAGGACAGGTCTCGCGGTGCGAGAGACGCCGCTACGGCGTCCAGAAACCTGCTTGTCTGGCAAGCGTCGTATGATGTTTGAAGCGAACACAGACGAAAGGTACGAGCATGAGCCATACGCTCGAGAACATTAAGTCAAGGATGGGAGCGCTTGGGGTCACCGCCGATGTACTTGTGTTGGTCGCGGCGCTCATTGCCGGTACCGGGCTGGGAATGCTCCGTTTTGACTCATTCCAAGTGGGGACATTTACTGATGATGCTCATTACGTCGTGCTGGCGGAGAGCCTGGCGACGGGGCAAGGATACCGCCTGATCAACTTCCCTGTCGCGCGAGAAGAGTGGGCATTCCCTCCTGGGTGGCCTCTTCTGCTTGCGCCGCTGGCGGCCGTGTTCCCAGGTGACTACAACGCACTCAAGCTCCTGCCTTTCCTTCTTTGGCTTGGTTCCATTCTTGTGATGTACAGACTTTTCCGCATGTATCTGCCCAGGCCATATTGGCAGATCTGTCTCCTTCTTTCTTCCGTGAATCCGACACTCATAGGTACTAGTGGGATGCTCATGTCAGAGTCATCCTTTCTGTTCTTTTCCCTTCTCGCTCTCGTCTTATATAAGTCATGGGCGTCGGTCACGCCAGAGCGTGGCAATAGATATTTCTTTATGTTAATGCTCGTTGTAGCATCTTACGTTCCGTTTATTAGGACTATAGGCTTAGCCTTGCTAATATCCATTGCTGTATCCTTGGCTTTGTCAGGTCGGCTTCGAGAGAGTGTCATCGCGGCAATGTGGTTTCTCGCTGGACTAGTTCCCCAGATCTGGATCAACTCCGGGAATGGCCTCGCTTTCATCTCCCCTGGTTACCAATCTCAGGTGTTTGATGGCACGATCGTGGCAAAGATCGGCCAGATGTGGGCTAACGCCCTGGCCTATTGTGACGAGCTGATCGCGAGCTCGATCGTGCCGGTCTTTGGGCCCAACATTGCACGTGCGATCGATGGGCTGAAAATCGGGTTCGTCGCGCCCCTGGCAAATGCTCTCATCCTGCTCATGATTGGCATCGGTGCCTGCAGGTCAGCGAGGAAGCTGCTACCCATTAGCATACATGCGTTGATATATCTACTGGGAATCCTCTTGTTCTGGAATCCCGACGTCGGCAGTGCCCAATCACGCTTTTTAGTTCCTCTTGTACCTATTCTGTATATCTTTCTCATACGTGGCGCCTCGTGGCTTCTCACCCTCGTCAGGAGACTGGCCGAGAAACACCAGTCTGCCATTGTCGTCGTAGCGGCGTGTTTGGTCATGCTAGTCTCTCTCGCTCGCAATGTGCAGGACTGGCGAAACCCTGTTCGCGACAGGATCACGGACTTGTCGATAGGGACTGAGTGGATTCAGGAAAACGCCGCACCTGACGCGATCATCATGGCCAGAGATCCGGTCCCAGACTACATCCATGCCAGACGGAAGACAGTTCCGTATCCGGTCGAGGGTGCATCCCTTGAGGACTATGTACGCGCAAACGGGGTTGACTACATCATGGTAAGGCCAAAGCTACAGACACCTCGCACGACTGAATTGGGTGAGTTCATCGATACTCACCTATTGCCACTGCTGCAGGCCGATCAGGCGAGATACACGCTTGTATACCAGAACTCAACTCACAACGTAAGTATCTACCAGTGCAATGACTGATCAACGAGCGGCAGAGCTACGGAAAGCCCGCTGAAACTGGCAGCCTCATCCTGTCCATCCGGGACCAGGCCCCACTGGACACGGTGTTTGGATAGCTATGCGTCAAGTCCTGCGTTCATCTCATACTTTCGGTCAGTGCTCTCACAGATGATCAGCTACAGGCTTCTGTGTTACACTATAGACGTAACGATTCCCTGTGCCCAGCGCACTCGGAGATAGGAAACTGGGCTCGCGAAGATGGTCATCCGTACAACGCTCAGACGCCCAGAGTCTGAAGCAGAGTGCTGCACCCGTGAATTGCCAGAAGTGTGCACTCGAAGGCGCTAGCGCACGTTGTTGACGCGGGGATAATGGTCGGAGAAGCTAGCCTGAAACCGGCAGTGTACACTTGGCTAGCACCTGTCTTGCTCGCACGGCTGAGACAGAATCGAGGCTGTGCGATAGGTCAGAGGAGAACGTAGGGCCGACTTCCACAACAGGAGTGCCTACCGTGCCGTTGCCGATGGTACACTTGGCCGTAGCCGTCAGCCTCTGCGATGCCCTGGGCTGGGCGGCGTCGCCCGCGTTCCTGCTGGGCACGCTGGCACCCGACGCTATCCACATGCGCCCAGGCGCCGCCCCTGAGGACAAGAGCCGCGTGCACCTGCACGCCGCCATCATGGAGCGGGGATCCGCCGCGGTGCGCGAGCTGTTCGAGGCCCTGGCATCCCAGCAGCCCGAGGCCTGCGACCTGGCCCTGGGCTATGCCGTGCACCTGCTCACCGACGCCCTCTGGGTGGAGCGGGTGTTCCAGGCCTTTCGCCACGACCTGGCCCTGCCCCGCGACCAGGAGCGTACCCTGTATTACCGCGAGACAGACGAGGTGGATCGCTTGCTCTACGAGGGCTCGCCCTGGCGGCCCGAGGTCTGGCGCGCCCTGGCCGCCGCCGAGCCCGCCGACCTGCCGGGACTCCTCAGCGGCGACGAGATCGGACGTTGGCGCGACCGCACCCTCGCCTGGTTCGATACCTTGCCCGCCGCCCCAGAGCCGCCGCGACACCTGACCTATCAGCGTATCCAGACATTTATCGCCGGAGCCTCCGCCACCATTGCGGATGAGGTTTTGGGCTGGGCGTGCACCCTGCATGGCCAGAGCTAACACCGCCGGCCTATGTAGCCCTCAGGCGGCGAGTGCCTGGCTGCCTCCGGACCCAGTCGTGTCCGCAATGGAAAGGAGCCCGTGGCTGACCTGATCCTTCCAGACTCCTCCCCAACCTCCCTGCTGTTTGTAGATCACGCCACGGCCCTGGGCGGCGCGGAGCACAGCTTGCTGATGATCCTGGAACGCCTGGACCGGCGGCGCTGGGCACCGCATCTGGCATGTCGCGCCGGTTCCCTGGCGGAGCGCGCAGCGGCCTTGGGCGTCCCCATACACCTCACGCCCCAGCCCCAGCTGCGCCGGTCTCCTTCAGCGCTGCCGGCCCTGCGCAGAGGAGTACGTAGCCTGGCCGGGGTCGCGCGGGAGGTGGATGCGGCGCTGCTAATCGCCAACACCGTGCGCGCCGCGTTCTATGCCGCCCCGGCTGCGCACGTGGTGCGCATCCCCTTTGTCTGGTACCGGCGCGATTTCTGGCTGGGCCAGTCTCAGCCTCGCCTGCTCTGGGCAGACAGACTGGCCAAGGCGCTGCTGGGCGCTGCCTCTGCGCGGGTAATTGCCAACTCCCAAGCCACCTTGCGCCGCCATCCCCTTCAGCACAAGATCGTTGTCATACCCAACGGCATCCAGGTGCAGCGCTATGATCCCGCACTAGATGGCGTCCCCTTTCGCCAGGCCTATGGCATCCCCGCTGCCGCGCCGCTCCTGGGCATGTTGGGGCGCCTCTCTCCCATCAAGGGGCAAGACCGCTTTCTGGGCATCCTGGAGCAGGTGCTGGCCAGAGAGCCCGAGGTCTGGGGCGTGATAGTCGGCGGCCCCCTCTTTGAGCAGAAGGAGTATGAGGCATCGCTGCATCGGCTCAGCATAGAGCTAGGCGTCGCTGAGCGGGTCGTGTTCACCGGCCAGCTCGACGACCCGCGGCCCGCGCTTGCCGCTCTGGACGTCTTTGTGCAGCCGGGCGATCCCGAAGCCTTTGGCCTCGTCAATGTCGAGGCCATGGCCATGGCCAAGCCCGTGGTGGCCTTTGCCCACGGCGCCCTGCCCGAGATCGTGGTGCATGGCGAGACGGGCCTGCTGGTGCCGCCCGGAGATGAGCATGCCCTGGCCGAGGCAGCCTGTTCCCTGTTGCGCGACCCTGCTCTGCGGGCGCGCATGGGGGCCGCCGGGCGCCGGCGCGTCACCCAGCAGTATGCCATCGAGCGTACCGTGGCCGAGGTGGAGGCCCTTCTCGCCCAGCTCGTGCCCGGCGCCTAGGCGGCGCTACTCCTCGGTGCCATCCTGCACCAGGCGCATCAGCTCGCTCACGCTGAGCTGGGCGATCCCCAACTTGTCCAGCGTGCGGCCGCGCCGCCAGTAATCCGTCTGATGGATGGTGCAGGCCAGCCGGATGATGCTGTCGATCGTGTGCACCGATACGCCATAGCGTTGGCCCAGGGCGGCGATGGGCACCAGGCTCATGGGCACATCCTCGAACACGTAGCGATGGTTGAGGGTGGAGGGCGCCTTGATACCCCGGTAGCCCGGCTGGTTGTGGATCGCCTCGAACAGGTCCTGGCCGCTGGCATCATAGGCCATCTTGAGCCATTCCATCGCCGTGCGCGCCCGAATCCCCAGGGCTGCCGCCACCGTCACCCGTTCGCGATCCAGCTCCCCCAGCACCCGCGCCACGGAGGGCGTCACCCCCTCGACGTAGAACTGGAACTCGCCGCGGGTGGATTCGATGCGCCCCGCGTTGAGAAGCGTCAACGCCGGGTGAAAGATGGCGCCCATGTTGTTGAGCCCCGTGTGCAGCACGGTGCCCCCATCTATGAACTGGGGATAGGCGTCGGACAGGGAGGCCAGCACCGCCGGCGTGTGGGTGGCCGGAAGCGCCGCCAGGGGCACCGCCTCCTTAAGGCTGAACACGCGCACCTGGGCTGGGCCATCGGAGCGGCTGGCATAGAGCAACGTCTCCGCCTCGGCCAACAGGACCTTGGCAGCACAGCCTTGTTGCCGAAGCACCTGGCGGAACTCGAGAGCGCCTCCTGTGCGGCCTGGGTGCAAGATGATGATCTGGCCATCGCGCAGGTGCGGCGCCAGCATGCGGGCGATATCGGGGTGGGCGCTGGAGGGTACCACAACGTTCAGCACCTGGGCATCCTGGGCCGCCTCAGCGGGATCAGAGGTCACGCGCCTGAGGCGCGCAAACCCATGGGGTCCCCCGTCGAAACTATCGAGATCGATCCCTCCCCGGCTGCGGATGGCAGCCACGTTCGCGGGCGTGCGGTTGAAAAGGGTCACCTCCAAACCCAAGAGGGCGAGATGGGCGGCCATGGCCTTGCCGCCGTGTCCGGCACCGATCACCGTGTAGCGACTGATGGCTTGCATATGGACTCCTTTGCAGATCGACTCGAGCTGACTTGTGTGGGAGAAACATCCTTCGGGCAGCGCCGATGCTGGACGGCGCCGCGGGCCAGAGCCCCGGTCTGGCGGGCGCACCGCGATCGCCTCTGCGGAGGCCGGACCGAGCTGATGGCAACGCGTTGGCGGCAAGAGGCAAAGAGGCGCGTCGCCGTGGCGACGTCTCGAGGTGGGCGATGGTCGCAAGCGACGGGGGCCGGGCTAGGTCAGTGCGATGCCCAGCCGCGCCAGGCGCTCCGCCTCGGTAAGGGGTGCGCCGCTCGCCGGGTCAACGGCCACCCAGGCGCCCCGGCCGTCATCGTTCGTCATGATCTGGCCGCGCCCGTAGGGGTTGCTGCGAAGGTGTGGCGCATCCAGCACGCCCCGGGTGACCGCTCGCGCCAGGGTGGCCGGGTCGGTAAGCGGATCAAAGCCTGCCGGGCGCTCTCGACCCGTCTCGGCCAGGGCCCGCACGGCCGCCAGGGTCAGCCGCGTCTCGGCCACCAGCTCGGCGCGCCGTTGCGCCACCGCCGGGTCGGCGGCCATCTCAGGCTGGCCGTGTAGCGCGTTCTCGATGGCGCGCCGGGCCAGCTTGCACGATTCGATCACCTCGCCTGCTGTGGCGGCGTGCTGGGCCTCGCAGTAGCCCACCACGTGCACAATGTGGGGCCGCAGCGCCATCTGCAGGTACACGCTTGCCACGAGATGGGCGCGGGCAGCATCCAGGTCCTGGGGGTAGCTCAGCAGGCCCGTGCGCGTCTGCCGCCAGATGCGAAACGATTCGCCGGCCAGGGGCTCGATCAGGTCCAGTGCGGCCAGCATACGCGCCAGGTCCATTCTCTCGCCCAGGCTGGGCGGGCTGTTGAACATCAGGGGCACGATGTAATCCTGCACGCCCATGGCCCGCGCATTATAGGCGGCAAGATAGGATGCGGCGCAGAACACCACGTCCGGCGCATCGCGCAGGCCCCAATGGTGTGCCTCGTTGGATTCCACGGGCACGCCTCGGCGGGCGTACCAGGCCATCAGCCGCTGGTGCTGAGCGATGGAGGGCTCCAGCTCCCAGGGGCCGCGCCCATCCATGCGGTTGAACCAGAAGAGCGAGACGGCGCACCAGGCGTTGTGGATCGTCTCCAAGTGTACCTCGGCCAAGCGCTCCAGGTCGTCGGTGCCAGAGTAAGAGCGCATCAGGGGATAGTTGCCGCAGCGGCTGGCGGCATAGAGCGCCGCATAGTCCTCGCGGCTGCGCACGGGAACGCCCCCGGCGCCGCTGCGCCGCGGATCCTGGCGCTCGGGGTGAAAATGGTTCTCCTGCGCATCCTGGTCGATCCCCAGGGAGATCACGTCCAGCACGCGGGCCTCGGCGATCTGGGCGACCCCCGCCAGGGTGGCCTCCATGCTGGGCAGCCCAAAGTGATGGCGCAGGATCGGATAGGGCGCCCTCCAACGGATGCGGGCGATGGCAGTATCGGGATAGTCCTCGGCGCGGGGCGCCGCGTAGGGCTGGCCCCGCAGATAGCCCAGGATCGCCTCCACCGGCTCGCTGCCGTCGAACACGGCATCAAAGAAGCCCAGGCTGCGGGCGCGCTCGGCCACCGCTGGCGTGCCCCCAAAGATGAAGCGCACCCCCTGGGCGTGCAGTTCGTCCACCGTCTCGGCGAACTCGGCCAGCAGGCGCTCGCCGTTCTCTGGCGTGAGGCGATAGGACACGGCCACCAGATCAGCCCGCTGGGCGCGCGCCTCTTGCAGCACCCGCGCCGGCGGCGTCGCCGGGCCCAGGAATACGGTCCGCCAGCCGGCGGCCTCGGCCAGCCGGAGGAAGCTCAGCACCCCGGCCACATGCACGCACTCGCCCAGAGCTGCCGCTACGACGGTCTTCACCAGTCCCCCCTTTCCTTCCTTCATCCTCTTCCCTTTTCAGTGTAGCGGGGCCCGCGATTCTGTCAAGCGCCGACTAAGCGCTTCCCGTCCCATGCCCCTGCCCAGCGCCCTTGTTTGACAGACTCGACTGCAGAACAAAGGAGTTCTTGTAGCCAGCACTTGACAGGGGCTCGGCTAGCCCCTACAATGGCCTCAGCCTGTCGGACCAAAGAAGGCTTGGAGGATAATGTGCAAGAGACTAGGGATCCATATCGCAATATCGTGAGGACCGCCATGGAGCGCGAGATCGCCGCGCGCGATCTCTATGCGGGGCTGGCCAAGCGCGTGTCGAGCGGGCAAGCCCGCGAGCTGCTGCAGGACCTGGCCACCCAGGAGGAAGGGCACCGACGGCGCCTGGAGGCGCTCTTGGAGCGAGGTTTCTCGCCCGACCTGCTGGGCCGCGCAAACAAGCGCGTCGTTGACCTGCGGATTACCGATTTCCTCCAGGAGGCCCCCCTGGATGAGAACGCCGATGTGCAACAAGTGCTGATCGCAGCCGGCAAGCGTGAGGCGGGCAGCTACGATCTGTACTCGGCCCTGGCCAGCATCGCCGAGGATCAGGAGATGGAGGCCCTCTATCGCCACCTGGCCGAGCAAGAGCTGCAGCACAAGTATCGCGTCGAAAGCCTGTACGAGGAGCTGTTCTATACCGAGGTATAGGCGGCCGACCAATCATGATACGAAGGAGCATACGAAATGGCCAAATGGGAATGCTTGGTGTGCGGCTACATCTACGACCCCGAGGTGGGAGATCCCGATAACGGCGTCGCGCCCGGCACGGCGTTTGAGGACCTGCCCGAAGACTGGGTCTGCCCCGAGTGCGGCGCCGGCAAGGACATGTTCGAGGAGTTGAGCTAACCCATTGGGGGGCTGCCGAGCGCCAGTGCCCGGCAGCCCCCGCAAGACACAGAACAGGAGCCCCATGCGGCTGCTCGTCATCGGGAACGGGGTTGCTGGCGTCACCACGGCCCGCTACGTGGCCGAACGGGATCCTTCCATCGAGATCGCCCTGTACGGCCAAGAGCCCTACGCCTACTATCCCCGTCCACGGCTGATCGACTTTGTGGCCGGCAAGCTCCCTCTGGAGGAACTGCCACAGTACCCCCCGGCCTGGTATCAAGAGCGCCACATCGGCCTGCACCTGGGCCAGCAGGTGGTGGCGGTGGATCCCGGCGCCCACCAGATCACCCTGGCCGATGGCCGCCACGAGGGCTACGATCGGCTGGTGCTGGCCACGGGCTCGCGCCCCTGGGTGCCCCCCATCCCCGGAGCCGACGGGGTGGGGGTCCACACTCTGCGCACCCTGGATGATGCCATCGCCATCTGCCGCCAGGCCCAGGCGGGCGCGTCTTTCTTGATCCTGGGAGGCGGGCTCCTCGGCCTGGATACGGCCATGGCGCTGCGCTCCTACGGCGTCGAGGTGACGGTGGTGGAGGCCCTACCCCGCCTCCTGCCGCGCCAATTGGATCGCGAGGGCGCCGTGTTGCTCCAGCAGGCCATCGAGGCCCGCGGGGTGCGCGTCATCACCGATGATCTCTGCGCCGAGATCCAGAGCGAAGGCTCCGTACAGCACGCCCGCCTCAAGAGCGGGCGCACCCTCTCATCGGGGGTGATCGTGATATCTGCCGGGGTGCGCCCCAAGCTAGCCCTGGCCCAGGAAGCGGGGCTGGCCTGCAACCGGGGCATCATCGTGGATGAGCGCATGCAGACCAGCATCCCCGACATCTATGCCGTGGGCGATGTGGCCGAGTTCGGCGGCATGGTGTGGGGCATCATCCCGGTGGCGGTGGCCCAGGCGCGGGTCGCCGCCTCTCAGATCGCAGGCCACCCGGAGATCGTCTACCGCGAGATCGTGCCCAGCACCACCCTACAGGTTACGGGCATGGACCTTTCGTCTTTGGGCGAAGTGAACCCCGAAGGCAGCGACTATCGCGAGCTGCGCTACACGGACGAGAGGGCGCAGGTCTACAAGAAGCTGGTCATCCGCGAAAACAGGGTGGTGGGCGCCATCCTTCTGGGCGACCGCTCCGATCTGGCCGCCGTGAGCCAGTTGATCTCGCGAGGGATAGATGTCTCTGCGGTGGCGGACCGGCTCCTGGAACCCGATTTCGACCTGGCGGCCTTGGTGCGCGAGCAGGCGGCCAAGAGTCGCTAGATGCGGCTGCGCAAACGCACGTAGCGAGTAGATGGAGGCATTATGGATACGCAGAAGGTCATCGAGATGCTGCGGGCCGACATGCGCGGCGAACAGCAGGCCATCATCCAGTACCTGGCCCATGCCTACGCCCTGGGCGAGGGCGAGGTTTCGGGCGGGATCGAGGCCATCGCCCGCGAGGAGATGCGCCACCTGGATTGGCTGGCCGATGCCATCGTCGAGCTGGGCGGCGACCCCGACATGGGGCGTGAGCCGCCCGATCTGAGCGCGGCCGCTCCCTCGGCCCAGATGCTCAAGAATGTGGACCTGGAGCAGCAGGCCATCGATCAGTACCGCGCCCACATGGAAGCTATTGAGGACGAGGGCATCCGCCGGCTGCTGGCCCGCATCGTCCATGATGAGGTCTCTCACCAGAAAGAGTTCCAGGGCTATGCCGAGGACTTGGCCGACGAGGGCGATGCGGCGCCCGAGGGCGGCGCGGGCGGGGCGAATCCGCGCCTGGCCCAGATCCTCAACTATGGCGTGCGCCACGAGTACACCGTCGTCCTGCAGTATCTCTACCACTCCTTCGTGGCCGATGACTGCGAGCTCCGAGAAGAGATGCAGAACGCTGCCATCAACGAGATGCAGCACATGGGCTGGCTGGCCGAGGAATTGCAGGAGAAAGGCCAGCAACCCGAGTTCGATCACCACGACCCCTTCTTCAGTCGCGATGCCGTCGCCAACCTGGAGGCGGATATCGCCATCGAGGAAGAGGTCACCCGCGCCTACAGCAGTCAGATCCCCCAGGTGCAGGAGGAGGACATCCGCGAGATCCTGAGCCGCGTTCGCGACCACGAGATCTATCACGCCGACCTCTTCCGTGACCTGCTGGCGGAGGCCCGTGAGCGCCAGGCCGAGGCCGAGCCGCCTGCCGAAGCGCCAGAGGAATCCCAAGAGAGTGAGCCCCCCGATGGGGCGCCCGCTGTGCCCCCCATCGGCAGCCTGATCAAGTAGGAATCGCCAGACGAACCCATTCTTGTAGCGATAGAGGAGGATGACATGAGCGGTTATCTTTTGCGCGATGATGCCCCCCTGAGTGAAGCAGTTTGGAAGCAGATCGACGAGATGGTCGCCACGGTGGTGACCAAGAACCTGGTGGGCCGGCGCATCGTGCCCCTGGTGGGGCCCCTGGGCTGGGGCGTCGAGGTCGCGCCGCTATCGGGCTTTGCCGGCGCCGATGAGGGCTATGTGGCCGATACCGGCGAATACGTCAAGCTCAAGCAACTGGAATCCGGGTTCCGGCTGCGCCTCAAGCAGTTGGCCATGGCCGAGCAGACCCCCTACGGGCTGGACCTGGGCGCTGTGGCGTCGGCGGCGGCTGCCCTGGCCAAAGAGGAAGACGCCAAGATCATCGGCGGCCTGCTGGCCAAGGCGGGCCAGGCCGCGTTGGGCGATTGGTCCGTACCCAACGGCCCCTTTGGCGCCGTGGCCGCGGCTGTGGCGACCATGCGCGGCAACGGCTTTGACGGCCCCTTTGCCCTGGTGATGAGCTTTGGCATGTACGCCAAGCTGGCCAGCCTGATGGATCACGGCCAGCGCGAGATCAAGGCCGTGGAGAAGCTGGTCGAGGCGGGCATCTTTGCCTCGGCGGCCATCGGCGATGACCAGGCGCTGCTGCTGAGCCCCCAGCCCTGGAACATGGACATGGTGGTCGGCCAGGATATCGCCACCGCCTTTGTGGGCAACGAGGGCCTGGACCTGGCCTTCACCATCCTGGAGACGCTGGCCCTGCGGGTCAAGCGCCCCCAGGCCGCGCTGCTGCTCAGCTAATCCGCCTTTGCCCGAGGCGACATCCTATCCATAGTGTTCCCCCTGACCCTGCCGACGGGCAGGGTCAGGGCCATGCCCAGGGCGAGGGCCAACGGGAGGTATTCATGTCAGCCAACGAGATCAGTTTCCGCATCGGCGGCGAGGCGGGGCAGGGAGTCGAATCCAGTGGGGCAGGCTTCTGCCAGGCCCTGACCCGCGCCGGGCTGCAGGTGATCGGCGTGCCCAGCTATTACGAGCGCATCCGCGGCGGGCACAACTTTTACTCCATCCGCGCAGCCAACCGCCAAGAGCCCGTGTGGAGCGTGCGCGAGAACGTGGACGTCCTGATCGCCCTCAACGCCGAGACCGTGTCCGAGCATGTGGGATGCGTGAACCCCGGCGGCGTGATCATTGTGGACGAGCAGATCAACCTGGAGCCCCTGCGTCCCCGCCTGGAGGGCCGCGACCTGCACCTGCTGGTGGTCCCCATCAAGGCTATCGCCGTCGAGCACGGGGGCGAGGTGATGACCAACACGGCGGCCCTGGGCGTGGCTGCCGCGGTCACAGGGTTCGACGTGGCCCACATGATCGGCGTCGTCGAGGACAACTTTCGCTCCAAGGGCGAACGCGTCGTGGACGCCAACCGCGCCGTGATCCAGGAGGCCTACGACCTGGCGCGGGAGCGGTACGGCCTGCTCTTCGCTCAGCCGCTGGGCCAGCGCCAGGCGCCGCCCCGCCTGAGCCTGCACTGCAACCACGCCTTTGCCATGGGCGCGCTGGTGGGCGGCTGCAAGTTCATGGCGGGCTACCCCATGACGCCCTGGTCCTCGGTGCTAGAGTACATGGCAAGCCATGCCGCCGAATGGGGGCTGGTGGTCAAGCATGCCGAGGACGAGATCGCCGCCGTGAATATGGCGGTGGGCGCCGCCTATGCCGGCGTGCGCGCCATGACCGGTTCCTCCGGCGGCGGCTTTGACCTGATGGTCGAGGGCCTCAGCCTGGCCGCCATCACCGAGACGCCGCTGGTGGTTTTCCTCAGCCAGCGACCCGGCCCGGGCACGGGCCTCTCCACCCGCACCGCACAGGGTGATCTGTTCATGGCGATCTATGCTTCTCACGGCGAGTTCCCGCGCATCGTGCTGGCGCCCCACACGCCAGAGGAGCATTTCTACGCCGCCGCCCGCGCCCTGAACCTGGCGGAAAAGTACCAGTGCCTGGTGATCGTCCTCTCGGATCACTATTTCGCCAACACGGTGACCAGCCGCGATCGGGCGCTCTTTGATCTGGACGCGGTGCTGGACGGCATCGAGCGGGGCAAGTGGCTTACCCCCGACCAACTGGATGCGATGGACGAGTACAAGCGGTTCGCCCTCACCGAGGATGGCATCTCGCCCCGGGCGATCCCCGGCTCGCATCCCAAGGCAGTCTTTCTCACCAGCAGCAACGAGCACCAGCAGGATGGCCACATCACCGAGGATCCCCAGATCGTGGTGGCCATGGCGAACAAGCGCCTGGGCAAGCTCAGGGCGATTCAGGGCGAGATACGCCCGCCCCTGCGCCACGGCCCTGAGGAGGCTGACGTAACCCTGGTGAGCTGGGGCTCCAGCTATGGCCCGGTGCGCGAGGCCGTGAACGTGCTGAACGAGGGCGGCCAGAGCGCCAACATGGTCCACTTTGTGGACCTGTGGCCCTTCCCGGCGGAGGCGGCCCGCCAGGCCCTCTCCGGCGCCCGGCGCACCGTCGTGGTCGAGACCAACATCACTGGCCAACTGGCCCACCTGATCACGGCCGAGGCGGGCATCCCGACCCCCGAGCGGATGAACCGATACGATGGGCGGCCCCTCACTTATGAATACATTGTAGCCCATCTGGAGGATTAACCATGGCAACCCTACAGGACTATGCGGTGGACATTCGGCCCACCTGGTGCCCCGGCTGCGGCGACTATGCCATCTGGAATTCGCTCAAGCGCGCCTTTGTGACGGCAGGCTATGCGCCTGAGGACATCATCATGGTCAGCGGCATCGGCTGCGGCAGCAAGATGGGCGACTATATGCGCATCAACGGCCTGCACAGCCTGCACGGCCGCACCGTGGCCGTGGCGACGGGCGTGCGCCTGGCCAACACGGGCCGCAAGGTGATCTGCGTTCATGGCGATGGCGATGGCTATGGCGAGGGCGGCAACCACTTTTTGCACGCGGCCCGGCGCAACATCGGCATCGTGGACCTAATCGAGGACAACCACGTCTACGCCCTCACCCGGGGACAGGTCTCGCCCACCAGCCGGCGTGGCTTTGTGACCAGCACCTCGCCTCGGGGCGTGCTCGAGCGGCCCATCAAGCCCCTGGCGCTGGCCCTCTCCCAGGGCGCCACCTTTGTGGCGCGCGGCCACTCGCTGGATATGGCGCAACTACAGCACCTGATCATCGAGGCGATGGGCCACCGTGGCTACGCCCTGATAGACGTGCTGCAGGTCTGCGCCACCTACAATCGCGGGATGGATTACGACTGGTATCGCGAGCACACCTACAAGGTGGAAGAGGAGGAGGGCTACGACCCGGGCGACCTGCAGGCCGCCATGGCCAAGGCCCTCGAGTATCCCGGCGGCGAGCGCATCCCCACGGGGATCATCTACCGCACCGAGGATGTGCCTGCCTATGAGGAGGGCGAGCCCACCCTGGATGCGGGCCCGCTGGTGAGCCAGCCGCTGCACACCCGGCCTCGCGCCGATTACCAGCGGCTGCTGGACGAGCATATGTAACCGGGGCGGGAGGGACTGCAATGGACGTGGTCGTCTATACCACCACAACCTGCCCCTATTGCGCCTCGGTCAAGCAGTACCTCTCCAGCCGAGGGGTGGCCTACACCGAGCGCAACGTGGAGCGCGACGGGGCGGCCGCCGCCGAGATGGTGCGCCTCTCGGGCCAACAGGGCGTGCCCGTCACCCGCATCGACGACGAGATCATCATCGGGTTTGACCGGCCGCGGTTGGACGAGGCCCTGGCGCGGGCCCAGCGCCCCCGGTTGGGGGCTGCCGTGGCCGACGCCGCCCAGATGGCCGCCCAGGGGCGCGGCGACCAGCGCGTCGGCGCCTATGTGGGGCGCGTGCACCCCGGCGGGGCCGCGGCCCGGGCCGGGTTGGCCGTTGGCGATGTCATCACCAGCCTGGCAGGCCATCCGGTGCAGACGGGGCTCCAGTTGGAGCAACTGATAGCGCGGGTGCGCCCGGGCGCCCGGGTGCCCATCGAGTACGTGCGCGCCGGCGCTGTGCACCGCAGCGAGTTGGTGTTCGATCAAGCATAGATTGTATCCATATTGTAGCAAGCAAAGGGGATGAGAACATGGCACGTGACGATCAGGTTCTGGCCGCTCTGGGCCGCGCACTCAAACTGGAGCAGGATGGCTATGCCTTTTACACCCAGGCCGCTGAACGGGTAAAGGACACCACCTGCAAGAAGACCATGCTGTCGCTGGCCGACGATGAAAAGATCCACGAGGCCATGATCGTGCGACAGCTCGAGGCGATGAGCGAGGAGGGTGATTTCGTCGTATTGCCCAATATCGAGCCGGTGCATGCCGACCTGGCGGCCGCCATTCTGCCGCCGGACCCGGCCAAGGTCGCCGAGCGGGTCGGCGAGCACTCCGACGAGCTGGACGCCCTGCTGGTGGCCATCGAGATTGAGGTGCGCAGCTACGATCTGTATCGCCAGGCGGCCCTGGAGACCGAGAGCCCCACGGGGCGCGAGATGTACCAGTGGCTGGCCGCCGCCGAGATGACCCATTTCAACCTGCTGATGAGCAACTATGAGGCGCTCAACACGCCGTCCCGCTGGGTATAGCGTCCCGCTGCGTGGCAGCCCAAGCAACCGACACGCACCACCATCCACGAGGAGTCAAACATGGCAGACGTTATCGAGATCCTGAAGCAAGGTATGAGCACCGAGCTGTGGGGACGGCGCTTTTATGAGGAGGCCGTCGCCCGCACAGAGAACGAGGACGGCAAGCGCGTCTTTCAGAGCCTGGTGGAAGAAGAGAGCCGGCATCTGGAGATCCTCTGCGGCCAGTACGCGGCCTACTCAGAGGGCGGAAGCTGCGTCTCGACGGAAGAGGCCATCGCTATGGCCGAGTCGGTGGACCCGACCCAGATCTTTCCCGAGGCGGGCGCCGCGGCCCAGTTGATCCCCGCCGACGCCACCGATGAACAGGCTCTCACAATGGCCATGGATTTCGAGCAGCGCGGCTACAACCTGTACGCCGAGGCAGCCGAGAGCGCAGCCGGCGCAGCCGAGAAGGAGCTGTGGGAGTTCCTGGCCAAGGCCGAGGACAAGCACTATGCCTTCCTGCAGGAGACCTACGAGTATCTCGTCAACGACGGTGTCTGGTATTTCGACGATCAGGAGCTGCCCTTCTTTGAAGGCTGATAACGCAACCCATCCTGAACAAAGAGGCGGCACGCTTTGATCGGCACCCTCATCAACATCGTTGCCGTCCTATTGGGGGGCGGGCTGGGCACCCTATTGGGTGACCGCCTGCCCCAACGCGTTCGAGAGACCGTGATGCACGGCATCGGGCTCGTAACCCTGGTCGTGGGCATTCACCTGACGCTAGAGACCCAGAACGTCCTGATCGTGATGGGCAGCGTGCTGGTGGGCGCGTTGCTGGGCGAGTGGTGGCGGATCGCCGCCGGCCTGGACCGCGCTAGCGAGTGGCTGCGCCGTGGAGTCGCCCGGCGCCTCTCCTCCCGCAGCATGGCCCACTTTACCGAAGGCTTTGTCACCGCCAGCCTGGTCTTTTGCGTCGGGCCCATGACCATCCTGGGCGCCATCCAGGATGGCCTGACGGGCGACTTTACGCTGTTGGCCATCAAGTCGGTGCTGGATGGCTTTGCCGCGCTGGCCTTTGCCTCCACCCTGGGGGTGGGGGTGGTCTTTTCCATCCTGACCCTGATCATCTATCAGGGGGGGATGTCGCTGCTGGCCGGGCTGGCCGAGCGCGTGCTGACGACACCCATGATCGCCGAGATGACCGCCACCGGCGGCGTCCTGATCCTGGCCATCGGGCTGTTGCTGCTGGATCTCAAGCGCATCCGGGTGGCGAATCTGCTGCCCGCCCTGCTCATCGCGCCCCTGATCGTGGCCGCGCTCCAGGCCCTCGGCCTGCCCGTGGCGCTCTGAGGCCGCACTCTCAAGGAGGCCCTTGTGGACAAGATCGGCTGCAACACCCTGTACGATGGCGGCGAGCTGGTGCTCACCACCGACTTTGACCTGGCCGCCATACGGCGCTCGCTGGCGCGCAACAGCGCCCTGGGCTATCAGACCGTCGAGTACTCGCACCTGTGCCACCTGAGCCTGGATGAGGCGCGGGAGATCGGCGCCTACACCGCCTCGCTGGGGATGCAGAGCTGGTCGGTCCACTCGGAATCCCCTGGTGGCTTTGTCCTCGGCCGGTCGGTGGAGGAGGCCCGCGGCTACCTGATCAACGCCGTGGAGGTCTGCCACGCCGTGGGCGCCCGGGTGGTGGTGGTGCACGCCCCCATCCTGCTGGGCCTGCAACTGGGCGAGCTGCCCGATGTGCGCAAGCTCCTGGCCCAGGATATGGGCGTTCTGGAGCCCGCTCGCGCCCGAGCCGCGGCCCTGGATGTGGAGCTGGCGCTGGAGAACGGGCGCGCCCTGGCCCACTGGGTCTACATCCTGAGCCTGATCGAGCGCCTGGGCGCCGATCATCTGGGCGTCTGTGTGGACACGGGCCACGCCAACCTGGGCGATCTGGGGGCGCCCCAGGCCATCCGCATGGCGGGCCCCCGCCTGCTGACCCTGCACCTGCATGACAACTGGGGCCAGGTGGACGATCACCTGCCGCCGGGCCGGGGCAATATCGATTGGCCCGATGTGCTGGCGGCCCTGCGCGAGGTGGGCTTCTCACGGCCCTTGCAGCTCGAGCTGACCGACCGTGCCCCCCACCGGGAGTACGACCAGGCGCTCGAGATCCGGCAGGGCATCGAGAACACCCGCCGTCTGGCGGGGCTGGGGTAAGGCCGCAGCAAAAGCAACGGGGGGAGCGCCGCCAGGGCGCTCCCCCCGTTCTGTTTGCCGCTATCCGATCGGCTCGGGCATGGGGATGCCCAGATTGGCCGAGACCTCCCGCAGGTTGGCCACCGTCCCCTCGGGCAGAGGGATGCCGTTGGCCGTGCGCTCGGCCTTGACCCGGTTCTCCAGCTCGCCCGGCACCAGCACCTCGCTGAACCCTTCGGCCGTGGGCAGGCTCTTGATGCCCTTGAGTAGCCGGTCGATCTCCTGCTTGTAGGTCGCCACATCCGTGAACGTCGCGATATCCACGGCGGCCACCACGCTGTTCTGGGTGCCCGGCTTGGGCTTGTCGCCGCCCACCAGGTAGGGCGAGAGCAGGGCGTTGCCCGCCATGACGCTGGAAAGGGTCTCGAACATGAGCGCCAGCGACGAAGCCTTGTAGCCGCCAAAGGGCAGCAGGATGCGCGCCTTGGTGGCGTCGGTGGTGGGGTTGCCGTCGGCATCCAGGGCCCAGCCCTCCGGGATGGGGATGCCCTTGTCCACGGCCAGGTTCACCTTGCCAAAGGCGGCCATGCTGGTGGCCCAGTCCATCACCGGCGGGTCGAACTCGCCGGCGGGCACCGAGATGGCCAGGGGGCTGTTGTGCACCCCCGCCGCCCGCGCGCCATAGGGCGCCATGTTGGGCGGGTTGCAGACGAGCGCCAGCCCGGCCATGTCGTTCTCGGCGGCCATGAGCGCATAGTACCCCATCGCCCCCTGGTGGGTCGTGTTGCGGATGACGGCCCAGCCGATGCCCACCTGGCGCGCCTTGGCCATCACCGTGCGCATGGCAAAGGTGGTGACCACAGGCCCAAAGGCATGATCCGCCTCGATCAGGGCGACGGCCGGCGTCTCGCGCTCGATACGGATCTGGGCGCGGGGGTTCATGCCGCCGTGTTCAACATTGGCCAGGTACGAGGGCACGCGCAGCACACCGTGGGAATCCACGCCGCGCAGGTTGGCCCACACCAGCACATGAGCCTCGGTGGCGGCGTCCTCCTGGCTAAAGCCGACATGGGCAAAGACCTGGGTGACGAACGTCTCCAGGGCCTGATGATCAAAGCGCAACTCTGCCATCTCGCGTCCCTCCCTCGGATGATGTGCGGATCTGCCTCAAGCGTAGTGCTTTGCAGGCGCTGCGTCAACAGCCTGCGGGCGCCAGGCGCGCTTTGACATGGCCCCGGTGCCGCCCTATAATCGCCTTTGCACCCGAACACCAGCGCGCCAGATGGCGAGAGTAGAGGAAAGAAGATGGCCAAGAGGAGTCGTTCGAGGCGGGTCAGGCAGGCGCGGGCTGCCGTCGAGCAGGCGCCCGAGGTGGATTTCTCCACCGAGTATCACTATGTGCTCAGCGATCTGCGGCGCTTTGGCATCCTGGCCGTGGCCATGTTCGCCTTGCTCATCGCGCTGGCGCTGATCCTGCCTCCCCTCTAGCTCCCCCGGTCCTGTACACAACAACCGTCGGCAACCTCGCGATTGCCGACGGTTTTCGCCTTTCCAGGCTCCGGGGCTAGCCCGTCTCGACAGAGCCGCGCTGCGCGCGGTGGCGCGCCCAGAGATACAGGCCCCGATGGACCAGGTTGGCCGCCAGGTGCCCGGCGGCGCGGGCGATCAGGCTGGCCCACAGACTGCCCGAGGCGATAAAGCAGCCCGCCGCGACCCACTCCATGGCCCAATCCAGATAGGCAAAGGGCCGCCCAGCATCGGCGCGGCAACGGTCACGCGCGCTCGGGCTGACCAGGGAGACGAGCCCTCGCGCCAGGGCCGCCGCCAGCGGCCCCCAATAGAGGCCCAGAGCCGGGATCAGCGCACCGCGCAGGATGGCGGCCCAGGCCTCCTCGCCGATCAGGTGGGCGGGCAAGCCCAGGATGGTGCCATAGGCCGCCCGAGGGCTGTGGTCCGCCGAGGGCCGCAGGTCGCGCCAGACCGCCGCCCAGAGGATCGCCACCCACAGGGAGGTCAGTCCGGCAACCACCGGTAGCCAGGGCGCCAGCTCCTCCCAACGGAGCGGCCCCAGCCCGATGTGCGACGGCTCGATGTAGGCCTGCTGCAGGATCAGGTAGAGGGCCCCGATGGCGTAGGCCAGGGCCAGGATGCGCCCCACGAACGGCCAGGCGGGCGCCCCCGCCAGCCGCTGCCAACGCGAGTCGCCGCGGCCCGCCAGCCAGCGGCGCAGCAAGGTCGGCACCTGGGCTGCCAGGGCCCAGGCTATCAGGAACACGCCGCCGGCCATCAGGGGACGGGCGACGGCCAGGTTCAGGTTCTCGAATAGCGACACGTTGGCTCTCCCGGTTGCGGGCGTCCTCGCTCTTGGCGGCAGGCGCGCCGGCTAGGCCTGGCCGCGAATCTCCCGGATCCAGGCCAGGCATTGGGCCGTCAGATCGGTGATGGCCTGCCAGTTCTGCGCCTTGATCAGGTCGCTGCGCACCACTCCCGAGCCCATCCCCACGCAGACCACGCCCGCATCGAACCAGCCCTTGAGGTTCTCGCGGGTGGCGCTCACGCCGCCCGTGGGCATCAGCCGCGACCAGGGGCAGGGCGCCAGGATCGCCTTGACAAAGCTGGGGCCGCCCAGCTCGCTCCCCGGAAAGATCTTGCAGATCTCGACGCCCAGCTCTTCGGCATAGGACACCTCCGAGGCGGTAGCGCAGCCGGGGCAGTAGGGGATCTTGCGGCGGTTGCACAGCTTGGCCACATCGGGGTTGGTCACCGAGCCGACGATGAAATTGGCCCCCAGGTTGATGTACAGCCCCGCCGTGGCCACATCCAGCACCGAGCCGGCCCCCAGGATGAGCTCGGGATCGGCCTGCTCAAAGTGGACTGCCAGCTCGCGGAACACCTCAAAAGCGCGGTCGCCCCGGTTCGTGAACTCGATCACCTTGGCGCCACCCGCCGAGAGAGCCTCGATCACCTTGATCGAGGTCTCGACATCATCATGGTAAAAGAGGGGCACCAGCCCCAGGGCCTCCATGGTGCTCCATACCTGCACACGCGTAAACCGTGCCATCTGCTATCCTCCTGCCTGATCCGTACTTGCTAGCGCGAGACGCGCCCCGAAAGGTCGCCGCCCATCAGTTTCTCCACCTCGGGCACCGTCACCAGGTTGAAGTCGCCAAAGATCGTGTGCTTGAAAGCCGAGGCCGCCACGGCAAAGTTCAGGGCGTTCTGCTTGTCGGTATAGGTGAGCAGGCCATAGATCAGGCCGCCCATGAAGGCGTCGCCGCCGCCCACCCGATCCACGATGTGGGTGATGTCGTACGTGGGCGCCACATAGACCTGGCCCTGATCCCAGAGGAGGCCCGACCAGGTGTTGTGGCTGGCCGAGAGGGAGCCCCGCAGCGTGATGGCGATGGTCTTGAGCCGGGGGAAGCGCTGGTGCAGGGCCTCACACACGCTGCGGTACTTGGCCGCGTCCACCTGGCCCGAGGTCACATCGGTGTCGGGCGCGTGAATGCCAAAGACCTGGGCCGCGTCCTCCTCGTTGCCGATGGCGACATCGCAATACGAGACCAGCTCGGACATGACCTCGCCCGCCTTCTTGCCCCACTTCCAGAGCTTGCTGCGGTAGTTCAGGTCGCAGGAGATCGTCAGGCCGGCGGCCTGGGCGGCCTGCACCGCCTCCAGGCAGACCTCCGCCGCTCCCTGGGAGATCGCCGGGGTGATGCCCGTCCAGTGGAACCAGGTAGCGCCATCGAACACCTGGTCCCAGGGGATCATGCCCGGCGCCACGGTGGCGATGGACGAATGGGAGCGGTCATAGACCACCTGGCTACCGCGCATCACGGCGCCCATCTCGAGAAAGTAGATGCCCAGGCGCTCGCCGCCCCAGGCGATGTGCTGCACGCCGACGCCATTCTCCCGCAGGAACCGCAGGCAGGCCTGGCCGATCTCGTTCTCGGGCAGCCGCGTAACATACTCCACGGGGATGCCATAGTTGGCCAGTGAGACGGCCACATTGGCCTCGCCCCCACCATAGACCACATCGAACGAACGCGCCTGGGCCAGACGCAACATGCCCGGCGGCGATAGGCGCATCATGATCTCGCCAAAGGTCACTACTCTGCCCACCATCGAATTGCCTCCCTTTGTACCATCGCAATCCCCAGAGAGGGGTCACTTTGGGGGCAGGTTACACGACGGCCGAGGCAGCGTCAAGCGCCCTGGCGGGCCAGATGCGAGCCGAAGGCGAGCTGCGTGCGAGAAGCGCGAGGGCCCGGCCTCAGGGCACCAGGGCCAGGGGGTGCGCCCCCAGCCCATAGGCCAGCCGCGCCCAGGCAAAGGCGAGGGTAAGGGCCAGGATCGCCACGGTGTAGGCCAGATCCAGCGGGCGAAAGCGCAGCCGGTGCAGGTAGCTGCGGTGGGGCAGCGCCCCCAGAGCCCGCGATTCCAGGGCGTAGGACAGGTGCTGCGCGGTGCGCAGCGCGGTGATCAGCATGGCCACGGTGATGGGGATATACGCCCTGGCGCGGCGGAAGGGCCCGCCCCGCGTCAGATCCAGGGCGCGGGCCTGCTGCGCCTCGGAGATGGTGCGAAAGACGCCGGCCATGGTGGGCAGGTAGCGCAGCGCCATGGCGACGGTCAGCCCCCAGGTGTAGGGCAGGCCCAGGGCCACCAGCCCCAACACCAGCGAGGACTGGTCCGTGGTAAAGAGCCAGCTCAGCACCACAAAGGCCAGGGCCGCGATGCGCAGGCCGATGGCCAGGCCTTGGGCCACGTTGAACGCCGAGAGCCGCACTACCCACCAGGCGATGAGGGGTTCCTCGCCCACCGGGTTCAGCAGGGCCCACAGGAGGGCGATCAGCGCCGCCGTGGGCAAGGTCACCCGCCAGACCCAGCCGATGCGGCGGCCCTCGATGCCGGCGAGCCATAGCAGGCCGTGCACGCCCGCCAGCGCCAGCAGGATCAGCCACAGGTTCTGGGTAGCCAGCAGGCAGCCCGAGGCGCACAGCGTCAGCAGCAGCTTGACCCGCGGGTCGGCGCGGTGCAGGGCGGAGCGGCCGGGCTGGTACAGATCATAGGCCAGGCTCATGGTTCCACCCCGCGCAAGCGCCCATAGGCCCGGCAAAAGGCCTCCACGGTCAGCAGGCCGCCGGGCAGGCCCAGGTCGCCCAGGCGTTGGGCCAGGGCCGCCACCGGAGGCGGCGCCAGCGAGGCGCGGGCCAGGGCCTCGCTTTGCCGAAAGACATCCTCCGGCGGCCCCTGCAGCAGGGCGCGCCCCTGATCCATCACCAGCACCTGGCGGCAGTGGGCCGCCACGAGCTGCATATCGTGGCTCACCAGAACGATGGTGTGCCCTTCGCGGTGCATGGCGTCCACCCGGCGCATCAACTCGTCGGCGCTGCGCCGATCCAGCCCGGCCGTGGGCTCGTCCAGGATCAACAGGCGGGGACGCATGGCATACACAGCGGCGATGGAGACCTTGCGGCGCAGGCCATAGCCCAGCACGGCGGGCGGCAGATCGGCATGGGCTTCGAGATCAAAGGCGGCCAGGGCGTCCTCCACTCGCTCGCGCACCAGATCGGCGCTCAACCCCAGATTGCGCGGCCCAAAGGCGATCTCCTCGCGGATGGTGGCGCAAAAGATCTGGTGGTCGGGGTTCTGAAAGACATAGCCCACCGAGCGGGCCAGCTCGCCCACGCTGACCTGGCGTGTATCCACGCCAAAGACGAGCACGCGCCCCTCGGTGGGGCGCAGCAGCCCGTTGAAATGCTTGACCAGGGTGGTCTTGCCGGAGCCGTTTTGGCCAATGATGCCCAGGTAGGCATTATCGGCGATCTCGAGATCCACGCCCTCCAGCGCCGGCAGCTCGGGATCGTAGCGATAGATCAGGCCGCGGGTGGCGACGGCCAAACGGGAGCCCTCGCTCCCTGCCTTGACCGCCCCTTGTGAGGGTGGGGTGGCGCAACAGCTCGCTGCTTCGGCTGTAGGCGTGGGCGCGGGCAGCGCCGTCGCCCGCAGCGCCGCCTCGGCGTCATCCAGCGAGAGGAAACGCCGCCCCAGGCCGAACCGCTGCTCCAGGGCCACCGAAAGCTCCGCCAATTGCGGGGCCGCCACCCCCACCCGATCCACGAGCTCCATCCGATGGAACAGATCGGCAGGCGCGCCCTCCGCCACGACGCGCCCCTCGGCCATCAGGGCGACCCGGTCGGCAAAGGCGGCCACATGCTCGGGATCCTGGCTGACCATGACGATGGTCATGCTGCGGTCGCTGCGGAGCTGCTCGATGACGCGAAACACCTCCAGCCGCCCCAGGGGGTCCAGGGCCGCCGTAGGCTCGTCCAGGATGAGCACCTGGGGCAGCATGGCCAGCGCCGCCGCGATGGCCACCCGCTGCTTCTNNCGCTGCTTCTGCCCGCCCGAGAGCCGCGTGGGGGGGCGCCCCCGGCTGCGGCGCATGCCCACCACGTCCAAAGCCCAGGCCACCCGCTCGGCGATCTCGCCAGGGGGCAGGCCCAGGTTCTCGGGGCCAAAGGCCACCTCGGCCTCGACGGTGGCGGAAAAGAGCTGGCTCTCGGGGTCCTGGTAGACGATGCCCACATGGCGGGCCAGCTCGGGCACAGGGGTGCGCCGCGCATCGTGGCCCAACACCGTGACCTCGCCAGAGATGACGCCGCCGGTGGATTGGGGCACGATGCCATTGAGGGCCAGGCACAGGGTGGTCTTGCCCACGCCGGTGGGNNGGTCAGGTCCACGCCGCGCAGCACCAGCTCGGCCTCGCGGCCGGGCAGCGAGGCCGGATAGCGGTAGCGCAGACCCCTGACGGCGATGACGGGCGCTTCGGCCACTAGGAGTGCGTTTCTTCTTCAGACCAGGCAGCGCCCCGCCCCAGCCGATCCAGCGGCGGGAAGGCCCGACGCACGGCGTAGAACAGGGGGATGCCCACTAGGGCGCCCGCGGCGGCCTGGATCAGGTTCACCGGCACCTCGGCCAGGGCCACGCCCCAGTCGCCGATCAGGATCGCAGCGCCCCCCACATAGTAGAACGCCACCATCACCAGGGAGCCCAGCAACCAGCCCAGGATGATGGCCGGGAAGGCGCGCCTGCGCCCCAAATAGCCGATGATCAGGCCCTCGATGCCGTGGGCCAGGAAGGATAGGGCCGCCCACTGGGCATAGCCGCCCACCACGTCGGCCAGGGCGGTGCCCAGCCCGCCCGCCACCAGCCCCACCCAGGGGCCAAAGGCCAGCCCGGCAAAGGTGATGGCCACATCGGAAAAGTTGAAATAGCCCTGGGTGGCCGGGATCGGCACGCGGATCAGCAGCGTGAACACCGCCGTCACCGCGATCATCACCGCCGCCAGCGCCACCGTCCCCGCGCTCAAAGAGACTCGACCCGCTTTCCGCGTCCTGTGCATGTTGCACCTCTCCGCCCTGTCAGTTCAGGGCGAACCTCACTGCGCCCCCGATAGCGGGCCATCCCCTGCCTTGGCCTGTTCCCACAGCCGGTCCAGCTCGGCGGGCGACATCTCCTCCAGGGGGGTGCCCAGGCGATGGGCCTCGGCTTCCATGCGCCCAAAGCGCTGTCGGAAGCGCAGGTTGGCCTCACGCAGGGCGCTCTCGGGATCGATGTCGTGCCAGCGCGCCAGGTTCACCAGGGTAAAGAGCACGTCGCCCAGCTCGGCAGCCCGGCCGGGCCCATCGGGCGCATTCACAAACTCGTCCATCTCCTCTTTGAGCTTGGCTGCCACACCGTCAACCGTAGGCCAATCGAACCCCACCCGCGCCACCCGGTGCTGAATCGCCATCGCCTGAGAGAGGGCGGGCAAGGCCGCGTTGATGCTGGCCAGCATGGAGGTAAAGACCTCGCTCTGCTCGCCCCGCTCTTGCCGCTTGATCTGCTCCCAGTTGAGCAACACTGCCTGGGCATCCTCGACCTCTTCGCCGGCGAACACGTGGGGGTGGCGCCGCACCAGCTTCTCGATGGCATAGCGCATGCTATCCACCAGGCGGAAATCGCCGTCTTCGGTGGCGATCTGGGCGTGAAAGAGCACTTGCAACAGCAGATCGCCCAGCTCCTCACAAAGGGCGTGCATGTCGCCGTCGTCCAGCGCCTCTAGCACCTCGTAGGTCTCCTCCAGCAGCGAGCCGCGCAACGACTCGTGGGTCTGCTCGCGATCCCAGGGGCAGCCGTCGGGCGCCCGCAGCCGCGCCATCACGTCCTGATAGGAGGAGAACGAGCTGGGCGCCGGCAGCGCCGGGACAAAGACCGACGAGAGGTGGTCCAGCTCGTCCTGGCGGTCCAGCTCGTAGAGCGGCATCTCGCGCACCATCTGATCGCCCAATCCGGCGTGGCGCACCAGCCGCACAGGGTGCTCCTCAGGATAGAGGCTCAACAGGGTCATCTTGATCTCGGCAGCCATCTGGCGGTTGTACACCTGCACCACCAGCGCGGGCACGTCCGGATCCAGGGGCGGATGGTGGCGCCGGGCCAGCGATGTGCCATCACAGATCTGCAGGCCATCGAAGGGATCGCAGCCCAGGGCCTGGCAGGTCGGCTCCAGGAAGCTCACCCCCGGCACCAGGCGCACGCCCAGCCCCTGCGCCTCGGCCTGGGCCAGGATCAGGCGCACCGTGGTCTCGCCCATGCACGGGTCGCCGGGCACGGCGTACACCACCCCACCCTCCTGCATGCCCAGGGCCACCACCTGGCGGGCGATCTCGGCGTACACTTCGTCAAAGCTGGCGTGCCGTTCGTAGAGGGCGTCAAAGCTGTGATAGGCCGGCCCCTTGGGCAGAGCGTCTACACAGGGATGCTGCCGCGTGCGCAGGTAGACGCTGGCGGCGCCCTCCAGCGCCGCCCAGGCGGCGCGGGTGATCAGGTCGGGGTCGCCGGGGCCCAGCCCGACGATGGTGATGTGGCTCTGCATAGGCTGCCGTTTGCCCTCCTCGTGTTGGGGGCATTATAGCGCCGTGGCGTCCGCGCGCCAAAGAGGAGCGGCGCCCGGCCCGCGCCAAAACTAGACATAAACCCCCCTGCTTGCTGTTCGATAGGTCGGTTTCGTGGTATACTAGGGCATGATGACTACCACACTTGAGGTCACCGCTCTGCCTGCCCAGGCGGAGGAGCTTTTCGAGCGGGTCAAGCGTCTCTACCCCGAGGCGCTTGAGCGGGTGACGCGCGCCGTCGAGTTCGCGGCCCAGGTGCACGGTGGGCAGTTGCGCGCCTCTGGCGAGGCGTACGTCATGCACCCCATCGAGGTGGCCATCATCCTCCTGGATCTGCGCCTCGACCAGGATTCGGTCATCGCCGCCATTCTGCACGACGTGATCGAAGACACCCCCATCACCCACGAGGAGCTGCGCCGCGAGTTCGGCGAGAGCGTCGCCACCCTGGTGGAGGGGGTCACCAAACTCAAGCGCGTCAAGCTCAAGAGCAAGGTGGACCGGGTAGACCTGGATGAGGAGCAGGCCGAGAACCTGCGCAAGATGTTCCTGGCCATGGTCAACGACATCCGTGTCGTGATCATCAAGCTTGCCGATCGCCTCCATAACATGCGCACCCTGGGCTATCTGCCGGCGGAGAAGCAGCAGCGAGTGGCCCGCGAGACCCTGGACGTATTCGCGCCCCTGGCGAACCGCCTAGGTATCTGGCAGATCAAGTGGCAGCTCGAGGACCTATCCTTCCGCTACCTGGAGCCAGAGCAATACCACACCGTGGCGCGGCTGTTGGCCGAGCAGCGCGCCCAGCGCGCCGAGTATCTAGAGCGGGCCATCGCCGTCATGCGCGAGCGCCTCGACCAGGAGGGCATCCGATACCGCATCACAGGCCGCCCCAAACACCTGTACAGCATCTACCGCAAGATGCTGGAGAAGGATCGCGAGTTCGACCAGATCTATGACCTGCACGGCATCCGGATCATCGTCGAGCAAGAGCGCGAGTGCTACCATGTGCTGGGCATCGTCCACAGCCTGTGGCGGCCCATCTCGGGCGAGTTCGATGACTATATCGCGCTGCCCAAGGACAACGGCTACCAATCGCTGCATACCGCCGTCATCGCCCTGGAGGGCAAGCCGCTGGAGGTGCAGATCCGCACCGAGGCCATGCACCAGATCGCCGAGTACGGTGTGGCGGCCCACTGGCGCTACAAGGAAGGCGTCGCCCTGGATGAGAGCCTGCAGGATCGACTCATCTGGCTGCGCCAGGCGCAGGAGCTGCCTGAGGAATCCGATGACGCCCTCCAGTTCGTGGATTCCCTCAAGAGCGACGTCTTTGCCGAGCGGGTGTACGTCTTTACGCCGCGCGGCGATATCGTGGACCTGCCCAAGGGGTCCACGCCGGTGGATTTCGCCTACCTGATCCACAGCGAGATCGGCCACCGCTGCCGCGGCGCCAAGATAGACGGGCGCCTGGTCTCCCTGGACTATCAGCTCCAGACGGGCGAGCAGGTGGAGATCCTGACGGCCAAACAGGGCGGCCCCAGCCGCGACTGGCTGAACCCTCACCTGAACTATGTTGCCACCCTGAGAGCCCGTCAAAAAATCCGGCGCTGGTTCCGTCGCCAGGAGCGCGACCAGAACATCGTCCTGGGCCGCGAGATCCTGGATCGAGAGATGCGCCGCCTCGGCTTTGACCAGGAGTCCTACGCCGAGATCGCCGCCCTGTTCAATTATGACAAGGTGGAAGACTTCATGGCGGCGCTGGGCTATGGCGATATCTCCGCCGCCCAGATCGCCAACAAGATCGACACCGCCACCTCGCGCAGCGAACAGCTCAAGTTCAAGGCCATCCCCGAGCAGACGGTCTCGGACATCCGGGTCAAGGGCGTGGGCGACCTGTATACCCGCCTGGCCCCCTGCTGCAACCCCGTACCCGGCGACGGCATCGTCGGCTATATCACCCGCGGCAAGGGCGTGACGGTGCACCGGGTGGATTGCCCCAACATCGTCCACCTGCAGGATCGCGAGCGGCTGGTGGCCGTCTCTTGGGGCGAGGCCCATGAGGAGTACCCGGTGCAGGTCGAGATCGAGGCCATCGACCGGCGCGGCCTGCTGCGGGACATCGCAGGCGAGATCGCCGATCTGGGCCTCAACATGAGCGCGGCCCATGTGGATACCCACACCGACCACACGGCCATCATCACCCTCACCGTGGGCGTCGAAGGGATCAGCCAGCTCTCTACGCTGATGACCCGCCTGCAAAGCATCCGCGACGTGCTGGACGTGCGTCGCCAGCGCTCGGGCTGAGCCGAGGCCTCCGTATACGAAACGAGGCGCCCCGTTTGGGGCGCCTCGTTTGGCTTGCGGGAGCGTGCGGCCTCAGGAGGGCACCATGGATTCGTCCCAATAGATCTCGATGCCCTCGTCGCTCTTTTGCGCTTCGTACCACTCGTCCAGTTGCAGCCGCTGGTAGCGCTCCACATCGGCCTCTTCGAGAGGCCGCTCGGCATCGCGCTCTAGCACACGGATGATGTGAAAGCCGAACTGGGATTGCACCGGATCGCTGGTCTCGCCGGGCGCCAGGCCGAAAGCGGCCTCCTCAAAGGGTTCCACCATCCAGCCGCGGGGGAACCAGCCCAGGTCGCCCCCCTCCTGGCCGCTGGTGGTATCCAGCGAGAGCTCGCGCGCCAGGTCTTCAAAGGCCTCGCCGGCAGCCAGCCGGGCCAGGACCTGCTCGGCCTCCTCCTGGGTCTCCACCAGGATGTGCAGCGCGTGGACCTGCTCCGCCGTGGTGGGCATCTCGGCCATCAGAGCTTCCTCCACCTTGGTGCGGTAGAGGGACGATTCCAGCATGGTGCGAAACTCTTGCTCGCTGTAGCCCGTGGCCTCACGGATGGCCTGAAAGTAGCCGGTGGAGCTCTCGACGAACTCGTCGTAGGTCATGGGCGCCGGCGTGGGCTCCGCCTCGGGCGTGGAGCCTTCCGTCACGGTGATGCCCTCGGTCGCGGTGAGGCCCTGGGTGGCCGTCACGCCCTCGGTCGTCGTGATGGGAACGGCCGTCTCAACGGCGACCGGCTCCGGCGTGGGAGGGTTGCGGTCATAGCCGAACTGGCTCTCCAGCTCGAGCTGCACCTCCTCCTCGCTGACGGTGATGCCGCGCCGCTCCGCCTCCTGGCGGATGATGCGATCCTCGATCAGGTCGTCCACCATGCTCTGGGGCAGGTTCGCCAGCTCATCCTGGGCAAGCTGGATCTGCTGATCCAGGTACTGCACCAGGAACTCCTGGCCATCCAGCGCCGCGTACCCATCGCGCTGGTTCTGCAGGTTCGCGATGTAGAGACTGGTCGAATACTCGCGGAACCGGAGCGCGCTCTGATACTCGTCCAGGCGGATCAGCTCGCCGTGCACGCTGGCCACCGGGCGGCGGGGCTTGGCAACGTATTCGGCATAGACCCCCCAGCCCATCAGAAGGACGATCAGCGCAAAAAGCGCCACCGAGCCGATATGGATCCAGCGTCGCAGGACGGCCTCTCGCTGCAGACGCGAGACTGTCCTGCGGTTGGGGTGGACGGTGCGTTTGACTCGTTTGGCCATCAGGCTTCCTCCTCGGCCCTGGAAAGCACGAGGGCATAGGATGAGTGATCCTATGCCCTCATTGTACGCGGATAATGCCGAGCCCGGCGCCTAGCCGCGCGACTGGCCCGTCACAAAGGGCAACAACGCAATGTGCCTTGCCCGCTTGATGGCCTGCGCCAGCATGCGCTGGTGCTTGGCGCACGTGCCCGTTCGGCGGCGGGGCGCGATGGCCCCACTGCGAGAGATGAACTGCTGCAGCATGCGCGCATCCTTGTAATCAATGCCGCTGACCTTGTCCGCGCAGAACTGGCAGACACGGCGGCGACGGCGCTGGCCGCGCCCGCCGCGCGAGCCATAGTCGCGGCTCTGGCCGCCCCGAGAGCGGTTATCTCGGCTGGAGCGGGTATCGCGCCTCTCGCGCGACTCGCCTTCCTGGTTCCTGGTATCCTGTGTCAAGGTAGCCTCCCTATTCAAGAACCCCGATGGGGAAATGTCGTCTCAGAGTGCCCTACCACTGCCTGGGGCAGCTAAAGCGTCTCTTCCTCGGTTGCGGCCTCGTCCTCGGCCTCCGGCTCGGCAGCGACCTCATCCTCGGCAACGGCGGCCTCGGCAGGGGGCTCTGGCTCGGGCTCGGGGGTCATCTCCTCGTCCAGACGCACCAGCAGGTAGCGGATCGCGTCGTCCGAAAGCTTGAGCCTGCGCTCCAGCTCCTGGATGGTGGCACGTTCGAGGTTGAGGTACATGAGGACATAGTGGCCCTCCGTGTACTTGCGAATCGGGAAGGCCAGGCGACGACGGCCCATGGATTCGATGCGGACGATCTCGCCGCCGTTATCCACCACCACCTGGCGGAACGCGCCCACGGCGGCATCGAGGGCCTCTTCCTCAAGATTCGGCTGCAGGATCACGACCAGTTCATAGGTACGCAAAGTTGCTCTCCTTCCTACGGAGTAGCCCCGGTCGGGCGTGTGCTTCCGCCGGAGCAGAAAGGGTGGTGCCGGCGCCGGGCTTGGCGCCGACCAAAACGAACTAGAGTATATCATCCTTGCCGCGACGCTGCAAAAGAGCGCTACCCGGCCTTGCGCCTCGCTCTGGTCTCGGCGCGGGCGGCATGGCCGACCATTCCCACTGCCCGGCGGGCCATCGGCCCTGCGGCGTACCGCCCTCTTTCGACCTGCGGCAACCGGTTGACGCGAGAGGCCAGATCGCGTATAATTCTATATGAATCAAGTAAACATCATCCGCTTTAGGAGGTGTTGACATGCGGCGCCGAACGTTGCTTGCCGGTACGCTGGCGGCCCTGACCTTGGCGGCTTGCCGCCGACTGGGCCTGGAGGACGTGGTGGAGGCACAGGATGGCCTGGAAACCTCGTGCTCGCTCCTCTTCTCTCTGCCCGCCGGCGCCAACTGGACGGATCACTTTGAGCCCGGCGTCTACCGCTGCGCCGTATGCGGCCAGCCGCTCTTTGAGAGCCTGGCCAAGTACGATCCCGGCACCCCCTGGCCCAGCTTCTGGACGCCCATCGAGGGGGCTGTCGTGCCCGTCCGCGATCGTCAAGATGGACGCATCTCGGAGAGCGCCGTGGAGTGCAGCCGCTGCCACGCGCCCCTGGGTGATGTCTACCACGATGGTCCGCCGCCCACGGGCTTGCGCTATTGCATCCTCTCAGCAGCCCTGACGTTTGACCCTGCATCCTGAGGCTCCGCCTCGGCGGGGAGCCTCCCACACGGAGGAAACGGCGCCATGAAACGACGCACTATATTCGGAGCAGCTTTGGCCGCTTTGGGTTTGGCCGCCTGCCGACGGGCGGGCGTGGAACTGACCGGCGGCGCACCCCAGCCTACGCGTGAGGTAGCCAACATGAATTCTGTACGAGCAGACAAGATCGTCAAGAGCGAAGCCGAGTGGCGGGACCAGCTCACCCCCGAGCAGTATCGGGTGGCTCGGCAGGGCGGCACCGAGCTCGCCTTCCGCAACGCCTACTGGGACAACCACGAGCCCGGCCTGTATCGCTGTGTGTGTTGCGACCTCCCCCTGTTCGACAGCGAGGCCAAGTATGACTCGGGCACCGGCTGGCCCGCCTTTACCCATCCGGTGCGCGCGGATGCCATCCTCACCCACGAGGATCGCTCTCTGGGCATGGTGCGCACCGAGGTGCTCTGCGCCCGCTGCGACGCGCACCTGGGCCACGTGTTCGAGGATGGGCCCGCGCCCACCGGCCTGCGCTACTGCCTCAACTCGACGGCGCTGGCCTTTGAGGCCAGGGGCTGAAGCGCTTGACGCAGCGCGCGTTGGGTTGTACGCTGTAACGTGTTGACTAGGCCCACCCGTGCGCGGAACAACCGCACCCGAGAAGGAGGCATGCGGATGAAGACAAGGACACTACCCTCGGGCGCCGAGATGCCCCAGGTCGGGCTGGGAACCTGGACCCTGCGGGGCGATAGCGCCGCCAACGCCGTCGCCATGGCCCTGGAGTTGGGATACCGTCACATCGACACCGCCGTCGCCTATGGCAACCATCGCCATGTGGGCGCCGGCATCCGGCGAGCGGGTGTCCCTCGCCAGGAGCTGTTCATCGTCACCAAGGTGCCGCGCGACAACCTGCGCTACGAAGAGGTGTTGGCGGCCGCTGACCAGAGTCTGGACGAATTGCAGACCGACTATCTGGACCTGTTCCTGATCCACTGGCCCAACCCCAGCGTGCCCATGCGCGAGACCTTTAGCGCCCTGGGAGAGCTGCACCGCAAGGGCATTGTGCGTGACGTGGGGGTCAGCAACTTTACCATCGACCACCTGGAGGAGGCGCAAGGCGTCACGTCGGTGCCCATCGCCAACAACCAGGTCCTGTACCATCCCCTGCGCAATCAGGAGGCCCTGCGCCTCTATTGCCACGAGAGGGATATCGTCGTCACCTCGTACAGCCCCTTGGGGCGCGGCGAGTTCGTGCGCGATCGCACACTGCAGCGGCTGGCGGCGGCCCGGGGGCGCACCCCGGCCCAGCTTGCCCTCAAGTGGCTGGTGGACAAGGGGATCGTGGTGATCCCGCGCTCCAGTTCCCGCGAGCACCTGGCCGAGAACCTGGATCTGTTCGATTGGGAGCTGGATGACGAGGCCCTCCGCGCGCTAGACGCCATGGAAGGCTGAGGGCAGATTGCGGCCTGGCGAGAAGAAAGAACCGTGCCCCTGAGGGCACGGTTCTTATGATTGGCTGATGACGCCCGGCGCGCAACCTGTCGCTCAGGCCGCCTCGCCGCTCACGGCGGCGGTGTGGGCCGAGGCCGGGCACCCGCACGAGCGCCGGATCAGCAGCTCGGTGGGCAGGACGATCTCCCGGGGCTCCTCCTTCGGGTTGGCAATGCGCCAGAGGAGCGTCTGCACGGCCGTGCGTCCGATCTTGTCCATCGGCTGAAAGACCGAGGTCAGAGGCGGGTTCACATAGGCGCCCGTCTCCAGGCCATCGAAACCGACGACGGCCAGCTTGCCGGGCACATCATAGCCCAAGGCTTCGGCGGCCATCATGGCGCCCAGGGCGATCAGGTCGTCGGCGCAAAAGACCGCATCGGGCGGCTCGGCCAGATCCAGGAGGCCAGACATGGCCTCGTACCCGCTTTCGTGGCTATAGGCGCCCTGAACGGTATACTCGTCACCCAGCGTCATGCCATGCTTCGCCAGAACATCCTGATAGGCGCGCAGACGCGCGTTGGCATGCCGCGATACCGTCGGCCCTGTGATGTGGGCGATGCGCTGATAGCCGTGCTCGATCAGATGCTCGACGGCCTCGCAGGCCCCCGAGTAATTGTCGGCCACGACGCCATCGGCGCGCATCTCCGGCAGCAGCCTGCCGAGCACCACGACGGGCGTGCCCTGGTCCACAGCGTCATGCACCATCTCGACGCCCAGGGTCGAGCCAGAGAGGATCAGCCCATCGGTACGAGCCGCCAGCCGCAGGAGCTCATCCACATCCAGATCCGAGAGCTGCTGCACGATCAAGTGATAGCCATGTTCGCGGGCCTCGAACTCGGCTCCGCTGACGATCTTGGCGGGATATACGTTATCAAAGCGCTCGATGATAAGAGCCAGCGTGCGTGTGGATTGTAAGGCCAGGCCCTGGGCTACCGGGTTGGGCCGGTAGTTGAGCTCGTGCACGGCCTCCAGCACACGCGCCCGCGTCTCCTCTGTAACACGCGCATGCCCGCTTACGACGCGCGAGACCGTAGCAATGGATACTTGGGCCCTCCTGGCTACATCATAAATTGTTGCTTTCACGGCGTCCCCCTATCCGCGGCGCGACAATGTGTTACACTCCATAATACAGTATCCGTCGCGTTACTGCAAGCCCTGCATAACGGACTGCAGAATCAACTTTACTTGCTACCCTGCGATGCCCTGCATCTTTCCCGGCATTCGTTGCCGGCGATGCAGGAAACGCGATGTATTCCATAGTATTTATACATAGGCTACTCGAAAAGTCAAGTTCGGGTTTCTTGAGTCTTTTTTCACAAGCGTGAGCGCATGCCCTGATGGATAGCAGCGGTTTCTCTGCTTTTCAGGTTCGCCGCAGCCTCAGGTGTACGGCCTTTTGGCCCGTGGGCAATGCCAGAGGCCGCGGCATCAGCAGGCCGCAGCCCCGCCATCGCCGCCCCCCCTACCCCAGCCCGAAGCGAGCCGTAGGAAGCGGCACGAATATCCTCATTGACGAAACCGTCGTTTCGGGCCATGATAGGGCCAGCACTGACGATCAGGCCGGGGCGTCCGGGAGGCGTCATTCCACCCATGTTCAAGTGTTGTATCTGCGGCAAGCAACTGGCTCAAGCCAGCTCCTTTGTCTGCGGGGCCTGCGCTCTGGAGCACGAGCTCGCCCTGCGCGAGGAGCGCTGGCCCGCCTGGGCCCGCTCCGAGCTGGCCCGCGAGAAGAGCCGTCGCCGCTTCTCCCCTAGCTATGGCGTGTCGGGCAGCGATCTCAGTTATGCGCCCTATTCGCGCCATCAAGAGAACCTCTCGTACCGGCGGGGCAACGGCGTGCGCAAGGCCCAGCCCCAGCGCCGCAAGCGCGTGGGCGCCGAGAACCTGTTCTACAGCAACGATGACGAGGGCGATGCTACGCCCGATGAGGTCTATGAGCAAATGCTGGGCAGCCTGCCGCCGACCCTCCAGGCGCGCCTCGGTCGCGGGCTGGATCTGCGGGTCGTCCTGCGTGATGCCATCGCCGCCCTACCCCTGATCTCGCAGCGAGCGATTCAGGCCTACGCCGTCGGCTTTTCCATCGCCGAGATCGCCGAGGCCGAGGGCATTCAGGAGGCCACCATGACCTGGCTGCTGGATCTCGCCCGTCAACGGCTGCGCGACATCCTGACGGAGAAGCTCGGCGCCGACGACGGGATGCGCTACCGCCCAGCCTGACCGCTCGCCCTGCAAGGAGGCCCGCCGTGATCGTCGAGTGGAATGCGCACATGTTCTCCAACGATCTGGAGCGCTATCCCTTTCACCCCCAGGCCGTCTACCGGCCCCAGCCAGAGCGCCTCTCGCCCGATCCGGTGGGCGCCTACCTGGCCCGCATGGAGGCTGTGGGCATCGATCGCGCCGTGTTGGTGCAGCCCGAGCCCTATGGCGACAACCATCGCCTGATCCGCGATTGCCTGGCCCGCGATGAGGAGCGCCTCAAGGCCACTTGCCTGTTCTTCCCCCACGACCCCGACGCGCCGACCAAGCTCAAGGCCCTGGTGGCCCGCGAGCCGCGCATCGTGGCCCTGCGCTTTCACGCCCACCGCGGCAAAGAGCAGTACCTGGATAGCTTTGACGAGCTGGCCGTGCGCGACCTGTGGCGCTGCGCCGGGGAGCTGGGCCTCGTCATCGAGCTGCACATCGGCCCCGACTATGCGCGGCAGGTGGCCCGCGTTCTGGACGAGTACCCCGACTTTCCCGTGTTGATCGACCACCTCGCCGAGCCCCAGTTCGGCACCTCGGACGAGTACGATGACGTGTTGGCCCTGGCCGAGTACCCCTGCGTGACGATCAAGCTCTCCGGGCTCACCCACTGCTCTCGCACAGAAGAGCCCCACATGGACCTCAAGCCCCTGGTGACCCGCATCGCCCGGGCTTTTGGCCCCGAGCGCCTGGCCTGGAGCAGCGGCTCGCCGCATCTGATCGTGGATAGCCTGCTGGACGGCTGGTCAGAGGCGGAGCGCGCTCAGGTCAAGGGGCTGAATCTGGCGCGACTGGCCGGGTTCTAGCCACTGCAGCGATCTTGGCGCCGAGGCTGGCGCGCTCCCTGGCGCGGGCGCGGCGATCGCCCCGATTGGCGGCGCGGACCTATGGCTTTTGCCGCCAAGGGGCGCTATAATGGAGACACTGCAAGCCTGCCTGTCGCCCCGTCACCATAACCGACCGGCACAGGAGAGCGCATGGACAGATCGCGCACCAAAGAGCGCCCGCAGGAAAAGACGCGCCGCACGCAGCCCCCGGCCCCTTCCTACGGGGAGAGTGCGGCAGGCCCCATCGCTGTGGAGGCGCCTGCTCCGGCGTATTCCCAGGGCCTCCCCAAAGGGCCCGGAGCGTCTCGGCGCGCCCTGCTCCGCCAGGTCGCCCGCACCGGAGGCAACCGCGCCGCCTACGAGATGGCCCGGCGCCTGGGAGCCGAGCCCCCCACCACGTCGCCGCAGCGGGCCGAGCCCACTGTGCGCCGCGATGATGGCGACGACGCTGAAGAGGTAACCCACGAGTATTTCGGGCTCTCCGACGTGCAGGCCATTCGCGGGCGCATGCAGACGCGCTTCTTGCGGGCCCAGAACTATGCCCAGGAGGGCGTGCGCACCGGCGACGCCGTCCGGTCGTCGTTGCTGCGGCTCTCGACCCAGTACAGCCGGGCGTGGGACCGCTACTCGCGGGTGGTCGGGGCGGCCCGCGCCGAGGCCCAGAACCAGCAGGACTGGATGAACATCTGCGTCGGGATCGGCGTGGGCGTCTTGCTGGGCGTAGGGGCGGCCTTTCTGCTGCCCTCCACCGCCGCCGGGGCCTTTGCCATCACGCTGAACGAAGCGGCCATCGCGGGCGCCTCCGCGGCCGGGCAGGCCGTCGGCGGCGCCGTCCTCACCTCGGGCATCACCTCTGTCTTCCGCGTAGAGGGGACCGACCTCTCGCCGGAGGGCATGGAGCCGGCCGTGCTGCAGATGGCCATCTGGCGGCGCGCCGCCGAGGTATATCGCGACGCCGTGCGCTTTGTGCCCACGGCCACCAATCTGCACCTCTTGGCCATGGCCAGCGAGTACCTCGCCGGCCAAATCCGCATTCGCGTGGCCGGCGGCGACGTGGACATGACCGACGACGCCATGCTCGATCTGCTGGAGACGTTGACCCGCGCCGACAACGCCATGAGCCGCGTGGATAGGGCTCTTCAGGAAGCCATCGCTTCGCTGCAGCAGACCCGGCGCAGCCTCACGAGGGGCCTGCCCCCCAACTATCGCTCTCGCGAGATGGAGCAGGATATCTGGGTGCTCTGGATGTCCCGCCTCCGGCCCAGCCAGTACAACATCCTGGACCTGGATGCCATCGAGGACTATTTGCACGGCGATATCGGCATCCTGGGCCCCAATAGCCTCCTGGGCGTGGACTTTGGGACTGTCTGGACCAGCGCCGCCGACGAGCGCAATGCCGCGGAGGCGGCCCAGCGCCGCGCCGCCGAGGTTCAGGCGCGCTTTCGCCAGCTTCAGGGCGGCGGAGGTCGCTGAGAGCTCACACCTCGCCAGCGGCCCCATCCCCGGTCGATGGCGCAGGCAGCTCCCGCAGCACTTGGTCGATCCAGGCGCGCATGCGGGCGTGGTGCGACCCCGGCCAGTAGATGTGCTGGCAGGCAGAGCAACGCCAAAAGGCGTCATAGTAGCGGCGCGTATCCGGCTCCAGCAGGTGTGCGATGGCCTGCTTGTCCACCGGCTCCAGCGGCCCGTTGCAGCGCAGGCAACGGCTGAAAGGCCGGATCGCCTCCCCCGGCGCGTAGCGCCGCAAGACCTCCAGCAGTTGCCTCTTGGGCCACGTCTCTCGCACCCAGTATCCGTAGCGCACAATGTTGCGCATCAAGAGCTGGTGATCTCGCGTCAGCAGGACGCGATCCTCGTCATGGGAGATCTGCGCCAGGGTGGCATCGTCATAGTCGGGCCGGTAGAGGGTATCGAGCCCCAGCATGCGCAGGTACCTGGCCAGCGCCCCCAGGTGGCCGTCCGCCACGAAACGCAGCGTGCCGGGGGGCGTGGGGCGTACCAGGCTGAGCCCGCTCACGTCCAGGCTGCGGAACGGGGGGTAGGCGGCGATCCGGTCGCCATCCTGCACGAGGTAGTCGAACCCCACCGGGCGCCCGTTGGCCAGCAACAGCTCGATCTCTGTGTGGGGCACGCCCAGCCCCTCGATCAGGTCCTTGACCGAGGTCCGCACGAGCCAGCGCCGCAGCAGGGGCCTTTGGCGCTGGCTCAAGGGCAGGAAATCGCCCAACTCACCATAGAGGCGCACCCAGGTCTCGGCCATGGCCCCTACCCTTGGGCGGGCGCGCCTTCGCGGAACAGGGGCACGCCCATGGCCGTCAGCGCCTCTTGCACACAGCGCACGTCCAGGCTCCTCGGGGTCACGCCCTGGCGGGCGGCCAGGGCCGCGGCGACCCCCGCCGCCTGCCCCAACCCCATCATGTTGCCCATGCTCTTGCCGGCGGCGTGCCCCAGGAAGGTGGCCGACCCGCAGCGGCCCGCCACCAGCAGGTTCTCGATCCGCTTGGGCAACAGCGCCCGGTAGGGATAGGCAAAGCCCGACTCCATCTGGCCCGTATAGAGCTGCACGGCGTCGATCGCCCCATACTTGCGGGCGATCACATCGTCGAACTCGGCCCCGCTGCGGGCATCCTCCACCGTGACCACATACTCGCCCACGATGCGCCGCGTATCGCGCACGCCGACGGCGGCCCCCGCCCGGGCCAGGTAGCACTGCTCCAGGCCGGGGATGCGATAGAGCCGCGCCAGCCGCACCAGGTCCACAGCCACCTGCATCCCCATGCGGTCCGCCGCCGTCAGGTCGCCGCTGAGGGCCCCGTTGAGGCTGCCCTGGCCGCGCCAGCCGCCGTTGTTCACCGTCACGACGCCGGGCACCGTCGTTCGATCGTAGGCATACCAGACGGCCACGGCAAAGCCTGCCTGGTGCGCCTGCTCATAGATCCGCTTGAGCTCATCGCCATGGTTGTCGACATAGTCGATCAGGCGGTCCACATCCACGTTGGCCAGGGCAAAGACCAGCGAGATGGGCATGAACCGCCCATCCTCCTCTCGGCCCTGGGTCATCTCGGCCCCGGCGTGGTAGGCCACGTCGCCATCGCCAGTGGCGTCCACCACCACCTGGGCCTCAAAGGTCTGCAGCCCCTCCTTGGCAGCCACCTGCACGCCCGTGATGGTATCGCCCTGCATCGTGACATCGGTGACGGGGCTATACAGACGATAGTGGCAGCCCGCCTCCTCCAGCGCCTCATAGGCCGCCAGGCGCAGATACTCGGGGTGCACATCGAGTCCGTCGCCGTTGATCCAGTTCACGCGGCAAGGGGTCCAGGCATCGGCGCCATAGCTGGTGAGCTTGCGCACCAGCATCTCGTGGACGCCGCCGCGGCTGCCGCCCTCCAGCAGCATGCGGTTCATGGGCATCCACAGCGCCACGGCGGCCACGCCGCCAAAGAAGGAGCGCGCCTCCAGCAACAGGGTGCGGGCGCCCTGGTGGGCCGCTGCCAGAGCGGCGCCCAGCCCCGCCGGGCCGCCCCCGGCGACGATCACGTCGTAGCGGCCTTGCCCTGCGGGGATGCGCGCGCGGATATCGTCTTGTGAAAGCATCATCTTTCCTCCGGTCGTGCCTGCTATGCCGGTGCCATTGTAGCGCGTAATGGGCGAACGCTCCAACGCCGCCGGACGGGCTCGCGCCGCGGCATCCGCGACACCCTGGTTCGCCGTTTCGCTAGACAGCGCGCTCTGGCTCTGCTACAATTCGTTCAGTTTACGTCGTCTTTACGTCCACGCGGGGAGGCATCATGACGCCATCGACTGCAGACGAAGGACGGCCGCAGGAGAACGAGCAGGAGGAACCGCAGCAGCCCGGGGGTCTGGCCAAAGCCCTCTCGATCCTGCTGGCGGTGCTGATCGCGCTGGTGGTGCCCCTCAGCCTGCTGGCGTGGGACATCTATCGGACGGTGTTCAATGCGCCTCTCATGAAGCGCGTGTTGACGGATATCGTCACCAACTCCGATCTGATCCCCGTCGCCCTCGAGTGGTACGCCAACGTGCGCGCCGAGGCGCGCGCCGAGACCACTTCCGCCATCCCCTGGGTGGACGAACCGGACATCATCGAGCTCCTGGCCATCCTGGACCTGGATGACTGGTTTGCCGAGCGCCGCGAGGTGTTGCCCAACGAGATCCTGACCCCCTGGGTGCACACGACGGTGGATGGCACCTACGCCTGGATCGACTCGACCTACCGCAACCCCCAGATCATCTGGGCCATGCAAGCCCTCAAGGCGCGCATCAACTCGGAGCACGGCCATAACGCCATCCAGATCGTGTATGACGCCCTGGAGCCTTGCACCCCAGACCAGATCGCCGACCTGCGGGCGCGCCTGGCCGCCGCCCCCGAGGGCAAGGACGTGCCCTACAACCTGTGCGCCTTTCCCGAACCGTGGACCGAGGACCAGTTCGACGATTACCATGCTGCCCTGCTCGACGTCGTAGCTCAGGTCCCCCTCGAGTTCCACCTGACGGGGGAGCTGGAGGCAGTAGAGGACGTCCAGGGGGTCGGGCCTGGCACCCTCAAAGGGCAACTGCGGCTGGCGCGCACCATCGGCCGCTTTGCGCCGCTGGTCGGCCTGGCGCTATTGCTCATCGCGACCCTGTGGTCCCTCAAGCGGTGGCGCGCCTTTGGCCTGCGCTGGAGCATCGCGCTGCTGATCGGTGGGCTGGCGCTGCTGGCGCTAGCGCTGCTGTACGCCACGCTGATCATCGCCTTGCTGGGGCGCGGGCCCCTGAGCGAGGTGCCGCCGCTGGTCCTCGCCGAGGCCAGAGGGGGCATCGTGCGCATCGGCCGCGAGATCTTTGGTCCCGCCCTGATCCAGGCCATTGTGGCCTGCCTGTTGGCCGTGGTGGGCATTGTGATGGCAAGCCTCGGGCGACGCCGCAAGGGCGACCAGGCGCCCGAAGAAGAGCCGGCCGAGCCGGCGGCGCTGTAGACCGATGGCCCTGTTGCTGGGGAATGCGGCAGTGCGCTGGCTCTCTGGCCATTTGACGCTGCCCTACCCCCATGCTATACTCGGCTCCGTTCCTGCCACCCTAGCTCAATCGGCAGAGCAGGCGCTTCGTAAGCGTCAGGTTTCGAGTTCAAGTCTCGAGGGTGGCTTGCAGATATAGCAGATGCAGGGCGGCCATCGTGGCCGCCCTGTTGTCGGTTCCGACGATGCCCTGCGCGACGGGCAAGTGGTCGCGTTCGGCAAGGCTGCCCATCTCCCCGAGAGAGCCCGGCTCGGCTTGACACAGCTTGTCGCCGTGCCCTATGATACCCAGCAATGAGCAGCGCGCTGGGAATCGGCAGCAAGAGACAGAGGCAGGAAGGCTATCAACGCATGAGCGAAGATCCTGGGCAACTGGAGGCGCAACGTCTCGAGCTGCGAGCGCACCTGGCCCAACTGGATAGCGAGAGCCTGAGCGAGTTGCTGACCCGAGCCCGCCTGGATGTCCTGGGCTTTGTCGCCAGCGGAGCGGGCATCGCCCGGCGGGTGTTGCTCATCGAGGAGGCCAGCCAGTGTCTGCTGGAGACCTTCCCCCTGGAGGATCCCACCGCCCTCGACGACGCCCGCACCATCCGAACCTCGTCGGTGCGGGCTCTCGATCAGATGATCGAGGTCCTCGACCTCCTGCGCGAGTGGCTTNNCTTGCGCAGCCTCCCGCCGAGCCGCAGGGGGCCGAGCGCGCCGTTCGCACGCTGCTGCATGCCTTTAGCAACGTCCTCGTGGGGATCAATTGCTACGCCGAGTTGCTCACCAGCGAGATCCAGGAGGGCGATCCTTGCCATGGGGCTTTGAGCACGATCTGCCAAGAAGGCGCCGACATCTCTCGGATCGTGCGCGAGAGGGCCACGCTGCAGCGCCACCTCAACGAGATCTTTCAGGCCCCGCTGGGCCAGGCCTGCATGTTGGAGCGGCAAGCGCTGGCCATCCTGGCGAGCAATCTGGGCGTCTCGGTGCCATCGGATGAGGAGGGCGAGGCGGAACTGGATGCCGCCGCAATCGCCCAGACCCTGGCCGAGCTGCCGCCGGCCGAGGGATGGGTGCTGCGCGAGACGCTACGGCGACTGGGCGTCTCCGTGGATTGAGCGCTTCGCGGGGCTAGAGGGCCCCGCAGCATGGGCGGGCGCCTGAAAACAAACAGGGCCCCCCTTCTCGCAGGCGCAAGGGAGCCCTGTTACACCGATCCAGCGAGTACCGCTGTTATTTACAGATCGTCGTCCCAGTCCTCTTCGTCTTCCTCAAATTCCTCGTCATCCTCATACTCGTCCTCTTCCCAAGGCCAATCCAGCTCGATGGGATTCACGTTTACGACCTCGAGATCGGCCTCGCAGTTGTCGCAGTACACGATGTCCCCCAGCTTGGGGGCCCTGCGCAGGAAGATATTCTGGTCGCACCCAGGACAAGCAGCATATGGCATGGTGATCTCTCTCCTTGCTTGGGCGGCCTGCATCAAGCGCGCCTCTTCTTGAGTCAACCGCAGTATAGGGGCAAGTTGGGCAAATGTCAATGCACAATCTGTTCAAACAGCCTGCCGCACGGGTCGGCCGGACCCTCTGGCCGCCGTCGCAGGCCCGCGGCTCAGGGGAGCCAGCTCGGCCAGTTCCCCGCCGCCGGCAGCAGGCGCTCATCCCCTGTCGCCAACTCCAACACCCCCAGCGCCAGGGGCCCTTCGGGCTGTTGCCAGTCGTGACGGCTGTATAGCAGCAGGCGGCCATCGGGCGACCATTGGGGCGCGCCATGATGGGTGCTGTCGTCCGCCGTCAGGGGGCGCAGCCCCTGTCCCTGGGCATCCATCAGCCAGAGCTGGCGCGGGCTGATGGCGCCGCGCATCACCGCCCGCCGCCCAAAGGCGACCCATTCGCCATCGGGCGACCAGGCCGGGTAGGCATCCTCCGTCAGAGGCGGGCCGCCGGCGGTATCGCCCGTGAGCAACGCCAGCTCGCCCGCATCCAGGTCGACCTGCAGCAGGCCCATGCCAAAGCTCTCGCCCAGCCATTGCACATAGCTCATCAACGCGACGGTGCCTCGGGGGCGCCAGGCGGCGGGAGGCGCCGCCTGGCCGGGTATCAGGTCGCCCTCCGCCGCCGCCATGTCGTAGAGCAGCATCTGCCCCGTCGAGGCGCAGAGGGCGGCCAGCCAGCGCCCGTCGGGCGACAGGCGCGGCGCGGTGGCTGCCAGCGGCTCTTGGTCCCACAGCAACGGCCGCGTCTCGCCATCCAGGGTCGCCACCCACAAGGCGATCTCTCCGGCCTCATGGCGCTCGTACACGAGCCCGGAGCCGTCGGGGAGCCAGGTCGCCTCGCGGCAGGAGGCGCCGGGGCAGCCCTGCAGCAGCCGCGGGTCGCCGCCATCCCTGGCCACGAGCCACAGATCATGGCCGCCGTCTTCGCGCTCCGCGGCGTAGGCGATGGCCTCGCCGTCGGGCGCCACGGCATAGTCGCGCACACCCCACGGCGCCGCCGTGAGGGCCACCGGCTCTTCGCCCTGCAGCTCCAGGGCATGGATCTGCCAAAGACCCTCGGCGTCCGGCGCCAGGTACAGCACGCGCCGCGGGGCTGTGGTAAAGCGCCAGGCCAGCCCCCAGGCGGGCAGGCGCACAGTGTAGGTCGTATCAGGCGCCAGGGCCTCGGCGGGAACAAAGGTCAGCTCGCGCCCCTCTACCCGCAGCTCGCCCTCCACGGCGGGCTCCAGCACCAGGATTGGCGCGGCCGCCTCCGCCGCGGGCGCCCGGGCCAGGGTAGCCCGCAGCGTGGCGCGGGTGGAGACGTCGCGGGCCCCATCGCGCGGCAGGCTCGCGACCAACCGCTGGCCGCGCAGGAGCAGGCCCACGGCTATACCACAGAGGGCCAGCGCCAGGGCGGCCGGCCAGATGCGGCGAAGCAGCCGCGGATGGTGGTTCAGGGTTCTAGCCATCTTGTGCTGTGCGCCAAGGCGCAGCCTCCCCTCTTGCGTTGCGATGGCCGGATCATAGCGACACGGGGTGCTGGTGGCAATAACGCCCGCGCCGTGGCGCCCCTCCCGCCGCGTCAGGGCGAGCCGGGGAGGCGCCCCCGGCGCGCCAGGGGCAGGTGTACGGCATGGGGAAACGACCGACGGCCTGAGGCTGCGTACAGGCGCAGGGTCGCGCCGTCGGTGATGACGACGATGGTCCCCTCCAGGTCGGTGCGCCAGATCTCGGCGCCGGCGTCGGTCAATCGCTCCAGCGTGGCCGCGCTGGGGTGCCCGTAGGGATTCGCCGCCCCCACCGAGACCAGCCCTTGCTCAGGGGCCGCCGCTTCCAGGAAGGCGGCGGCCGATGAAGAGGCGCTGCCGTGGTGGGCGACCTTGAGGACCTGGGCCTGCAGCGGCAGGCCGCCGGCCAGCATCCGGGCTTCGGCGACGGCCTCGGCATCGCCCGCCAGGAGCAGGCTCACACCGCCGTAGGTGATGCGCACCACGATGGAGCGATCGTTGGGCTCGGCGGGCAGCGGGTCGGCCGGGTTCACCACCAGCGCTTGCACATCGCCCCAGGCGAGGCCCCTGCCCGCCCGCGCCGTATCGGTAACGATGTTATGGGCGGCGATGCCCTGGTAGAGGGCCAGGCAGGTCTGGGTCGTGCAGTCCCACGAATCCGCCCAGAGGGCGCCCACGGGCACGGATTCGATGACGTGGCGCAGGCCGCCGATGTGGTCGGCGTGGGCGTGGGTGGCGATGACGAGATCGAGCTGCTCCACGGCCTGCTGGTCGAGATAAGCCACCACGGTTGGCCCCGCCGAGATAGGGCCGCCATCCACCAGGACATGCTGGCCGTTGGGCATGTCCAGCAGGATGGCATCGCCCTGGCCGACGTCGATCAGGTGGGCCGTCAGCGTCGGCGGCGCTGTGGCCAGGCTGGCCGAGGCGAGGGTCGACGCAGCCAGGAGTGAGGCTGCCAGCAGCCAGAGCAAGATGCGCCGCGCCTGCGGGCGGACGCCCGTCCACGACGGATTCTGTTGCAGCGGATCCCTCGCGGCCACGGCGCCGCCTCCCCCACCCGCTATCGTTGTGGAACCCCTTACGGGACACTATAGCGCGCGCCAGGCTGATGCACAAGGGGGAACGTGTTCTGGCAGGTGGCCTGCTCGGGCTCTGCCCGGCCGGCGGCGCACCCCCCTATTGCCAAGGCGCGCGACCCGTGCTATAGTATGCGCACAATTGCATCCCAAGGCGACGAACAGGACGAGTACCCGCCGGATGGCGCCAGGGAATGAGAGGCACAGACTGGAACCTCTCTCGCCCCAAGGCGGCGAAAACCACCTGTGAGCTGGCTCTGGAACGGCCCGCCCTAGTATAGAGCCCCGGCAGCCCCGTTATCGGCAACCTGAGGCCGACGCGCCCATGCGCGCCGGCGAATTGGGTGGAACCGCGTGAGCACGACCTCTCGCCCCAGGGTGAGAGGTCGTTTCTTGTTTCTGCGAGGTGAAGGATGGGCCGAGTCACTACCCCAACCCCGGGCCTAGACCCGGGGAGTGCGCGATACCGAGACACAAAGACCGTTTCAAGGAGTTGATCCTATGCCAGACCCAGAGATGGATAGAATCCGACATTCGGCAGCCCATGTCATGGCCGAGGCCGTGCAAGAACTCTTTCCGGAGGCCAAGTTCGGCATTGGCCCGGCCATAGACAACGGCTTTTACTATGACTTTGACCTGCCCCGCGCCCTCACGCCCGAGGACCTGGAGCAGATCAGCGAGCGCATGAAGGCCAGCATCCAGGCCAAGAAGCCCTTTGTGCGCGAGGTAGTCTCGCGCCAGGAGGCAATGCAGATCTTTGGAGACCAGCCCTACAAGCTGGAGCTGATCGCGGAAATGCCGCCGGACGAGGTCATCAGCGTCTACCGGCATGGCGATTTCGTGGACCTCTGCCGTGGCCCGCATGTGGAGCACACGGGCGAGCTGCGCTGGGATTCCTTTGCCCTGCTGAGCTCCGCCGCCGCATACTGGAAGGGCGACGAGCATCGCCCCATGCTCCAGCGCATCTATGGCACCATCTGGAAGAGCAAGGACGCGCTACGAGAGTATCTGGCGTACCTCGAGGAGCTGGAGCGGCGCGACCACCGGCGCGTGGGCCGCGAGCTGGACCTGTTCAGCACCCACGAGGAGGCGGGCGCGGGCTTGATCTACTGGCACCCCAAGGGCGGGCGCATGCGCGAGATCATTGAGGATTTCTGGCGCATGCGGCACCGTGAGGGTGGCTATGAGCTGCTCTACACGCCCCACATCGGGCGCTCCTGGCTGTGGGAGACGTCGGGTCACCTGGATTTCTATCGCGAGAGCATGTATGCGCCCATGCAGATCGAGAACCAGGATTTCTACCTCAAGCCCATGAACTGCCCGTTCCATATCCTGATCTACAACTCGGACGTGCGCTCCTATCGCGAGCTGCCCTTGCGCTGGGCCGAGCTTGGGACGGTCTATCGCTACGAGCGCAGCGGCGTGTTGCACGGGCTGATGCGGGTGCGCGGCTTTACGCAGGACGACGCCCACATCATCTGCACGCCCGAGCAGATCGAGGACGAGATCCTGGGGGTGTTGCGCTTTTCGCTGCAGCTCTGGCGCGACCTGGGCTTTGAAAACGTGACGGCCTACCTGGCCACGCGCCCTGAAAAGGCCGTGGGCGAGCCGGAGCGCTGGGCCCAGGCCACCGAGTCGTTGCGCAAGGCGTTGGAGATCGAGCAGGTGCCCTTCAAGATGGACGAGGGCGGCGGGGCGTTCTACGGCCCCAAGATCGATCTCAAGATCAACGACGCCCTGGGGCGCGAGTGGCAGATGACCACGATCCAGTTCGACTTTAACCTGCCCGAGCGCTTCCGGATGACCTACACGGGCGCCGATGGCCAGGTGCACCAGCCCTATATGGTGCACAGGGCTCTGCTGGGCTCGCTGGAGCGCTTCTTTGGCGTGCTGATCGAGCACTATGGCGGGGCGTTCCCCGTGTGGTACGCACCCGTCCAGGTCAAGCTGATCCCCATCGCGGATCGCCACGTGGCCTATGCCGCCCAGGTGGCCGAGCAGCTCAAGGCGGCCGGGCTGAGGATCGAGATGGACGACAGCGGCAACCGCATGAACGCCAAGATCCGTGACGCCCAGCTCCAAAAGATCCCCTACATGCTCGTCATCGGCGATCGGGAGATGGAGGAGGGCTCGGTGTCGGTGCGGCTGCGCACCAACGAGAACCTGGGCGCCATGCAGGTGGAGGCCCTCATCGCGCGGGTGCAGGACCTGGTGGCCCGCCGCGCCAACTATGAGCTCTAGGATGCGAAACGGGGCATCCCACCCGATGGTGGGATGCCCCGTTCTTTCGCCATACGGCGGGGGCGAGCCCGCATCAGCGGGCCCGCGCTTTTACCCCTGCACCGCCAGCTCTTTTTCCACCGGCAGGATGATCTGATCGTAGCGCTCGATCTTGACGTTCAGGCGCTCCAGGGTCCTCTGCATCTCCTGGATCCTGGCCACCAACTGATCCCGCTGCTCCGTCAGGAGCGCCAGCCGGGCCTCTACGGTCTCCTCGCCCTGCTGAAACAGCGAGACGTATTCGATCAGCGCCTCGATGGGCAGGCCAGCGCCCCGCATGCACTTGACGAACTCGACCCAGCGGCAATCCTGCTCCGTATAGTCCCGGATGCCGCTGCCGTTGCGGTGCACACGGGGGATCAGGCCGATGCGCTCATAGTAGCGCAGCGTGTCCGCCGTGAGCCCATACTTCTCACTGACCTCCGAGATCATCATGGGTCCATCTCCTGTGGTGGGCGGCGCCTGTCCTCACCGGATAAAGTTGGTGAAGGTGATCTGCTCCTGCTCGGGGAGAGGCACGCCGGCCTGGGCGCCTGCTTCTTTGCAGCGCAGGAACCAGGCCATGTTCCTGGCCAGGATGCGCATGGTCTGCAGGCCTTCCAGGTCCTGCTTCACCTGGTCCGGGGTGGCGCCGTGCACCATGTTCCAGTAGCGTGAAGAGATCACGGGCATCTCGGAGATGGTCAGGTACTTGATCATCTGGTCAAAGGTCGCCGTGGTGCCGGCCCGGCGAGCCGAGACGATGCAGGCCGCCGGCTTGAGGTAGAAGAGACCGCGACCCCCACGAAGGTTCGTGTAAAAGGCGCGGTCCATGAACGAGGTCATGGCCCCCGTGGCCCCGGCATAGTGCACCGGCGTGCCGAACACGAACCCATCGGCGCCCTCAGCCAGGTCGAGAAACTCGTTCACCGTGTCGTCAAAGACGCAGCGTCGCTCTCTCCCGCAGTGGCCGCAGGCGGTGCATCCCGCCAGGGGCTGCGTCCCGATCTGAAAGATCTCGCTCTCGATCCCCTCGGTCTGAAGCGTTGTGGCGATCTCGCTCAACGCCGTATACGTGCACCCCTTTGGGTGCGGGCTGCCATTCACCAATAGCACGCGCACTTGGTACCTCCTCTATGAGCGGGCTCTGGCCGGGCAAAGCTGCGCTCCGCCCGCGCCTCATCCTGCTTACGCTACCTGCGATACTGCTCGTCGCTGACGTGTTCCATCCACTGGACCCGCTCGCCCTCGATGGTCTCCTGGATGGCGATGTGGGTCACGGCGGTGGTGGGCGCGGCCCCGTGCCAATGCCTGGCGTGGGGCGGGATGCGCACCACGTCGCCGGGGCGCATCTCCTCCACAGGGCCGCCCTCTTGCTGCACCCAACCGCAACCGGCGGTGACGACCAGGACCTGGCCGGCCGGGTGGGTGTGCCAGGCCGTGCGGGCGCCCGGCTCGAACGTCACCAGCGCGCCGCTGCCCCGCGCCGGGGCGACCGCATCAAACAACGGATCCACCCGCACCGTGCCGGTAAAGGTCTCCGCCGGCCCCTGGCGCGAGGGCTGTGTGCCGACTCGTCGAATCTCCATTGCTTCCTCCTTTTGCCGTCTCTGGTTCTTGCGACGTGTACGCTTGCGGTTCCCAGAGCGCCCCTGCCATCGGCATCCCTGCGCGGCCCCGAAAGCGGCCCCTCGCCGGTGGCGCCGGGCTCCCTGGCGATCAAGGGGCGCGGCTCAGGGCGTTCGCGCCGGCTGTGGGGGCGCAGGCGGCCCCATCTGCGGCATGTCGGCGATCGCCTTCGCCAACCGCTCCATGATCTCCGGGATCTCGATCCCCTGGGGGCACATCTTGGCGCACTCGCCGCAGGCGATGCAATTCGAAGGCATCTGCTCCTCCGATAGGGCGATGAGGGCAAAGTGGATGCCCGGCGAGCGCTCGAATGACATCTCGTTGTACAGGGCGATCAGGTTGGGGATGGGGAGGTCCATGGGGCAGGCCTCCAGGCAGTACTCGCAGGCCGTGCAAGGCACCAGGTCCACCAGGGATGCCACCACCCGCTCCAGCAGCCCGTTCTCCTCCTCCGAAAGAGACGTCGGATCGGAGAAGGTGCGGACGTTCTCCTTCGCCTGGTCCAGGGTGCTCATGCCGCTGAGCACCACCTGCACGCCGGGCAGCGACTTGACAAAGCGAAAGGCCCACGAGGCGATCGAGTCGTCCGGTCGCGCCTCTTTTAGCATCGCGCTGACCTCGTCGTTGAGCGTGGCCAGCCTGCCGCCGCGGCACGGCTCCATCACCATCACCGGTATGCCGCGCTCCACCAGGATCTCGTACTTGCGCTTGGCGTTCTGCAGCGTCCAGTCTAGATAGTTGAGCTGGATCTGGACGAAATCAAAGCTGCCCTCCCAATCGAGAAAGCGTTCGATGGTCTCCGGGCGCGCATGGGTAGAGAAGCCCAGATAGCGGATTCGGCCCGCCTCCCTCTGTTCCAGCAGGTAGCGAACGATGCCGATCTGCTCGTCCATGTAGGTGTCGATCGAGGCTTCGCACATGTTGTGCAGCAGGTAAAAGTCGAAATAGTCCACGCCGCAACGGGACAACTGGTCCTCAAAGATGGCCTGAGGCGAATCCAGTGTGAGGCCGGTCAGATACCCCGCGAACTCGATCTTGCCATCCTTGACGTGCATCATGTGGCCCGGGAACTTGGTCGCCAGGTACCACGAATCGCGCGGATACTGGCTCAGCACCTTGCCCACAAACGGCTCCGATTCGCCATTGTGGTACCGGTAGCCGGTATCAAAGTAGTTGACGCCCTGTGCATACAGGTACTCGATGATCTCCCGCGCCCTGGCCTCGTCGATGGGGCCGCGCTCGACCGTCGTGGGCAGACGCATGTTGCCCATGCCCAGCAAGGAGATACTCAAGTCATGGAATGTTCGATAGATCATCTCACGGGTCCCTTCTTTGAACGCACACGCACAACGGACTTTCTCAGAGCCCTCTCTGCGCCAGCACCTCCAGGTAGTCCTGATAGTTCTTCTTCAGGAGAGCGGGCGTATCCAGGTCATAGGGGCACTTTTCCGAGCATTGGTTGCACTCGATGCAGTCCTCGATCTTTTTCATCATCGCGCGCCCCTGCTCGGTAAAGAACCTCTCCGAGGGCGAGCGCCGGAGCATCAGCGATGCCCGGGCGCACATGTTGATGACGATCCCCTGGGGGCAAGGCATGCAGTAGCCGCAGCCCCGGCAAAAGTCGCCCTGCAGCTCTTTGCGGTCGGCCTCTATGCAGGTCTGCAGAGCGTCATCGAGGGCCGGCGGGTTGGCGATGTAGGAGAGGAACTCGTCCAGCTCCCACTCGCGCTGGATGCCCCAGATGGGGACGGCGTGCTCGAAACGCGTCAGCCAGGCGCAGGCGGCGGCCGAGTTGGTGATCAGCCCCCCCGAGAGGGCCTTCATGGCGATAAAGCCCATCTCCTTTTCTTTGCAGCTCCGCACCATCTCCTGCTCTTCGTCGGTGCTCAGGTAGCTAAAGGGGAACTGGAGCGTATCGTACAGCCCCGAGGCGATCACCTGACGGGCGAGGTTGAGCCGGTGGTTCGTGATGCCGATGAAGCGGATCTTGCCCTGCTGCCTGGCCTCCAGCATGGCCTCGTAGAGGCCGCTCTCGTGCCCCGGAGTGGGCACGAACGGGGGATTGTGGAACTGGTAGATATCGATGTGATCGGTGCGCAGGGTGCGCAGGCTCGCCTCCAGGTCGGCCCAGAAGGCTGCGGTGTCATGGGCATGGGTCTTGGTGGCGATGACGACCTTGTCCCACGTACCGCCAAACGCCTCGCCGAGCTTCTCCTCGCTATCGGAATAGCCGCGGGCAGAATCAAAGAAGGTCATGCCCCCATCATGGGCCTTGCGCAAAAGGCGAACCGCCTCCGGTTTCGGCACTCTTTGCAGCGGCAGCGCCCCAAAACCGTTCTGCTCGACCTGCAATCCTGTCTTCCCGACTGCTATCTTGGCCATCTGGGTCCTTCCTTTCATGGTAAGGCTCTGGCGAGCCGATGGGCAATCTGCGCAGGCTGCCTGCGTGGCCAGGGGTTCTAGCCTTCTCGGGGAACACCGCTGCGACGGGGAGTCACTCGCCACAGGACATCGGTACCATCACTGGTAGCATAGCACTTGGAGTATACTCCAAGTCAAGTGGCCTATCACATGCAGCGAGCGGGTCGTGCGCGGCGCCGGTCAGCCCGGTCGGCATGAAAAGAGTAGCGTGGGTCCCCCGCTACTCTGCGCAAAGAGCCTTCTTTGGCTGTTGAGCCGTCTCCTCACGGACTCTGCAGGCGATTCTGCACCCGATCAGGGCCGTTGTCAACCATCGCGCGGGGCGGCGGCACGGCGAGAGCGAGCCCCGAGCTCAGGCAGGCGAGTGCCTCCGCCCAGGCAGCACGCGCCGGGGGTGGCCCTCGGCCGGATCCGTGAGGGGAGGAGCGGTTGTGTGGCAAAGGGCTCGCTCGAGCGGCCCGCCGCGCGCGCGGCCGCTAGCGCCTCGTCAGCCGCCCCAGCGGGATCACCCGGGCCACCACCTGGCGCTCCTCTGCGTCGAACATGCGCAGCCAGACCAGCCCCGCCACGTAGAGCGCCAGCCCCACGGGCAGCGCCAGCAGGCTCAAGCGGCCCGGCAGCAACCAGAAGAGCAACGCCATGGGGGCAGCGCAGGCCAACGGCTTCCAGGCCACCTGCGCCCAGGGGATGGGCGCCAGGTGGCGGCGGATGCCCACGTAAAAGGGGATCAACAGCGCCAGCTCGCTGGCGATGGCCACATAGGCCGAGGCGATGAACCCGATCTGGGTGATCAACACGATGTTGGTGATCACATTAAAGGCCAGGCCGATGGCAAAGGCCCGCGTCAAGAAGCGCTGTTGATCCAGGGCGATCAGGACGTACTGGGTGACCGAGTTGATAAAGCCAAAGGGCATGTACCAGATCATGATGCGCAGGATCTGGGCGGCCTGGGGCAGATACTGGGAGCCGCCCAGCACGGCGACCAGCTCGGTGGAGAGGGCCGAGATCAGCACCCCCATAGGGATGGCGAACAGGATCAGCAGCTTGATGGCCAGGATATAGGCCCGCAGCAACGAACTGCGCGCCGTGGCCGCATAGCGGGACATGAGGGGAAAGATCGCCATGGTGAAGAAGGCAGGCACCAGCCCCACGGCGTCGATGTACTTGTAGGCCGTGCTGTACCACCCCAGAACCCGCGGGTCCGGCAGCAGCCACTCCAGTAGGAGCACGGCCACCTTGAAGAACAGGGTCGCCAACAGCAGGTTGATCATCAGCGGCCAGGAGATGCCCAGCATCTGCCGCTGGAAACCCAGGTCGCACTCGAGGCGGGGGTGGAACAGGCGCCCACGCAGCAGGCCGTACAGGATCGCCATGGTGATCAGGTTGACCACGATGGAGACCACGGCCAGCCCCACATAGCCGCCGCCCACCAGCAGGGCCACCGTGCCCAGCAGCACCTTGAGCACCGTGGTCACCGTCGTGACCGAGGCGGGCACCTCCATTTGCTCATAGGCGCTAAAGATGGCCGAGAAGCTGGCCGAGACGTTGCTGGGCAGCAGCCCGACTCCGAACAGGGCAATGGCCCAGATGGTGGCCCCATCCAGGGGGCGCGTGGCGCCCCGCATCAGGAAAAAGCCCCCCATGAGGGGGATGGCGCCCAGCCAGAGCAGCCCCCGCAGCAGGATCGTGTTGCTCAGGTAGCGGTTGGCCAAAGTGCGGTCGCGGGCCACCTCGCGGGTCGCCAGGGTATTCAGGCCAAAGTTGATCCAGATATCGAACCAGCCGATGACCACCACCGCCAGGTAATACTTGCCCGCATCGGCGGGGCCCAGAATGCGCAACATCAACATGGCAAAGGCCATGTCGATCACCTTGTTGATCAGGTTCAGGCCGATGGGGGCGACGGTGTTCTTGGTCACCCGCTGCACCGTGGCGCCCTCGTCGGCCTCGCGGTAAAAGCGCCGCCAGCCCCACCAGCCCAGGCACAACACCGCGATCACGCCCGCCACAAAGCTGAGGTAGAGGCCGAACTTGACGGCATCGGGCGAGTACTTGAAGCGCACCACGTGGCGCCCGGCGGGCACCTGGACGGCGCGAAAGTTGCCGTCGGCGCGATAGAGGGTCAGCGCCCGCTCCGCCTGCTCGGGATCGGCGACGTCAGGAGGCCGAATGTAGGCCACCCAGCCGGGGAAGTAGCTATCGGCCAGCACCAGCATGGCGGGCGCCGGCGTATCCACGGTGATGGTCACCTCGTTGATCGTGTAGTGGATCGCCTCCACCTCGAGAGGGAACGGATCGGGCGGGGCCTCGGGCAGGGGTTCCTCCAGGGGCTCCTCCAGGATCACCTCGTAGCGCGGGTCCAGGGCCAGCAGCGCGGCCTGGCGCTCGGCGTCGTCCGCCACCACCCTGGCGCGAGGCACCAGGAACGCCCGCGGCAGGGCGTCGGCGTTCTCATAGATGCGCACCTCGCCCTCGTAGGCCAGGGTATAGCCGGGCCGCTCGATGGTCTGGGTGGTGACCACGTACTTGACGTTCAGCAGGTCCAGCAGGGGCGAATCCAGCGCCTCGGGCGAGCCGCCGGGGACGGGCGCGATCTGGTTGTAGGGCAACATACCCTGGGGATGCACGAGGCGCATATACTCGACGTATTGCCGCGGGATGATGGAATCGTACCCGCGTATGTCGGCGAGGCCATAGAGCATGGCGGTGTTGGGCTGCAGCGTCTTGTCATCGCCATAGGTCGTGATGCGAAACAGATCGGGATCGGCCTGCAGGAACTCGAGGGCGGGCGTGCGATAGGCCACCAGGGCGGGATCTACCCGCGGGTAAAAGCCATAGCCAACGGCAAAGAGCTCGGCCAGCAGCACCAGGGCCAAGCCGGCCCCCCACAGGGCCCGCCGGCGGAAGCGACGCCGCAGCGCCAGCAGCGCACCCCCCGCCGCCAGGGCCAGCCCCAAGATCAGCAGGTTGCGGGCCTGGTAGCTGTAGAACATGCGGCCATCGGCAAAAGCCTCGGGGGCGCGCGCCAGCCGCTCCATGACCCGCTCGGCCAGGGCGGTGGCCCGCTCCTTGAAGAGCAGGCTGGCCCCCAGGCCACCCAGCACGCCCGCGCCCGCCAGCAGCGTCGCCCAGGGGACGGCGCGGTCGGCCAGCCAATCCAGCCAGCGGGCGAGGCGGCGCTGCGCGGCCTGGCGTTGCTCCCACATGGCATCCAGCCCGATCCCCGCCAGGAGGGCCGCGCTCAGGGAGTAGGGATAGATCCAGCGGAAGGGGGTGTGCACCTGCGAGAAGCCCGGCAGCCGGTACACCAGATAGTAGAGAGGCGTTCCAAAGACGCACGCCAGGGAGAACAGCGCCAGGAGCGCGAAAAAGCCTGCCGGCTTGCGGCGGCGCAGCAAGCCGATGGCGGCCAGCACCAGGGGCAGCACGCCGATGTAGCCGCTGCCCTCCACATAGTTCTTGATGCCCCAGTAGACGCTATCGATGGCGTTGCCCAGGGCGTTGACCGTCACCGGCGTGACCTGCCCGGTGAACAGGTCCAGGTAGCTGTGGTGCGAGGGATTCCCGAAAAAGTCGGGCATGAGCAGGGCCAGGAGACCTCGCTTGGGCCAGGCCCACCCCAGCACCTCCTCAAAGGCGGCGCCCCCCTCTCGCCAGTTGGATTGCACCAGCTCCAGCAAGGGCATCCACTGGGCGGCCCCCAGGCCGATCCCCACCAGGGCGATGGCGGCCAGCAAGGCCCAGGCGCCCAGGGCCCTCCGCGCCCCCTGGGAACGGGCGATGCCCAGGCCGCGCCAGAGCCCGAAGGCGGCGGCGGTCAGCCCCACGTAATAGTACATCTCCGGGTGGCCCGCCAGCATCGCCATGCCCAGGGCAAAGGCTCCCAGGGCCAGATCGGGCAGCGAGGCCAGGCCGTAGGGCGCGCCGGCCTCGGCGCGGCGTGCGATGCGCTCGATGGCCGTCAGCAGCAGCGCCAGCCACACCGCCGCCCCCACGATCATGGGGAATACCTGGTGGGTGACCATCAGGCCGCCGAACATAAAGGCGATCCCCGCCAGGAGCGCCGCGGGCCGAGAAAGGCGCAAGGTGCGCCCCAAGATGTAGGTGAGCCAGCCCGCCAGCCAGAGGTGCAGCGCCGCGTACCAGCCATAGGCCGCCCACAGGGGCAGCACGTAGAACAGGGCGCTGAGGGGGTACATGGCCGAATGCTGGCCCGCCGCCAGGAACGGCACCCCCGCGAGGATGTAGGGATTCCAGAGGGGTAGCTCGCCCTGGCGCAGCGATTCGACGATCAGGCTCTTCCAGACCAGGTTCTGGATGTAGAGATCGCCCAGCAGCCCGTTGTGGGGCGCCCCCACGCCCAGGTCGCCGGCATAGGAGGCCCAGGGTTGCCACTGGAAGGCGGCATCGGCGGGCAGCATGGTCTTGCCGCCCAGGGTGACGGGCAGAAGAAAGAGCACGGCCAGGGCAAGCAGGCCAAGGGCGATGGCAAGTTCGATGGCGAACGGCTTGTTGCGCACGTTCCTCCCGGGGGCTGGTGCCAGGCCGCCGCCTGCTCACAGGCCACGGCCCCATGGGCTGAGCACCGGGATTATAGTGGCGGGGGAGGGGAGCGTCAAAGGGACTGCAGGCGGGCGCCTGCCCAGAGCAGGGAGCTCACCCTCCCCGCTCTGGGCAGTTGAGGAGTCACCTCTAGTCCTGAGTCATTCCCCCCTGGGCTTGATCGCCTCGATGGTGGCCGAGACCACATACTCCTCGGCGCGGCTGCCGGGCGCCCACTCGCGGATCAGCGCGCGGCTTGCGTCCTTGGGACGGATGCGAACCTGCTCAAAGCCAACGTCTCGCAGGATCGTCTCCAGCTCCTCCACCGTCGCCGCGCCCGAGATGCACGCAGACCAGAGCGCCAGATCGGCGCGGGCCTCGGCGGGCAGCGGCGCCGTGGCGACGGTGTCGGCGATGGCCAGCCGACCGCCGGGCTTGAGCACGCGATACGCCTCGGCGAACACGGCCCGCTTGTCCGGCGCCAGGTTGATCACGCAGTTGGACATCACCAGGTCCACCTGAGCATCCGCCACGGGCAGGTGCTCGATCTCGCCCAGGCGAAACTCGACATTGGCATAGCCGCCGCTGGCCGCATGGGCCCGCGCCTGGCTGATCATGTCGGGCGTCATATCCACGCCGATGACGCGGCCCTCGGGGCCCACCGAGCGGGCGGCCAGGAAGCAATCGAACCCGGCGCCACTGCCCAGGTCCAGCGCCACCTCGCCCGGCTGCAGCGAAGCGATGGCCGTGGGGTTGCCGCAGCCCAGCGAGAGGTTCGCGCCCTCTGGCACGCTGGCGGCCTCATCGGCGCTGTAGCCCAGGCGCACGGCATGCTCCAGGCTACCGCCCGCGCCTGCCCCGCAGCAGGCGGCGCCGTCGCAGCAGCTCTGCCCCCGCTGGCGCACAATGTCGCCATAGTGGCGGCGCACCTGCTCTCGAATCCGATCCCCTTGCTGTGCATCTTCCATCGCGAACGCTCCTTGTCCGGCCCGGGCCCGGACCTAATATCTCAACGTTTGTTGAATTGTATGCGGGCGCGGCGGCTTGTCAAGCCCAATGTTTCCGATGCGGCGCGGACAGCCGGGGCCTTCTTGCGCCGCCGGCCCTCTCCGGCTATCATCTGCCCAATGTCCTTGACAAGGAGTGACCCTTTATGCATGTCGAACTCAAGTACGGGAGAACGGGCCTGCAGGTCGAGCTGCCTGAGGATGCCACGGTGATCTGGCCGCGAGAGGTGCCCGGCCTTCCGGACGAGGCCCAGGCCATCCGGGCCGCCCTCGCCGATCCCATCGGCGCGCCTCCCCTCACCCAGCAACTCAAGCCTGAGGACACGGTCGCCATCGTCTTTAGCGATATCACCCGCCCCATGCCCAGCGACCGGGTGCTGCCCGTGCTGCTGCGGGAGATCGAGCGCGTGGTGCCCCGCCAGCAGATCCTGCTGATCAACGGCACCGGCACCCACCAGGCCAACACCCGCGAGGAGCTGGTGGGCATGTTGGGGCGCGAGATCGTCGAGAACTATCGCATCGTCAACCACAACGCCTTTGACGCCGCCAACCTGGTGGATATGGGCGTCACTCCTCAGGGGCACCGGGCCCTGGTCAACCGCTCCTTCTACGAGGCCGACTTCAAGATCCTGACCGGCTTTATCGAGCCGCACATCTTTGCCGGCTTTAGCGGCGGCCCCAAGGCCGTGCTGCCGGCCGTGGCGGGCATCGAGAGCATCATGGATAACCACGGCTTTGCCATGCTGGATGACGCCCGCACTACCTGGGGTGTGCGCGAAGGCAACCCGATCTGGGAGGAGATGCGCGCCTTTGCGCGCCTGGCCGGCCCCGATTTCCTGCTGAACGTGACCCTCAACCGCCTGGGACAGATCACCGGCGTGTTTGCCGGCGACATCGAGGCGGCCCATGCCCAGGGATGCGCCCTGGTGCGCGAGACGGCCATGGTGCCCGTCTCGCACCCGTACGATGTGGTGCTGACCACCAACAGCGGCTACCCGCTGGATATCAACCTGTACCAGACGGTCAAGGGCATCTCGGCGGCGGCCCAGGTCGTGCGGCCCGGCGGCAGCATCATCGTGGCCAGCGAGTGCAGCGGCGGCGTCCCCAACTATGGCGAGTACCGCAATCTGGTGATGCAGGGCGGCTCGCCCGATGGCATCCTGGCCCTGATCGGCGCGCCGGGGTTCCGCCGCCACGACCAGTGGGAGGCCCAACTGCACGCCAATCTGATGAAGCAGGCCCAGATCCACATCTACAGCACCGGCCTGAGCGACGCCCAGATCCGAGAGATGCTCCTAACCCCCGTGGACGACATCGGGGCCGCCGTGAAGCGCGAGCTGGCGCGGTGCGGCCCTGGCGCCCGCCTGTTGGTGTTGCCCGAGGGCTCCCAAAGCATCCCCTATCTGAGCGCCTAGAAGGAGGAGCGCCATGCCCCAACGCGTCCCAGGCATCCTTCCTGTGCCCCAGCGAGTCACCGAGGCGGAGGGCGCCTTCCGCCTGACCTGCGAGACCCAGATCGTGCTGCTGCCCGGTGCCGGCGAGAGCGAATGGCGCTCGGCCCAGGCCCTGCAGCGCGAGCTCGAGGAGGCCATCGGCCTGCGCCTGGCCATCGTCAAGCCGGCCCGCCTGCACCGCCGGGAGGGGATCATCCTGCTCAGTGGCGACCCCACCGCGGCGGCGGGCTATTCGGGCATGCCCCTGCCCGATGAGGCCACCCGCGGGCGCGGCGAGCAGGCATACTATCTGGCCATCTCGCCCCAGAGGGTGCTGGCGGGGGGCGCCGGCCCCGTAGCCCTGCACCATGCCGTCCAGAGCCTGCGCCAGATCGCGCGTCTGGCGGGGTCATCCTGGCCCTGCTGTCAGATCGCCGACTGGCCCACGCTGCCCTACCGGGGTCTGATGCTGGACATCTCCCGGGGCAAGGTCCCCACCCTGGAGACGCTCCAGGAGATCATAGATCAGCTGGCCCTGTTCAAGATGAACGTGCTGCAGCTCTACACCGAGCATACCTTTGACTTCCCCAGCCATCCGTGCATCGGCCTGGGAACCGATCCCCTCACCACCGAGGACATCCTGGCCCTGGACGCCTATGCCCGGGCCCAGCACGTGGAGCTGATCCCCAACCTGAACTCCTTTGGGCACTGCGGCCACCTGTTGAGCCTGCCCGAGTATGCGCACCTGTCGGAGACGGCCGTGCCCTGGACCCTGACGCCCCAGGACGAGGGCACCTATGCCCTGCTGGGCGATCTGTACGATGACATGCTGCCTGCCTTCAGCTCGCGGATCCTGAATGCGGGCTGCGACGAGACCTGGGATCTGGGCAAGGGGCGCTCGGCTCAGGCGGCGGCGGAGATCGGCGTGGGACGGGTCTATCTGCAGCATCTGCTGCGCCTGCACACGATGGCCCAACAGCGGGGCTATCGCATCCAGTTCTGGGGCGACATCCTGCTGCACCATCCCGAGCTGGTTTCCGAGCTGCCTGAGGATGTGATCCTGCTGGATTGGCACTATGAGGCCGCGGACGAGTATCCTTCGGTGGATATCTTTGGCCAGAGCGGGCGTCCCTTCTGGGTCTGCCCGGGCACTTCGTCCTGGAATGCCCTGTTCCCGCGCATCGAGAACGCCAACGGCAACATCCGCAACCTGGCGCGTATGGGGGCGGAGCGGGGCGCCGAGGGGCTGCTGAACACCGATTGGGGTGATCACGGCCACTATCAGCCCCTGGGCCAGAGCTGGTACGGCTATGCCTATGGCGCAGCTCAGGCCTGGAGCGGCGGCCAGACCGACGACGAAACCTTTGATGCGCGCTTTGGCCCGATCTGGTTCGGCGCGCCGGGGGCGAAGGTCGTGGCGGCCATCCGCGCCCTGGGGCGCCTGAATACGCTGCCGGGCATGCCGCGCCCCAACGCCAGCAACAGCATCTACCTGCTCCTGGAGGAGCCGTTGGCCGCCGACCTGGCCGACCAGGTCCCGCAGGAGACCCTGGGCGAGGTCATAGCCGGCTGCGCCGAGGCTGAGGAGGCGTTCCGCGAGGCGCTGGCCACCAGCCGCGATCCGCTCTCGCTGGAAGAGATGATCTACTCGGCGCGGATGATGGCCTATGCGGCCCGCAAGGCCCAGGCCAGCAAGGAGATCCGGGCGGCCCTGGGCAACCCCGCCCGCGAGCTGCCCGCCGTGGCGCGCCAGTCCCGCGAGAGGCTGCGCGCCCTGGAGCTGGAGCTGACGCCCCTGCAGGCCGAGTTCGTGCGGCTCTGGCGGGCGCGGGCCCGCGATTCCGAGATCGCCGTCGCCCTGGGGCACCTGACGGGCCTGCGGGAACGCTACGCCCTGGCGCAGCGTTGGCTGGCCGAGCGTGAAGAGGACGAGAGCGTGGCCGACCTCCAGGCCTACATGGCCTGGGCCGGACGCTACGAGATCCTGGGGCAGCGCTTCTGGAGATTGATGCAATCGGTGGCGGGCGCCGCTTAGGACGCCCGCCAGACGATGGGAAATCGGGGCAGGGAGCTGCGCTGCGGGGGCGGCTCCCCGCCCCGGTTGGGGTGTGGGCACTGATTCCACTCGGGGCGACGCACGCGTCGCCCCGAGCCCGCTAATCGCTCAGCGGCTTGGTCGGCGCGCCGCCCTCTTGCGGGGCGGACGGCTCCTCGACGATGCGCTCCACCACGATGGAGCAGTTGGATGCCAGGGCGGCAAAGGCGCCCACCGCAGCCAGCACCGGCGCGAACACTACCCCTACCGCCGCCAGCGTCAAGGGCAGCTCCATCACCGTATCGCCATCGTGACGGATCGCGATGCGGCGGATATTCCCCTGGTGCAGCAGCTCCTTGACCTTGTCCACCAGCTCAGAGCCGGCGACCTTGATCTCCTCTTTGCGAATGCCCTCCTCGGGCGCTTCCTTCCCAGCTGTGAACGGCTCGCTCATGGTATCCTCCCTAACTCTGCCCTATCGCGCCCTGGTCCACCGGGCCAAAGGGCGATCATGGTCACTTTTTCACAATGGTCATCGAGTAGCCTGCGATCAGGCCGATCACCAGCGCCGCCAGGGCGCCATACGGGAAAAAGACCGCCAAAGCGATGGCGATGGGCAGCGGGAGCTGGATCATCGTCTCTCCGCGCCGCTTGACGACCACGCTCTGCCCCCAGATGGCGTTCCACACGCCCGTGGCTTTCTGCCACAGGTTGCCGACCGACAGATCCGGCTCCTGCTTGCGCTGCGGCTGCTCAGCGCCTGGTTCGTTCAGCCCAAAGGGTTCGGACATGGTGCTTCCTCCTGCGAGCGATCGTGACCGCTCTCTCTCAACCGATACTCACTTGATATACGCAAGGGCCGGGCCAGGGTTGTGCGGCGCGAGCGCGGGAACGTCCCTGCAGGCGGCAACGTCTCTCTTGTGGTGGGGTTATCGAGGGCGCGATCTTGCCGAGGAGCGAATGCGATGCCCAAAGCAGCCTGGTTCTTCTCTGGCTTTCTGTTCGCCCTGGCGCTGGCGGCGCTCCTGGTGTGGATGCCCATGCGAGGAGCCGACGCCAGCGACACGCCTGCGGCGGCGCCGGAGGCCGCCCCTGCCGCGACGGCGCCCGCAGCCCCAACGCCGGGCCTGGTCTGGTCTCGCCAGGGCGCCTATGACCCGCTCTTGGGGGCGTGCGGCCGCCTGGAGATAGACGCCCTGCAGCAGATCCACTATGCCCCCTGCGGCCAGGCTATGCGGCTGGCCTATCTCACCGAGGGCGAGCTGGTCTGGTACCGCGCCTACCTGGCGGCCCTGGCGCCCCTGACCTATAGCCGCGGCGAGGAGACGACGCTGACCCTGGCGGGGAAGGGCAGCCGCCCCGCCAGCGCCCAAGAGCAGGCGGCCTTGGCCGATTGGGCCGAAGGCGTGTATGCCCGCCTGATGGGCGAGGAACAGCGCGCCAACCTGCTGGCCCAGGCCCGCCTGGGCCTGATGGCGCGCCGGGGGGTCGGCATCGAGGCGATCCAGGTGCTGCGGATGGAGCCCGTGCGTTGGCCCGATCCCTGCCTGGGGCTGCGGGAGCCGGGCAGGGAGTGCGTCCGGGTGAACACGGCAGGCTTTCGCATCCTGCTGGCGACCGATGGGCAGACCTTTGTGTACCGCGCCGATGTCTATGGCCGGGTCAAAGCCGAGGCGGACTATGCCGCCCATCTGAGGCTGCCGGCGCTGGCGCCCTGAGACGGGCCTGCCTCAGGCCAGCTCCCCGCGCAACCCGTCCGCATCGGCGGCCAGGCAGCGCACCATCACCAGGCGGTTGTGCAGATCCCCATCGCTGGGCGCCCACACCCGCAGGTAATGGTCGCTGAGGCCGCTCCACCCGGCGACGCCCTCATGCGTCGCCGCCGTCTCAAAGAGCACCTGTACGCAGCTTCCCACAAAGCGCCGATGGTAGGCAAGGGCCTGGGCCTCGCCCAGGGCGATCAGGGCCTCGCTGCGCTGTCGCGCCGTGTCGGGCGCCACGGCCCCTTCCATGCGAGCCGCCGCGGTGCCCGCCCGGGGCGAGTAGCGAAAGACGTGCAGCCGAGCCAGCGCCAACTCCTCGACCAGGGCGAGGGTCTGCTGAAAGTCCGCCTCGGTCTCGCCAGGAAAGCCCACGATCAGGTCGGTGGAGAGCATCATCTCGGGGACGCGCCGCCGCACGGCATCCACCAGATGGCGATAGTCGGCCACCGTGGCGCGCCGGGCCATGCGCCGCAGCACGGCATCGGACCCGCTCTGCAGGGGCAAATGGAGCTGGCGGCAGAGGCGCGGATGGGGCCAGAGGGAGAGCAGCTCCTCGCCCAGGTCCCAAGGCTCGATGGAAGAGAGACGCAGGCGCGGGACAGCCGTCTCCTCCAGGATATGGCGCACCAGGCGCGCCAGGCCCCAGCCCGCGCTGGCGAGCAGCGGCCCCTCGCCCGGGCGATCCCGCCCGTAGGCGCCGATGTTGACGCCAGAGAGCACCACCTCTTGGGCGCCCTCGCCCAGGCGTTGGCGGATGTCGGCCAGCACCTCGTCGGGCAGACGGCTGCGCGAGGCCCCTCGCGCCACCGTCACGATGCAATAGGCGCAGCGGTTGTCGCAACCATCTTGCACCTTGACGAACGCCCGGGTGCGACCACCAGGCGGAGGGCTCGCCGGGGCCGATGGGGGCGCGTCGAGCGGCGCCTCGCCCAACAACCGCTCCAGCAGGCGCTCCTTGGCGGCGTTGGGCAGCACCAGGTGCACCCCCAGGGCGCGGGCCTCGTCGGGAGATACCTCGCCGTAGCAGCCGATGACCGCCACGCGCAAAGAGGGATTCTCGCGGCGCAAGCGCCGGATCGCCTGGCGCGACTTGCGGGCCGCCACATGGGTCACGGCGCAGGTGTTGATCACGGCCCACTCGGCCTCCGCCGGGGTCTCGACGATGCGGCAACCCATGGCGACGGCCTGGCGGGCCAGCGACTCGATCTCGGCCTGGTTCAGACGGCAGCCCAGGGCGGTCAGATAGAGCTTCATACCTTGATGATACCATCCTTGCGGCCCAGGGCGAAAGGATGCGTCGCACGGCGCAGGCGACGCCTGCGCGGGATGACACGATCGCTGAAGGCGGTACGGTACCTCCTGGCCCCTGGCGCCGAACCGGGATATAATAGCGCTTGTTATGTCGTCGCTCCGAGACGGGAGCACACGGGCAGCCGGATCCCCGGCTGCCCTCACACGAGGCCCTGGGGCGCAAACGCCCCGGGCAACACGCCATTGGGAGGCATCATGACCGTACTACCCGCCACTATCCGCTCCGCCTGGGAAACGCGCCAAGGCCCCATCGTGCTCGCCACCGTGGATGCGCAGGGCATCCCCAACATCATCTATGCCACCTGCGTCAAAATGTATGACGAAGGGCTCCTGGTCGTCGCTGACAACTTTTTCTCCAAGACCCGGGCGAACATCCTGGCGGGGAGTCAGGGCTCGCTGCTCTTTATCACCGACGAGGGCAAGGCCTATCAGCTCAAGGGGACCATTGCCTACGAGACCGAGGGCGCGTATTTCGACGACATGAAGACCTGGCTGGATGCCAAGCTGCCGGGGCATGCGGCGGCGGTTCTGCAGGTGCAGGAGGCGTACAGCGGCGCGACCAAGCTGCTGTAGCGCGAGCGGATCGCGCTCGCGCCATCCCGTCGCGTCGCGAGAGGAGGACACGGTGTACAACTACCTTTCGCCTGTTGACGATGGCTTGGCCATGCGGCCCGCTGGCCCCTGGGCCAAGGAGAAGCTGGACTACCTGAATCGCTACATCGCGGTCTTTGAGACGGCCATGCGCGACACATGGCGCGAGCGCAACTACATTGACCTTATGGCGGGGCCCGGCAAAAACCGGGTTCGAGAGACTGGCGAGGTGCTGCTGGGTTCGCCTCTGCTCGCCCTGACGACGCGTTACCCTTTTACCGGCTACCACTTTGTGGACCTGAATGAGGCCAATATCGTGGCGCTGCGAGAGCGCTGTCTGGCAACTGGGTCGGGAGCGGCCATACGCGCAGTCGTTGGAGACTGCAACACCGAGGCCGACACCATCGTGGATCTGCTCAGACCCACGGCCCACCGATCCCTTAACCTAGCCTTTCTGGATCCCGAGGGGCTGGAATTGCAGTGGAACACGGTGGCCAAGCTAGCCTCGCTCCCCCGGATGGACCTGGTCATCAACTATCCTGAGGGGGGACTGAATCGACTCATGCGCAAAGTCTACAAAGCAACGCGGGAGACATCGGTGGACCGATTCTCTGGCGACCGTCAGTGGCGCGATGTGTATCGCGCATGGATGACATCGCGGCGCCTTCCTGTGCACCGGCAGCTCATAGACCTCTATAAGCGCAAACTGGCCGCGTTGGGCTACGTCGAGATCCACCACTTCGAGGAACCGCTGGTGCGCAACACGATCCGCAGCGCTCCTCTGTACCGGCTGCTGTTCGCAAGCAAACACCCTCTCGGGGACAAGTTCTGGCACGAAGTCACGCGCCGAGATGTCTATGGCCAACGCCGCCTGCTCGAGGCCCGCTAGCGTGGCGCACGGCATCGCGTGATCGTAGGCTGGGAATCGTCGTTGGGTGCTGTGTGAAACGGGGATAGCCATGAGCAATGGGACAGCCATCGAGTGGACCGAGGCGACCTGGAACCCTGTCACCGGCTGCACCAAGATCAGCGCAGGTTGCCTGCACTGCTACGCCGAACGTATGGCGCGCCGCTTGCGGGCGATGGGGCATCCGAACTATGCCAATGGTTTCGACGTCACGCTTCACGAGCATCTGCTCAAGTTACCCCTCGCCTGGAAGAAACCGCGGCGGGTATTCGTGAACTCCATGAGTGACCTGTTTCACCCGAATATCCCAGATGCGTTCATCCACGACGTCATCGCCGTCATGCGCCAGGCAGACTGGCATACTTTCCAGGTGCTCACCAAGAGGGCGGAGCGCCTGGCGAGGATGGATCGGGCCATTGACTGGCCCCCCAACGTGTGGGTCGGAGTCACCGTGGAACGACAAGACTATGCGCATCGCGTTGACGCCCTGCTCGCCACGGACGCCCGGGTCAAGTTCGTCTCGCTAGAGCCGTTGTTGGGGCCGCTGACCGCTCTGGATCTGCGCGGCCTGGACTGGGTGATTGTAGGTGGCGAATCCGGACCGGGGGCGCGTCCACTGCAGGAGGAGTGGGTGTTGGACATACGCGATCGTTGTTCCGACGAAGGTGTGCCCTTCTTCTTCAAGCAGTGGGGCGGAGTCCGCAAGAGGATGGCAGGCCGGTTGCTGCAAGGACGCACCTGGGACGAGATGCCCCAATGCGAGGTGGCGGCATGAGCGGCGAGCCGATGGTACCGTTGGCAGTTGCCCTCCCCAGCAGCAGGGCCCTGCGCCCATGAGAAACACCGGGGCGCTCCTCTCGGTGGCTCACCCCCAACTCCTCTTCACCGCCGACCCGGCGGCTGGTCAGCTCGCCCAGGGCGAGTTGCAGCGGCTGGAGGGTGGCCTGAGGCTGCTGCGTTGGCTGGCGCCCGGCGTCGGCCTGGCGGCGCTGGGCCGCGCGTGGGACGCTTTCGCCGAAGGCGTTCGCTCGCGGCCCCCGGTGTTCTGCCGCCACATCTGCCCTGTACAGGCGATGGCGTCGCTGCCCGGGGACGCGTCCGACCTGGGCCGCCTGGAGCAGGCCGCGGCCGCGTTGCTGCCGCTCCTCGATGCAGGGCTGAGCTTTGCCGTGCAGACCCGCCTGCTGGACGAGGCGCCGCCCCTGAGCCGCTTTGACGTCAACAATCGCCTGGCCGACCTGATCGTCAGCCACGGCTGCGCCCTGGATGTGCGCCGGCCCCAGCAGGTGCTCTCCGTGGCCCTGGCTCAGGGGCGCGGGTACCTGGGCGTCTCGCCCGTGCAGGACAACCTGGGCGACTGGGCCGGGGGCGAGCGCCGCTTCCGGCGTGAGCCGGATCAGATCAGCCGGGCAGAGTTCAAGCTGCTGGAGGCCATCGAGCTGTTCGGGCTGGCGCTGCCAGAGGGCGGGTTGGGCCTGGATCTGGGCGCGGCGCCCGGTGGCTGGACGCGCATCCTGCGCCAGCAGGGGTTACGGGTCGTCGCCGTGGATCCGGCGGACCTGGACCCGCGCCTAGCCGCCGATGCGGGCGTGCAGCACGTGCGCTCCCTGGCCCAGGGCTACCTGCAGCAGAGGGGCCCATCCTTTGACATCCTCCTCAACGACATGCGCATGGATGCCCTGGATTCGGCCAGGCTCACTCTGGCGGCGATGGAGCGCCTGCATCCGCAGGGCTGGGCGCTGTTGACCCTCAAGCTCCCTCAACAGGGCATGGGGCGCGTGGCCGCCGAGGCGTTGGCTCTGCTGGACGGGCATAGCTCCATCCTTGGGGCTCGCCAGTTGTTCCACAATCGCAACGAGGTGACGGTGGCGCTGGGGCGCCGCAAGCGCGGTTGACCCGCCGCCCGAGAAGGGTGTGGGCGGGCAGCCGTGTACAGCTCGGCGCGAGGTCCGTTGTCTTTTTGTGCGAGGAGGTTTCCCCCATGGATCACACCACGACTGTCGCCTGGCTGTTGGAGCACGGCGGGCCCGCCATCCGCTATCGCACGCTGACCGAGCTGTGTAGGGGCGCGTCTCAAGAGGACATCGCCCGGGCCGCCGAGGAGCTCTGCGCGAGCCCCCTGGTGCAGACCTGGCTGGCGCGCTTCCAGCGCGACGACCGCTTTGACAAGCTGCACGGCTCGGCCCCCACCACCTTTGAGAATGTCATCGGCAAGCTGGCTCAGCTTGGCTGCCGAGCCGGCATGCCCGCCCTGGATGCGGCCACGGCCTACTTTCGCCGTTGGTTGGCGGAGGAATGCCCGGAGGGCTGGAGCTGGCGCCCCTTCCAGCAGAAGCTGGTGGGCGGGTTGCTGGCCGCCGCCGGCTATGGCCAAGATCCTGTCGTGCGCCGCTACCTCAAGCGCCGGCTGGAGAACCTGTACGCCTTTACCAGCCGCAAAGACTGGGACCTGTACGTGGATCGTAGCCAGTACAAGAGCATTCCCAAGGGGTTCAAAGATGCGCCCCTGGTGAACCCGGCCCTACACCCCAATGGCGACCAGCTCTTTCCCCTGATCTACGATCTGCACGCCCTGGCCCGCTATCCGGATAGCCTTCGCGAAGCGGACACCCAGACCAAGATCGACTCGGTGGTGGATTACGTTCTCGACCCGCGCTACCAGGCCCTGAGCGATGGCTATGGCCTGATGCAGGCCGAGCCCCGCCACTACTACGCCATCGGTTGGAGCGTGCACCTGGACGGCTATCCGCGCCCGGATGCCCTTCCCAAGCGGCCCTATCTGTTTGTGCAGCGGGTCGTCCTGATGGCGCACTTTTGCACCGCGCGTGCGCACCCCTGGTTCCAGGCGAGCCTGGCCCATCTGGAGGGTTTTCGCACCCCTCGGGGCACCTACCTGTTCCCCCGCGCCTACCTGCCCGAGCTGAGCGTGGGCTACTGGGTGGCGGGCGCCCATATGGGGCTGCAGGAGAACCGGCGCCCCCGGCTGGCGCTGGAGCTGGAATCCACCTTCTGGATGGCGCAGATCAAGCGTGAGGCGTAGTAATGAGGCCTGCCTGCGATGGGCTGGGAGACGGGGAGCGAGAACCCGACGTTCGCCTGCGCGGCGGCTGCGCCGCTACGGCTTGATGGCCCGCGTGGCGATAAAGAGCGGCATATAGGCGCTGAGCAGCAGCTCCTTCGTGTCCACCCAGGGGTCCTCAAAGAGGGCCGTCAGCAGGAAGCCTGCCTCGAGCTGGCCGCCGATCTGATCCTCCAGGGTGTGGCTGAACTCCAGAGGTGAGCCGTCGGCGGCCAACCGCGCCTTTTGCTCCTCCGAGAGGCTTTCCACATCCGAGTAGGGCAGCCGATGGCGCACGACCAGCTCGCCGCGCTCCATGGTCTCCCAGTCAAAGATGTAGAGCGCCGGGTTGTCGAACCCGGCCAGCAGCGCGCCGCCGGACCGCAGCACCCGGTACGCCTCACGCCAGACCGGGCGCACGGCGGGCGCAAAGCAGTTGGAGACCGGGTGAAAGATCAGGTCAAAGCTGCCGTCGCCAAAGGCGGAGAGATCGGCCATGTCCCCCAAGACGGTGCGCAGCTCCAGCCCCTCGCGCTCGGCCACCAGGCGGTCCTGGGCGAGCTGGGCGGGCGAGTTGTCCAGCACGGTGACGCGGGCGCCCGCGGCGGCCAGCACCGGCCCCTGTTGCCCGCCACCCGAGGCCAGGCAGAGCACGTCGGCCCCGGCCAGAGGCGGGTACCAAGCCATGGGCACGGGCACGGTGGGGGTCAGCACCAGCTCGACCACGCCCCGGCGGGCGGCGGCGATCACCTCCGGCCCCACGGGCACCGTCCACCGGTTGCCCTGCTCCACCTGTCGGTCCCACGCCTGGCGATTGTGTGCGAGAATGTCCACCGCGATCCTCCTTTGGCGCCCCTTCGCTCCACGGCCCCAGCATACGCCGAATCACCCGAGGCGGCCAATGACCGGGGGGCTTGCGCACATTGACAGTGGGTTATAGGGTGATGTAGTATGGCCATGAGCGGTAGAGTCGCGCCTGCGCCCGAAACCGGAGCACCGCCAGGAGTCCCATGGGAGAGAAGCTGTTCGAGATCGCCGCCAAGATCACCAAGCCGGTCTCTCTGGCTGCCGCCATCGCCATCATCCTGTACGTGATCTACAAGGCCGTCCTCTCGCTGCCCGTCTTCTCCGCCCTGGGGGAGCGCGGCACCTTTGTCCTGCTGAACGCCATCACAGAGAAGGTCTTCTACCTGGCTCTGGCGGCCCTGGTGTTGGGGATCGCCTCGTTCTCGCTGCTGCGCTACCAGAAGGGGGCGGCCGCCCGAAAACAGCCGCGCCCGCAGCCGACGGTGCGCACCATCACCGGCAACGTATTCCTGAGCGATGGCAGGCCGATCCGGGGAGCGACGGTCTTTGTGGAGGGGGTTGATAGGCTGAAGGAGACCGATGCCAGCGGCTGGTTCTCCCTCGAGGTGGGCGAGCAAAAGGCCTGGGTCGTGCACGCCCTCTTCAAGGACGAGCTGGCCGAGAGGGTCGTGCGCCGGGCCGACGTTCATCGCCCCGTCCGGCTGGACCTGCAATCCACCAAAGAGGTCCCCGGCGGCGCCCAGGCTCTGGAGCCCGGTGCGGCCGATCCGCCCAAGGAGATCGACGGGGCCATGCTGGATCCCGTCTCCCTCTTGAACCCTCTGCAGCAGGCCCTCGGCGCCGGGCCAGGTCGAGCGAGCGCCCCGCCGTCCGCCCCGGCCGGCGACGACGAGGCCGAGCGCCCCAAGATCGTGGTGAGCAAGGTGGAGTACCTCGTCACCTTCTCCGGCAGGAGCTACCAGGGGTCGCTCAAGCTGCTGAACGCCATGGGCGAGGGAAGCTCCTAGCCCAGCGGCGAACCTCGCCGCCCGCGGCCGCCATGCGGGCCGGCCTCCTAGCCCACCAGCAACAGGTACAGGGTTACGGTCCCGCCCAGCGCTGTCAGCATCGGGGCGATCTGGTGCAGCCGCAGGATCGGCGTTCGTACAGGCCTATCCAGGCTCAAGGCGCCACCCGAGGCGATGGCCGCCACGAAACACACCGCCCAGGCGATGGCTGCGACCCAGATGGCCGCGCCGAGCGGCATGATCCGATGCTGCTGCACGAGCAGGGCAACCAGCCAGGCCGCCCCCGCCAGCGAGATGATCTTGTGGATCGTCAGCAGGGCGCTCGGCAGCGGTCTGCCCTTGCGGCTCAGCCAGAGCCCGGAAAGCAAGCTGGCCGCCAGCAGCACGAGCGCCGTCACGGCCTTGGTCATGATATCCATGCAATTCTCCTCGCGTGTCCGCGGGCGGACGAGGGCCTTGGCCCCCATCCGCCCGCCCTTCTACCGGCCTCTAGCGCCGCGCCAGCCCAGCGATCCAGCCGGCCAGGCCCAGCAGCCCGATGGCGCCCAAGAACCCGAACAGATAGGGCTTCTCGGGCCAGTTCTGGCCATAGTGCGGCGCGCTCGCGGGCTTGTAGTTGAGGCCCGGATCATCCGGCGAGGGGATCGCCGATGACTGCCCGGCGCCCACCTCCTGCTTGCCCGCGCTGGCCACGGTGTAGGTCCCCTGCTGGTCAAAGCGCCCGTACTCGATGGCGAACTCCTGTGGCTTGGCCTCCGCCCGATAGGCGGGGTTGGCAGCCAGGAACTGCTCCGTCTTGTAGGCCGAGACCTCGTAACGCACCTGGGTCCCCTCGGGCACATAGATCCATTCCTCGTCGTCCTTGAGATCGCCCGAGGCGATGGCGCCCGGGATCTGCATCTCGTACTCGCCGGTGTCATAGTTGCGGCCTACGTGGCGGCCCTGATCATCGTAAGCGTGCAGGTCGATGTCGGGCAGCGGCCCATCGTAGTTGGCCGTGACCGTGGGCGGCGCAGCGGGCGCGGGCACCGCGGCAGGCGCCACCGCCGCGCCCACGATGCCCGTCGGCGTATAGACGTTGACGCTCACCACCGCCGAGTAGCCGTTGGCCGTATCTTCCGTATGCACCCTGAACTCGAGTTTCCGGCTGGGGCTCTGGTAGACGGTGCGACCGCTGGCCACCTGCAGGGCGGCACGCTCGTACTCGCGCCCCGCCACGCCATTGGCATAGTGGGCCCCCGTCTGGGGCGGCAGGGTGTTGATGGTATGGTGGTCGTGGGCGCCATCCCAGGTGACATGGTAGAGAACCACGCCGTTCTCGGGGGCGCCGTACCACCCGCCACTCTGGCGGGCCTCCAGGAGATAGAACCACTCGGGGTTGGCGGAGTTGGGATCGTCCACCTGGAGCACCGTTGCGCTGCTTCCGCTCTCCAGCGGCGTGAGGGTGTATTGCTTGCCCAGCTCGACGGCCTGGTACGAGAGCCAGCCGGCGGCCTCTTTGGAGAACCCGCTCATGTGAACCGGGTTCGAGGCACGCGGATCGCCCCACCAGTTACCCTTCCCCATCAGCCCCCAGTTGTTGATATCGCCATATTGGCCCCAGGCCTGCTGATAATTGTAGCGGTCGCTAATGCGGGTCCACTTGTTGAACAGCAGGTGGCGCGCATACAGGGTGTGCCCCACCTCGTGAGACCAGAGGCCCAGCCCATCCTCCTCCGCCACCACCACCAGGCTGCCGGTGTACACGGTGGATCTGTTCTCTGCGGGGCCCACCTCGATCTCGTGCCAGCGGCCGTTCTGCGGCATGGCGCACAGGGTGGAGAGATGGGCGGGCGAATTCGGCCCCCCGCTGGCCTGCTTGGAGGGCCCGGCATACACGACGATCACCCTCGCCAGGTTGATCTCTTCACGCGGGGCGCCATGCTCGAACGCCTTTTTCACGGCAGCGATGGCATAGTCACTCTCTTTGTTCGCATAGTCAGCCATACTGCCGCCGATGTTGAACCAGTCTCCGGCGCCGCTGCTGGCGTTGCCATCGGCATCCATGAAGGTATACGAGAGGGCCACGCGCCCGTAGGCGTTCTGCCCATAGTAGGAGTTGTTGTCCTGCGCCATCTGCTCAAAGTGGCTCAGCGGCATGCTCCCGGCCACGTCATCGGTGCCCGCCAGGATCACCAGGGTATCGCCCATGTCGCACAGGCCCTGATTCTGGGCGGCCAGGTACAGAGCCGCGGCGATCTGATCCTCCGCGCCAGAGCCGGTGTCATCCCGGGCGACGAAGGTGTGCGAGCCGCAGCTCCAGATGATGACCCCCGCGGCGGCGGTGGGGCAGGATTCCTCCACGGCATCCTCGGCCCCCAGCGCTTCGGCGAACTTGCGGACCATCTCCTGGATCATCTCCACCAAGTAACCCAGCAACCCGCCGGGATTGCAGATCTCGTCGTCCACCCGCATGACGATGCCGGGGCGCCCCTGATAGCTGGAGGCGGGCAGGCCGTTCTCGATCATCTTGTCGATGTAGAACTGCCCCCCCTCCTCGCCCAGGGTCAGGATGCGGGCATACTGGATGGAATCTTCGTCATAGGAGCCCCCGTTGTTGGCGCTGACTTTGGTGCGGTGCAGGAAGCGCAGCGCGCTGGAGGGCGGCCAGAGAACGTACATGGTCTCGTCATCGGGTTCCAGGTAGATGAGGCGGTGCCTTTGGATCGTGTCGGGCCAGCCCAGTATCTGGATCGCCTCCTGCATCGTGCGTTCCTCGAGGGTCCCGCGGGCGGGCGCCGCGTCCTCAGGATCCTCCGCCAGAGCGCGTTGCGTCGGCAGCGCCGCCACGACGAGCAGACTGAGGACCAGGGCCAGGGCAGAGAGTAGGAAGATGCGTCTGGTGCTCATTACGCTTGCGCTCCTTGCGGCACACGGGGGGTCAGGCGGCGGATCCACAGAACCAGGGTGGCAGCGGCCAGCACCCCCAGGGGGATCATCAGCCAGGACCTGAGGGGAGACACGGCATCGTACACCAGGTAGCCGATGCCGACCCACACCAGATCCCACAGCAGGATGCGCAAGGTCAGGCCCAGGCAGCCCACCTTCCTGCGGGGGCGCCCTGAGCGTCGGGACCTGCGCCCGGAGGCAGGCGCCACCGGGATGGCGGGCTGGGGCGCCCTCCCCTCGCGCCCCGGCGGAACGGCCGCCACCCAGGCCTCGTTGTGGTACACGAACCACTGGCCCGTGCCCTCCTGGAGCATCCAGGTGCGGCCGTACTCGTCGGTGACGCGGAGATCGTTCAGCCGTGCGGCATAGTCGGCCTGGCCGATCTGCCCGGCGCGGCGCAGGCGCTCCAGTTCGGCGTAGCCCTGCTCGGCCTGCTCGTACGTGAGCCCACCATGGTCCATGCTTCCCCCTTGGAAAACGCGCATTGATTGGGCGATTATCAACAACGGATAGCGCCGTGTCAAGGCAGTCTGAGCGCCGGCAGATCGTACGCGCGCGGGAGTCCGGTATCTCGGCCAGAAGGGCGTCTCCTGACGTTGCCCCTGGGCGGTGACCTGGCCGAGGCGTAGCGCTCGCCCCGCGGGCTGGCGCGTGCCACGGGGCCGCGGACGTGGTAGAATCAGCGTGGCAACGAACACCCTGAGAGGAGGTCTCCATGCTCCAAGTGCTCCAGATCATCGCGGCCGTGGGCACCATCGCCGTCGGCGTCGTGGCTCTCATCTGGCCCAACTCGACGACCAGCTTCATCGGCCTCGAGCCCACGGGGCCGCGCGGCATCACCGAGCTGCGGGCCGTCATGGGGGCCTTTTTCATCGCTCTTGGCGCCGCGCCTCTGCTGCTGCGCGTCCCCGAGACGTTCCGAATGCTGGGCATCGCCTACCTGGCAGTGGCCGTGGTGCGCACCATCTCCATGTTTGCCGATAGATCCATCGTATCCTCGAACCTGATCAGCATCGCCTTTGAGGTGGTCTTTGGCGTCATCCTGGTGCTCAAGCGCTAGGCAGCGGGCGGCTCGCGAGGGGGGCGGCATGGAGATCTATGACGCGCTGGGCGTACGGCCCATCATCAATGCATCCGGGACGCGGACCCGCGTGGGCGGCTCGCTCATGCCGCCCGAGGTGGTGGCAGCCATGGCCTCGGCGGCCCGCCAGTACGTGGATATGGAGGAGCTGCACATCGCGGCGGGCCGGCGCATAGCTGAGCTGATCGGCGTAGAGGCGGCCCACGTGTGCGGCAGCGCCACCGCGGGCATCGCCCTGATGGCCGCCGCCTGCATGACCGGCTGCGACCCCGCCCGCATCGCCCAACTGCCCGAGACCGACGGCCTGCCCCACCGTTTTGCCGTGCAGCGAGGCCACCGCAACGAGTTCGATCGAGCGCTGCTGCTCACCGGAGCGCGTTATGTCGAGATCGGCGCCGATGCCGACGAGCTGGTCGCCGCCCTGGACGAGACCGTCGCCGGGGTCTACTACACCTTTGCCTGGTTCTGCCCCCCGGATGCCCTGTCGCTGCCCCAGGTGGCCGAGATCGCCCACGCTGCCGGCCGGCCCGTGATCGTGGATGTGGCCGCTGAGGTGCCGCCCCTGAGCAACCTGACCCGCTACGCCGCCGAGGGCGCGGACCTGTATGTCTTTTCGGGCGGCAAGGCCCTCTGCGGCCCTCAGGCCACCGGGCTGATCCTGGGTCGGGCCGACCTTGTGGAGGCCTGCCGGCTGAACGATTGCCCCAACATGGCCATCGGCCGCGCCGCCAAGACGGACAAGGAATCCATCTGCGGGCTGGTCAAGGCCGTGGAGCTGTATGTCGCCCGAGATCACGATGCCGAGATGGCCGAGTGGGAGGGCCGGGTGCAGCAGATGCTGACGATGTTGGGCGGGCTGGAGGGCGTGCGCGCCTGGCGCCAGATGCCGGCGGGCAGCGGCCAGTTGGTCCCCCACGTGGCGGTGCGCTGGGACGAGGCCGCGCTGGGCCTCACCCACGCCGTCGCCGCCGACCACCTGCTGGCGGGCGAGCCGCGCATCGCCGTCCAGTTGATCAGCGCCGAGCACTATGGCGGCGCCCTGCAGCCCGAACTGCGCCTACACCCCCACACGCTGGCGCCGGGTCAGGCCGAGACGGTGGCCGAGGCGGTTCGCCGCCTCTTGCAGCGCTGATCGCCCCGCCCGGCGGCTGCGGGAGAGCGGCCCGTCTCGCCGGCGCCCGCCCCATCTCTTCGGGCATGAACCCAGCAGCGCCTTCTGCCTTTGGCCGCTCACTCTGCTCCTCGGCCCTCTTGGCGTATAATGGCGGTAATGTCCCGCACGTTTGCCGACTGGAAAACAACATGCCCACCCATACACAGCCGGACTTGCGCCTGGACGCCATCGCCTTTGCCGATCCCGCCTCCGCCCGGCGCTGTCTGGAGCGGTTGCAGGCCGATGCGCGCACGGCGGGCCTGCTGGCGCGCCACAGCGGCGACCTGGCCTACGCCCTATCGCACAGCGCCAGCCCCGACCGGGCCATCCTGGCGCTGGAGCGCCTGCTCACCGGCGCCGACGGCGCCCAGGCCATCATCGAGACGTTGACGCGAGGGGCCCAGACCCTGCGCTCCTTGCTGGCGATCATGGGCGCCAGCCAGCTCCTGGCCGAGCTGCTCATCCGCGATCCGGCGCTGACGCTGCGCCTCGACGATCTGGCGGCCCTCTCACGCCCCAAAGAGGCGGAGGAACTGGCCGCCGCGCTGCAGGCTCTCCTCGACGAGACGCCCCCCGACCAGCAGCTCGACGTGCTGCGCGATTGGCAACAGCACGAGCTCTTTCGCATCGGCAGTTGCGACCTCCTGGGCCTGCTGGACCAGGCCACGGTGACGGCGCAGCTCTCCCGTCTGGCCGACGTCCTGATCGCCGCGGCGCTGACAGTGGCCGCCCAGCGCACGGCGGGCGCCCCCGAGAACCTATGCGTGTTGGCGCTGGGCAAGCTGGGCGGCGGCGAACTCAACTATAGCTCCGATATCGACCTGCTCTTTTTGGCGGCCGGCGATGTGGCGCAGGCCATCCCTCTGGGCGAGGCGCTGATCCACGCCTTGGCGGCGCGCACGGCCCGTGGGTTCCTCTACCGGGTGGACATGCGCCTGCGGCCGTGGGGACGCACGGGGCCCTTGGTGATGACCGCCGAGGGCTATCGCGATTATATGCGTCACAGCGCCCGCCTGTGGGAGCGGCAGGCGTTGCTCAAGGCGCGGCCTGTGGCGGGCAACCTGGCCCTGGGGCTCCGCGTGCTGGAGGAGTTGAGCCCCCTGATCTACGACGTGCAGCCGGAGCAGGTGCGCGCCGATGTGCGCGAAAGCAAGCAGCGCATCGAGGACGATCTGCTGCGGCGGGGGCGCCAGTGGGGCGAGGTCAAGCGAGGCATCGGCTCGCTGCGCGATATCGAGTTCGTGGCCCAGATGCTCCAGCTCACCCACGGGGGCGCACACCCCGAGATTCGCACCCCCAACACCCTGGACGCCCTGGCGCGCCTGGCCAACGCGGGCCTCCTCTCCAGCGAGGACGATCGCGTCCTCGCCGAAGGCTATCGCTTCTTGCGGCCCGTGGAGCACTATCTGCAGCTCATGCACGGCCGCCAGACCCACAAGCTCCCCGCCGACCGCGCCGAGCTGGCCTATCTGGGGCGGCGCCTCGGCTTTGGAGGCGACGATCCGGGCGACGAGCTGATCGCCCACTATGAGCAGCATGCCGCCGCCATTCGCGCCGTCTACGAGCGCCACGTCTTGGGCCAGGTCGCCGATGCCGGCGCCAGTTCCACGGAGAGGGCCGCCGAAGTGGCGCGCCACGTGCAGCGCATGGCCCCCTCCTATGCAGAGACCTTTTCGCCTCAGGAGGTGGCGCGCCATGCCGACCTGGCCGAGCGATTGGGGCCCGACAACCTGGTCGAGGTCGATGCCCTGCCCCTAGGCAGCGATACGTGGCGAGTCACCATCGTCGGATATGACTATCCGGGGGAGCTTTCGGTGATCTGCGGGCTGCTCACCGCCTATGGCTGCGATATCCGCGAGGGCGACGTCTTTAGCTACGAGCCCGCCGCTGGCGACGCCGCCGGGGGACCTCGCAAGATCGTGGACGTGTTCAGCGTGCACCGCTCGGCCTCGCAGCCGGGCGACTGGGAGGACTATGGCCGCGACCTGGCCCGTCTGCTGAGCGGCCTGGCCTCGGGCGAGCGGCGCGCCGTGCGCAGCGACCTGGCCCGCCTGGTGGCCGGCGCCGTGCGCGAGGCCAACGTGGCGCCGAGCCTGGCCCCGATCGTCGTCGAGCTGGACAACGATTCCTCGCCGCGCTACACCGTCCTGTACATCAGCGCCCCCGATACCCTCGGCTTTCTCTACGAGTTCACCAACGCCCTGGCCGTGCTCGGCTATGACGTAGGGCGCATGACGGTGGATTCCAGCGGCGCCCGCGCCCACGACACCCTCTACCTCACCGATCGCTACGGCCGCAAGGTGACCGATCCGGAACGCCAGCGCGAGCTGCGCGCTGCCACGGTGCTGGTCAAGCACTTTACCCATCTGTTGCCCCACGCCCCCGATCCGGGGCGCGCCATCACCCACTTTCAGGGCTTTGTGGCCCAGTTGCTCAGCCGCGCCGACTGGCCCTCCGAGCTGGCTTCGCTGACTCGCCCCCGGGTGCTGGGGGCATTGGCGCGGCTGCTGGGGGTCAGCGACTTTCTCTGGACTGACCTGCTGCGTCTGCAGCACGAGAACCTGTTCCCCATCATCCGCGATGTGGAGGCGCTGGCCGAGCCCAAGCCCGTCGGGCAACTGCGCGCCGAGCTAGAGGCGGAGCTGCAACCTCTCGCCGATGACGGAGCAAGGGCCGAGGCCCTGAACGCCTTCAAGGATCGGGAGATCTTTCGGGCCGACATGCGCCACATCCTGGGCTACCTGGAGAGCTTTGGCGCCTTCTCCGGGGAGCTCTCGGATGTGGCCGAAGTGGTGGTGGAGGGGGCCTATGCCCTGTGCCGCTCCGCGCTAGAGGCGCGTCACGGCGCGCCGCGGCTGCTCGATGGCGCGCCCGCCCCCATGGCGGTGCTGGCCCTGGGCAAGCTGGGGGGCCGCGAGATCGGCTATGCCTCGGATATCGAGCTGATGTTCCTCTACGCGGGTGATGGCGAGACCGCCGGCCCCGAGGCGATCAGCGTGGCCCTCTTTTACGAGGAGCTGGTGCGGCGCTTTCTGCAGGTGATCCGGGCGCGGCGCGAGGGCATCTTTGAGGTGGATCTGCGCCTGCGGCCCTATGGCGAGGCGGGCAGCCTGGCCGTCTCGCTGGAGTCGTTCCGGCGCTACTTTGGGCCCGGGGGGGCCGCCTGGCCCTACGAGCGTCAGGCCCTGGTGCGCCTGCGGCCCATCGCCGGCGATGAGGAACTGGCCCGCCAGGCCCTGAGCTTGCGAGACGCCTTTGTCTACGACGCGGCGCCCGCCGACATGACGGCCATCCAGGCCATGCGAGAGCGCCAGCTACGTCACCTGGTGGCCGGCGGCGCCCTCAACGCCAAGTTCAGCCGCGGCGGCCTGGTGGATATCGAGTACCTCGTGCAGGCGCTGCAGATGCGCTACGGCCGCCAACATCCCGCCGTGCGCTCCCCCAACACCCAGCAGGCCATGGCGGCCCTGGCCGAAGTGGGCGCCCTGGCGCCGGCCGACTATGACCGCCTCCGCGAGGCCCACATCCTGATCCGCCATGTGATCGACGCCCTGCGCATGGTGCGCGGCAACGCCCGCGATCTGACCGTGCCCCTGCAGGATCCGGACGAGCTGGCCTTCCTGGCGCGGCGCTGCGGCTATGGCAGCGACACGGCCCGCTTTCGGCGCGAACTGCAGGCCCACATGGCCCATGTGCAAGAGCTGGTGAGCCGCCAGCGCCTCTAGGCCCCCGCGCTCACTCGTACAGGACCGCCCACCGCAGCGTGGCGTAGCGCTCCACCAGGGCGGCCGCATCCATCTGGGGCGCGCTCACGCGCCAGAGGATGATATAGGGCGACGCCTCTTCTTCCATCAACCAGCGGCCCGTTGGCCCCTCGATGGCGGCGAAGTCCTGGCTCAGATGCCAGGTCAGCTCATCGCGATCGATGCGCAGATCGCTGACCACCAGCGCCTGCTGGAAGGGCGGGATGCCCCACAGCCGATACTGGGCGCCCAGGCCATAGACGGGCACGTCCATGTAGTAGGCCATCTGGGCCGCCAGGCCATCCTGCAGCACGAGCCAGGGGCCCTGCTCAAAGGTGGGCAGGTGGTGGCGCCAGGTGGCGGTGCGCACCCGGGGGAACGAGACCCAGGGCGCCGTCTCCTGGCAGATCGCCTCCGAGGCGGCGCGATAGAGCACGCCGCTCCCCGGGACCATCGTCTGGGTGATGGCATCCTGGGTCGCCAGGCCCAGCAGCGCCAGGATCAGCGTAGGCACCATAAAGCGCAGGGGGAACCACTCCCGCTGGCGCGGCAGCCGCCGGTCGGCCCAGCGGTGCAGCAGGTCGCCGCAAGCGACCAGCAGCAGGCCCAGGCCGCACGCCAACGGGCCTGTGGCGTCGCCCGGCCAGAAAAGCGCCGCCAGGATCAACGTCAGCCCCGGCACCAACAGGGCTCGGTTGCGCGGCTGGGCAGCCCCCGCCAGGCCCAGCACCGCCACCAGCGCCACGGGCATCCCCATCCAATCCACCAGAGCCGACAGGCGTGAGGGTATCTCGGGGCGGCTGCCCCACAGCGCCGCCATCTGCTGCCAACCCACGTCGCCGTGGGCTCGATTCCACAGCACCCACGGCGTCGCCCCAGCCAGGGCGATCAGGAGATAGACCCAGAAGGGGCCCTGACGCAGCCGTTTGGGGCGGGTGACCGCCAGCGAGAGGGCCAGGGCGGGGAGCAGCAGCCAGGCCACCTGCCCCGTCTGAAAGAGGAGCGCGCCCATGAGCCCGGCCGCCAGGACGCGGCCCACCGGCGGGGCGTGCTCGGCGGTCCACAGGGGCGCCAGCAGCCAGAGGGTCAGCAGCATCAGGGTCAGTTGGGGCACAGCCGCGGAAACGTGGCGCGAGGCCAGCGCAAAGGGCGTGCCGACGGCCAGCAGCCCGGCGGCCAGGAGCCCCGCTGGCCCCGAGAAGAAGGCCAGCCCCACGAGATAGGCTGCCGCCACGGCCAGCGCGCCCACAGCCGCGTGAGCGGCGCGGATGGCCTCCTCGCTGGGCGGGCCGCCCCACGCCTGCAGCCCCAGGCGCAGCAGCAGGGCGCCGCCGCCGGGCCCATCCACATAGGCGACATCGGGATGCTGCGCCTGCTGCCAGGCATAGGCCTCAGCGCCGGTGAGGGGCAGCACGCCCAGATAGGCGTAGCGCAGGATCAGGGCCAGACCGATGATGAGCAGCAGAGGGCAGAGATCGCGTTTGAGCACTGCCACCGGGTTCACCTCCCCAGGAGAGAGCAGAGGATGGCTCGGCCGGAAAGAGGCCAACTTTGCCGCGATTCTACCCGACGGGCTGCGGGGCCGCAACCCGACCTGGCGCCGGCAGGATCGCGCCGCGCGGCCGCCCCGAATCGCCCCGCCGCGGCCCTACGATTGCCTCGCTTGCGTTTGACGGCCCTGAGGGACGGGGCTAGAATATCCTCGCGCTGGAAGGAATGCGCAACGATACATGATGGAAACAATGAACGCCGAAACTGCCGACAACCAACCCAACGACCCAGATGACGCGTGCTTGAGGAGCGATTGCGCATGAGGTAATTGCCTGGCGCATGGCTTGCACGTGTCAGAGGGCCGCGGCTGCAGCCGCGGTTTTTGTGTACCGAGACGGAACTCTCAGCACGAGCTCGCAGGAGGCAAGCCATGGCCACCTACCTCAGCCAACTCATCGACCGCCCGGTGTGGAATGCCCAAGCGCTGCGCCTCGGCAAGTGCCAGGATGTGCTCGTCGTCGAGACCGATCAGGGCCCACCCATTCTGCGCGCCCTCCAGGTGCTGCGCGATGACGGCGTTGAGGTACACTTCCCCGCCTCCCAGGTCTCCACCCTGAGCCCGGCCATCATCCTGACAGTGGTCACCCCCAACGAGTATGAGCCTAGAGGCGACGAGCTTTGCCTGCGTCGCCAGGTGCTGGATCGCCAGATCGTGGACGTGGAAGGCCATCGCCTGGTGCGGGTGAACGACCTGCAGCTCGCCAAGTCGACCCAGAACGGCCGCTACTACCTGATGGGCGTATCCATCGGCACCAGCAGCCTGCTGCGCCGCCTGGGCATCGAGGAGCTGGGGCGGCGGGTGATGCTGGCGTTGGGCAGGCCCCTGCGAGAGCAGGTGATCTCCTGGCAGGATGTGGCCTCGGTCCAGGCCGACGCCCCGATCCGCCTGCGCGTCACCCAGGACAAGATCAGCCAGCTCAACCCCGTGGATGTCGCCGATATCATCAGCGACCTGGACCGCTCCTCCAGTGTCACGCTGCTGAACATCCTGGATGACGAGACCGCCGCCGACGTCATGTCCGAGATGGAGCCCGAGCTGCAGATGTCGCTGCTGGCCTCGCTGCCTCCCGAGCGCGCCGCCGACGTCCTGGAGGAGATGGACCCCGACGACGCCGCCGACTTGCTGGCCTCGTTGGAGGAGACCCAGCGCGAGAGCTATCTCGAGCTGATGGAGCACCCCGAGTCGGTGGAGATGGTCAAGCTGCTGGCCTTCCCCGAGGACACGGCGGGCGGCATCATGACCACCGAGTATACGACGCTGCCCATGGGCTATCGCGTCGGCGATGCGCTGGCCTACTTGCGACAGTCGCCCCAGGCCCAGGAGGACGAGACCCTCTACTACCTCCACGTGGTGGATGAGCAGAATCGGCTCAAGGGCGTGCTCGCCCTGCGAGACCTGGTGATGGCCGAGCCCGACACCCTGGTGGACGAGATCATGGAGCAGACTGTGATCACTGCCGAGCCGCTGATGCCCCAGCAGGAGGTGGCCCGCATCGTGGCGCGCTACAACCTGCTCGAGGTGCCCGTCGTCGATTCCGAGGGCGTGATCCAGGGCATCGTCACCGTGGATGACGCCATCGACGCCGTGATCCCCACAGCGTGGAAGAAACGGCTGCCCCGCTTTTACTGAGCAGACCGGTCTCACGCACGCTTGAGGAGGTAGGCAGCATGACGTTTCTGCAGCGCGCCCGGGGCCGGCTCCAGCGCATACTCTTTTTCCTGGCGATCCTGGGGCCCGGCCTGATCACCGCCAGCGCCGACAACGATGCCCCGGGCATCGCCACCTATTCGGTGGCCGGCTCCCACTTTGGCTACACCTTCCTGTGGATCATCGTCTGGATCACCCTGGGCGAGATCGTCGTCCAGGAGATGGCGGCCCGCATGGGCGCCGTCACGGGCAAGGGCCTCACCGACCTGATCCGCGAGCGCTTTGGGTTGCGCCTGACCCTGTTCATCATGGTGGCCCTCTGCATCGCCAACCTGGGCACCACGGCGGCCCAGTTCGCCGGGGTGGCCTCCAGCAGCGAGCTGTTCGGCGTCAGCCGCTACCTGGCCGTGCCCCTATCGGGCGTCGCCGTCTGGCTCCTGGTCACCCGCGGCTCCTACCGGCGGGTGGAAAAGGTCTTGCTCGTCCTCTCCCTCTATGCCGTGGCCTATGTCGTGTCAGCCTTTATGATCAAGCCCCCTTGGGGCGAGATCGCGCGCCAGGCCTTGATCCCCAGCCTCCGCCTGGAGCCCCAGTACATCCTGACGGTGCTCGCCACGGTGGGCACCACCATCACGCCCTGGGCGGCGGTCTACATGCAGGCCTCGGTGGCCGACAAGGGCGTCACCATGCGCGACTACAAGCACGCGCGCGTAGACGTGATTTTTGGCGCGGCGGCGGGCAACGTCGTCTCCGCCTTTATCATCATCTGCACGGCGGCCACCCTCTTTGCCCACGGCATCCGCGTGGAATCGGCAGAGGAGGCCGCCCTGGCCCTGGCGCCCGCTGTGGGCCCCTGGGCCGAGACCCTCTTCGGCATCGGCCTGCTGGGGGCCTCCCTGTTGGCCGCCTCGGTGCTGCCCCTGGCCACCACCTATGCCGTCTGCGAGGTCTTTGGCTGGGAGCGCGGGCTGGACCGCTCGCCCGACGAGGCGCCCGTCTTTTACGGGCTCTACACCACCCTGATCGTGTTGAGCGTCCTGATCGTCCTGATCCCCGGGCTGCCGCTCTTCCCGCTCATGTGGCTCTCGCAGGTGGCCAATGCCGTCCTGCTGCCCCTGGTGCTGGTGCTGATGCTCAAGCTGATCAACGACAAGCTGATCATGAAGAGCTGGGTCAACAAGCGCGTCACCAACGTGGTGGTCACGGTGTTGGCGGTGTTGGTGAGCGCAGCGACGCTGGCACTGCTGGTGAGCGGGGGCAACACGGGGTAGCGTCGCCGCGGGCGCCGGGTGGGACGAGCTGCCCTTTGTCTAGCTCCAGGAGGTTATGTGAGCGAGATCACGGTGCGCCAGGTCTACGGCGAAGAGATGCTGCGGGCGATGTACTGGATGCACGCCTATGCCTTTAGCTCTTCGCCGCCCCTGCGGGATCGGGCCGAGCGAGAGGAGGCGCTGCTGCGTCGCCAGGGCGCTACCCACATGGCCGCCTATGATGGCGATGAGCTGGTGGCCTGCGGGGCCAGCCGCCCGCTGATTCAGCAGGTGCGCGGCGCCCTCTACCCCATGGCCGGCTTGATGGACGTGACCACGCACCCGGCCACGCGCCGTCGAGGCTATGCCCGCAAGCTGCTCGGCGCCCTCCTGGAGGCCGTGCGGGAGGGAGGCGCCGCCTGCTCCGGATTGTACCCCTTCCGCGAGTCCTTTTACGAGCGGCTGGGTTATGTCACCTTGCCGCAGGTTCGGCGGGTTCGCTTCGATCCCGCGGCGCTGCAGCCCCTGCTCCGGTGGGATCTGGGCGGCCAGGTGCGCCTGTTGCCCATCGAGGAGGGCTATGAGGACTATTTGGCGTTTCTGCAGGAGCACCGCGCCCGCACCCACGGCATGGCCATGTTCCAGCATGACGACCGCTACGAGGCGCAGCGCGGCTATCAGTGGGTCGCCCTGGCCACGGTGGGCCAGCGAGTGGAGGGCGTCATGCTCTACAACCTGCGGGGCGAGCAGATCACCCGCTATGCCCTGCGCGCCTTTCGCTTCTACCATGCCTCCCCGGCGGGGCGCTACCTGCTGCTGGAGTGGATCGCCCGCCACATCGACCAGGCGGATCGCGCCGAGCTGACCCTGCCCGCCTATGAGCGCCCCGAGACCTGGCTGGCAGACCTGCGGCTGCAGAGCGAGACGGCCAGCCACATCACGCCCATGGCGCGGGTACTGGACGTGGCCCGCATAGCCGGCTTGCAGACGGGCCCCGGCGCCGTGGCCGTGCGCCTCTCCGACCCCGCCTGCCCCTGGAACGAAGGCATCTGGCGGCTGGCGAGCGTGGGCGGCCGCCTGGAGGTCGCCCACGCGGGCGAGGCCCAGGGCGCCCTGACCATCCAGGGCCTTACCGCCCTGGTATACGGCACCCATGACCCGGCGGAGTTCGGGCTGCGCGGCTGGGGCGCCCTGGACGCGGCCACGGTGGAGACGCTGCGGGCCATGTTCCCGCCGCGCTGCCCCCACCTGCACGAGATGTTCTAGGCGGGCAAGGGGCGCCAGGAGCGGGATTCGTCAGGCGTGGGCTCTTGGTGTATCCTTGGGGACACGACGCGTGTCCTACTCAATGAACGTGCGTCCTCCTGGCGCAAGCGCGGCGCCGCAAAACAGATGATCCTGCGCCCAGGGCCGCTGCTCTGGCGCGATTCCGAGGTGCGAGTGTGGCAACGGACGACATTATCGAGGTCGCTCAGGCTTCGCAACTGGGCGGCGCCCAGAGCGTAGGCCTGGTCCACCCCCAGAGCTGGACGTTTGACGATCCGCCCCTGGAGCTGGATTGCGGGCGGACCCTCTCGCCTATCACCCAGGTCTACGAGACCTATGGCGAGCTGAGCCCCCAGCGCGACAACGCCATTTTGATCTTTCACGCCCTCTCGGGCGATGCCCATGTGGCCGGGTATCATACCCGCGAGGACCGGCGCCCCGGCTGGTGGGACACCATGGTGGGCCCGGGCAAGGCGTTCGACACGACCAAGTATTTCGTCATCTGCGCCAATGTCATCGGCGGCTGCCGAGGCAGCACCGGCCCCTCCAGCATCAACCCGGCCACCGGACGCCCCTATGGCCCCGATTTCCCCATGCTTACCCTCAGCGACATGGTGCGCGCCCAGGAGCGCCTGGTGACGCACATGGGCATCGAGAAGCTCCTGGCCGTGGCCGGGGGCAGCATGGGCGGCATGATGGCCCTGGATTGGGCCGTGCGCTTTCCGGAGCGGGTGGCCTCCGTGCTGGCCATCGCCACCACCGCGCGCATCACCGCCCAGAGCATCGCCTTTAACGAGGTGGGCCGCCAGGCGATCATGGCCGACCCCCACTGGAACGAGGGCGACTATTACGACGGGCAGTCGCCGGAGAGCGGGCTGGCCGTGGCTCGCATGATCGGCCATATCACCTACCTCTCTGACGAGCAGATGCACCGCAAGTTCGGCCGCCGCCTGCAGGATCGTGAGACCCTGGGCTATGATTTCGGCACCGAGTTCCAGGTCGAGAGCTACCTGCGGTACCAGGGCAACTCGTTCGTGCGGCGCTTTGATGCCAACAGCTACCTCTATATCACCAAGGCGATCGACTACTTTGATCTGGCCAACGGCCACCGCTCCCTGGTCGAGTCGCTGGAGCGGGCGCGGGCCGAGTTCCTGGTGGTCTCCTTCACCAGCGACTGGCTGTTCCCCTCCGAGCAGGCCAAGGAGCTGGTGCGAGCCCTGCAGGCCAACGGCCTGGTGACCACCTTCCTGGAGATCAGCAGCAACTATGGGCATGACGCCTTTTTGCTGCCCAACGACGAGCTTTCTGCAGCGGTGAGCGGGTTCCTGAGCCATGTGCAGCGCCGCCCGCGCCAGAACGGGAACACGCCATGAGCTGGACGAGCGAGCCCCGCGAGACCAAGCGCCGCCTGGATTACGAGTTGATCAGTGAGCTGGTGCCCCACGGCTCGCGCGTGCTGGATCTGGGCTGTGGCGATGGCCAGCTCTTGGCCGACCTGATGGCCAACAGGGCTTGCGACGTGCGGGGCATCGAGATCGACGAAACGCACGTGCGCAACTGCATCCAGCGCGGGCTGCCCGTCTACCACGGTGACATGCTGGAGGGCTTGCAGCACTATCGCAACGGGTCCTTTGACCTGGTGATCCTCAGCCAGACGCTGCAGCAGGCCGCCGACCCGGTGCGGGTGATCCACGCCATGCTGCGGGTAGGCGAGCGCGCCATCATCAGCTTTCCCAATTTCGGCTGGTGGAAGACACGGCTGCAGCTCCTGATAACGGGCCGCATGCCCCGCCACCGCCTGCTCCCCTATGAATGGCACAACACGCCCAACGTGCACCTGTGCACCGTCAGGGATTTCCGCATCCTCTGCCGCCAGGAGGGCCTTCAGGTGCTGCACGAGATCTTTGTGGCGCCGCCGGCGCGGCGGGTGGGGCCTTTCCTGGCCAATTGGCGGGCCGGGCTGGCGATCTTTGAGCTGCGGCAGGAGCGTCGCTAGAGTCAGAACCGCGGAGGTGGGGTATGGCCAACGTCGGCGGAGAGTCGGAAGCGCCTTGCGGGCCGGGATGGGTTCTGCGCGGGCTGGAGCCGGACGACTATGCCGATTGGCACGCCATCCGCCTGTGCCCCCAGGTGATGCGCAACACCCTCATGCTGCCCTTTTCCACCCTCGCCGAGGCGCGCGAGCGCCTGGCGCACATCCCCCAGAACGCCCATGTGATCGTCGCCGAGGTGGATGGCCACGTGGTCGGCCAGGCCTGGCTGGAGCAGCGTTGGGGGCGCTGCAGCCATGTGGGCCAGCCGGGCATCATGGTGCACGATGACTATACGCGGCAGGGGATCGGTACGGCCTTGCTGGGCGCGATCATTGACCTGGCCGAGAACTGGCTGGGCCTCTGGCGCCTGGAGCTGGAGGTCTATACCGACAACGCCGCCGCCATCGCGCTCTACCGCAAGTTCGGGTTCGAGGTCGAGGGGACCAAGCGCCTCTACGCCCTGCGAGATGGCTCCTATGTGGACGTCCATGTGATGGCGCGGCTCAGAACCGCGGGCCCTGGCGCTACCTCCGCGTGATCGGCAAGAGCAGCTCCCTGTCCGGACAGAAGATCTTGGCCACGAAAGCGTCGGTGCTGCCGCCGTTGTGCGTTAGGTCGGGGCCACCCATCACGGGGAAGGTCGCCTCGGTGGAATTGGTCTCGCCCGCGATGTAGGCATTGCCTGACGCATCCACGGCGATGGCATGGCCATAGTCCCACCCCCCGCTGCCGCCGATATAGCCCGCATAGGCCAGCCCTGTGCCATCCGCCGCCACCTTGGCCACAAAGGCATCGGCGCTGCCGCCATTGTGGGTCAGGTCGGGGCCGGCAACCACGGGGAAGGTCGCCTCCGTCGAATCGGTCTCGCCCGCGATGTAGGCATTGCCCGCCTTATCCACCGCAATGCCGTTGCCATAGTCGGCGTCGCCGCTCCCGCCGATATAGCCTGCATAGGTTAGCCCTGTGCCATCGGCCGCCACCTTGGCCACAAAGGCATCGGCGTTGCCGCCGTTGTAGGTCAGATCGGGCCCGACGGCCACGGGGAAGGTCGCCTCCGTCGAGTCGGTGTAGCCTGTCACATAGGCGTTGCCCGCCGTGTCCACCGCAATGCCGTTGCCATAATCCCAGCCGCTGCCGCCGACAAAACCGCCGTACACAAGCCCGGCGCCATCCGCTGCCACCTTGGCCACAAAGGCATCATAGCCGCCGCCGTTGTAGGTGAGATCGGGGCCGATGGCCATGGGAAAGGTCGTCTCGGTGGATTGGGTCTCGCCCGTGACATAGGCGTTGCCCGCCGTGTCCACCGCAATGCCATTGCCCCGGTCGGTCCATTTGCCGCCGATGTAGCCGGCGTAGACCAGGCCGGAGCCATTCGCCGCCACCTTGGCCACAAAGGCATCCCCGTACGTGTTGGTATCGTCGTTATAGGAGAGATCGGGGCCGACGACGACAGGGAACGTTGCCTCGGTGGACTTGGTGTAGCCAGTGATGTAGGCATTGCCGGCCGTATCTACGGCCACGCCCAGCCCGAGGTCCACGTCGTTGCCGCCGATGTAGCCGGCATAGACGAGGTCTGTGCCATCGGCCGCTACCTTGGCCACAAAGGCGTCGCTCCCGCCGCCGTTAAAGGTGAGGTCAGGCCCGATCGTGGCGGGAAAGCTCGCCTCTGCCGACCCGACGATACCGGTGACATAGGCGTTGCCCGCCGCATCCACGGCGATGCCCTGGCCGAAATCGATCCAGCTACCGCCGATATAGCCGCAGTAGATCAGCCCTGACCCATCCGCCGCCACCTTGGCCACAAAGGCATCCCGCTCACCGCCGTTGTAGCTCAGATCGGGGCCGACGGTCACGGGGAAGGTCGGGCTCCACCAGGCCTCGCCCGCCACATAGGCGTTGCCCGCGGCGTCCACGGCGATGCCATAGCCCCGATCGGTCCCGCTGCCGCCGATATAGCCGGCGTAGAACAGCATCGCCGGATCGATCACCAGGGGCAGGGTAGGATCGTACGCGCCCACGCGAAACCCGTAGGAGCCGGACCCATCTGCGCCTGATTGTGCGGTGTCGTCCAGCGCATAGGCCGCCGCAACCGGCGCCCGCTGCCCATCTACCACCTGGTACGCCACAGGCGCATCATCCTGCAGGCCGCCGGCAGGCGCCGTCAGCTCCAACTGGCCGGCCTCGTTCAGCCGCACGCTCGCGCCGCGATACGCCAGCCGGATGCGCGCCGGATCCGCGCCAGGCTGGACGACGAACTCGTACTTGAGCTGATCGAACGTACCGCTGTAGATCAGGTCAATCCCCTCCCACAGATCCGGATAGACGATGCGGGAGAAGGTCGGCAGCTCGGTGTGCCACTCGTCACGCGGCCCACGAAAGTACGAGATCCGGGCAGTGGTCTGATCCTGCCCGATGGGCTGCACAGCGTTGGCACCCACAAAGTCCAGTTTCAGAACCCAACGCGATTCAGCCGAGGTCAGCGCGAGGGTGAGGCCTTCCGGGGTAAAGTAGAGCGTCTTGTCGCTGCCCTGGACATAGTACGCTACCTGAGCGTCCATCTGCCCCTGGTTGGCGACAAAGGGGAGGGGCATCTTGCCCCAGTCAGTCTGGGCGTAGGCTATCGGATAGCTGACTGGAGGGGGAGGCGCGGCAAGGAGCAACAGCGCGGCGAGCAGAACGAACCGCCAGAAGCGACGTCTCACCTGCATGGTTCCTCTCCTGTCTGGTCAGCGCAGCCGACAGCCGTCCAACGGACGGGCGCCGGGAAGATGCCCGTCTCTTGAGCGGGGCTCTTCCGTTGGCGCTTCTCTCTGCCGCGCTTCCCCTTGGCGCTCTCCCGCCTCCCACACGCTACAGAATTCCGCTATCCCGTGTACCTTATCGAGAACCCTGACATCCGTCAAGGGCTGTAGTCACCTGGGGCGCAACGACGCCAAACCCGCGCTGGCGGCTGGCGCTTGGCGGCAAGAAGCACAACCAGGGGGCCGCGGGCAGCAGCGGCCTCAGGCGGCTCTGCGCCCACCGAACAGGGCCAGCTCAAAGGCCTTGAAGAAGCAGGCCACATCGCGATAGCCGATCTCGTGCAGCCAGTCACACTGGGCCTCCACGGGCGCCAGGATGTTCTCCTCTTTGTCCTGCCGCGCATAGTACTCCCGCGCCAGCTCCTCGCGGGATCGGGCCGAGCCGTTGCCCCGGTGGTAGGCATAGAGGCTATCCACAAAGTGGGCCTCAAAGAGCGCCTCGACGGCCGGAGTGGGCGAGGCCACGTGCTCCAGGTTCAGGAACACCCCGCCCTGCCCGAGCAGCCCATAGATCTGGGCGTAGAGGGCCCGCTTGCGCTCATCGGTCAGGTGATGGATGGCAAAGCCGGAGACGACCAGATCCACCGGCCCGGGGAGGGCCAGGCGTTCCTGCCAACCATCCTGGGCAAAGTCCGCCTGGATGAACGTGGCTCTGGCAGGCTCGATGTGCTTGGCCCGGGCCGCCTCCAGCATGGGCGCGGAGAAATCCACGAACCAGGCATGGGCGCCAGGGTGCTGGCGCTGAATGGCGCGCCCCAGAATCCCGTCGCCGCAGCCCAGGTCCACCACCCTCCGCACGCCGGGCACCCAGTTGGCCACGATGGTCAGCAGGATCTCGATCTGTTGCTGGGCCAGGGGGATCGCGCCGCGCACCCCCTCCAGATAGGTCTGGGCCAGGTGGGCGCTCTGCCACTGGCTGCTCTGATCCGTCATGCACAACTCCTCGGTTCGTGTACGTAGCTCATTCCTCGAACCGACGCCCCGCCTGGCGGCATAGGTCCTTCACCACCGCGCGCCCCGAGATGGCGGCATTGGGGAGCCCAATCATGGCGTTGGCCCACTGGCCCACGTGGTGAAAGCCCTCCAGGCCCGGCAGGGTTCTGGTCAGCCCCTGGAACATGACCTTCATGGCGCCCTTGGAGACACCCCAGGGCTGCCAGCCCCGAAAGCTGCCGGTGTAGCGCTCGACGGTCACGGGCGTGACCACGTCCCATGCCTCGACGCTGGCCGCGAGCCCCGGCCAGCGCCCATCCAGCCGCTGGGCCACGGCATCGGCGATGGCGCGCTTGGCAGCGCGATAGGCGGCGGGATCCTGCTCGCGCAGTTCCTTCCAGGGTGCATAGACGCCCGTGGCTACGGCCTTGACAACCGACTTGCCCTCTGGCGCCATTCCCGCATCGTGGGCCATGGTCTCGACATAGAGGGCGCCGTGGGAGCGCCCTGCGAACTCGAGGGGCTCGTCGTAGAGCAGCGTCAGATGGTGCGGCTCGGCCGTCAGATCGCGCTTCACGCCCAAGTAGATCGTCAGGCCGAACTCCTGCTCCTCCGGATAGGCCTGGTAAAAGCTGTCGATGAGGGGGTTGGTGTAGCGACCGCCCAGCATCTTGAATACCGTGGCATAGCCGTCAGCCGCGGAGACGATGACATCGGCCCGGTGCTCGGTGCCATCGGCCAGCCGCACGCCCCGCGCCCTGTCGCTCTCGACGATGATCTCCCGCACGGTCGCCCCATAGACGATCTCGCCCCCCAGCGACCGATACCGGTCCGCCATGCGCTGCGCCATGGCGCCCGAGCCGCCCCAGGGGCGGCCCAGGTCGCCGCGCTGGAGGCCCGCCAGGAACATGACGTTGGCCATGACGGGGATGCCGGCTCCATCCATGCCATACTGGGCGCGAGCCAGCGCCCGCCGCAAGAAGGAGTCGCTGAACTGGGCGGCCAACTGGTCCAGCCGTATGCCGCCGCAGCGCATGATGGTGGGCATGCGCAGGGCCAGGCGGAGATTGCCCGCCAGGTCGTGCAGCCCCATGGCCATGACGTCGGCCTTGGCCAGAGAGCGCGCCGCCCCCACATAGCGCCGGATGGCCGCGCCATCGTTGGGCGCCAGCGCCTGCATATGGGCCTGCAGGCGGTCCAGGTCGCCATACAGCTCCAGCGCCTGCCCATCCGGGGCCTCGATGCGCACCAGGCTCTCGTCGTTCAGGATGGGCATATCATCCAGCGCGCCCAGGGCGCGCCAGACGCGATGCAAGGGCGAGTCCGGTGCGGTGCCCGCCAGGTGGTGCAGGCAGTAATCAAAGACATACCCGCCCCGCTGCCACGAGGCGCACACGCCGCCGGGGCGATCGTGTTTCTCCAGCAGCAGCGTTTCATAGCCGTTCATGCGGGCATAGGAGGCCGCCGCCAGGCCCGCGACCCCTGCGCCAATGATGATCATGCTGCCGGTTGCCATGCCCTGCCTCCTCGTTGACAGCGCCAGGATCACTTGATTATACTGATTCCGCACAGGTCCGCACGTGCCAAACGCCGTGTGCACCCTACATGGGGGAAAGACGTGAGACTAGCCTACCGCGTGCTGCAGGCTCGCTGGCCGGGAGGGGACGACTGGCGCAACTGGGGCATGGTCTATCGCCCTGCCGAGGCGCCCTCCGCCCCGCTCTCACTGCATCACAACCTGGACGAGTTCCAGGAGCTGGTGCAGTGCCTCCTACGGCAGATGCGAACCCAATCCCCCTCTCTAGAGCAGGCCGATTGCATCCTGGAGGGGCTGGGCCATGTGTGCCGCCTGCTGCCGGAGGTGCACGAGTATGCCGCCGAGGGCCCCGAATCCGCCCTGGTGAACGCCATCGAGGCGCGCGTGCTGGGGCTGGAACGCATGGGCCAGCATGAGCCCTCCGAGGACGACATCCGCATCCTCGCCGGGCGCGCCAACCGGCCTCTGGCCCAGGCGGTGGCCCACCGGCTGGGCGTGCCCCTGACGCCTCTGACCGTGCGCTCCTTCCCCGATTCCGAGACCTATGTCCAGATCGATGCCCTGGTGCGCAAGGCCGACGTGTTCGTGATCCAACCCTGCACAGCGCCGGTGAACGAGCACCTGATGGAGCTGCTGCTGATGGTGGATGCGCTGCGCCGGGCGTCGGGAGCCCAGATCACCGCCATCATCCCCTACTTTCCCTATGCGCGCCAGGAGCGCATGGCCCAGGGGCGCGAGGCCATCAGCGCCCGGCTGGTGGCCACCATGCTCGAGACGGTGGGCGTGGATCGGGTGATCTATGTGGATATCCATGCCGAGGCCACCCAGGGCTTTTTCACCGTGCCGGTGGATCGGCTCCAATCCTATGCCATCCTGGCCGACTACTTTCGCGACAAACCCTTCCTGCGCGATGCGGTGATCGTCTCGCCAGACGTGGGCCGGGCGCGCCTGGCCGGGCTCTATGCCCAGGCCCTGGGCATCCCTCTGGTGCTGATGCAGAAGCGGCGCGAGGCGGGCGGGCGCGTGGAGACCACCCACGTGGTGGGCGACGTGCGCGACAAGGTCCCCATCTTGATCGATGACATCCTGGCCAGCGGCAGCGTGCTCACCCAGGTGCCCGAGCTGCTCAAGCAGGGCGCGCGGCCCGAGGTGCACGTGGCCATCACCCACCCGGTGCTCCTGCCCAGCTCCCTGCCGCGCCTGGACGCCCCCTGGCTCGATGAACTGGTGGTGACCGACACCGTGCTGGTGCCGCCGCCGAAGCGCCACCCCAAGGTGCGCATCCTGAGCGTGGCGCCCATGCTGGCCTATACCATCCGCGGCATCCACCGGGGCACCTCCATCAGCCCCCTCTGGCAGGCCGACGCGCCCCGTAACCTGGGCTTTTACGACCAACCCTGATACGTGTGATGAGGAGCAGAGATTGAGCAAGAGACTGGCAGACAAGGTAGCCATCGTCACCGGTTCGACTTCGGGTATCGGGCGGGCCACCGCCGAGCTGTTTGCGCAGGAGGGGGCCCGCGTCGTCGTCCATGGACGCCGTGCCGAGCTGGGCCATGAGGTGGTGGCGGGGATCCGGGCCGCGGGCGGCGAGGCGATCTATGTGCCGGGCGATGTCACCTGCGACGAGACCCCCAGCGCCCTGGTCGCCCGCGCCATCGAGGCCTATGGCCGCCTGGATATCCTGATGAACAACGCCTGGAGTGGCCCCAATGGCCGCCTGACCGAGGTGCCCCTGGATGACCTGGACCTGAGCTACCGCACGATCATCCGGGCAGCGGTGATCGGCAGCCGGGCGGCCATCCCCGAGATGGTCAAGGGCGGCGGGGGCGTGATCCTCAATGTGGCCTCGGTGCACGGCATCCTGGCCTCGCACGCCTACTTTCCCTATGACGCCATGAAGGCGGCGCTGGTCAACCTGACTCGCCAGATGGCCGTGGACTATGGCCCCCAGGGCATCCGGGTGAACGCCATCTGCCCCGGCATGATCATCACGGAGCGAGGCGCCGACATCATGGCATCGCAGCCCGAGCGGCTGCGCCTGCAGCACTGGATCTACCCGCTGGGCCGGCCGGGCACGCCGCGCGAGGTGGCCCATGCCGCCTTGTTCCTGGCGTCGGACGAGGCCTCTTTCATCACCGGCCACGCCCTGCTGGTGGATGGCGGCCTCACCGCCCAATTGCAGGATTCGGTGGGGGCGTCGGTGCAGCGGGGCCTGCAGGAGGACGGCGCCTAGCGGCCGCCCGCGGCTAGCCAGGGGAGCCGGGCGCAAGGGGCCCGGCTCAGCGCTGTTGACAAGCAAAGCCTGCGCCCTGGGCTGGCTCGGCGCCCGGGCGGATAGCGAGTGCAAAGGAGCAAACCCATGGTCACGCGCGTATTCTGCTGCCAGCGGGATTCCGACAGGATCACGATCTTTCGCATGGACCAGGCTACGGGCGCGCTGAGCGTCGAGAGCGAGTACCCGATGCCGGGCGGGCCGGCGCCCTTGGCGGCGGACCCCGGCGGGCGCTGGCTCGTGGTGGGCCTTCGCCATCAGCCGGCCCTGGCGACGGTGCGCCTGGACGCTGAGCGTGGCCTGGGCGAGGTGCTTGGCTCTGCCCCGCTGCCCGTCGACCCCTGCTACATCTCCATCGACCGCACGGGCCGCTTTGCGCTGACGGCCTACTATGGCGCGGGGCGTTGCGCCGTGCATGCCATCGGCGAGGATGGAGCTCTGGCCGCCGAGGCGGTGCAATGGATCTCCACGCAGCCCCACGCCCACTGCATCCGCACCGACCGCTCCAATCGTTACGCCTACCTGCCCCACACAGTGCCCGCCAACCAGATCCTGCAATACGCCTTTGATGCCGCGACGGGGCGCCTGACGCCCCTGGCGCAGCCCAAGGCGCCGGTGGAGCCGGGGGCCGGCCCGCGCCACTACTGCTACCACCCCACCCTGGATCGCGTCTACGTTTCCAACGAGGATAGCTCTGGCGTCAGCAGCTATGCCCTGGACCCGGCGACGGGGCACCTGGATCGGCTGCAGACCCTTTCCACCCTACCGGAGGGCTTCCGGGGCGAGAACACCTGCGCCCAGATTCACGTGAGCCCTAACGGGCGCTGGCTGTACGTCTCGAACCGGGGGCATCACAGCCTGGCGATCTTTGGCATCGCGCCGGAGACGGGCCTGCTGACGGCAGCGGGGCACCGGCCCACCGAGCCCACGCCGCGCGTCTTTGGCATGGATCCCAGCGGGCGGTTCTTGTTCGCAGCGGGGCAGGGCTCCGATCGGCTGGCGGCCTACGCCCTGGACGACGAGACCGGTCAGCTACGCGAGATCGGCGGTTACGCCTTGGGGCGCAACCCCATGTGGGTGCTGGCGCTGGAGATGGGGGAAGCGGGGTGAGGAGCGCGCCCCGCGGGGCGCAGGAGATCAGCTCAGCTCGACGCCATGCACCCGCACAAAGGCGCTCAGCGGGCTCTCGCTCAGGTCGTTGATGTTGCGAAAGCCAAACGACTCGTAAAAGCGGCGCACCCGCTCATCGTCCTCCGTCAGGAGGATATGTAGCCGGACGTGCTCATAGCGCTCCAGGCAGTGGCGCATGAGCTGGGTCCCGATCCCTTGCCCCTGGTAGCCTGGCAGCACCAGCAGGTCCTGCAGGTAGAAGACAGAGACGTCGTCGGAGAGGGCCCGCGCCAGGCCGACCAGCCGGTCCTCGTACCAGGCGGTGACCACATAGGTGGAGTTGCGCAGGGCCCGCGGCAGGTCGGGCCGCCGCTCCGAGACCGTGTAGGCCTTCCAGCCCACCGAATCATACAGCCCGATCAGATCGCCCACAGGGATATCGCACCCAACACGCAATTCGATCTGGGATGCATCCATACTCTGCTCTACCTCGCATTGGGATTGGCTGCCCCAGCGCCGCCGATCGTGGCTGGCGCAGGCGTCACAGGGCATTATCCCGCAACCGGGCGGGGGTGTCAACCGAGCCGGAATGCCCCGCAGCAATCAGCGCGCTCGCGACCGATCTCGGACAAAGGCGACCAACGCCAGGGCCGTCAGCGCCAGCAGAGTCGCGAACAGGCCCACCATGCCCCACTCCTGCCTTTGGGCATAAAAGCCGGGGCTGTTGATGAGGGAGTACAGGAGCATCCCCAGGGCCAGCGGGTAGGCCCAGGCGGCCCAGCGCCGGGCTCTCCACAAGCCCAGCCCTCCCGCGATCAAGGCGAGGGCCGTGAGCAACTCGGCCCCCCAATGGAACGCCAGTGCGAACAGCTCGCTCTCGAGGTTGGGCACCTGCCCCGTCAGCAAGAGCAGCCCCCACAGGATCAGCATGAACGCGCCACAGACGATTGCATACCACGCCGCCAAGATCATGCGCTATCCCCTCTGCGAGGTGTCCCTCGCTGGCACGGTTCGCGATCGTCACTCCTCCGGCGACGCCTCTGCCTGCCCTCGGCTGAGCGACGCCGCCACAGCCAGGGCGCAGAGCACCGACGAGATGGTAAAGGCGATGCGCATGCTCTGCACGAACTGGGGGTGGTTGGAGGGGGTGATCTGCACCTGCCCCATGAACAACCCGAACAGAATCATGACCACGCCCATGCCGAACATCTGCCCAAGGGTGCGCATGGTGGCCACCACACCCGAGGCCACCCCATAGTAGCGGCGGCGCACCGACCCCATGATGGCGCTGGTGTTGGGCGAGGAGAACAGCGCAAACCCAAAACCCAACACCAGCAGGCAGGAGACGATATAGCCCATGCCGGTGTGCAGGTTCAGTTGGGTGAGCATGATGAGCCCCACCATAGTAAAGCCCATGCCCAGGCTGGCAACCCAGCGCACCTCCACGCGGTCCGAGATCCAACCCGCCACGGGCGAAAAGACCGCCTGCATGAGCGGCTGCGCCACCAGCACCGCCCCCGCCTCTCGCGGGCTCAGGGCCTTGATGTACTGCAGGTACAGGCTGAGCAAGAAGGTGATCGATATGGTGGCGGCATAGTTGATCAGGGCGGCCAGGCTGGCCAGGGTAAAGACCCGGCTCTCGCGAAAGAGCTGCAGCTCTAGCATGGGGGCGGGGATGCGCGCCTGTCGCCAGAGGAACGCGGCTCCGGCGACGGCCCCCACCACGATCAACCCGACGCCGCCCAGGTCCGGCAACCGAGAGAAGCCGATCATGAGCGCCACCACGCTAACGCCATAGACCGCCGAGCCCAACAGGTCAAAGGGCTCGCCCGGCGAATCGGCCCACTCGCCCTTGACCTTCCAGAGGGTGAACGCCAGGGTGAGCAAAGCCAACGGCACATTGGCCCAGAACACGCTCCGCCAGCCCAGCGCCTCGACCATGGTTCCGCCCAGATAGGGGCCCACCGAGAGCCCGATGTACACGGCGGCCACGTTGATGCCCAGGACGCGCCCCCGTTGCTGGGCGGGGTAGATGGAGGTGAGGATGGCGGTGCTGGTGGCAAAGATCAGGGCCGCCCCGATGCCCTGAAACACGCGGCTGCTCAGGAGCGTCGCCGCCGAGCTCACCAGGGCGCACAGGGCCGAGCCGATGGTGTACAGGATAACGCCGATGACGAACAGCCGCTTGCGCCCATAGATGTCGGCCAGTTTGCCAAAGGGCAGCAAGAAGACGCCGGTGGACAGGCTATAGGCGGTGGTCACCCAGCTCTGGGCGGTGGCGCTGAGGGCCAGCTCGCGGCCGATGGCAGGCAGACCGATGTTGACGCCAGAGATCATAAAGGGCGTGGAGAAGGAGATCATGGTGACGGCGATGAGGGCGGCGCGTCGGCCAGCAGTATCGTCCATGCAGGGGCTCCTGTGCGCAGAATGGTTGACAGTGTCCTACTGTAGCGCAGGCGTCCGGCTCGGTCAAACAAAGGCGAGGCCAGGATCCAGCGCTTGCCCAGGGCGTTTCCAGGTCCGTGTCATGCGTATCTGGCTCGCCGACCGGGCGCGTTCGCCGCTCTGGGCGAGAAACACGATCGTCTACGCACCAGAAGGTAGTGGGCGAAGCTCGTCTTCGCCCTTGGCGGCCGCGATTTGCCATTGGCGCCCTGCCATGAGGTCGCCCTTGGCATCGCCCCGGGGCGCTTGCCCAGCTCCGTTGCGCGGCCCCTCGGTAGCGGCTATCATGGTCTTGCCCGGAGCATGCGGAACATGGCAACCCAGGCATTGCGGCCTGGAGGGAGGATGTTATGGAGCGCAAGGATGGACCGTTCAGCAGCCGATTCCGGCCGATCCCCTTCGATAGCGGCACCCCCTGGGAGGCGCTGCAACAGGCCCCCCTCTCCGAGAGGCTGCGCGCCGCGCTGGCCCACGCGCCGCGTGACCTGGCCGTGGGCTGGGGCATCCCCTTCGAGATCCGCGAGCCGCTGCTGGTGGCCGACCACCCCATCGAGGTCGCCCTGCCCGCCGTGCGGGGGCGCTGGCTCGTCTTTATGCACACGTCGGACCTGCTCCCGCAGCCCCAGGATGCCCACGGCCTGATCTCGCCCATGCGAGGCGAGGGCCAGCTGGGCCAGGTCGCGGCCCGCTACGTCATGCGCTACGCCGATGGCACCCAGTCCATCGCCCCCATCCGCCGCCGGTTTGAGGTGGGCGCCTTTCAGCGCATCTGGGGCGAGAATTGCTTCGCCGCCGTGGCCGACCGCAAGCCCCACCCCCTGCGCCTGGAGCAGGACCAGGCCCCGCCGCCCTGGGGAAACCGCCAGACCAGGGCCGAGCTGCATGATCAGGATGAGTGGGTCAACTGGCTGTGGGCCTGGGAGAACCCCTATCCCGACAAGGTCTTGGCCTCCATCCGCCTGGAGCCGGTGGCGGGCGCCTTGTTGGTGATGGCCCTGGCCGCCGGCGATGTGGAGGCCCAGCCCCTGCGCTGGGAACCTCGGCGCAAGGCCCTTCTCACCCTGCCCCAGGGGGTCGCCTTCCAGCCTGACCTGGATTGCCACGGCCTCCTCGCCCAGATCCAGCTCGATATGGGGCAGGTGATCTCGGCCCAGCCCCGCTCCCTCTACCCTGATCGCAACTGGGAGGACAGCTATAACAATCAGGTGCCTACGTCGGCCCCTGACCAGGTGCTGATCGAGTATACGGCCCACCCGGAGGCCACCTTCCATCTGCGGGATGGCGCTTTGGTGCCCGTCTCGCAGGTGCAGGCGGGGCAGGGGCCGAGCCCCCTCGTGCCCGTGGCGCGGGCCACCCAGCAGGTGACGCTGCGGGCCGTCGAGGCGGCGGGCGGCAGGCCGGTGCCCGTCAAGCTGCACGTCCACGGCGAGGCAGGCGAGTACCTGGCCCCCGTGGACCGCCACCGCATCCCCAACCCCTTCTGGTTCGAGGATTACTCGGTGGATTTCGCCCATCAGGGCCAGCACTACTGCAGCTATATCTCCGGCGAGACCACCCTCAACCTGCCCCTGGGGCGCGTGTACATCGAGATCGCCAAGGGCTTTGAGATCAAGCCGCTGCGCCTGGTCGTCGAGGTGACTCCCGAGACGGAGGAGATCGTCATCGAGCTGGAGAAGGTGCTGCCCTGGCGCGAGCGCGGCTGGGTCAGCGCCGATACCCACGTCCACTTTCTCTCGCCCATGTCAGCCCTGCTGGAGGGCGCTGCCGAGGGGGTCAACGTGGTCAACCTGCTGGCCAGCCAGTGGGGTGAGCTGATGACCAACGTGGGCGATTTCGACGGCCGCACCACCTGGGGCTCTCGCGAGGCGGGCGGCGACGGCGAGCACCTGGTGCGGGTGGGCACCGAGAACCGCCAGCACGTGCTGGGCCACATCTCGCTGCTGGGCTATAGCGGGCGCATCATCGCGCCCATGACCACCGGCGGCCCCGAGGAATCCGCCCTGGGCGATCCCATCGAGATCCTGCTGACCGAGTGGGCCCGCCAGGTGCACCGCCAGGGCGGCCTGGCGATCCTGCCCCACTTCCCCAACCCCCGGGCCGAGCACGCCGCCAGCATCGTCGAGGGCGAGATCGACGGCCTGGAGATGACCTCCTGGGGCGACCTGTACAGCGGCATCAGCCCCTACTCCCTCTCGGACTGGTACCGTTACCTGAACAACGGCTATCTGGTGCCCGCCGTGGGCGGCACCGACAAGATGTCCGCCGAAACCGCCGTGGGCACGGTGCGCACCTATGCCCACATCCCCGCCGACCGGCCCTTTACCTACGCCGAGTGGATGGAGGCCATCCGTCGCGCCTGCACCTTTGTAACCTACGGGCCGCTGGTGGATTTCCGCGTGGATGGCCAGCCCATGGGCGGGCGCATCCGGATGAGCCCCCGCGGCGGCACCGTCGAGATCGCCTGGGAGGCCGCCAGCGTGACGGTGCCCATGTCTCGCGCCGAGCTGGTGGTGAACGGCGAGGTCCGCGAGTCCGTCGCCATCGACCCCTGGCAGGCGTCGGGGAGCTGGTCGTTGCCGGTGGAGCGCAGCAGCTGGGCGGCGCTGCTGATCCGGGGCCACTACCCCGACAAGCCCGAGATCGTGGCGGCCCACACGACGCCGGTGATGATCGAGCTGGAGGGCTCGCCCTTTTACGCCGCCGCCGACGCGGTGACGATCCTGGAGCAGATCGAGGGCGCCCTGGCCTACCTGGATACGGTGGGCACCCGCGCCGAGGCCCGCGCCTACAAGCGCATGCGCCTGGTGCTGGAGGCGGCCCATCGGCGCCTGCACAACCGCATGCACGCGCAGGGCCACTTTCACGAGCACACGCCGGGGGAGGACCATAAGGAGCATCACTAGGAGAAGGGGGAGGCGAACACGGCGCATACATGCGCAGTTCGCCCCACCGGACTGTGTGCCCGCTAGGGGCGAACACGAGGTTCGCCCCTACGATGAAGCACAGTGAACAGCAAACAAGTAGGGGCGAAGCTCGTCTTCGCCCACCTTCTCACGTTCCCACTTCCCTTGACAACGCTGTCCTTCCGCGTAACAATACGCCCGTGCCTGAGGTTCCGACATCATTTGCGAGGGAGAGGGGCAGATGAAAGCACTCATTGGGGCCAACAACATGGGCCTGGAGACCTATCTGGACGAACTCCGCGCCGAGTTCCCCGAGGTCGAGTTCGCCTATTGCGCCGAGCGCGAGCGCACCGGCGAAGTGATCGGCGATGCGGATGTCTACATGGGCTGGCTCAACCGCGACATCTTTTTGGCGGCCAAGCAGCTCAAGTGGATCCAGTCGCCCAGCTCGGGCGCCAACTACTATCTCGCCATCCCTGAGCTGGTGGCCAGCGACGTGCTGCTCACCAGCGCCGTGGGCACCCATAGCGCCTGCCTGGCCGAGAGCGTATTCGCCATGCTGCTGGCCTTCACCCGCGGCATCCGCCAGTTCGTCCTTCGTCAGCAAAAGCACGAGTGGTCGCTGCGCGAGCTGCGCAACACGCTGGTCGAGCTCACCGGCAGCACCATCGGCCTGATCGGCTTTGGCTCTGTGGGCCGCGCCACCGCCGTGCGCGCCGCCGCTTTCGGCATGCGCATCCTGGCCGTGGACGCCTACCCCGGCGCCAAGCCCGATCACGTCGAGGCCCTCTGGGACCTGAGCGGCCTGGATACCCTGCTCTCTCAATCCGACGTAGTCCTGGTATCGGTGCCCTATACGCCCCAGTCCGACCACATGATCGGGCCGGAGCAGATCGCCAAGATGAAGCCGGGCAGCTACTTGATCGGCATCTCGCGGGGCAAGATCATCGACGAGGACGCCCTGGTGGCGGCCCTGCGCAGCGGCCAACTGGCAGGCGCCGCGCTGGACGTCTTTGCCCAGGAGCCCCTGCCCGCCGATAGCGAGCTGTGGGACGTGGAGAACCTGCTGATCACCCCCCACGCCGCCGGCGGCACCCAGTACGAGGGCCAGCACGTCATGTCTATCTTTCGCGAGAACCTGCGCAAGCTGATCGACAACGACCTGCCGCTGCGCAACCAGGTGAACAAGCAACTCGGCTGGTAGCCGCGTCGCGATAGCCTACGGGGGCGCCCCATCGAGAGCGCCCCCGTTTCCTATGGCCCGCGGCGGTGGGTGGCGTGGCTAGGCGGCCCCCCGGCCGTGGCGCCGCACCGCCTCCTCCAGCAGGGTCAACAACTCCCGGTTGCTGGGGATCAGCGAGGAGAAGGCCAGCTCGCCGTTCACCACGATGCAGGGCAGGTTCACGATGCCCATGGCCTTCATGCGAGCGATGTTCTCGCGCACCGTGGCCTTGTACTCGACCATCTCCACCCGCCCGCCCATCTCAGCCACGGCGCGCTGGGCCGCCCCCAGCATATAGCCGCAGGCCGCGCAGGTGTCCGAATCCAGGGTGAACACCTCCACCAGCGGGCGCTCCAGGTGGGGGTAATCGGGCAGCTCGACATCCAGGGCCAGGTCCGGCGCCTGATAGTGGGCCAGCAGCTCGCGATAGCGCGCCGGATCGCGCACCGCCTGGGCGATGCCGATGACGTTCTCCGCCGGCGTGTCATAGGGCATATCGCAGCCGGGGGCCAGCACCAGGTTGTGGGGCTCCACCGTCGCCAGCATGTCCACCACCCACTTGATGTTATCCTGCTGGGCGCCCAGCAGCATCACCGTCGTGAGGGGGATGTTGCCGCCGATGGTGATGTCGTAGCGGTCGGTGATCTGCTTGGCGCCGGGCAGGTGGATGTTCTCGTCCACAAAGATCGAATCAGGCGCCGTGCGGCACATGGCCTCCACATTCTTGGTGGCGTCGCCGCACACGAACAGCGAGGAGAGCGCCCCCTGCTGCTGCACGTGAGCAAAGAGCCCGCGGAACGGCTCGTGCAGGAACTGGGCAAAGGTGCGGGGCGAGACCTGGGAGACCAGGGGGTCCACAATCGCGATCACATCCATGCCCACGGCGATATAGAGGTCCGCCATGCGCCGGGCCACCTGGGCGCAGTAGGCCAGCAAGGCCCGCACATAGGCGGGATCGTCGAACATGTCCATGAACAGCTCGGTGCCCCGCAGGTGCGAGGCCAGGGTCAGCGGCCCGCACACCAGCCCAAAGAGGGCCGTGCGCTCCCCCACCGCCGCCTTCATGCGGGCCATCACCTCTAGCACGATGGGCAGGCGGCCCTGGTCGGGCTCGGGCAGGGCGTCGGGGACGCGCCTCTCGGCAGCCAGGGGATGGGTGGCCACCGAGGGGGGCGCCTTGTCTGCCCAGGCCAGCTCGCAGCCCAGGATCTCGGCCTCGAGCTGGAGATCGAACACCACGGGCTGCCCGTCGGGATCATAGAGCTCGTTGGCTCGCAACAGGCTGGCGACCAGCGTGTCGGCATCGGTGAGCAAGGTGTGGGCGTCATGGCCCATGAGCTTGCCCGCGTGCACACCGGCAAAGGGCACCCAGGGCACCGCCGGGGTAGGCAGGTGGCGCAGGGCATCGAGCAAGAGCGCGCGACCATGGGGCGCGTGGGTATGGGACGATGGCGGCATGTAGATCCCCCTCACTGGCGGCGCCCTGACTGATAGGACAGGGCGCTGCGCCGCAGATTGCAGCGGGCTGATGGTATCACAAGAGGGCGACCGGTCAAGCACGCTTGTCATTCATCAATGATAATGT
>DCTX01000042.1 GCA_002329325.1 Anaerolineales bacterium UBA1429
CCCGCTCGACGTTGGTGGGGTCCTCGCCCAGGATCATATCGCGATAGTGCAGCACATGGGGCTTGAGGTAGGGTTTGTAGCTCTCGATCTCGCCATAACCGCTGATGCCCGCATCGGTGACGATGCGAACGACGGGATTCTGGCCCAGGACGGCGCAACGCAGATCGGTGATCTTCATGGTCAGGGGCTCCTTTCCGGATCGCTCGTGCTGCCTGATTCTAGAGACGGGATCCGGAGCTGTCCAACTGGAAGCAACCAAATGGGCCGGGTGCTCGCGCACTCGGCCCGCTGCCCCGGCCCAGGTCCGGCGCCGGACCTAGCGGATCTCGCGGCGTATCACGGGCAGGCGCAGGCCCCAGGGCACATCCACCTCCACGATGTTGCTGGCCGGCCCCAGGTTGCCCACGTCGTCGCTGGCGTGGACCCGCAGCCAGTAGTGGCCCGCGGGCACGGCGCCGAAATCCAGGGTATCCAGCAGGCTCTCCAGCGGCGGCATCACCTCGCGCGCCGGCCCCGTGGTCCACGTCTCGCCATCCCGGCTATAGAGGAGGCAGTAGTTGGCCACGCCCGAGCCGCCGGCCTCATCGGCGGCGGCCACGCCCATCCGCGCCCCCAACAGCAGCAACTCATCGAGGGAGAGATCGGCCTCGGGCCCGCTGAGGTCAATGGTATAGGTGAGAACGTTCGTCCACAGGGGCGGGTTGGCGTCAAAGACGATCATGGCCGTGACCGTGATCTGTTCCGTGGTGGTGAGATCGGCCCGCGGCGAGACGGTCAGCCGCGCCCAGCCCTCCCCCTCGGGCNNATCCCCCTCGGGCGGGTTGGCGTTGGGCGGCAACTGGATCCCGTCGAACCGCCAGGTGACGGTGCGCGCCACAGGGTCAGCGCGCACGGTGGCCGTGTAGCTCGCCCCCGCCAACTGCAGCGAGTCCCACTCCAGGTTCGGATGCACCGGCAGGGTGACGGTGATCGTCTCGGCGGGCAGGGTGGCTGTGATGAGGTTCTCGAAGTGCACCGTCAGGCCCAGTTGCTGGCTGGGGCGGATATGGCTGAGCCGGGGCGTGCCCTCGATGGCGTTGGGGTCCCAGGATGCCACCATGTTCTGCGAACCATCGTTGCAGAGCGATTCATCCTGCGGCGGCGGCGGGAAGAGATAGTCGCCGATGTCGGCGTTCATCAACCGCCAGTCGGCAAGGGTGCATTCCTTGATCAGGTTGAAATACTGCCGCAGGGCCGGCCCCGGGATGCTGTGCAAGAAGGGCACGCCGGTGAGAAAGGCGTCGGGAACGTACATATGGCCCTGGTAAAAGTGAAGCCCGGCGCCATATAGCTCCTCCTGCATCCGCCCCAACAGGTCGCCGGGCACGCGCTTGCCCTCCCAGCCGATGCCCCAGTGGAACCCGCCGTACCTGGGGTTGTTGCCCCAGTGGAGCAGGGGCAGATCCCTGTTCTTGCTGATGACGCTGATGCCCCAGCGCTGCGGCTCGCCCACATTGCCGGCGATGGTCAACTTGAGCTTGTTCCAGGCCAGGTAGATATCCTCGGTGGGCTTGAGGGCATTGTGAGCTCGAAAGAGCAGACTGCCAAAGCCCTTGGAAGCCGCCTTGCCGATCCCCGGCCCGACGGGGATGCTCAACACATTGCCGATAAAGTGACCCGCGCCGACGGCGCCGGGATCCAGGCCGTTGATATGGGCATAGGTCTCGCCGCCCAGGTTGGGCCGCCAGAGGCCAAAGGTAAGGCCATCAACCAGACCCTCGGCCTCCAGGATCAGAAAGGCTCCCGACTGGCCGGAGAGGATCACGTCATCGAAACCGGTGAAAAAGGCCTTGGTAAACTCCCAGGGGTCGCCGACGGCGCGATCCAGCCACCGCTTCAAGTACTCGGAGACGGCCCCGTTCTCCGCCGTGGCCCCCACCAGCTCCTCGCCAAAGGGACCGGGGACCGAGTAGCCCAGCGCGTCATACATGGCCAGGGTGAAATCCTCGTACTGGCGATAGACGAGGGCATCGGCGATAAAGGGATAGACGGCGCCCAAACGCTCGATATAGTCCCCCGCCAGGGCGCGGTTGGCCGGCTCCAGATAGGCGTCGGCAGCCAGGCCCTCCGCCAACATGGCGCCCCATGTCGCCAGATAGACCTGCTGATCCAGGTCGCCCGGCGCCTCGGCCTGCAGCGCATCCCAGGCCTCGCCGCTCAACTGCCCCACCACCGCAAAGCGATAGCGCAAGGGGTCGCCGAGATCGTACCGATCCGGATCAGCGGGGTCGCCGGGCGGATTCACCACATCCCAGGGGATCTGCCATTCCAGGTTGAAGCTGGCGAGGGCGCCGGCCGCCAGGCGCGCGGCCACCAGGTGCATCCGCTCCATCGGGCTGCCCAGGTACACGATGTCGGGCTGGGGAGGCAGGTAGAAGCTCGCGCCCTCGGGGCCTCGCAGCCCCACAATCGCGACTCCATCGGCGCTGCCGACGTTCTCCAGCACCAGGGTATGCTCCTGCCAGCGTCCTGGCGCCAGCTCGCCCGGATTGCGATAGTCCAGGGAAAAGATCGGCAGATAGGGATAGACCGTCAGCGGCGCGTGGCCCTCTTCGGTGCCCCGGGTCACGATCACCTCCCACGGCCCGCTGACCCCCGTGAGGTCGAGATCGAAGGCGAGCTGGTCGTCTGAGAGCACCTGCACGTTCAGGGGCGTCAACTGCTCGAGGGCGCCATCCCAAAGCTCACGCTCCACCCGCACCTGGACGGGTTCCCCCGCAAAGCCCAGGCCGCGCACCTTCAACGTGGGCGAGACGTTGAGCCCGGCCAGGACCTCCTCCGGCGAGACGCCCGTCACGGCAAAGGCGACCCCCAGCGTCACCGTAAAGGGGCGCTCCTCCGACCAGAGCTCCTGCCAGCCATCAAAGGCGGCGGCGCGCCACGTATAGGCCCCATCGGGCAGGGTATCCAGCGGCGTGAGGGTCGCCGCAGACTCGGGCGCGTAGACGGCGCGATCCCAGCCCTCACGCGAGGCGCGTTGCTGGTACAGGCGTTGCCTGACGCCTCCCTGGAGGATCTCCACGCCATAGTACAGACTCTGCCAGGTATCGGGGTCGTGGGACACCATGCGGAAGCGCAGGGGCAGGCCGGTAAGCGTCTCGCCGGCGGCGGGCGAGATCAGCTCGGGGGGCAGGGCAGTATTCTCGGACGCGTCCAGCCAGGGGATGAACAGCACGTTCTCCTCGCCCACCTGGCCGCCCAGACCGCTGGGGTTCAGCACCGGATGGTACGGCCCGCTATAGTGGCCCCAGTACTGGTAGCGGGCGTCCACCACACAGGTGTTCCACCAGCCGTTGTTGTAGAGGGCATAGGCGCCGTTGCGTTCCAGGCGGTTGGCCACCAACACGGGGCAGCCCGTCTGGATGTTGATGCCGTGCCAGGCATTGTCCGCGATGATGTTATCGGCAAGGAGCGGCGTGATTTCCCAGTTCTCCACGTGCACGCCGTGCCCCGACGAATGGTGAATCTGGCAATGGGCGATCTCGACGTCCGAATCCTCGAGGCGCACGTTGTAGAGCGGGTCCCACGAACCGCCGCCGCCATAGCCGATATCGCAGTAGCTGACGCTGCCCTGCGAGCCGTTCTGGAACTGGAGGTGCCCCCACTGCCCCGGCGCCTTGTCGGCGTACTGGGAGGTGAAGGTGATCGGCTGCGTCGGCTCGCCTTGCGCATAGAGACGACCGCCATCGCGCACCTGCAGAATCCGGCCGGGAGCGAACTCGAGGGTGGTGCCCGGCGTCACCGTCAGCACGCCGCCCGCGGCGACGATGACGCCCAGCGACAGGCGCACCGGCGCGCCCCGAAAGCTGGCAGGCGCATCCAGCGTCACCGCGGTGGACAAAAAGTCGGGATTGCTCAGCTCCAGGGAATCCAGCCCGTTATCGTGCATCCAGATATCTTCGTACACCGGGTTCAGGTTGATGCGATCCTGGAGGATCGCCGAGCCGCTGTTATGGTCGATCTCCAGGCGCTGCAAGACCGGCGTCAATCCCGTGCTGGGGAGCCGGATCCCCGTGCCCGCCCCGTGGTGAATGCGGCTATCACGCACCTCGACGTCCGAGCCGGTGATGTGCAGACTGCGCCCGTTGGTCTGGCCCGCATAGCCGAGATCGAGATGCTCCGCCTGCAGGCGCGCCCCCGCCTGCCACACATCGATCCCCACCCAGCCACCCGGCGCTGGCGTGGCCGCCTGGCTGGTGAATACCACGGGCTGTCCCGCGGTACCCTGGATATGGAGCGCGCCCCCGTTGCGTATCTGCACCACCTGGCCCGATCCCACCCGCACGGTGGTGCCGGCGGTGACGGTGAGCGTCGCGCCGGCATCGAGGATGAGGCTGTTGATGACGTTGATGGGCGCCCCGCCAAGGTTTGGGCCATCCCAGGTGACCGCCTGCGCCAGAAAACTGGCGCAGTTGATGGCCAGCGCATCGGGCGCGTTGTCATGCAGGCTCAGCGCACGGTAGGTCGGGCGCATGTTGACCGTGGTCTGGTAGATGGCGTTGCCCGTGCCATGGTCGATCTCCACATCCTCAAAGATGGGCGTCAGCCCGGCGCCCTCCAGGTGCAGGCCCGTGCCTGCCCCGTCGTGGATGCGGCTATGGCGCATCTCCACATCCGAGGAGAACACGCCCAGGCTGCGGCCATCGCTCTGCCCGGCATAGGCGATCTCGACATAGGCGAGCCGCCCGCGCGACCCGCTCTGCAGGTCCAGCCGCCGCCAACTGCCCGGCCCAGGCGAAGCGGCCTGGCCCGTCAGCCTGATCGGCGCGCTGGCGCTGCCCATGGCCACCAGGCTGCCCCCGCTCTGGACGAGGAGGTAGCCGCCGGAGGGGAGGCGGATCTCGCTGCCCGCGGTGATGGTAAGCGTCCTGCCAGCGGCAACCGAGGAACCGCCCAGATAGATGGGCGCGCCGCCCAGGGCCGCCGGGCTGCCATCCAGGGTCAGGTCGCGGCTGAGGGTGGCGCCGTTGATGAGCGCATAGTCGCCGCCGTTGTCGTGCAGGGCCACCTGCACATAGGAGGGGGTCATATCGAGGGTGTTCTGGTGGAGCGCCGTCCCCGTGCAATGGGCGATCTCCACGTCCTCGAGGGATGGCGCGATGCCCACGCCCTCGAGCAACAGCCCCCAACCGGCGCCATGATGTAGGTGGCTGTGGCGAATGGCCACGCTAGAGCTCATGATGCGAAGGCTGCGGCCATCGGTCTGCCCGGCATAGGCCAGCTCCATGTACTCGAGCTGGGCGATAGAGCCGCCCTGCAGGTCCAGCCCCCGCCAGGCGCCGGGGGCAGGCGTCCCAGAGGTGGAGGTCAGGCTCACCGGCTGGGCCTCGGCGCCGGCGACGATCAGGGTGCCGCCGCTCTGCACGACCAGCACGCCCCCCGAGCCGAACTGCACCGCCCCGCCAGCCTGGATGGTGAGGGTGATCCCGTTGGGGATATAGACCACCCCATTGACCGTGTGCGGGCTGTGGGTGGCGCACCATTCCTGGCTGAAGCCCAGCGTGCCGCTGTGGGGCCCCGCCACACAACCAGGATCCGCCGAGGCGGGCCGGGCGAGGATCAGCGCGGCAAGCAGAAGCAAAACGGTGGATAGGCTGCCGAGGGCGATCTGTGCGGACCGAGAGCGGCGTCTTGGGGCCAAGGCCATCTTGCGCATGCGCACCTCCTGAGCCCGTCACGGCACTCCAAAGGAGATTGGCAATTCGGGCCAGGCAGGCCGGCAAGGGAGGCAGGAGGAAGCTGTAAACGATGACGCAACGATGGCGCCACGCGTTACCTGGTCACGTTACCACTATTATAGTACAGATCCGCCTGCCCGTGTGTGTCAATTGCAGGCGACGATGGCCAGGCCGATCTTGGGGCAGAGCGATCCTGGCAGATCATGAACGCCATGGGCGAAGCTCATCTTTGCCCAGGCGTTCGTATGTTCTGCTGCGTCGTTTCCGTGGGGAGCGAACTGCGCATGTATGCGTCCGGCGCAACTCGCCTCAAGGCGAGTTGCGCCGGATCGAGGGCCAGGCGGGTGCGGTTTGATCGCCCATGGCCAGGGCGCGGCGCGCCTCAGCTCACTGCCGGAAGAGCTTCTGCGCCAGGTCGGCCAGGCACAGCCGCCAGAAGCGCCACTCGTGGGCGTACCCGGCGCGCTCCACCAGGTCATACCGGACGCCTCGCGCATCCAGCAGCTTCTTGAGCGCGCCGTGGGTGGTGATCAGCCCATCCTCGGTGCCGATGGCCAGGTAGAACAGGCGCAGCCGAGCGTTGACGCTGGCCTCGATGTTGGGCACCAGGGCCGCGAACTTGTCCGGATCAAGGGTGCGGGTGATATCGGGGCCGCGGAGCTGGGCCGCGTTGGCGGGCGCCGGGATCTCGACCGAGACGCCGGGCAGCAGGGGAAAGCCCCCGCTGAACACGCCAACCCAGGCAAACCAATCCAGGTTGCTGAACGCCGCGTACATGGTCTGGGCGCCCCCCATGGAGAGGCCCGCAATGGCTCGGTGCTCCCGATCCGCCAGGGTGCGGTACCTGGCATCGACAAAGGGGATCACATCCTTCACCAGGCTATCGGGAAAGCGCAAGATGCCGGGCCGGCCCGAGGTGGTGGTGGCCGGCGGGCCGGGGCGCCAGCCCGGCGGCGGCGACACAAAGTCCGGCGAGGCCTTCTGCACGGGGCTGCCGTTGGTCATGACGACGATCATGGGACGGATCTTGCCCTGGGCCAGCAGGTTGTCCAGGATCTGGGGCGCGCGGCCCATGTTGGTCCAGGCATCCTCGTCGCTGCCACCGCCGTGCAGCAGGTAGAGGACCGGATAGCGGTCGTCCCCCGCCTCGTAGCCAGGCGGCGTGTAGATGTACATGCGCCGGGTGAGCTCCATGCTCGGCGAGGGATACCACACCTGAGCCAACGTGCCGTGGGGGACGTCGTTCACGTCATAGAGGGCCGAGGTTGGCCCGGGCACCCGCAGCGAGCTGCTGTAGCGGATGCCATCGCGCATGATGAACCAGTTCGCGGGGTCCAGCGCCTGCACGCCGTTGATCACGAACACATAGGTATAGTACTCGGGCGCCAGCGGGCCGATGGTGGCCGACCACACGCCCTGCTCGTCCTGGGCCATCGGCACCTCGTTGCCATCGGGCCAATCGCCATAGCCCCCCGTCGTGTTGCGAACCATGACCGCCTCGGCCTCTGGCGCCCAGAGCCGAAAGGTCACCCGTCCGTCCTCCCGTATCTCGGGAGAGAGCTGCTGCTGCAACTGCGTCATGATGATTGCTCCTACGATGCATTCGCGCTGGATTCGGCCCTACATATTCGGCCCGCTGCCTCAACATCTGCCTGGCCATGATACGCCTCTGACAAGCCCTGCGCAAGCTTGTGTACCGGCTCGTTGAGCGGGCCTGCGCATTGGCGCAGAGGTACGAATCGAGTATGCTTGCCCGGCTTCGCACGGGTGCCCGTGTATGGGAAACACACCGAAAAGACGGAACGCAAGATCCGGAGGCAATGATGGGCAAGGTCGCGAAAGAGGCCGCACGCCTGGCGCCGGGACTGGCGCTGGCAACTTTGCTGGCCGTTGTTAGCGAGTGGGCAAGTGGCGTCTTGGGGCAGACATTGCTGGGCTTTGAGCGCTCGCCCGTCTCTGCTGTGACAGTGGCCATCATCCTGGGGCTGCTGATCGGCAACGTGCTCCGGTTGCCCTCCTGGCTCTCGCCCGGTCTGGGCTTGGCCGTCAAAAAAGTGCTGCGGCTGGGGATCATCCTGCTAGGGCTGCGTCTGAGCCTGTTCGACTTGCTGCGCCTCGGGCTCACGGGCATACCCGTCGTCATCCTCTGTATCCTGGTGGCTCTGCTTCTGGCCAACTGGCTGAGCCGTCGCCTGAGGTTGCCCCCGCGCCTGGGCATCCTGATCGGCGTGGGCACCTCCATCTGCGGTGTCTCGGCCATCGTCGCCACGGGACCCGCCATCGAGGCGCGCGATGAAGAGATCGCGTATGCGGTCGCCGTTATCACGATATTCGGCATCCTGGCGACTCTGGTCTACCCTTATGTCGCCTATGCGGTCTTTGCCGGCGATGCGCTGCGGGCCGGGCTTTTTCTGGGCACCGCCATCCATGATACCTCGCAGGTAACAGGGGCGGGCATTGTATTCGCCGATCTTTGTGCCGAGCCTGGCGCACTGGATGCGGCGATGGTCACCAAGCTGGTGCGCAATGTGTTCATGGCCGTCGTGATCCCCTGGATGGCAATCCAGCATGCCCGCCGCGCCGCAAGCCAGGCTCCCGACAGCCGCGCTGGTTTCTGGCAGCTCTTTCCCCGGTTCGTGCTTGGCTTTGTGCTGCTGGCGGCGTTGCGGACCTTGGGCGATGCCGGGGTGCGAGGGCTAGCCGGTATGGGTGGCCAGGCCTTCTGGCTGTGGGATGCCCCGTCATGGCAGGCAGTTCACGCTAGCTCTACAACCTGGGCATCATATCTACTTACGGTTGCTCTGGCGGGAGTGGGGCTCAGTACCCGCTTTGCCGCGTTTCGTGGATTGGGCGTCAAGCCGTTTCTGGTGGGCCTGGGGACGGCGCTTGCTGTGGGAATCGTGAGCGTGGCCGCGATCGTGGCGCTGGGCGCCACTGGGGTGTGTTGAGAGGGGCTGCTTCAGCCTTCGGGGTGCTTGCCAAAGTAGCGACCCAGTTGCTCCAGGAGGCGGGCGCTCTCGACGCGCCAGTGGCGGCGTTGGCGGCGCAGCTCGCGGTGAAGGCGCGCCCCCAGCGAGACCTCGGATTCCTGCTCGATGCCGCCATTGCGAAAGAGGGAGGCGGGCGCCCAGGGCGGCACGATCAATTCGATAGCGCGGGGCACCACCTGGATATCCACCGGCGTCGTGCCCGCCGGGTCGCCATCCAGATGCACCGGCATCGGCTTTTCGCCCAGGATCTGGATGCGCTGGCCGCGCAGCATCTCGATGTGCGAGCTGGTCTCGTGGCGGCCCGCCAGCAGCAGGACAAAGTGTCGCCACACGTCCAGGAAATTCTGCCCTCGAAAGATGCACACGTCCAACAGGCCATCGTCTAGCTGGGCCTCCGGCGACACGCGCAGCGAGGGGCCGTAGAGCTGCGCGTTGGAGATCAGGATGAGCAGCACCCGGCAGCGCTGGGCGCGCCCGTCCACCACCACCGTCATGCGCGTGCCGCGCATGGCGAGCGCCTGGGCCACGCCCGTGACCACATAGGTCAGGTTGCCCAGGGTGCGGCGGATATCGCGGTGGGGCTCCACGTTCCGGGCGATCTGGGCGTCAAAGCCGACGCCGCTCCACAGGATAAAGTAACGCTCGCCCACCTTGCCCAGATCGATGGGCCGTCGCTCACCCCGAACCAGCACCCGGGCGGCGTCCATCAGCGCCGAGGGGTACACCGGCGACCAGACCGGCAGGCCCAGCATGTGCGCCCACAGGTTGCCCGTGCCCACGGGCAACACGCCCATGGCGGCCCGGCCGCCCACCAGCCCCGAGGCCACCTCGCCGATGGTGCCATCGCCCCCCACCGCGACGACCAGGTCGGCCCCGCCCTCGGCGGCCTCGCGGGCCAGCTCCGTGGCGTGGTGCGCCCGCTGGGTCTCGTGCACTGCCAGGTCCCAGCCGCGCGACCCCAGATAGTTCAGCGCCTTGGCCAACTCATCCTGGACATCGCGAGGTCCTGCCGCGCGGTTGTAGATCAGTTCCACTTTCATGGCCGTGACTATAGCCCGAATGGAGGCGCCTGTCCAGGCTTGACAGGCCCATCCACGTCACGCAACATAGGCCCATGCAAATCATTGACGCCCACACCCATATCCTTTCCCCGGCCATGGCGGCGGCGCGAGCGGACTATGTCGCGCAGGATCGCTGGTTCGGCCTGCTATACGCCTCGCCCCGCGCCCGGCTGGCCACCGCCGACGACCTGATCCGCAGCATGGATGCCGCCGAGATCGAGGCCTCGGTGGCCTTTGGCTTTGCCTTTGCCCGGACCGAGCTGTGCCGCCAGTGCAACGATTACGTGTTGGAGGCGGCGGCCCGCTGGCCCGGGCGCATCATCCCCTTTGCCGTGGTGAACCCCCGCGAGGGAACGCCGGCCCTGGAGGAGGCGCGCCGCTGCCTGGAGGCGGGCGCCCGGGGCCTGGGCGAGCTGATGCCCGATGGGCAGGGCTACGCCCTCGACGACCCCTGCCTGGATGGGTTGATGGCCCTGGCCCAGAGCCACGCCGCGCCGGTGATGGTGCACGTCAACGAGCTGGTGGGGCATGCGTACCCGGGCAAAGGGACGGCCGGCCCCCGGGATGCCTACGCCCTGGCCTGTCGGTTCCCCCAGACGCGGCTCATCTTTTCCCATTGGGGGGGCGGCCTGCCCTTCTACGAGCTGATGCCGACGGCGCGGCAGGGGCTGGCCAACGTCTACTATGACACGGCCGCCTCGCTCTACCTGTACGACGATCGCATCTTTGCCGAGGCGGGCCGGTGGGCGCCGGACAAGGTGCTCTTTGCCACCGACTATCCCCTCATCGGCCAGCGCCGCTTTCTGGAGCGCGTTCAGCAGGTTGGCCTGGAGCCCGACTTGCTGGAGCGCCTGTTGGCGGGCAATCTGTTGCGGGCGCTGGGCCCGAGCGCTGCGGGAGGTGAACCGTGACCCTGGTGCGCACATTCATCGCCATTCACCTGAACGACACCCTGCGAGACCAGATCGAGGCCCTAGCCAACGAGCTGCGCCGCCGCCCCGGCGGCCAGGCTGCCCGCTGGACCCCCAAGGGCAACATACACCTGACCATCAAGTTCCTGGGGGATGTGGAGCGCAACGACTTGCCCGCCGTGTACGAGGCCGTGGGCCGGGCGGCCGCCGGCGTGACGCCCTTTGCCGTAGAGGTGGCCGACCTGGGCTGCTTCCCCAACACCCGTCGCCCCAACATCGTCTGGGTTGGGCTGCAGGGGGAGCTGGCGGCGCTGCGTCGCTTGCAGCAGGCCATCGAGGGCGCGCTGGAACCCCTGGGCCACCCTCGGGAGCGGCGCCCCTTCTCGCCCCACCTGACCATCGGCCGCGTCAACCGGCGCGCCAGCGCCGCCGAGACCGCCGCCCTGGGCCAGACCATCGCGAGCTATGGCCCCGTGGCCCTGGGGCGGGTCGCCGTCGCCTCGGTGAGCGTGGTCCAGAGCGACTTGCGCCCGGCGGGGCCCATCTACACGGATCTCTCTATGGCGCCCCTTGGCCGCAACTCAGACGTGTAGCTCGACGATATCCCCATCGCTGAGCACATGGTCGCGGCTCACCATCTGCCCGTCGTATACGTCGGCGCCCCAGATGCGGGCCGTCTTGAGGTTCTCATAGAAATCGCGGTGCACCTTGGCGGCCATCTCGGCCACCGTGCTGCCCTGCCTGAGGGTGTAGGGCGCCACCATATCGGGGGGCTCGCCGGGCACTTTGGAGTAGACGCGGATGATCTCCAGCGCCTCAAAGATGCGCTGCTTGAGGGCATCTAGGTGGCGCCCCGTGGTGGCCGACACGTCCACCATGGGCCACTCCTCGTCCAGCAGGGCGATGAACAGGTTGAACAGCTCCCCATCGGCATCGGTATCGCTCTTGTTGGCGACCAGCAGGATGGGCACATAGGTGCCCGCATCGGGGCCCAGCTCCTCGCTGCGGTGGCGCGGGTGAATGCGGTGCTCCTGCAGCAGGGCGACGCTCTCCTCCAGTTGGCCCACAGGGTCCCCTTGCACATCCACCACCAGCAGCACCAGGTCGGCCCGGCGCACCAGGTCCAGCAGGCCCGGATCGGTGTATTCGGCGTTCAAAGGGGGTGTATCGATCAACTGGATCTGCACGTCCTCGTAGGCCATCATGCCCGGCAGCGGCTCCCAGGTGGTGAAGGGGGATTCGGCGATCTCGGGCGTGGCGTTGGTGAGGGCGTCCAGCAGGGCCGACTTGCCCACATTGGGCGGCCCGATGAGGGCCACCTGACCGGCGCCCTCGCGGCCGATGTTGAACGCCGAAGCGCGGCGGGCGCCGCCCTTGTGGGAGCGCGGCTCGCGTTTGAGCTCCGCCAGCTTGCGGCGCAGATCAGCGCGCAGCCGGTCGGTGCCCTTGTGCTTGGGCACCGTGCTGATCAGGTCTTCGAGGCGGGCGATCTTTTCCGTGGTGGACTCGGCCTCGCGAAAGAGCCTCTCCGCCTCGAAATAGTCCGGAGGGAGGTTCGCCGGCATCGCCTTGTCCTTCGGGATGAGCCCCTGGCCGCGGGCCGGGGGAGAACCGTGCTTTATTGTACCCCGGGGGGCGCCGCCGAGGCAAGGCGCGGGCACGGGGGGGCGCCCAGGCCGGACTCATGGCAGAGCGACGGATAGCGGCCTGCGGGCAGAGTGGCTGCGGCCAAGGCGATGTCAGAGCCGACCCTATGGCAAGTCACGGACTTGCGAAAAAGAGCTTTGCCGCAGCCGTCCAGCGCATCCCGCCAGCGCACCAGATATGCATAGCATGCGCCGTGACGTCACCCTGAGGCGCGCGAACGGCCGATGTTGTCAATCAGTGAAAAT
>DCTX01000052.1 GCA_002329325.1 Anaerolineales bacterium UBA1429
TTCGACGAGATCGAAAAGGCCCACCCGGAGGTCTGGAACGCGCTGTTGCAGATCATCGAGGAGGGGCGGCTCACCGATGGGCATGGCCGCACGGTGGATTTTCGCAACACCGTCATCATCATGACCTCCAACATCGGCACCAGCCTGGCCGATCGCAAGAGTGGCTCGCTGGGCTTTCTCGGCCTGAGCGGCGACGATGACGACGCCCAGTTCGCCGAGCGGGTCTCCAGCACCCTCAAGCGCACCTTCCGCCCCGAGTTCCTGAACCGCATTGACGAGACCATCATCTTTAACATCCTCACCCTGGAGGACATGGTCAAGATCGTGGATATCCAGCTCAAGGAGCTGCGGGATCGGCTGGCCGAGCAGGGGATCCGCCTGGTGGTGACGCCCGAGGCCAAGGCGTGGCTGGCGGAGCAAGGCTACGACCGCAACTTTGGCGCGCGGCCGCTGCGGCGCGCCATCCAACGCTACGTCGAGAGCCCCCTCTCCCAGCGCCTGCTGGAGGGCGCCTTCCAGGAGGGCGAGACGGTCCGGGTCGAAACCGGTGAGGAGAGGCTGGTCTTTGTCCGCGCCGAGGCCGCTCCATCGCCCGAGGCCGTGGAGAGCGATGTGGCCGAGGCGGAGACCGCCTAGCCGCAAGCCTGTGGCCCCGTGCCGGGGCTGCGCAATCAAAGCCCGGACGCCGGCGGGGATGCCCCGCTAGGCGTCCGGGTTGCCGCTCCAGATGCTGACCATGCGCCACGCGTCCAGGGCCAGCAGCCGCGCCGCGCCCCCCGATGCCGTCAAGGCCACCCCAAGGCTATCCTCGCGGGTGGGGTAGACCCGGGCCGTGGCGCAGATGCGCTCGTTGGCAAACACCTCGATCACGGATTGGTCCAGGAACACCCGCAGCGCCAGTGGCTCGCCTTGCAGGTCCAGGGCGACCTCCGCCAGGCGGCCCTCCGCCTGGGGAGAGAGGCTGGCCGCGCGGGAATCCACAATCAGCTTCCTCTGCGCGGCATCGTAGGCGATGCTCACCGCCTCGGCCCCATCGTTGCTGCGTCGCACCATCAGGCCCACCCTTTGAGCCTGGTGCGGATCCAGCGTGACGTTCAGCTCCAGGCATGCCCCCGAGACCTGTGGAAGGGGCGTCAACCCCTGGATGGGCTGGGGCGCCATGCCCACGTGCATCCGGCGCAGGCTGGCCAGCTCGGGCGCGGGGCGCTGCCGCAGGTGCCCATCGGCGCCCAGGGTCAGCTCTCGAGGCAGAGATTGGACCCCTGCCCAGCCGGCGGCCAGATAGGCCTCTTGCGTGCGTCCCTCCAGCAGCCAGCCAAAGCAGATGCAGCGGCTGCTCTCATCCCAGAACACCTGGGGCGCGTAATAGAGCCCGCCATAGTCCAGCAGGCCGTGTTCTTGGGGGGTGAAGCGGTGGTCCGCATAGTCACCCAGATAGTAGTGGGCCTGCTGCAAGGGTTGGGGTGAAAAGATCAGCAGGTGCCTGTCGCCCATGGGGACAAAGTTGGGGCACTCCCAATTGTGCCCCGTCTCGGAGAGTTCTCCCTGAAACAGAGGCCCCAGGTACTCCCAGGTGATCAGATCGGGCGAGCGATAGAGGAGCACCATGCCGCCCTGGCCGCGCAGGCCCGACCCCAAGACCATGTGCCAGCCATCGTCCTCGCGCCCACATAGGGATCGCGAAAGCCCGTCAGGTCCAGCCCCGCCGGCGGCCCGGCGATGACCGGGTTATGGGGCGATTTGTGCCACACGATCATCTCGTCGTCGCTGGTGGCCAGGCACTGCACCTCGGGGCGTACGCCGGTATAGACCAGGGTGGGCGTTCCCTCGTGGATCACGGCGCAGCCGGTAAAGACGCCGTCCTTATCCGGGCCGCCGGGCGTGGGCGCCAGCGCGATGGGCTGATGCACCCAATGCACCAGATCGCGGCTGGTGGCGTGGCCCCAGTGCATATCGGCCCAGCCGGGCCCGTGGGGATGGTGCTGGTAGAAGAGGTGGTAGACGCCTTTCCACTGGATCAGGCCGTTGGGATCGTTCATCCAGTTGGCCAGCGGCATAAAGTGGTAAAGGGGCCGGTGACGTAGCTCCATGGCGCGCCTCCTGGGTGTAGCTGTTCACCGGGCATGGTAGCATAAAAGCGCCCGTAGAGCATGTCGGCTGCGGAAATGTGCTCGCGCCAACACAAAGAGGGCTAGAGGCGGATACCTCTAGCCCTCTGCGCCGGCGGGCGCTATACCTCGCGGAACTCGCCATCCACGGCGTCGTCCGCGCCATCGCCCGGCTGCCCGCCCCCGGCCTGGGGGCCCGGGCCGCCCTGCTGATAGGCGGCGGCGCCCAACTGCTGCAGCAACTGCTGCAGCTCGTCTCGGCGGCTGCGGATCTGGGCCATGTCGTTGGTGCCCAGGGCGTCGCGCAGCGCCTTGACCTTGCCCTCCACCTGGGTGCGCATGTCGGCAGGCGCCTTGTCGCCCAGGTCCTTGAGCGTTTTTTCCGCCGAGTAGGCCAGGGTATCGGCCTCGTTGCGTAGCTCGGCCTCTTCCTTGCGGCGGCGATCCTCGTTGGCGTGCTGCTCGGCCTCGTGCACCATCTTCTGGATCTCCTCCTCCGAAAGACCGCTGGAGGCCGTGATGGTGATATCCTGGCTACGGCCCGTGGCCTTGTCGCGCGCCGACACCTTGAGGATGCCGTTGGCGTCGATGTCAAAGCTCACGTCGATCTGGGGCACGCCGCGCGGCGCGGGCGGGATGCCATCCAGGTTAAAGGTGCCCAGCAGCTTGTTGTCGGCCGCCATGGGGCGCTCGCCCTGCAGGACGTTGATCTGCACCTGGGTCTGACTATCCGAGGCCGTTGAGAAGGTCTGCTCCTTGTGGGTCGGGATGGTGGTGTTGCGCGGGATCAGCGGCGTGGCCACGCCCCCCAGGGTCTCGATGCTCAGGGTCAAAGGCGTGACATCCAGCAGCAGCACGTCGTCCACTTCGCCGCCCAAGACGCCGGCCTGGATGGCGGCGCCCAGCGCTACCACCTCGTCGGGGTTGAGGCCCTTGTGCGGGGCGCGCCCGAAAAGCTCCTCGACGCGACGCTGGACCATGGGCGTGCGCGTCTGCCCGCCCACCAGGATCACCTCGTCCACCTCGCTGACGCTGATCTCGGCGTCCTCCAGGGCGCGGCGGCAGGGGCCCAGGCTGCGCTCTACCAGACCCTCCACCAGTTGCTCGAGCTTGCTGCGGCTCAGGGTCATGCTCAAGTGCTTGGGGCCGCTGGCATCCGCCGTGATGAACGGCAGGTTGATCTCGGTCTGCTGGGTGGTCGAGAGCTCGATCTTGGCCTTCTCCGCCGCCTCCTTGAGGCGCTGCAGCGCCATGCGATCGTTGCGCAGGTCGATTCCCTGATCCTGGCGATACTCGCTGATCACCCAATCAATGATCACCTGATCGAAATCGTCGCCGCCCAGGAAGGTGTCGCCGTTGGTGGCGCGTACCTCAAAGACGCCGTCGCCGATATCGAGGATCGAGATATCGAACGTGCCACCGCCCAGGTCATAGACGGCGATCTGCTCGTCGGATTTCTTGTCCAGGCCGTAGGCCAGGGCAGAGGCGGTGGGCTCGTTGATGATGCGCAGCACCTCCAGCCCGGCGATGCGCCCGGCATCCTTGGTGGCCTGGCGCTGGGAATCGTTAAAGTAGGCCGGCACGGTGATCACGGCCTGGGTCACCGGCTCGCCCAGATAGGCTTCGGCGTCGGCCTTGAGCTTGGCCAGGATCATGGCCGAGATCTCGGCGGGCGAATACTCTTTGCCGCCCATCATCACCCAGGCATCACCGTTTTCCTTTTCGATGATCTTGTAGGGCAGCACCTTGATCGCCTTCTGGACCTCTGGGTCCGTGTAGCGACGCCCCATCAGACGCTTGACGGAAAAGATGGTGTTCTCGGGGTTCGTGATCGCCTGGCGACGGGCCACCTGGCCCACCAGCCGCTCGCCGGTCTTGGCGTTCACCGCCACCACCGACGGGCAAAGGCGCGCACCCTCCGCCGTGGGGATCACTACCGGTTCGTTACCCTCCATGACTGCCACGACCGAGTTGGTCGTACCCAGGTCAATACCGATTATCTTGGACATTATTACCTCCTGGCTCCTATCGGATGCTTTACCTTTCAGGTAGTTGTCTATGCTTGATGGTTCGACGCGCGCGGCCCCGAGGAGACGCGCACCAGGGTGGGACGCAACACCTCTCCGCCCAGGGTGTAGCCCTTGCGGATCTCTCCCGAGACGAACCCTTGGGGATAGTCGTCGCTCTCCTCTTGCATCAGGGCGTCGTGATAGACCGGGTCAAAGGGCTCGCCCACCGCGGGGATCGGCTCCACGCCCGCCTGCTGAAGCAGCGAGTCGATCTTGTTGGCGATCAAGGCCACCCCTTCCACCCAGGCAAACTCCTGGTGATCGGGCGGCACGTTCTCCAGCGCCAAATGGAAATCGTCGGCGATGGGCAGCAATTGGCGCAACACATCCATCTTTAGGCGCAGGAACTGCTGCTCACGCTCGCGTTCCACGCGCTTGCGGTAATTGGCCAGCTCGGCGGCGCTGCGCAGGTACCTGTCGTGCCACTGGGCTGCCTCATTCTGCGCCTTCTCCAACTCTTGTTGAAGGTCAATCGCTGTTGCTTCCGTTCCCCCCTCTTGGGGAACCGCCTCTACCCTCTCCTCTTGGGGGCCTTGCGGCCCTTGGGTTTCACTCACCATAGCTCCTCTATTGTCTGGTGTGCAATGTGTTCACTGGGCTGAGGGCGAGCCATAGATGTCTTCGATCAGATCGCCCATGAGTTTGGCTACATAGCTCACAGTCGAGACCGCCGTAGCGTAGGACATGCGTCTGGGCCCGACGATGCCCAGCACGCCGCTGGCCTTGTCTCGCGTGCCATAGGGGGAGAGCACCAGGCTCACGTCATAGATGCCCTCAAAGGGCCCCTCTCCCCCGATGATGACCTGCACGCCGTTGGCGCCGAGGGCCCGCGCCAGGATGCGCTCCAGACGCTGGCGCTGTTCCACAATGTCCACGAGCTGGCGGAAGCTGGAGACATCCTCGAACTCGGGCTGCTCCAGCACGTTGGTCAGCCCGGCATGGTGGATCTGGTCGATGGCGCGGCCATCGGCATCCTCCATGCGCATCACGAGCCAGCTCACCACGCGCGCCGCCCAGCCCGTCAGAGCGGGCAGAACGACCTCGGCCGTTCTGCGGATCTCGTCTGCCGTCAGGTTGCGGAACTGGTCGTTCATCTGGTTGGAGAACAGACGCAGTTGATCCTGATCCACCGTCTCTTCGACGGCCATCATCTCCTGGCAGACGCTGCCATCCTGGAGCACCAGGATCATGAGGAACAGGGTATCGTGGGTCGAGATCAGCTCGATATGCTTCAGGCGCGATTGGGGCGCATGAGGGGCGGTGACCAACGAGGCCGCGCGGGTGGTATGGGCCAGCACCGCCGCCGTGAGCTGCAGCCACTGATCCATGTTGAGGCGGATCTGGTGGAACTGATGCAGGATCATGCGCCGGCTAGGGGCGGGCAGCTCGACGTGCTCCATCAGTTGCTCGATAAAGTACCGGTAGCCCTTGCCGGTGGGCACGCGCCCCGATGAGGTGTGCAACTGCTGGACATAGCCCAGGTCCTCCAGCAGGGCCAGCTCATTGCGCACGGTGGCCGAGCTGACGCCCAGGCCGCCCAAGCGCAGCAGGGTGCTCGAGCCGACGGGGCTCGCCGAGGCCACGTACTCTTGCACCAGAAGGCGCAGCACCTCGCGCTGCCGGGCAGTCAATTCCGTTTCGGCTCGCTGTTCGTCCATACTTGTATACCCACTCCCGCTCCGGGGGGATTAGCAGTCTCGCGACTCGAGTGCCAATATGATAGCATCCTTGGGGCGGGCTGTCAAGGGGCGGTCTGCGGTGTGGGGCGCAACAGAGGGTAACGAGGCGATCTACAGCCATGTATAAGCGTAAAAAAGCGCATTCGTGCGGTTCCATGGGCATTTGCGCCATAACCTTGCGTAGATCGGCTCAGCTTTGTTGAGCACCTTCAGATGGAACCTCATGTTCACATCCGATTTTGCCTGGCCATCGGGTTGTGCTACAATAGCGGGGCACTGAGGGATCGTCTAATGGTAGGACAGCTGACTCTGGATCAGCCGATCGGGGTTCGAATCCCTGTCCCTCAGCCAGCCCGCTCTATGGCGGCCAGTTGACTCACAAGCAACTGGCCGTTTTTGCATCTTGCCGTGGAACCGCGCGCTCCCGCAGGCGAGGCGCCAGTCTCCTGTTCCGTGCTCCGCCCCGCCCGGCCGCGCCCCTCGCGCCACCGGCCTGCAGGCGAAGGCAGACCTGGGGCACGCCAGGCAACCCATCGGCCATGGGCCCCGCGCAGATAAGCATCTCGGCCTGGCTGGGCGGGGCCCGGCCAGGTTGACTCTCGATAGCGGTTGACTTGCTGTGGGTGGGGATACTATACTGCTCTCGAGTTGGCTGGGGTATGGACCGCTGTTGTCAATCAGTGAAAATG
>DCTX01000056.1:0-159 GCA_002329325.1 Anaerolineales bacterium UBA1429
GGACGTGGCCACCCGCCGCAACCTGGAGCTGACCGAGACGATCCGCGACCGCGCCCTCAAGGGCTCGCTCCTGTGGGTGCTGGATCACACCCTCACGCCCATGGGCGGCCGCCTGCTGCGCCGCTGGATCACCCAGCCGCTGCTGGATCGCGCCAGCCT
>DCTX01000056.1:183-3518 GCA_002329325.1 Anaerolineales bacterium UBA1429
AGCTGCGCCGCCTGCTGCGCGGCCTGGGCGATCTGGAACGCCTGGCCGGGCGCATCGTGCAGCGCATCGCCGGCCCCCGCGACCTGGTGGCTCTCCGCGCCGCCCTGGAGCGCACGGCGGAGCTGGCCCAGGCAGCGGCGGCCCTGACCGCCGAGAGCCAACTCCTGGATGACCAGAGCCTCTACCCGCTGGATGGCGACTCGCTCGATCCCTGCCCAGAGGCAGCGTCGCTCATCGCCGCCGCCCTGGTGGATGAGCCGCCCGTCACCCTCAGCGGGGGGCGCGTCATCCGCGAGGGCTACTCCAAGGAGCGCGACGGCATCGAGGCCTCCGCCGCGGAGGCGCGGCGCTGGGTGGCCCGCCTGGAGCGGGCGGAGCGAGAGCGCACCGGCATCAAGAGCCTCAAGGTCGGTTTCAACAAGGTCTTTGGCTACTATNNAGTTTTTGGCTATTATATTGAAATTACACGCGCAAACGCAGACATGGCACCCAGTGATTACATCCGCAAGCAGACGCTGGTGAACGCCGAGCGCTATATCACGCCCGAGCTCAAGGAGCGCGAGGCCCTGATCCTGAATGCCGAGGAGCGCGCCCAGGAGCTGGAGGCCCAGCTCTACGCCAGCTTGCTGGACCAACTGGCCGCCCAGGCGGAGCGGCTGTTGCAGACGGCGCGGGCCATCGCCCATCTGGACGTGTACCTGGCGCTGGCCCACGCCGCCGCCGAGTACAACTATGTCCGGCCCCAGCTGAGCGACGACCGCAGCATCGAGATCGTCGCGGGGCGCCACCCCGTGGTCGAGCGCACCCTGACGGCGGGGAGCTTTGTGCCCAACGATGCGCACCTCAGCCCGGACAGGGCGATCCACGTCATCACCGGGCCCAACATGAGCGGCAAATCCACCTACCTGCGCCAGACGGCCCTGATCACGCTGATGGCCCAGATCGGGTCGTTCGTGCCGGCCAAGGCCGCCACCATCGGCCTGGTGGACCGCATCTTTGCCCGCGTGGGCGCCCAGGACGAGATAGCCGCCGGCCAGAGCACCTTCATGGTCGAGATGGTCGAGATGGCCAACATCCTCAACCATGCCACCGACCGCAGCCTGCTGATCCTGGATGAGGTGGGGCGCGGCACCAGCACCTATGACGGCGTCTCCATCGCCTGGGCCGTGGTCGAGTACCTGCACAACCACCCGGGCCTGCGCCCCAAGACCCTCTTTGCCACCCACTATCACGAACTCACCGAGCTGGAGGGCTTTTTGGCCCACGTCTGCAATGAGAACGTGGCCGTGCAACACCAGGGCGACCAGGTCATCTTTACCCACTACATCGTGCCCGGCGGCGCCGATCGCAGTTATGGCATCCATGTGGCCGAGATGGCGGGGCTGCCCAGGGACGTGATCGCCCGGGCCCGCGAGATCCTGGCCGACCTGGAGGGCGCCGCCAAACGGGTGCCCGTGGCCTCGGGCGCCACCGTGATCCAGGTGCGCCAGCTCTCGCTGCTCCAGGAACAGGACCCCCTGGTGGACGAACTGCGCCAGCTCGACATCAACAGCCTCTCGCCGCTGGAGGCCCTGAACAAGCTGGCCGAGCTACAGCGCAAGGCCCGGCAATGAGCCTGCGGGCGCGGGCCTGCGGCTGGCTGCTGGCCGTCCTGGCGATCGCGGCCACATTGGGCTGGCAATTGGCCGCCGCGCCGCCCCGCGAGATCCGCGAGATCGCCCAGGAACGCTGGTCCTACGCCACGCCCCCCCTATCCCCCGACTACCGGGTGGGCCAGAGCTTTCTCGGGGAGCGAGCGGGGCTGCAGGCCATCGAGGTGCTGGCTGCCCGCTACCGCCCCGACGAGGCCCTCCCCGCGGACGCCCAGATGCGCCTGGTGCTGGAGCGTCTGGACCAGCCCGAGCGCGCGCCCATCGTGGTCTCCCTCTCGCTGGAGGGCGTGGCGAACAACCAGCGGCTGCGCTTTGCCTTTCCGTCGCAGGCGGATTCGGCGGAGGGCCTGTATCGCTTCACCTTGGGCAGCGATCAGGACTATGGCGTTGGCGTGTGGGCCTCGGCGCAAGAGGCTCTGGCCGAAGGCGCGCTGTACGAGAACGGCGCCCTCGCCGAGGGCGACCTGGTCTTCTCCACCCATCACGCCTACCCTCTGGCGAGCCTGCTGAGGGAGCTGCCCTCCATCCTGACGCCCTGGCTGCCGGCGCTGGCCGCCCTGCTGCTGCAACTGGCGTTGCCGGGCCTGGCCCTGTTCGCCTGGGCCCCGCCGCGGCGCCCCGTGAACGCCGCCCTGTTCGCGGCCTGGCTCCTGGCCCTGGGGCTGTCCTTCTGGCCGCTCCTGCTCCTCTGGACGACCGCGCTCAGCCTGCCCATGAGCGCCCCCGCCGCCTGGGGCGTGACGCTGGCGCTGGGCATGGCCGTCATCGCGGGCTGCCTGCGCGGGCGCCGCGGCGGGCGCCGCCTGCGCCTGACGCCCCCTGGCTGGCCCGAGACCGCCCTGGCCGTCATCCTGGCGGTGGCGGTCCTTCTGCGCCTGATCCAGGCCCGCGACCAGATCGTGCCCGTGTGGGTGGATTCGGTGCACCACACCATGGTGACCCAGTTGATCGTCGAGCAGGGGCTGATCCCGCGCACCGGCGAGCCGTTCATCTCGATCGACGGCTTTCACTACCACTTTGGCTTTCACGCGGGGGCCGCGGTGCTGAGCTGGCTGGCCCGCCTGGCGCCCTATCGCAGCGTGCTGGGCCTGGGCCAGATCCTGGCGGGCCTGGCGGGGCTGCCCCTGTACGCCCTTGCCGCCGGGCTGATGGCGGGCCGTCGCAGCCGCCCGCCGCTGATGGCCCGCTGGGCGGGGGTCATCGCCGCGGCCGTGCCTTCCTTCCTGACCTACATGCCCGCCTACTATCTCAGTTGGGGGCGCTACACCCAACTGGCGGGGCTGATCATCCTGCCCGTGCTGCTGTTGGCGACCCTGGCGCTGTGCGACCGGCCACGTGATCGCCGCATCTGGCCCCTGGCGTTGCTACTGGTCTCCGGCCTGGCCCTCACCCACTATCGCGTGTTGGCGTTCTATGTCGTCTTCTGGGCGGTGTATCTCCTCGCCAGGCTGGTCATCTGGGCGAGAAGCCGCCTCTTGCATGGCAACAGCAAGCCGGGAGCGGCGCGGCCCGCGCTCCTCGGCCTGGCCCTGGCGGCCGGATCGCTGCTCCTCATCGCGCCCTGGGTGGCGCGCATGCTCACCGGCGCGTTGCTGCCCTTTGGCACGATCTACGGCCAGTGGGCCGCCCCCGAGGGCACGAACACGGGCCTGCCTCTGGGGCTACTGCGGGCCGAGGGGACGC
>DCTX01000062.1 GCA_002329325.1 Anaerolineales bacterium UBA1429
CGCCAAGGTTCAGCCTGGCGACCTGTTCTGCGACTTTTGCGGCGCGGCCCTGACGGGCGCCGCCGGCGCCATGCCCGCTGCCCCCGCGACAGCCGCGGCGGCAGCGCCCGCGCAAGCGCCCATCGCGGGCCAGTCGGTCGAGGCGCCCTACCTGGTGGTGGCGAGCTCGGGCATCGAGTTGCCTCTGCCCCAGGGCACCGAGGCGCTGGTGGGCCGCGAGGATCCCTACAGCAACGTCTTTCCCGATGTGGACCTCGCGCCCCACGGCGGCGAGGAGGCGGGGGTCTCGCGTCGACATTTCAAGCTGACCCTGGCGGAGGGGCGCTATGCCATCCAGGATCTGGGCAGCACCAACCACACCTGGCTGAACCAGCAGCGCCTGGAGCCGAACACGCCCACACGCCTGGCCGATGGTGACGAGATCCGCGCCGGACGCCTCAAGCTGGTCTTTCGGACCCGTTCATGACCCTCGCCTGCCCCTCGTGCGGCGGCCCGGTGCGCGCCGCAGCGCGGTTCTGCCCGCGCTGCGGCTACCTGCTGGCCAAGCAGCTCGCGCCGGGCGCCGAACTCTCTGGCGGTGACTATCAGATCGTGCGCTCCATCTCCAAGGGCGGCATGGGCGCCGTGTACCTGGCGAGGGATCGGCGGGCCTTTGACCGCGCCTGCGTCGTCAAGCAGATGCTGGACTATTACGATCCCGGCAACCCCGAGGACCGGCGCCGCGCCCAGCAGCGCTTCGAGGAGGAGGGCCGCACCCTTGCGACCCTCACCCACCCCGGCATCCCGCGCATCTATGCCTTCATCCAGGAGTTCGGGCGCTACTACATCGTCATGGAGTACATCGAGGGCGACAACCTGGCGAGCTTTGTCAGCCGCGAGGACACCCGTGGTCTGGTGCCGCCCAGCCGGCGGCTGCATCAGGAAGAGGTCATCCGTTATGTCATCCAGGTCTGCCGCATCCTGGAGTATCTCCACGGGCGACCTCGCCCGGTTGTGCATCAGGATGTCAAGCCGGCCAACCTGATCCTGGAGAGCCTGAGCGGCGAGGTGCGCCTGGTGGATTTCGGCACGGCCCGCTCTCGGGGCCACACTGAAGGCGATCCCGGCGAGGACCAGGAGGAGGGCGTCTATGGCACGGCGGGCTATGCCCCGCCGGAGCAGTATCGCGGCAGGCCAGTGCCCCGCTCCGACGTGTTCGCCCTGGCCGCCACCGCCTATCACGTCCTCACCGACGACGATCCCCAGGAACATCCCTTCCAGTGGCCCCAGCTAGAGCGGCTGCCCCGGGAGCTGGGGCTGGCGCTCCAGCGGGCGCTGCGCAACAGCCCGGAGGACCGCAGCACCGCCCGTGAGCTGCGCCAGTCGCTGGAAGCCTTGAGCACGCCCCAGCGCACCCTGGAGGTGTTCACCTTCCCCGGCAACGCCCAGATCCGCACCGTGGGGGCGCTGCCCGCCCTGGCCGACGAGCACTGGGATGCCGCCCGCTCCTTCCTCTATCAGGGCGACTTTCAGCGCTGGCTGCGCGACATCAACCGGCACGACCTGGTGGTGATCGCCGACCAGATCGTCTCCCGCGAGGAGAACCGCGACCTGGGGCTGGAGCGCTTCTTGCAGACGGTGGATCCGGGCCTGCCCAACCCCAAGATCGCCGCCGATCCGCCCGAGATAGATCTGGGGAGCGTGGCCCGCGTCTCGGCGTTGACCCGCCGCGTGGCCCTGCAGAACCGCACGCGGGGCTATGCCTACGGCACGGTGACCACCAGCGCGCCCTGGCTGGAGGTGCATCCCACGCGGGTGCACCTGTGGGCGGGGATCCCCACGTACATCAGCGTCAACGTGCGCGCCGAGGACCTGCCTTTCCGCAGCCAGCAGGAGGGCGCCGTGGCGGTCTCCATCGGCGAGGACACGCCTGCCGTCGAGATCCGGGTCCGGGCGCGGGTCTCGCTGCTGCGCGAAGCGGGCCGCATCCTCTGGCGGGCGGTCTCCGCCGCCGCCCCCGAAAGCTGGCGCCGCGTGCGCCGCGTGTGGGCCTTTTACGCCCGCGTTTCCGGGCGCGTGGCGCGTCCCCTGGCCCGCTATCCGTGGGTCTTCTGGTTGATCTGGTTGCTGCTCAGCGGCGGTTTGGGCGCCGCCATGTACCTGTGGCCCACGCGCCTGGCCGCCCTCCCCCTGGTGGGGCCGCTCCTCACCATCCAGCACGGCATCCCGGAGATCGTGCCGCGGGCTGTGCTGGGGCCGCCGCTGGTCGTCGGCGTGCTCTGGCCCACCATCGTGTTCTTGAGCCTGACGGTGGCGGCGCTGGTGGGCGCCGTCGTGGGCGCCTGGCGCTCCTTCCGAGCATAGCACGAGGGCGGACGAGACGTCCGCCCTCGTGATGCACAGTCGGCGCCTCAGCCGGGCAACCCCTCCAGGATCCACACGTCATAGGGTGCGATAGTGACCTCGCCCTCCAGGGCCTGGCCGGTGAGCAGGTCGCGGCAGGCGCTGGGCAGCGTCAGCCGCTGTGGCTCGGCGTTGTGGTTCAGGACAAAGGTGTAGACTCGCCCACCCTTGCCCCGCTGGGTCACCTCGATCCCCGCCGGCGCAGCCAGGGCCGGGGCGATGCCCCGCTCGTCGCACAGGGTGAGGAGCAGACCGCGCAGCATGGCGTCCTCGACATCGGCGGCCAGGTAGAGCGCCTGGCCCGCGCCGTAGCGGTTCACCGTCAGCGCCGGGCGTCCGGCGTAGAAATCCTCGGCATAGGCGGCCCGCGCCTCCGCGCCCTCCAAGTGCAGCAGATCGCACAGCACTCGGGCGCGATAGCTGCCCTGCAAGCGGCCCCACGGCGCGCTCATGGCCACACCCCTGGTCTCGCCCTCCAGCAGAGAATCGAACTCCTCCACCCAGATGCCCAGCAGCTCCCGCAGCTCGCCTGGATAGCCCAGCAGCGTGGCCATGTCGTTCTCGTCCACCAGCCCGCTGAAGAAACTCACCAGCAGGCTGCCGCCTTGCTCCACATAGCCCTTGAGATGGTCGGCCACGCCGGGGCGCAGCATGTACAGCATGGGTGCCAGCACCAGGTCGTAGCGGCCCAGGTCGGCCTCGGGGCGCACCACATCGACAGCGACGTTGGCCGCCCAGAGGGCATGGTAGTAGCGTTTGCACAGCCCGACATAGTCCAGGTCCACGCTGGGGCCCGAGGAGTACTCGATGGCCCACCAGTTCTCCCAGTCAAAGAGCAGGGCCACCTGGGCCTGCTGGCGGCTATCCAGCAGGGTATCGCCCAGGCGATCCAGCTCGGCGCCCAGGGCCTGCACCTCACGAAAGACCCGGGTGTGCTCGTGGCCCACGTGGTCCACGATGGCGCCGTGCATCTTTTCCGCGCCGCCCCGGGCACGCCGCCACTGGAAGAACATGACCGTGTCTGCGCCGTGAGCCACCGCCTGATAGCTCCACAGGCGCATGACGCCGGGGCGCTTGAGCGGGTTGCGAGGCATCCAGTTGGTCTGGCTGGGGGTCTGCTCCATGAGCATGAAGGGCTGCCCATCCTTCAGCCCGCGCATCTGCTCGTGGTTGAACGCCACATCGCTCATGGGCAACCAGACCCGGGGGTAGCTGTCGAAGGAGACCACATCCAGGTAGGGCGCCCACGCGGCATAGTTCAGCGGCTTGAACTGGCTCATCAGGTTGGTGGTCACGGCCACATGGGGCGTGATGGCCTTGATGGCGCGGTACTCGCCCAGGTAGCACTCGAGGATGGCCTGGTTCTGGAAGCGATCATAGTCCAGCAGCATGGGCATGTTGCTGCGCTCGCCGATCATGGAGGGAGGCTCGATCTCGCTCCAGGCGGTGAACCGATGGCTCCAGAAGTTGGCGTTCCAGGCCTCGTTCAGCGCCTCCAGCGTGCCGTAGCGCGCCTTGAGCCACTCGCGAAACGCCTCGCCGCACTGGTCGCAGTAGCAGTGGTTGCCGTACTCGTTGGCGATATGCCAGGCCACCAGGGTGGGATGGTCCTTGTAGCGCAAGGCGAGCTGCTGAGCCAGGGCCACCGAGTGGCGCCGGTAGTTGGGGCTGCTCGGGCAGAAGTTGACCCGGCCGCCATGCCGCCGCCTGAGGCCATCGCGGCCGGTCGGGAGCACGTCGGGGTAGCGCTGGGACAACCAGGCGGGCTGGGCCGCCGTGGAGGTGGCCAGGCAAGCATAGATGCCGTTATCGGCCATCTGCCCCAGGATGCGATCCAGCCAGCCAAACTCGTAGCGATCCTCGGCGGGCTGCAGCAGGGTCCAGCTAAAGACGGGCAGCGTGGCGACGTTGACGTGGGCCAGGCGCATCAGGCGCATGTCCTCGGCCCAGAGCTCCTCGGGCCACTGGTCTGGGTTATAGTCGGCGCCGTACCAGATCTGGGGAAGTTTGGGGCTGATCATGGGAGACTTCTCCTGTGTAGGTGCCCCGGGCCCGCGCCCGGGGTCAATCGGTGTCGCCGGCGATTGTACCATGGTGCAGGCTGCGTGTCATCGCGCCGGGGGCGCGCCTGTCATTCATCAATGATAATGT
>DCTX01000001.1 GCA_002329325.1 Anaerolineales bacterium UBA1429
CGCGGCAACACCACGGTATCTACGGTGTGGATCAACCCGTTGGTCGCCGGCAGATCGCGCTCCAGGACGCGGGTGCCCCCGATGAACAGGTTGCCTCTACGGGCGCGGACCAGCACCTTTTCGCCGGAAAGGGTCGCGATCGAGCGCATGTGGGTCAGCTCGCTCGCCGTGACGCGGCGCGGGATGATGTAGCGGCCCAGCCATGCGACCAGCGCATCGGCGTCAGCGGTCAGGGCCTCCATCTGGGCCTCGGTCAGCTCTCCAAAGGCCTCGTCGGTGGGGGCCAGCACGGTGACATGCCGCTCCCGGCTCAGGGTGTCGGCCAGGCCGGAGAGCTCCAGCAGCCGCGTGAACTGGGTGAACCCGTCCATGACATAGAGCTGCCCCATCAAATCCAGCGGGATATCCGGATAGAGCAACAGATCGTCCACCAGATAGAGCACGCCATTCTCCGCCTCGATGACGTCCACCACCTGGGCGCCGCCCAGGCCCAGAACGCCCCCTTCGTGCGACACGGCGAGGGTATGCCCGGCCAGGGTGGTGACGGTGGCGGTCTCGGCCAGATCCCGCGTGGTCAGCGTCCCGCTGATGATGTGGTTGCGAAGCAGTTCGTGCAGGACATCCTCCTGGCGGATGATGCCGAGCATGACGGCATCGGGCACCGCAGCCATCACCGAATCCGCCGGCGCCAGCAGGGTCAGCGGCTCGTCGCCCGCCAACAGATCGCCCAGGTCGGCCAGCTCGGCCAGCGACGACAGCAGCTCCAGGCGCGGCTCGCGCTGCAGCACGCGGGCCAGGGTCCCCCGCGGCTGGGCGAGGACGCTGGACACGATGATCTTGGGCGGCTCTTCGGCGACGGGCTCCTCCGCCACAGGCTCCTCCGCCGCGGGCTCTTCCGCGACGCTCGGCGCCTCCACTTCGCCCGGCAGCAGCACCTGATCCACCACATGGATCACGGCATCGCCGATGCGCATGTCCACCCAGAGGATGCGCGCGCCGTTCACCGTAAGGCCCCCGGTGAGCGGATCGGCGGCGAGGGTCAGCTCGGTGCCCGCCAGAGTCTGCAGCGTGCCGGGCGCCAGGTCGCGCCCCAGAATGGTGCCGGGCACCACGTGCATCGCCAACATGTCGCGCAGGGCCTGGGGATCCAGAGCCAGTTGCAGCAGGCGATCCGAGGGCAGGCGGTTCAGGGCGGTGTCGCTGGGTCCAAAGATGGTAAAGGCGCCCACCTGGTCTAGCTCGTCCAGCAGGCCAGAGGTGACCAGGGCGCGCAGCATGGCGGACAGGCTGAGTTGGCGGCTCGGCAGCAGGGTCGGCGTAGCGATCGGCTCCTCCTCCGCGATCTCCTCAACGGCGGGGGTAGCCTCTTCCTCCGGCGCGGCCTCTTCCGTTTCTGCCGGCGCCACTTCTTCGGTGGCTTCCTCCGGCGCGGCCTCCTCGGCCTCTTCCGGCGCCGCCTCTTCAGCGGGCTCTACGGTAGCTTCTTCCTCGGCGACCTCGGCCTCTTCGATCTCTTCGGCTGCGGCCTCGGCCTCCTCGGTCGGCTCCGTTGCGATCTCCTCGGCCGCCCCTTCACCCTCGACGGCAGCCACGCCCTCGCCCTCGGGGGGCAGGAGCACTGCGTCGATCAGGTGCACCACCCCGCCTTCGACCTGCACATCGGTGGAGACAAAGGCGGCGCCGTTGACGGTCAGAGGATCGGCTGTCAGCTGGAGAGGCAGCCCGGCCAGGGTCATGGTCTCGGTGATCGCGGCCAGGTCCGCAGCCAGTAACGGCTGCGTTGCCACGTGATATTGGAGAACGCGCCCCAGCGCCTCCGGATCGGAGACCAGCTCCATGATCACATCATCGGGCAGCGCGTTAAAGGCCTCATCGGTGGGCACAAAGAGGGTAAAGCCCTCCAGCCCCGCCAGTTGCGCCTGCAGCGCATCCAGGCCAAAGACCTGGGTCAGGGTGCCGAGCCCGCCCAACTCCTCGACCAGGTCCGTCAGCTCGGGCACCGCCACAGGGACGGACCCTTCGGGCGGCATCAATACCTGATCGATGAGATGGATCGTCCCGTTCACCACCTCGATATTGGCCAGCACGACCGTGGCCCCCTCGACGGTGATAGCGCCATCCTGGCCGGTGAAGGTCACCTGAGGCCCCAGCCAGGTCGCATAGGAGGCGACTGCCAGCGTATCGGTGAGGAGCACACGCGCACCGATGACATGGTACTGCAGCACGGCGGCCAGGGTTTCCAGGTCATCCATAGCGGCAGGATGCTCGGCGAAGAACGCGGCAAAGGCCTCATCCGTGGGCGCCAACAGGGTGAACGGCCCTGCCGTATGCAGCAGCAGGTCCACGTCGGTGCCGGCCAGCAGCGCTTCCAGCGTGCCCAGGCTGGCATCGCGCTCCACCAGATCCACCATGTCCTCCCCCTCCATGGGGAAGAGGATGGCGTCGACAACGTGCACGATGGCGTTGGGGATAAAGATGTCGCCGGTGACGACGCGCGCCTGGTTCAGCAGGAGCCCTTCCTCGTCGGAGGAGATGGTCAGCGTGGCGCCGGCCAGGTTCTCCAGCGCCTCCTGCTCCTCGAGATCGGCCAGGGTATAGGCGCCCTGGATCACGTGGAACTGCAAGAAGGCGGCCAGGCGGTCCTGGTCTGCGGCCAGGGCCGCGACCGTTTCATCGTCCAGGGCGGCAAAGGCCTCGTCGGTGGGCGCCAGGATGGTATAGGGCCCGCCTTCCAGCAAGATATCGAGCAAGCCCCCCTGAAGCAACGCAGTGCCCAGGGCGCCGAGCTGCTCGTTGGCCATGGCTAGCGTGGCGGCCTGGTCGGTCTCGGCCGGGGGCGCGAGCTCGGCCTCCGACTCGGGGTACGCCTCGGCCACGGGAGGGCTGGCCTCCTCTACCTGCTGTGGGGTGGGCGCGATCAGCTCCTCGGCCATGGGCAACACGACGGTACAGGAGGAAAGCAGCAGGGCAAAGACCAATAGCAGCGATCCCAGTATGGATCTGTTCATGGATACGGCCTCCTTTGCCGGGCGCCCTGGCGGGCTACATGGCGTCACCCTATCGATACAAGGGCAGGCTCAATCGATATCACCTCGATTATAGGGGCCGCTGGGGGGCGTGTCAACGGAAAGCGCAGGGTGAGCGGCAATCACATCTGCCCTGTGGGCCGCCCGTCCGGTAGAGGAGCGATGCCTGTGATTGCCCTCACCCCCCAGCGGAACTCGCCTCGGAGGCGAGTTCCGCCCTCCCCCTCTCCCGCACGTGCGGGAGAGGGGGCTTGATTACTGTCTATTCGTGTTTTCTCACTTGGGGGTGAGGGCCGCGCAAGCCGCTCCGCGTGGCTTTGCTCCTAGAAGGACCCAAATGCAATTGTCCTGCAGGGCAGCGCCCTCCGATTACGAGTACGCCCCCACAGGCTATCGAATCCAGGCGTATCGCTGCTGAACGTACGTCAGCCACTCTTGCATCTTGGGCATGTGGTTGGCGGAGAGCGTTCCGAACAGCGTCTCTGTACTGACGCTGAGAAACCTATCGCCAGGGCGTATCAGGCTGTTCCAGACGCTCGTAGGGGTATCGCCCAACGCGGCTAGCTGCGGCGACGTAACGCGCCGACAATCGCGATTCGCCTCTGGGGCGATGTGCAGCAGGCTGACCATACCCGCGCCCAACTCGTGGGCGCGCTCCATCTCGTGGGCCAAGAGCTGCTGGCGCAACATCTGGTAGAACGGCTCGAAGAATAGGGCGTCGAAATCGGGCAAGCGCTGCTTGTCAATGGGGCAATCGTCCCGCTCATAGAGTGGCCGATAGATAGCAGTCCGGTCTGTCCCGCTCCGGGCAGTCTTGAGATAGGTACTGCCGTACGATTCGGCCCAGATAGTTGTGCTCGCCGATCCACTCGTGGGCGACATAGTTACCGTCCTCGATGGGCACCGTCTTGCGCAAAGCCGGATAAAAGGGGCGCAGCAACTCGCCCAGGGCGCGGGGTTGGTCGGCAAAGGGGAACAAAAAGTTGACGCAGCAGACCTGCGAGTCGCACAGGTGGTTGCTGGGGTTGCCGTCTCGGCCATCGTGCCACTTGATGCCGTGGCGGGCGAAATGAGGCGGTGCGCTGGCGCGGATGCCGGGGTAGAGGTTCTCCATGGCATAGTCGCGCGGCAGGCAGAACGGGCGCGCCCGGCCCCTGTAGATACCATCAACCCGCGCCGCCTCGGACACGGTCGGCGAGTCGGCTTTGAATGCCATCTGCCGCACCTTTTCCATTTCCAAGAACTCGCTTATTACGCTTATCCCTTCTCTAGATCCATCACATACTTACGCCCCCATTCCCCTTCATCCTCAAACTGGCCTTCCTCCACGGCGACCAGCATATCGGGAGAGAGATCGTTGAGCAGATCTACTGCCGGATGACCAACCCTATGATACGGGCGGGGCAGGCAGCGTCAAGCGCTACCAGTGCAAGCCGGCAGAGCTCCCTTGACCGATCGGTCACTTGGCGGTATCCTTCGTGCGCCTTCACTCTTGGGGCGCTTGATACCCTGCCCGCGCCAGAGGCTCGGCCAAATGGCCATATCTTCTAACGCTGCGCCAAGGGAGTTGATCTATGGCGAGTGAGCGCGTTCTGCCGGATGACCCATTGGCATTCATCAGACGGTGCGTTTGCGAATCGCGGTTGTTCTGGACATATCATGTGAATATGCGGTTGGCAGACCGGCATATTGCCCGGCAGACGATACTGGATGCAGCAGCCACCTATGAGATCATAGAATCGTATCCCGAGGACAAGTATCTGCCCAGCTATCTCGTCTGGGCAATGGCCAGCGGGATTGTCTTTCACATACTCTTTGCGGTTGACGTCCCTGACAACAATGTCCGTGTGATCACTGCCTATCGTCCAGACCCAGCGCAGTGGGACGGCGATTTTCGTAGGAGGCTAAACCCATGAAGTGCCACGTCTGCGGCGCGTACATGCACACCACGATTACCGACCTGCCTCTCAAGGTGACCGACAAGACGGTGGTGGTGCTCAAGGCCCTACCGGTGTGGCAGTGCAGCAACTGCCGGGAGATTCTCATTGCGGATAGCGTCATGGAGCGCGTTGAGGAGCTGCTGGCGCAAGTGAGCGAGGATGCCGAGCTCGAGGTCCTGCGCTTTGCGGCCTAGCGTGCACGGCGCGGGCTGAGCAAGCCGCGCCGACGCGCCTTTACGCCCGCCACTCCCCGTCATCCTCGAACCGGTCTTCCTCCATAGTTACCAGCAGATCGGCGCCCTGCTGCAGGCTAATGAGCGCGCTGTGCATCCGCCCCAGGCTGCCCGCCATCTGCTGGCGCGAGTTGCCCAGCATGGCCATCGCCCGCGCATAGCGGCCCTCCAGCTCTTCCTGCATCTCGGCCAGGCTGCGCTGGCAGGTATCCAGATAGCGATCCAGCCGTTGCAGGTCCATCTGCCCCGCCGTCTTGAGGGCCATCTGAAAGACCAGCAGCAGATAGGGCAAGAACAAGCTATGGCCCAACAGCACCACCTGCGAGGCCAGCGCCTCGCCCTGGATGCCGGCGCTAAGCTCATAAACCGCATCCGGTAACACGGCTACTGCAAAACCGGTGGTCAAGTTGGGGTCAATGTACTTGCGCACCTCGCGGGCCCGCGCCAACACCGTGGCCTCGAGCTGGGCTTTGATACGTTGACGTTGCACGGTATCCTCTGTGCGGGCCAACTGCTCCATCAAGGGGGTCCCAGCCCACTTGCTATCAATGGGCAGAACCAGGCCGCTGGGCAAGCGCAACCCAAACTCGACAACTTTGTTGCCTACAACGAGGTTGCGCACCTGCCACTCAGGGGGCAAGTTGCTGAACACCGCATCCAACAGTTGCTCGCCTACCGCGCCTTTGGTGTGGGTACCCGCGATGATCAGCTCCAAGCGACGGATCGCGTCTGCCGTGCGTAGCTCTAGCGCCTCACGCGCCCGCACCCGGCTCTTGAGTTCCACCAGATGGTCGCGAATCTGGCCCATCTGCTGTTGCAACTGGGGAGCGCCGCTATCGCTTTTGCGCAACAACGCCACCGTCACGCCAATCAGACAGAGAGCCTGGATAATGATCAGGGCCAGCAGAATGATCTCGGTGGTCATGCAAAACTCCTTTGTTGCGGAGTGCGAGAGAGGGCCCCCTCCGCACCATCATTGTACAGGACATGGGCGATAAGCGCATCCGAACCACCTGGCGTTTGACAGAGCGCCGCCGAACGGCTAAGTTGTGTTGCCTCCCTGTCCTGGGAGATGGCGCCCGGTTGCTCGCCGGGGTTGGCTCTTGGGGGAAAGGCAAACATCTTACGCGCGAGGTATGTCATGTTTGCATCGCTGGAACAGAGCCTGATTGCCCTCTCTGTATTGCTCTTGGTTAGCGTCGTCCTTAGCAAAGTCTCGGATCGGTTCGGTATTCCCTCTCTGCTGCTCTTTTTGGGCATCGGGATGCTAGCCGGCTCTGAGGGCATTGGCGGCATCTATTTCGACGATCCGGCCCTTGCCCAGATGGTGGGCATCATCTCGCTGGCGCTGCTCCTGTTCGCCGGCGGACTGGGCACCTCATGGCGCACGGTGCGCCCCGTGCTGCCTCAGGGCATGGCCCTAGCCACCATCGGCGTCGCGATCACGGCGCTGATCGTGGGCCTGCTGGCCGCCCACCTCTTTGGCCTGCCCCTTTTGAGCGGCCTGCTGATCGGCGCGATCATCTCCTCCACCGACGCGGCGGCGGTGTTCACCATCCTTCGCTCCAAGGGCGTTAGCCTCAAAGGCTCATTGCGGCCCCTGCTAGAGCTGGAATCGGGTAGCAACGACCCAATGGCCGTATTCCTGACCATTGCGCTGCTGGGACTGCTGGCCGGTACGGGCGGATCGTGGGCGAGCGTCGCTCTCGCGTTCCTCCAGCAGATGGCCATTGGCGCAGTGGCCGGGATCCTGGGGGGCGAGGGGCTGGCTCATGCGATCAACCGGCTGCGTTTGAGCTATGATGGCCTGTACTCGGTATTGACCCTGGCCGGCGCATTGTTGATCTACGGCCTCGCCACTTGGACAGGGGGGAACGGGTTCCTGGCCGCCTACGTAGCCGGTTTGGTACTTGGCCGTCACGATTTTCTGCACAAACGTAGCCTTGTGCGATTCCACGATGGCCTGGCCTGGCTGATGCAGATTATGATGTTCCTGACCCTGGGGTTGCTGGTATTCCCCTCGCGGCTGATCCCCGAGGCGGGCCATGCCGCCCTGATCGCCCTCTGGCTCATGTTCGTCGCGCGGCCCATAGCTGTATTCGTGACCCTGCTCCCCACCAGGCAGTTGGGCTGGCGCGACAAGTTGTTTGTCTCTTGGGTGGGCTTGCGCGGCGCAGCGCCGATCCTGTTGGCCACCTTTCCGCTGATCGCGGGCGCCCCTGGCGCCGACCTGATCTTTAACGTGGTTTTCTTTGTCGTGTTGGCCTCGGTTCTGCTGCAAGGCACCTTGATCCCGCCAGTTGCCAGGCTTTTGCATGTAGACAAACCGATGGTGCCCAGGCCCGCCTACCCCCTGGAGTACACGGGCAGCACAAGGATGGAGAGCATCTTTCGCGAGCTACAGGTGCCCCCACGCTCTACGGCCGATGGCAAGGCCATTGTCGAGCTGGGCCTGCCCCCAGAGCTGTTGGTGCTGCTGATCGCCCGGGGCGACGAGTTCCTGATCCCCTCCGGCGGCTCGATCATCCAGGCTGGAGACCGCCTGCTGGTGCTCTCAGAGGGCGAGGCCCTGGCCCAGACCATGTCCCGCACAGGGCTGCTAGAGGTGGGAGAGTAGCTTTCCCCCCGCCCCGCTCTCGGCTATACTCACATCATCGTAACCGCCGTCCCATACCCGAAAGGAGGCCCCACATGGGCGCCGTCCGCGCTCTCAACCCCATGGGCTACCCGCCCGAGGTCCAGCAGGTCCAGATGGCGCCGCGCTTTGACACTTTGCGCGGCAAGACCGTCTACCTGGTGGATGCCCGCTTTGACGACAGCGATATCTTTATGCAGCAGATGGAGGCCTGGTTCCGCGATAACCGCCCCGACGTCAACGCGGTCTATGTCGCCAAGAAGGGCATCTACACCCAGCCCGATGTCGAGCTGTTCACTCGCATCCGCGAGGAGGGCGCCGCCGCCGTGGTGGGCGTGGGGCATTGAAGCACCTGCGCTCCGGCGGTCGCCGAGCTTTGCATTGATCTAGAAGTCAACTATGGCGCGCCCACCGCCTCGATGCAGACGGCCATCTTTTACGATGCCGTGCGCCAGACGGCCTGGGCCGAGGGCATGCCCCACCAGCGTTTCGTCTATGTCCCCCAGCCCGTCATGGGCAAATCGCCCCAGGAGCTGCGCGCCTACCTGGATGGCAACGACCCCATCACCGGGCGCCCGGTGATGGACGAAGTGATCGAGGCACTGACCAAGCCCCTCTCCGAGACCGAGCGCCAGGCCGTGCGCTTTGATCGCGCCACGCCCCGCTATGCCGAGGCCGAGAGCGAGGCGGCGCTGCACCAGCTCTTTATGGACAACCACTGGACCGACTATCTGCCCATCATCCTGCCCACGGAAGAGCGGGTGCAGGAGATGCTCACGGGCACCAGCCGCCGCCCCGACGAGGTGGTGGGCCGCCTGCGGCCCACGTCCACCCGCGAGGCCTGGCAATTCACCGTGGAGAAGGTGGCCATCAACGCCGTGATGGCGGGGGCCAAGCCCGCCTACCTGCCCGTGATCCTGGCCCTGGCGGCCAGCGGCGTGACGGCGCGGGGCAGCACCACCAGCTCGGCGGCCTCCATGGCCGTGGTCAACGGCCCCATCCGCCACAGCATCGGGATGAACTGGGGCACCGGCGCCCTGGGCCCCTACAACCACGCCAACGCCACCATCGGGCGGGCCTACGGACTGCTGAGCCAGAACCTGCAGGGCGGCTCGGTGCCCGGCCACACCTACCTGGGCTCCCAGGGCAACAACTATGCCTACAACAGCCTCACCTTTGCCGAGAACGAGGAGCGCAGCCCTTGGGCGCCCTTCCACGTGCGCCACGGGTTCCAGCCTTACGATAGCACGGTGAGCTGTTTCTCCGGCTGCCGCGCCACATCGTACCTGTTGGGGCTGCGCCGCGCCCATTGGCGCGAGCACGTGCAGAACCTGCTGCGCGGGCTGAACCCCCACACGCCCCCCACGCTGATCCTGGACCCCATCACGGCTCGCCTGTTCGTCGAGCTGGGCGGGTTCNNCGCTTCGGCGGGCGCGGCGATGGCCGTCGACTGCCGCAAGTTCGTCGAGCTGGGCGGGTTCGACACGCCGGAGAAGCTGGAGGACTACATCTGGGAGCAAGCCACGCTGCCCGCCTCGATCTACTGGGATGACCAGCTCATCCAGAACTATGTCTACCCCCGGGCCGAGAATGGCGAAAAGCCCTGGGCGGACTATTTCCATGCCGCGCCGGACGAGTTGATCCCCATGTACCGCCGCGAGGACGTGCACGTGCTGGTGGTGGGCGGCGAGACCAACGGCTACTGGCGCATCATGGGCTGCAACTATGGACGTACCGTGCTGGTGGACGACTGGCGCTAGGGCCAGCCGTTGGCAGCAAAGCGGCCCGCGCAATGATGCGCGGGCCGCTCTAGTCTGTACGAGTATTCGGTAGGGCGTCGCTTCTACGCGGCCCCGTCCCCCAGCCACGCCAGCAGCTCACCCACGCCCCCCAGCACGGCCAACGGGCCGTAGGGCCCAAAGGCCTCGGCGGGGGTGTGGCCGCTGGTGACGGCCACAAAGGCCACCCCGGCCGCCTGCGCGGCCTGGGCATCCACCAGGCTATCGCCCACATAGAGGGCCTCGTCGGCGCGCGCCCCCAGGCGCTCCAGGGCAACATACAGGGCATCGGGGGCGGGCTTGTGGGCCGCCACGTCCTCGCCGCCCACGATGGCCTCCACCAGGTCCGCCAAGCCGTCGCGGGCCAGCACCTCCTCGATGCGGAACCTGTACTTGGTGCTCACGATGGCCCGTCGGTAACCCATCTGCCCCAGAGCCGCCAGGGTCGGCGGCGCATCGACAAAGACCACCGTGCGCGGCACCATGACGATATCGGCCCGCTGCATGAACAGCCGCGTGAACTCGGGCGCCAGGTGCGCCTGCTCCTCGCCCGCCAGGGCCACCAGGGTGGCGGGCAGCGAGAGGCCCATGGTGCGGGCGCAGGCCGCCGGGTCCACATCGGGCAGGCCCAGCTCCGCCAGGGCATAGCGCATGCAATCCACGGCCCCGGCGGAGGAATCGGCCAGGGTGTAGTCGAAATCGAACAGCGTCACACGCCAGAGAGAACGTCTCGCCATGGTCAGCCGCCCGCCGACACGCAGGCGAACCCGACGGTGTTGGGGCCGATGTGAGCGCCGATAACGGGCGTGATATTGACCATCGGTACCTCCTCCAAAGATAGCAGGTCGCCCAGCGCATGGCGCAGCGCCTCGGCCCGCTCGCGGGCGTTGGTGTGCACCAGGGCCAGCCTCTCCACGGGCAGTCGCTCCCTCAGGATCTCGGCCACCCGCGCCAGGGCGCGGGTCTCGGTGCGCACCCGTTCCACGTGGGTGACGCCGTCGTGCATGTGCAGGATGGGGCGGATGCGCAGCATCTCGCCCAGGGTGGCGATGGCCCAGCTCATGCGGCCGCTGCGTTTGAGGAACTCGAGGGTATCCAGGGCGGCAAAGACAAAGGTGCGCCTGGCGACCTCTCGCGCGGCCTCCAGGATCTGCTCCATCGTGTGGCCCTGGGCGGCGCGCTCGGCGGCCGCCTGCACGATATAGCCCACGCCCAGGCTGAGCTGGCCGCTATCGAAGACGGTCACATCGGCGATGCGGGCTTGCTCGGCGCCGGTGCGGGCAAAGTTGAGGGTGGCGCTGAGGCTCTGGGCGACATGGATCGAGAGGATGGCGTCGGCCCCTTGTTCCGTCAGGCTGTCGTACACCTGGGCAAAGCGCTCCGAGCCGGGGGCCGCCGTGGTCGGCTGGGCCGCCAACCCCGGCAGGCGCTCATAGAACGCCTCGCGGCTGATATCCACGCCATCCAGATAGCTCCGGCCGGCCATGTGAATGTAGAGGGGGATCACGTGGATGCCGAGGCGGGCGACGATCTCGGCGGGCAGATCGCAGGTGCTATCCGTGACGACGCGAATACTCACAGAACCTCCCTGGGAACGCTAAGGCTCGATCCTGAGGCGGTAGCGCAGCTTCTGCCGATCGCCGCGGCCATAGAGGCTATCGGTAGGGGGCACGGATACCGTCTCCACATACTCTGCCCCCAGGATCTCGCAGGTGCGCTGCGAGGCGCGGTTATCGGGATCGGTGGTGATCCACAGCTCCTTCATGCCATGAGCGCGGGCCAGGGGGATCAGCAGGCGCGTGGCGCGGGCGGCGTAATGGTGGCCGCGGAACCCTTTGGTGACGCCATAGCCGATATGCCCCACATAGATGATGTGCTCCGTATCGCCCACGCGCAGCGAGATGCCGCCCACTCGCGTGCCGCGGCCCACCAGCTGCATCTGAAACTCGTACGAAGGCACCATGCCGCGCTGGGGATCGCCAGGGAAACAGAACATGAGCCGCAGCTCCAGGTCGCCATCCACCAGCTCGCCCGGATCCAGAAACTCGAAATCGTCCGACGGGCACGCCAGCATCATCTATCGCACCCCCTTGTGTTCAAGGGCGACCGCGCCCCATTCACCTGGATGGGCCGCCCTGGTGTGGCGACCCTCGTGGGCAAGAGTATACTTGGCAGCGCGGGGCGGTGCAAAGCACGGCCAGCTTGCGGCATAGGGCGCCGGGGCGCCACCCTCGCGCCGCGCCATCGGCAGCGAGAGAAGGCTGGCGCGTGCCGCGCACCCACGGTGTTTGACACCCCCCTACCTTTTGTATACAATGGGCCGCACTAGAGCGCGTGCCGAGGTAGCTCAGTTGGTAGAGCACTTGACTGAAAATCAAGGTGTCCCCAGTTCAAGTCTGGGCTTCGGCACCTGACGGTAGAGCCGTCAGCTACATTGCGGAAGTGGCTCAGTGGTAGAGCATCTCCTTGCCAAGGAGAGGGTCGCGAGTTCGAATCTCGTCTTCCGCTCCAAGAGGAGTCGCGGTTCCATTGCCGTCAAAGCAAGGAACCGCGCGCTTTGTGGCGACGTAGCCAAGTGGTTAAGGCAGGGGTCTGCAAAACCCCCACCGTCGGTTCGAGTCCGACCGTCGCCTCTCGCATGCCCTGGTTCGGTATACAGTCTGGAGGATAGAGTTGGCCAATACAGCTTCAGCCATCAAGCGAGTTCGTCAGGAAGCCAAGCGGCGGGCGCGCAATCGCGCCGTCAAGGCGCGCATGCGCACCTTTGTGCGTGATGCACAGAGCGCCATCGAGGCGGGCAACATGGCGCAGGCCAGCGAGGCCGTGCGCAACGCCGTCAGCGAGATCGACAAGGCCGCCAAGAAGGGCGTTATCCATCCGAACAACGCCGCCCGGCGCAAGTCTCGCCTGATGCAGCGTCTGAACAACATCGCCCCGACGGCCTAACAGGCTTCCAGCCCTTCGGGGGCCGTATCTTTCGTAATCCCAGAAACATCGTCGCCTGCGGACGGTGTTTCTTTGCGTTGCCGTCGCCTAGGGCACGCGATAGAGCTGGTAGCCATCGACCAGCAGCACTGGCTGCAAGAAGGTCGTGTGCCAGGCCAGCTTGGCCTCGGTGATGCGATACGCCTCGATCTCGTCGGGGCCGACGTAGAGGTAGGTGACGCCGTACTTGTGCAGCGTCGCCAACACCTCGGCCTCGTCTCGCGAGCGGTAGATCGTGTCCAGATCCGCCAGCCGCTCGGTAACGACGTCTTGCCCCCGCCAGCGCTCCTCATGGCCCGCCCAGCCCAACACCGTCGGCAGCCCCGTCAACGTGGCCATGCGGCTGGTGGAGGCATCCAGGCTCACGCCGGGCGCCTCCGCCAGGATATCGCCCGGCGAGGCATGTTCCTCCAACCAGCGATACACGGCTTCTGCGCCCAGCGATTCCTCCTCAAGATAGGCCACGCCGTCCAGATTGGGGGTCGCTCCAAAGGCCTCCGCCTTGGTATAGACGGCCGCCACCGGATAGTACAGACAGACGGCGACCAGCAGCGAGCCCAACAACGCCAGGCCGCGCCCGCGCCCGCTGCCCTGCCAGAGGCGCACCAGGGCGCCCACCGCCCCCACTCCCAAGAGCAACCAGGCCTGGTAATAGAGCCGCGCCGCCGTATCGGCGCGCCCTCCCTGGCCGCTCTCCAGATAGTAGAACTCGGCGATCAGGGTCAAGCCCACGCCCACCAGGAGTAGCAGCCGCGATAGCGTGCGCCCGCGATCGAGCCCGATGGGATCGGTCAGATGGCTCCGGACCACGCTGGCCAACAGGAGGGTCATCAGGGTAATCTGGAGCAGGATCACCCAGGGACCCTGGATAACCGTCAGGTAGACCTTGAGCGCCGCCTGGGGCCATCCGCCGATGAGCCACGCCCCCGCAAAGACGGCCAGCAGCAGGCCAAAGCCCAGATACAGCAGGGTCATCCGGCGCAGAGGCCTGTTCCCCTGACGCATCTCCTCATAACACATAAAGGCGTCGGCGATGACGGGGATCGCCCAGGGCCCCAGCACGATGAGATAGTGGTGGATGGGCGTGTGGGCGTCCAGGGCGATCGCCGGATGCCCCGGCTGGCCCAGCGCGGTCAGGTAGAAGGGCAGATAGAGCACCACAGCGCCAAAGGCCAGGCCCAGCGTGGCCGCCACGGAACCTGCCACCCAGGGTCCCCGGCGCGGGCGCGTCTCCTGGCGCACCGCGGGCCCCTGCGGGGTCGCTGCCCGCCGCCGGGCGCTCAGGAGCCAGCTCACCAGGGCGATGGCCAGCGCCGTGGGCAGGCACCAGGGCTCCAAGAGCCCCAACGCGCCGATGATCCAGGCCATCGCCCAGAAGCGCGGGCGCCGCCACCATCTCGTGAGCAGGCCATCGGACGTCTCGAGGATCTCCAGCGCCAGGATCAACGCCAGGGCCAGGAAGGGCAAGGCCAGCGAGGAGGGCGCCAGCTCGCCCAGGATCAGGCTGAAGAAGGGGAACTCGGTAGGGATGGCGATGGTAGCGCCGCCCAGCGTGCGATCATAGATGACCCGGCCCGCCCGCCACCACCAATCGGCGCCAATGGGGATGTGCCCCCCCGAGGCGGGCGCCTCGGCGAGCCCGGGGATGTCCAGCCAGGCGTACAGGGCCCGCGAGCCCACCCCCCGCAGCCGCATGTACTCGAACACGCCCTCCCAGTTGCCGCCCAGAGCCACGATCGTGCCCCCTATCAGGCCGATGCGGCGCGCCGCGACCTCGCGCCACTGGGCGCTAACCCGCAACAGGTTGTAGAGCAGGCCATAGCCGGAAAGCGCCGTCAACGCCAGGCTCTGGGCGAGGGCCAGGTTGTATGCGACGGGCGCGCCGGCGCCGGCGGCCCGCGCCGGCAGCGAGGCGATCAGGTAGCCCCAGTAGGGATAGGCCATGGGCAGGCCAGCCGCCCAGGGATCGGCGGGGGGCACCGTGGGGTTGCGCAGCAGGCTGCTGAGGAAGGCCAGGCCCACAGGCTGCTCGGCATGCAGGATGGCAGGGTCATAGGCCCGGTAGGCCAGGCTCAGGGCCAAGACCGCGGCAAAGAGGAGCTCCGCGGCCAGCATATGGCGCCCCTCCTCGCGAATCGTGGCGACCAGCTCGCGTTGGAGGCGCAGCCAGCCCCACATGCCGAGCAACGCGACCAGCGCTGCAACGCCCCACCAGACCAGCGGGCTGCCCAGAGGAATACCAAGGAGCCCCAGCAGCCAGTAGAGGTAGGCCCAAAAGAGGAGGCCAAAGGCCTTGGCAAAGACATAACCGCGGTCGGGCAGAGAGCGGAGCACCCCCGCCAAGAGAGGCCAAGTCAGCCAGCCTGCCAGCACCAGCGCTACCCACCAGATCAAGGCAATCGCCACACCTGCACCTCCTGGCTTCGCCACCTCCCCAGCAGCATAGCACTTGCCGGGGCCAAGGTCAATGGGTCGACGCGGCTGACCCGCAGGGGCTGGCCCTCTCTCCCCATCCCCCTCTCCCGCACGCGGGAGAGGGGGCGCAGAACCGTCATCTACAGGGCACACCCGCGGGGGTGAGGGCGAGCGGGCACAAGACGTTGACAGCCAGCCTTCGCCTGCTATACTGATTGGGCCATGAGCGAACGTCAACGCATAGACTTGCATACCCACACCATCTACAGCGACGGCGCGTTGCTGCCCTCCGAGCTGCTGCGGCGGGCCGCCGTCAAGGGGCATTGCGCCCTGGCCATCACCGACCACGCCGACGCCAGCAATCTGGACGAACTGATCGCGCGCCTGCTTCGGCTGCGCCAGGAGCAGCGCGACGACTTTGGGGTCCATCTCCTGGTTGGCCTGGAGCTGACCCATGTAGGGCCGGCCAGCATCGCCGGGCTGGCGCGCCGCGCCAAGCTCCTGGGCGCCGATCTGGTGGTGGTGCACGGCGAGACCATCGTCGAGCCCGTGGCGCCAGGCACCAACCGGGCAGCCATCGCCTCGCCCGACGTGGATCTGTTGGCCCACCCCGGCTTTCTCACCCTCGAGGAGGCCCGGCAGGCCACCGAAAGAGGCTGTCTGATCGAGCTGACCAGCCGCAAGGGACACAGCCTCACCAACGGGCACGTGGCGCGGGTATGCATCGAGGCGGGGGCGGCGATGGTCGTGGATACCGATACTCACGATCCCTCGGATCTGATCGATTTCGCCTTCGCCCAGCGCGTGGCGGCAGCCGCCGGCCTGAACGCGGCTCAGGTAGAGGCTGCCACCGTGGTCAATCCACAGGCGCTGCTGGAGCGGGTGCTCACCGCCCCCAGCCGCCGCCAACATGCCTGAGCAGGATACCCCGTAGGAGTTGTTGACCGATGGCCTTTCCTTCTATCCCCAGTCGGTTGCGTTGCCCTAGCTGCAACGCGTCCTTTGTGGTGCAGGTGCATTCCATCATTGATGTGGGCCAGGAGCCCGATCTCAAGGAGCAGTTCCTGCGCGGCGAAATCAACCGCGCCCGCTGCCCAGAATGCGGCGCGGGCGGGCTGCTCAGCGCCCCCCTGGTGTACCATGATCCCGCCAAGGAGCTCCTGGTAACCTACATGCCCGCCGAGCTGGGCCTCTCGGCAGACGAGCAGGAGCGCACGGTGGGCAACCTGGTCAACGCGGTGATGAACAGCACCCCCGCCGAGCAGCGCAAGGGCTACTTCTTCCAGCCCAAGACCGTGCTGACCTACAACGGCCTGATAGAGCTGATCCTGGAGGCCGAGGGCTATAGCAGAGAGATGCTGGAACAGCAGCGCCAGTGGATCACCCTGATCAACGACCTGCTGGAGGCCCAGGAAGACGAGGACGCCTTTGCCAGGCTGGTCGAGGAGCATCGGGAGGCCTTCACCTACGAGTTCTACCTGATGCTGAGCGAGCTGATCGAGGCCGAGGGCGAGCAAATGGCCGAGGGGGCCGAGAACCCCCTGGCGACGCTGCGCGCCAAGCTGCTGGAGACCGCCGCCCCCGATATGCCGCCGGCGGCGCGCCAGGCCGCCACCGCCGCGGAGCTGATCGACCTGCTGCTGGAGATCGAGGATGAGCAGGCCTGGGAACGCGCGGTGGCGCAACACTCGGCCAACCTGGATTACGGCTTTTTCCAGGAGCTGACCCAGCGGCTGGAGCGCGCCGAGGAATCGGGCGAGGCCGAGGCCGCCGAGAAGCTGGGCCGCCTGCGCCAACGCCTGCTGGATCTGCTGGATCGCCACAGCGAGGAGATCCGCAAGGCCGAGGACGAGGCCAGCCTGCTCATCATGGAGATGCTGGAGGCAGAGGACCTGCAGGCCGCCATCCGTGAACACGCCGACGAACTGGACGAGATCTTTTTCCTCGTGCTGGCGCGGCTGCACCAAACGGCGGCCCAGCGCAACAACACCAGCCGGGCCGAGAGGCTCCTGAGATTGCTGGATGCAGCCCGCGAGGTGCGCGAAGACAAGCTCCCGCCAGAGCTGCGCCTGGTGAGCCGCCTGCTGCGCGCCCAGTATCCAGACGAGTCGAACCGCGCCCTGGAGGAGAACCGGGGCCTGTTGAACGAGAGCCTGCTAACGCTCTACGATCACTATGTCGAGCAGGTGGGCAAGGCGGCTGGCGAAGACGTGAACGAGCGCCTGCAGCAGATCCGCGGGCAGATCGTGGCCAAGCTCACGGTGCTGCGGGCCTAGGGCCGCCACAAGGTGGCCGCAATGAAGGCCGCCCCGCCGGGCCGGTCGTTGTAGTAGTAGGCGGTAACCAGCGTGCCATCCGGGCGCTGCACGGTGCGGGTATAGCCCAGATCGTGGCTGCCCGCATCGTCCCTCAGGATCAGCTCCTCTCCCCACGTCTGCCCCTCGTCGGCGCTGATCCGCGCCCGGATGCCATAGGGGGCGGCGCGGTAGCCGTAGGTCAGGCACACCCGGCCATCGTGCAGGCGCAGCATGGCCGGGGGGTTGCCGCCCCATCCCGTATCGGGGGCGGGCCTCGATACGTATCGCCAGGTCAGGCCGTCGTCATCGGAGCGGTAGAGGTCGATCCAGTTCGTCCCCTGATCAAAGGCGCCCCCCTCATGGCAACGCACCGCCGTCACGATGCTCTCCGGCGATAGCCGCACGCTAGAGGGCATGATGACATAGCCCTCTCGGCCGGCGACCACCCAGGAGCGCAGCGCGAAGGTGCGGCCCCCATCCTCGGTGCGGGCGCAGAGCACGCCCCTGCCCTCGCCCCCTTCGTGCTTGGAGGCCGTCAGAAACAGGGTGCAGGTGCGGGCATCCGAAACCAAATAGTCGGTGCGCGCCTCGATGCCCGTCTGCCCGAACATGGGCAGGGTGTAGGGCCCCTGCCAGGTGTGGCAGCGATCGAGGGAGGCATAGAACCAGGCTCGGGTGCCGCCGCCCAGGCCGGTGCGGGCGCAGAGCAACGCCAGGTCAGGCGCGGTGAAATCCAGGGGCGCCTGGAGCGGCGCGGGCAGGGGTGGCAGCCCCTGGGCCAGGGCGGCGCCCAGGCCCAGCTCGGGCGACATGTGCTCGTCGGCCGAGAGGGCGCGCCCTCCGGGCGAGGGCGCCGCCAGGGGCGCGGTCTCCCAGGTATGGCCGCCATCCAGGCTGCGCGCCAGCATGGTCACAAAGGGCTGGCGGGGATCCCGGGCATGAAAGTGCTCCTCGGGGCAGGGGTGGCCCACCACAAAGCCCAGGGCCAGCTCGTCGCCCCAGGCCCACATGCCATAGTTGGCCGGCCACCCGGCATAGCGATCCTCTCGCCGATAGACGATCACGTGCTCTGCTTGCATGGCGCCCTCCCATCGGCCCCGATCCGTCTCCTTGCGCCGATTCTACCCCATTGTGCTCTATTTGGCAGGTTGCGCGCCCGGGAAGCGCCGTTTTCCCAAGTGGAGTTTGGGATACTTGGGATAATCTTTGGGATATGGCGCGCCGGTTGGGTATGCCAAGGCCCGGATACGCCGGGAGCCCCCTCGCAGGCAGGGGGCTCCCAGTTGGAGAGGGGGACTCGTATTATTGAGGTGTAAAGAGAGGCGCGCCGAACTCGGCCACGCCGAACTCGCCGATCAGGGCCTTGGTTTCTGGTGAGATCAGCCAGTCAATGAACTGGTTCGCCAGATCTGCCTGGATGTGCTCGCCCTTGTCTGGGTTCACAGCCATCACGCCATAGGGGTTGAGGAGGATCGGGTCGCCCTCGACCACGATCACCAGATCGAACCCATCCTTGACGCGAGAGAGGTAGGTGGCGCGATCGCTCAGGGTGTAGGCCAACTGCTCCTCGGACATGGTCAGCACATCGCTCATGCCCTGCCCGGCGGAGATGTACCAGTCACCGGCGGGCTCGATCCCGGCCGCTGCCCAGACGGACTTTTCCTTGCCGTGGGTGCCGGAATCGTCGCCGCGGGAGACGAAGGTGCTCTGAGACTCGGCGATCATGGCAAAGGCTTCGGCCACATCGGTCATGCCGCTGATGCCCGCCGGATCCGATTCGGGGCCAACGATGACAAAGTCGTTGTACATGACGTCCTCGCGGCGCACGCCATGGCCCTCAGCCATGAACTTGTCCTCGCGAGCGCGATCGTGCACCAGCAGCACGTCGGCGTTGCCATCCATGCCCAGCGTCAGCGCCTGGCCCGTGCCCACGGCTACCACGTCCACTTTGACGCCATACTTGGCCTCAAAATCGGGCAGGATGAAGCCCAGCAGGCCCGAATCATAGGTGCTGGTGGTGGTCGCCAGCATGAGGGTCTGGCCCTCTTCGTCCGCCGGCGGCTCGGTCGTCGGCTCTGCCTCAGCCACCGGCTCGGCCTCGACGGTCGCGGGCGCCGGCGTCTCGGCGGTGGTGCAAGCTGCCAGGAGCGCCACGGCGCATACCAGTACAAGCAAGACGCGGATCATTCGCAACATGTTTCTCCTTTCGAATCGGACATCTAGTAGACCATCTCTCCGCGGGCAAAGGCTGAGGTGCGCGGATCGTCGGGCTGCTCGAAGAACGTCTCGGCATCGGTCACCTCGATCAGCTCGCCCTCCAGCAACAAGCCCACCCGATGGGCCAGGCGTCGCGCCTGGAACACATTGTGGGTCACCAGCACAATGGTCGTGGCGCGCTCCCGGTTGAGTTCGCGGACGATCTCCTCGATCACCCCCACGTTGTAGGGATCCAGGTTGGCGGTGGGCTCGTCCAGCAGGAGCACATCGGTATCCAGGGCGATGGCCCGGGCCAGGGCCACCCGCTGGGCCTCGCCGCCGGAGAGGGTGGCCGCCTTCTGCCGCGCCAGGCCCAGCAGCCCCACCCGATGTAGGGCCTCGTTCACCCGGGCCTGGGCGTTCGGCAGGCGCCGCAGCCGCAGCCCGTAGCCCACGTTGGCCTGCACGCTGCGCTTGAGCAACAGGGGCCGCTGGAAGACGGTGGTCACGCGGCGGCGCATCTCCAGGGGCACCATCCCATCGGGGCCATAGTCGTTGCCCTGAAAGCGGATCACGCCCGCGCTGGGGGGCTCCAGGAAATTGAGCAGCCGCAGACAGGTGCTCTTGCCCGAACCGCTGGGCCCCACGATGGCCAGGATCTCGCCGGGGAATACGTCCAGTTGGGCGATTCGCAGCACCGTGCGCGGCCCATAGCTCTTGGTGAGATGGCTCAGATGGTAGATCGGCTCGCTCATTCGTCGAAACTCTTTCCCTGCAGAAGCATCATCGCCACGTTGACCAGGAACGATAGACCCAGCAGGATGATGCCCAGGGCAGAGGCCAGATCAAAGTTGCCTTTGCGGGTCTCGAGCACGATGGCGGTGGTCAGCACCCGGGTGCGGCCCTCGATGTTGCCGCCCACCAGCATCACGGCGCCCACCTCCGAGATGATGCTGCCGAACCCGGCGATGACGGACACGATGACGCCCACCCGCGCCTCCTGCAGGATGGTCCAGGCCGTCTGCAAAGAGGTGGCCCCCAGGGCGCGGATCTGCTGGCGAAGCTGGGGCTCCACGCCCATGACAGCGGCCATGGTGAACCCGGCCACCAACGGAAAGGAGATGATGGTCTGAGCCAGCATCATGGCCGGGGGCGTGAACAGCCGTGGAATGTAGGAGGCGTCTATCTGCCCCAGCGGCCCACTGCGCGAGAGCAGCATGTATACCAGCAGCCCGATGACCACGGGGGGGAAACCCATGCCGGTGTAGAGCGCCGAGATCACCAGCCGGCGGCCGCGAAAGCGCCGTAGCCCCAAGAACGCCCCCAGGGGGATCCCGATGAGGGAACTGAAGAGCAACGCCACGCCGGAGACCTGAAAGGTCAGCCCGACGATCTCCCATAGGACGGGATCGCGCTGCAAGATCAGGGCAAGGGCCTGCTGCAGGCCCTGAAGCAAATCGGAAATGACGACGCCTCCTTCGGCATCCGGGTCGGGGCACAAAAAACGCCGGTTCTCTTGCCATGCAGGATCAAGAGAACCGGCGCAAAGCGTCGTCTCCGTTCTCCTTTCCAAGCATGGGGGGCGTGGCCGTTTCCAGCCACACCGTTTGCCGCCAGCCCCCTTGCCGGCGACTCGATCACGAGCCCTAACAGCCTGCAGAAGGCTGCGTTAGGCGGCGTGATTCGGAGAGCAGATTATTCGGTTGACGAACGGCATTGTACCGCGCGGATGCCGACCCGTCAAATGGGAAACGGGCCAGGGGGCGCGGCGCCTCCGGCAGGTTACTCCTGCCCGATGGTGGGCAGGCCGGCCTCGACCCAGGCGCGCAGCCCGCCTTTCAACAAGCGCACCTGCTCGGAATCCAACCCTTCGGCGATCAGTGACAGCGCCACCCGGGCGCTGCTGGCTTCATCCGGTCAAGTTCAATAGAAGACGAGCAGCCGATCGTCGGGCAGTTCGGCCATGCGCTGGATGGCCTCGACCTCGGGCAGTGAGATCGCATCCTGGGCGTGCAGCGCCTCATAGATCTCGGCGGAGCGCACATCCAGGAGCACGGCCTCTCCCGCCTGAATCAGGCTGTAGGTCTCCTCAGGCGAGATGCGCGGCAGGTCTCCGGCGGAGAGATCCGGCCCCGAGGGGCCTGTGACCGCCAGCACGATCGCCACCGCGAGGATCAGCACCGCGGCGGCGCCGGCTCCGATGGTCAGCAGGGTGCGCTTGCGTCGTTCCTTGCGGATCTGTTCCAGACGTTCCTCGCGTCGGCTCAACGAAGGCTCCTTTCACCGGGTCAGTATGTATAGGAGCTCCCGCCGATAAACTCGCGCAGCAACGAATCGGGCGGGATGGCCGACTCGTCTTCCACGGGGACCACGGCCTCTAGCAGGGTGCTGATGCGCCTGGCGCGGGTGTAGGCATCCAGGCGCAGGGGATCGTCGCGGTAGAGCTCCTCCCACCGCCTGAACTGCTCGCCCAGGCGCGCCCCCATCACCGGCAGCTCGTAGGGCAGCCCGCTGTTCACCACATAGTCACAGGTGTTCACATAGGGCACAATGTTGCGCATCTCGCTAGAGCGCACATAGTGCCAGTGCTCCAGCGTGCGCTGGGGGTCATAGGCGCGATGAGTGGCATCCCGCTCCATGCGGCGCATCAGGCGCAGGTCGGTCCAGCGCACATACTCGCCATTGGGGCCGCGCATCTGGAGCAGCGGCTCGATGTACAGCTTGAACAGGCTATCCGGCGAGACGCCCTCCAGCATGGGCTTGTGCAGGCCGTGCAGGCTGTCGATCAGGATGATGTCGTTGGGGCCGATCCGCAGAGGCGTTTGCTCGAGGGTTCGCCGGCCGGTTTTAAAGTCATAGTGAGGCAAGAGCACCTGCTCGCCGGCGATCAGTTGCTGCAGGTGCTCATTGATCAGGGCGAGATCCAGAGCCTGGGGCGTCTCATAGTCATAATCGCCGAACTCATCCTTGGGGTGGTTCTCCAGATCGTAAAAGTAGTCGTCCACCGTGAGGGGTACCAGTTGCAGCCCCATGCTGGTCAACAGGTGGCTCAGCTTGATGGTGGTGGTGGTCTTGCCGGAGGACGAGGGCCCCGCCACGATGGCGATGCGGATCTCGCCGCGGCGCTCGCGAATCATCTCGGCGGCGCAGGTGACATCTTCGTTGTAGGCCCGGTCCGCTTCGCGCACGATCTCGGCAAACTCGCCCCGCTCGATGCGGGCGTTGAGTTGCTGGACGGTGCTCACCCGGTGGTCGATGGCCCAGTTGAGCACCTCATAGATCTTGCGCCAGGGGATGTTCTGCTGAACCTGGGCCTCTCGATGGGCCCGCTCCTGACGGCGACGGGCCCGCTCGTCGCGGTAGAGGATGTACGCCTTGGCGGTGCTGGCGTAGCCGTTCTTGATCAGCACCCGCTCGACGATATCCTGGATGCCTTCCACCGTGGGGATCTCGTCGGGGGGCGTCTCGCGCTCCAACTGGGCCACCACCTCATTGGCCAGGCGCTCGGCCAGGGCGCGGTCGCGCCCGCCCACGGCCACCGCCGCCCGATAGATGGCGTTGGTGATGCGTTCCTGGTTAAAGGGCACAACCGCCCCGGTGCGTTTGATGACCTGCTGAATCTGTGGCATGTACTAACTCCTTGGGTACCCACATGCCGTATATTGCTGCAAGTATAGCGCCAGCGCGCCCCTGTGTCCAGAAGCGGCGGGGCTCGCGCGCAAGGGCGGGAGCCCGGTCGCCCTCACCCTGGCTGGCCCGCCGCAGGCCGCGAGCGGGATGTGCTATACTGAGGCTGTCATCGCAAGCCAAGACAAGGGAGGCCGCCATGGAGCCGGTTGTTGCCCAGTTGCTGCAGTACGGAGAGCCTGCCGTGCGCTTCAAGGTGCGCACCGGCGTCCTCGGCCACGATCCCGCTGACCCTATGGTCACCGCCTTGCGCCTGACGGTGCGCCAATCCCCTCGGGTGCAGGCCATGCTGGCGCCCCGCGACGCCGAGGGCCGCCTGCCGTATCACCCCTACCGCAAGTGGGTGGGCGCCCATTGGGTCCTGGCGCAACTGGCCGACCTCGGCTATCCCACGGGCGACGACGACCTGATCCCCCTGCGCGAACAGGTCTACACCTGGCTGTTCTCACGCAAGCACGAGGCGAATATCCCCGTCATCCAGGGGCGCGCCCGGCGCTGCGCCTCGCAAGAAGGGAACCTGGTCCTGGCCCTGCACAGCCTGGGCCTGGCCGATGCGCGCACCGAGGAGCTGGCGCGGCGTCTGTTGGGATGGCAGTGGCCCGATGGCGGCTGGAACTGCGACCGCAAGGCCGCCGCGTCCCACTCGTCCTACCACGAGACGCTGATCCCCTTGCGGGCCCTGGCCGTGCATGCCCGCCTCACGGGAGACCCGGCCTTCCAGAGCGCCGTTGAGCGGGGCGTCGAGGTGTTGCTCAAGCGCCGCCTCTTTCGACGGCTCTCGACGGGCGAGATCATCGAGCCGGCCTTTGTCCAGCTCCACTACCCCTACTACTGGCGCTACAACATCCTCTACGCCCTGCGGGTGCTGGCCGAGATCGGGGCCATCGGCGATCCGCGCTGCGCCGAGGCGCTGGATCTGCTGGAGAGCAAGCGCCTGCCCGACGGCGGGTGGCCCGCCGAGATCAAGTACTATACCGTGCTCACCAATGGAGAGCCCAAGAGCGGCCATTCGTGGGTGGATTGGGGCGGCGCCAGGCGAAAGACGGCGAACCCGTGGGTCACCGCTGAGGCGCTGACGGTGCTGCAGGCGGCCGGGCGGCTATAGGCCGGGATCCGGGCGGGGAGGCCCGCTACTCGACCGTGCCCGCGCCGTGCTGATACTCCTCCAGCAGGCGGGCCATGTCGGGGTCATCGGGAATCTCCGGGCGCATGGTGAGCATCTCGTTGGCGAGGATCTCCGGGGCCTGGGCGTAGCCGCCCAGCTCCAGGCGTCCCAGCCATTCGCCATCATAGCCCGCCTGCACAATGGCGGTGCCGTTGATCACCTGCGGGTCGCGCAGTGCCTGGCGCGAGCGCCCGCCGACGATGACGTCAATGCCGCTCACCGCCTGGGCCAGAGCCTCATCGCCCGCCAGCCCCAGATAGGAGAGCACGATGACCACGTCGGCCCTGGGGCGCACCTCGGCCACCGCCGCGGCCACCCGCTCCACCGGATCCAGCAGCTCCACCCCCGGCGAGAGGCGCTCCAACCCCTCCAGCACCTCGACATGGGTCACGCCGATGATGGCCAGGCGCAGGCCATCCCGCTCCAGGATGGTGTAGGGCTCAAAGACGGGGGCCTGGCTCTCGCTCCACACCAGATTGCACGCCAGAAAGGCGAATTGGGCCTCGGCGGCGCGCTGCAGCGCGACCTCGACGCCCTTGGAGAGCTCCAGCGGCCCCAGCGCCAGGGCGTCATAGCCCATCCGGTTCATGGCCTCCACCAACAGGCGCCCCTGGGTCTCGGAGGCCAGTTTTTCTCCCATGAGGGTGTTGCCGGCATCCAGGGCCAGCACAGGCCCCTGGGCGGCAGCGCGCACCTGCTGGATCAGGGTGGCCCGCCGGGCCAACCCGCCTTGGGGCACGCCTCAACCGCAAGGCTCCACCGAGCCGCGCACATCATTGGTGTAGAGGATGGTCAGATGCAGAGGGACGGCCCGGGTGGGGACCTGGGCGATCTTGGCCTCGATCACGGCGGCGCTGTCGGGCAGGGGGAGGCTCGCCGTGGGGGTAGGCTGCACGGCGGGGGCAGCCGGGGGGGCGCAGCCCGCCGCGAGCCAGAGGGCCAGCGACAGCGCCACAGCCCAGAGAACGCCGCGCACCGGATGTCGCATCTGCGGAGCACCTTTACCGTTTTTCATGGCGGCATTATAGCACGAGCGCGGCACAAGGGGCATTGAGACGCGCCTATGCGCCACCCTGCAACCAGGCCACGATCTCCTCTTTGCGGGGCACCCGACCGGAAACCTTGAGCACACCATCGATCACCAGGCCAGGCGTGCCGGTGATGGGGTAGGCCATGATCTCGGCCATCTTGGTCAGATGCGAGATGGTGGCGTCGACACCCGTCTCTTGCACGGCCTGTCGCGCCAGGCGCTCCATCCGCTCACAATTGGGGCACCCAGGGCCCAGAACGATGATCTCCATCCCTTGCCTCCTCCCAGGCGCATGCGCGTCTCTGGCTGGCGATATATTCGGAACTGTGAATATTCTGGCCCCATTATAGGGCGTGGCGGCAGGATGTCAATGCGGGGGTAGCGGGGAGCTGTGAGGGAAAAGCAAAACCGACCTCGCAGCGAGGTCGGTTCGAGAAGCTCGGGGCCCCCTGGTACCGAGGGGGCCCCTTGAGTGGCGTTTGGTCGAACCGGCCGGGGTCCCGTCAACGGCGCCCAAAGTCCGCAACGGACAGCCGAATTCGCCGAAAGGATGGCATTCACCCTGCAACCTCTTGGGCCTAGGTTGCGCATAAAGTGTAGAGCTGATGCCGAGTTCTGTCAATTTACCTAAATGTGTAACGATGCGATCCGGACCGCCGCCTAGGATAGCGAGGCCACGCTCTCTTGCAGCAAGGCCATGACCTGATCGCGACGGGCCCACAGCGCGCAGCCGCCCCGAGTCTCGGAGAGATGCACGTCGCTCTCCCGCAGGGCCTTCAGGAAGGGCGAACGCAGGGCGTCGGCCAGGGACATATCGCGCAGGCTGGCATCGGAGAACGGCGCAAAGGGGCATGGCTCCAGGCGCCCATCGGCGCTCACATGGATGAACCCTCGCCCCGCCGCCAGGCAGCCGCCATAGAGATCCTCATCGCCCGGCAGCGAGACAAAGAGCCCTGGCAGCGATCGCTGCAGCTCCTCCACCAGGCCATTGAGCCGGGTGCGCTGCTCCTCCTCCAGAATCAGGAACTCGGTGCCGGGCACGGTGGGCACATACTCCACAAAGAAAAAGAGCCGGCAACCGCTGGCGATCAGGTCGCTCAGATAGGCAGGCGAGCTGACGGTATCCAGGTTCTGGCTGGTGACCGTCAACGAGGTGCCAAAGAACAGGCCGCGCTCGCGCAGCCGGGCCATGGCCTGCAGGCTGTGGGCGTGCACCCCTGCCCCGCGTCGCCTGTCGGTATCGAGCTGATGCCCTTCCAGGCTGATGACGGGGATGACGTGGCGCTGGGCGCTCAGCCGATCCACCACGGCGCCATCCAGCAGCATGCCGTTGGTGAACAGCGGAAAGATCATGCCCGGCTGGCCCTCGGTGAGATCCAGCAGATCCGGGCGCAAGAGGGGCTCGCCGCCCGCCAGCAGCACAATGGAGATGCCCAGGTCGCCGGCCTGAGCCAGGACCTTCGCCAGCTCGGCCATCGAGAGCTCGGGCGCAGCATCACGGTGCTGGGCCTGGGCGTAGCACCCCTTGCAGTGCAGGTTGCAGCGCTGGGTCACGCTGGCGATGAGCAACGGGGGGACGTCCAGCCCCTCAGCCGCCCAACGAGAGCGCAGCCGGGCGGCGCGACGCTGCTGCCCCAGCATGCGCAGCAAGAGAGCGACCATGGCAGGCTCGCGGGCGCAGATGCGCAAGGCATCGGCCAGCAAGGTGCGGATCGCAGAGTCGAAAAGGGCCACGTGTGGGCGGTCAGTCATCGGGAAGCCTCCTAACGCCAGCGGGCGTCGTGCGGACCTGCTCCCTCTGTACGCGAAAGGCGCGGGCGGGGTTGCGGCCCCGGCGCGATTTTGCCCGCGCAGGGGCGCAGGCGCGCGAAGTCGCATGCGGATTGACAGAGCCCCCTCCCTCTGGTATACTCGGGCTCGCTGAGGGAAGAGGCGCCATTCGTGGCCATGGAGGGATGGCAGAGTGGTTTATTGCGGCGGTCTTGAAAACCGTTGATCTCACGATCCGGGGGTTCGAATCCCTCTCCCTCCGCCTTTACAACCTGGTTTGCGCGTGGGGAGGTGCCGGAGTGGACGATCGGGGCCGCCTGCTAAGTGGTTGTAGGGGTTATTCCCTACCCAGGGTTCGAATCCCTGCCTCCCCGCTAAGCCCGGCCTGGCCGGGTGATCGGCAGGCTCGCGATTTGGCGCAGCCCCGCGGCTGTGCTAGAATGAGCGCGTTCTGAGAGAAGGCGCCCGTACCTCAATTGGATAGAGGGCCGGCCTACGAAGCCGTTAGTTGGGCGTTCGAGTCGCCCCGGGCGCACAAGGCACCACCATAGCGTGGTGCTTTTTGCATGCAGGGTATCGGCCGGCGCCCGTTCCGCCGCCCGTTATTTGGAGCCGCTCTCTGCGCATGCTATACTTGAGCCATCGTGCCCCCTTAGCTCAGTGGATAGAGCACCGGCCTCCGGAGCCGGTGGCAGGCGTTCGAGTCGCCTAGGGGGTACTAGCCGTAGCCACTCTGGCGGGGCAAGCTACTAGGGGTAGTAGTTTGCTCCGCCAGATGCGTTAGGACGCTTCCCGGTGAATGCTGTACTCCCTGGGCTAGCGTCCTCCCCCGGCGAACGCCGCCCGGCATCGCGTCGCGCCCCCTCCGTTGCCAACCTACCCCATCTGGGGTACACTGATGCTAGCTAGTAAACAGATGCCCGCTCGCTGGCCCAGCGCGGGCGCCCCTTGTTTCCCTGTGCCGGGCCATGCGGTGCGTCGCGGTCCTACAGCGCGAACCCAGAGCGGGCTTGGAAGGAGATCGTTACATGCCAGTGGTACGCAACTGGATCAAGAACTATGCCGGCCGACGGATGAACGCGCGGGAGGCCCTCCGGCAGATCAAGAGCGGCAGCCGCGTGTTCCTCAGCCCGGGTTGCGCCGAGCCCCAACACCTGCTGGAGACCCTGGTCACCCTGGGGGGCGAGGAACGCCTGCTCAACGATGTGGAGATCGTTCACATGCTCACCGTGGGCTCGGCTCCCCACGCCAGCAAACGGTACGACCGCAACTTTCGCCACAACTCGCTCTTTGTGGGCCCCGGCGTGCGCTCGGCCGTCTATGAGGGCCTGGCCGATTACACGCCCGTCTTTCTCTCCGAGATCCCCGAGATGTTCCGCAGCGGGCGCATGCCTTTGGATGTGGCCCTGATCCAGGTGACCCCGCCGGACCGCTTTGGCTTCTGCTCGCTGGGCGTCTCCGTCGAGGCGGTCAAGGCCGCCGCCGAGGCCGCCGAGCTTGTCATCGCCCAGGTCAACCCCCAGATGCCGCGCACGCTGGGCGATAGCTTTATCCATATCGAGGATATAGACGTGATCGTGGAGCACGAGGAGCCGATCCTCGAGCTGCCCGTCTCCGAGCCCGACGATGTGTCCCTGGCCATCGCCCGGCACGTCACCCGCCTGATCGAGAACGGCTCCACCATCCAGGCGGGCATCGGGCGCATCCCCAACGCCGTGCTCTATGGCCTTTCGGAGAAGCGCGATCTGGGCGTGCATACGGAGATGTTCAGCGACGGCCTGATCGACCTGATCGAATCGGGCGTGGTGAACAACTCGCAGAAGACGTTCCACCCCGGCAAAGTGCTGGCCACCTTCTGCGTGGGCACCCGGCGCCTGTACGACTATGTGGACAACAACCCCATGTTCGAGTTCCGCACGGTGGACTATAACTCGTCGCCGATCAATATCGCCCGTAACCATCGCATGGTGGCCATCAACACCGCCCTGCAGGTGGATATGACGGGCCAGGTCTGCGCCGATTCGCTGGGCTATCGCATCTACAGCGGCATCGGCGGGCAGGCCGATTTCATGCGCGGCGCGGCCCTGGCCCCCCAGGGCAAGCCGATCATCGCCCTGCCCTCTACGGCGCGGGGGGGCACCGTCTCGCGCATCGTGCCGCATCTCAGCGAGGGGGCCGGGGTTGTCACCACCCGAGGCGATGTGCACTATGTGGTGACCGAGTTCGGCGTGGCCTACCTGCACGGCAAGAGCCTGCGCGAACGGGCCACCGCCCTGATCCAGATCGCCCATCCCAAGTTCCGCGAGGAACTGACGCGCCAGGCCAAAGAGAACCACTATATCTTTGAGGATCAAAAGAGCCCCCTGGAGGGCATCTATCCCGTCGAGCTGGAGCATACCGAGCAGTTCGATGGCACCGAGGTGTTCTTCCGGCCCGTCAAAGCCAGCGACGAGCGGCTCTTCCAGGAGTATCTCTACGACCTATCCGAGCGTTCGGCCTACCTGCGCTTCTTTGAGCGCCGCAAGGCGTTCCCGCGCGAGCTGGCCGAGTCCCTGGTGACGGTGGATTACGAGGAGAACCTGGGAATCGTGGGGACGCTGGGCAATTCCGATACGGCGCCCATCGTCGCAGCGGGACACTGGATGCTCGATACCAACGAGAACATGGCCGAGGTGGCCTTCTCCGTGGCCGACCGGTTCCAGCGGCGCGGCATCGGCGGCCACCTCTTCCGGCTGCTGGTGCGGCTGGCCCGCGAGAGGGGCATCCGGGGCTTTCGCGCCACGGTGATGGCGCAAAATGTCGGCATGCGCCGCATCTTTGAAAAGAGCGGATACGTCCTGCGGACGGCCTATGACGCGGGGGTCATCACTCTGTCCTTCCGCTTTGATGAGCGCGTGCAGGATACGCACCACTCCTAGCGCCTGTGGCCCTGGGCCCGTCCGAGCTTTACTGGTAGCACAAAGGAAACGGAATGAGTGACACGAGTTATCCGCGAACGATATTCATCCTCGGCACGGCCAAGGATGTGGGCAAGACCGTCACCTCTATCGGCGTGATCGGCAAGCTGCTCTCTGCTGAGCATGGCTATGCGCCCGAGGAGATCGGCTATATCAAGCCCGTGGGCCAGCAAACCCTCTCGGTTGTGGAGGAGGACGGCACCCCCGTCGAGGCCGACAAGGATGCCGTGGTGGTCACCTCCCTCATGGGGGTGGGCAACGTGGGCTTTCGCTACCTCAGCCCCGTGATCTGGCAGGGAGGGCTGACCTCTTCGTTCATCCAGGATAGCATCGCGGGCGACCCGGTGGAGGGACGTGACGCTTTCATGGCCCGCATCCGCGAATCCTACGAGCTTGTGGCGCGCGACCGGCGGATCGTCATCGTCGAGGGCACCGGGCAGCCGGGCGTCGGCTCGGTGGCGGGCGTCAGCAATGGCGACGTGATCAACATGTTGCGCGAGATGGGCGTGCCCGTCTTTGTGGCGCTGGTCACCCGGGGCGGCATCGGCGCCACCATCGACGAGGTGTTCCCCTATTTCATGAGCCTCGACCACATGGGCACCCGCGTGGATGGGTTGATCGTCAACGGGGTCTTTGCCAACCGGGTGGACCGCATCCGCGATGCCCTGCAGGGGTACTATGACCACATCTTTACCCCCCTCTATGGGCGCTACATGCGCCAGCCCTTCCCCCCGATCCTGGGGTTCGTGCCCTCGATCCCCGAGCTGGGGCTGCCCACCATGCGGCTCATCGCCCAGCACTTTGCCTCCAGCTCCAAGAACTCGCTGGAGATCCTGACGGCCGAGCAGTTCGAGGAGCACGCCAGCCGGTTGGTCCGCAATGTCAAGGTGGTGAACCTGCGCTATGGCTACGAGCGCTATGTCAGCGCGGGCGACGCCGTGGTGGTGGGCATCAACGCCAACGATAGCCTGTTCTCGGTGGTGCTGCACCACCAACGCCTGATCAGCGAGCATGGCTCCGGCCTGGCCGGGCTGATCCTCTCGTGCAAAGAGGTAGGGGGCCTCTCTCAACAGGTGCGCAGCGAACTGGCCCGCGCCGAGGGGCTGCCCACCATCGCCCTGGATAACGACACGGCCGATATCATCCAGCGCATTGACAACATGACCGTCAAGATGCAGCCGTATGACGTCTACAAACGCGACCTGATCGCCGAGACCTATCGCGAGAACCTGACCTTCTGGCCCGATCTCTAGCGCCCGCGCGCGGCCGTAATCTAGGAGACGCTGCCCATAGCAGGGCAGCGTCTCTTTTTGACAGCAACATCCCCTGATGCTACACTAAATCCCGACTTTTTAGTAGGGATTTCATTGCGATGCGTTTCTCCGCCCGAGAACAGACCGGCCTGCGGGCCATGATCGAACTGGCGCGTTGCCACGGCAACGGGCCCACGGCGCTGAGCGAGGTGGCTCAGGCGCAGGATCTGCCCCTGCCCTACCTGGAGCAGGTTGCCCAGACCTTGCGGCGCGCCGGCCTGCTGGCCAGCGTGCGCGGCGCCCACGGTGGCTACTACCTGGCGCGCGAGCCCGAACAGATCCGTGTGGGCGATGTGTTCCGCGCCCTGGAGGGGCAGTTGGTCACCGTGGAGTGTATGGGGCCAGACGGCTCGTCTTGCTGCGAGCGCGAGTCGGTCTGTTCGGCTCGCAACGTCTGGCAAAGCCTGTACACCTGCCTCAGCGAAACCGTGGATAGCATCACGCTGGCCGACGTGATCTAGCGTCGGCTCGGCACAGAAAGGACCGCTAACGATGTTGGCACGCATTCGAGAAGATATCCAGATGGTATTCCAGCGCGATCCGGCTGCCCGCACATGGTGGGAGGTGATCACCTGCTATCCGGGCCTGCACGCCGTCTGGTTCCACCGCGTCGCCCACTGGTTCTGGCGGCACAAGCTCTACTGGATCGCGCGGCTGATCTCGCACCTGGGGCGCTTTTTCACCGGCGTCGAGATCCATCCGGGCGCGCAACTGGGCCGCCGCTTCTTTATCGATCACGGCATGGGTATCGTCATCGGCGAGACCGCCGAGATCGGCGATGACGTTCTGATGTACAAGGGCGCCGTGTTGGGCGGCGTCTCACTGGACAAGGGCAAGCGCCATCCCACCGTGGGGCATCGCGTGGTGATCGGCTCCAACGCCACCATCCTGGGGCCGGTGCAGATCGGCGATGGCGCGCGCATCGGCTCGGGGGCCGTGGTGATCGACTCGGTGCCCGAGGATTCCACCGCCGTGGGCGTGCCGGCCCGCGTCGTGCGGGGGCCGCACCTCGAGCCGGATCCGTGCATCGCGCTGGCCCACAGCGAGCTGCCCGACCCGGTGGCGGAGCAGTGTCGCCGCCTGAGCGCCCAGATCCAGCAGCTCGAGCTGGGGTTGCAGGCCGTCACCGAGGCGCTGCGTGAGGTGCGCCGCGAGCCGGTCGCGCCGGGCGTGGCCCGCGCGGGCGGCAACGGGCAGCCCAACGGCCGGGCGGGGTAGGCCCTCTCGAAGGGAGAACGATGTACCGCGAGATCGTCTTGGATCACTTTGGCAATCCGCGCAATGTGGGCGTGATCGAGGACCCCGATGGCTATGGCGAGGCCGAGAGCAGCTCCTGCGGCGATACCATCGAGGTCTATATCCGGGTGCGGGACGAGCGCCTGGCCGAGATCAAGTACCGCACCTTTGGCTGCGCGGCGGCCATCGCCTCAAGCTCCTTCGCCTCCGAATTGCTGACGGGCGCGCCGCTAGAGACGGCGCTCAACACCAGCGATGCCGAGATCGCGGACAAGCTGGGGCTCCCGGATTTCAAGTACCACTGCTCGGTGATGGTGATGCAGGCGCTGCACGCCGCGGTGCAGGACTATCGGGCCAAAGGCCAGCCGCCTGCGCCCTCCACCGATGGCGCCGCCTAGCGCGGGCCGCGCCTGACGATGCACACCCCCTCGGGTGCGCCGCGCCCACGGCGCGTGGCCGTGGCGATGAGCGGCGGGCTGGATAGCGCCATGGCGCTGGCCCTGCTGCAGCAGCAGGGCCACGAGCTTGTGGGCCTCACCATGCGCCTCTGGCGCGAGCCAGGCAACGCCCACGACCCCGCCGAGGCCGATATCGCCAGCGCCCGACGCGTCTGCCAGCAGCTCGGCGTCGCGCACCATGTGGTGGACCTGCAGGAGGCCTTCTACCGGCAGGTCGTCTGCCATCTGGTGGACGAATACGCCGCCGGGCGCACGCCCAACCCCTGCATCCGCTGCAACCGCTGGATCAAGTTCGGCCTCCTGCTAGAGCACGCCCTGGCCCTGGGGGCCGAGGCCCTGGCCACCGGCCACTATGCCCGCATCGCCCAGCAAACCGGCGAGTATCTGCTGTTGCGCGGGCGCGATGCGGCCAAAGACCAAGCGTATTTCCTGTACACCTTGGGTCAAGAGACCCTGAGCCGCCTGCTCTTCCCCTTGGGAGAGCACACCAAGGCCCAGGTGCGGGCCTGGGCCCAGGCCCGCGGGCTGCCTGTGGCCGAGCGGCCCGAAAGCCAGGACATCTGCTTCCTCCGCGACGGGGATTATCGGCGGTTCATCGCCGCCCAGCGCCCCGAGGCCGTTCGCCCGGGGCCCATCTACAACCGGGCCGGGGCGTTGCTGGGCGAACACCGGGGTCTGCCCTACTACACCATCGGCCAGCGCAGCGGGCTGGGGCTGGCGGCCCCCCGGCCCCTCTATGTGCTGGCCCTGGATGCCGGGCGCAACGCCCTGGTGGTGGGCTATGGCGATGAGCTGGGCCAGCGGGCCCTGCTCGCCCGCGAGGTGACCACCGTCAGCGGCCGGCCCCTGCCGGCCGGGGCATCCGTCCAGGCCAAGATCCGCTACCGCGCCCGCGCGGTTGCCGCGCAGGTCTACCCGGAGGGAGCGGATGCGGCGCGGGTGTGCTTTGATGAGCTGTTGCGAGATATCACCCCTGGCCAGGCTGTGGTATTCTATCAGGGGGAGAGGGTGCTGGGCGGCGGGATCATCGCGCAGGCCGTGGAGGCGCCCGGCACATCAGCGACGTCGTAAGGAGAGCGCCCATGTTCGCATCGCCTGTTTTCCTGTTGGGCTCCAGCGTGGCCACCCTCTATGCCGCCCTGTTCCACCTGATAGCGGGGCGCACCTGGCGGCAGATCTTGCTCTACTGGATGGGCAGCATGGTGGGGTTTCTCCTGGGCCAACTGGCGGGGGAGCTGCTCTCGCTGCATTGGCCCATGCTGGGGCAGCTTCACATCATCCCCGCCAGCCTCATGGCCTGGGCGGCGCTGTTCATTGCGCGGCTCCTGAAACTGTGATAGAATGCCCCATAGTAAGCGGGCCGTTCCACCCAGGAGGAGGGCTTGATGCTAGCGACTGTTCGCGATATCGCCATTGTGCTCCTGGCCATCCAATCGCTGGTGATTGGCGTCCTGTTGGCCATTCTGCTGGTGCAGCTCCGCAACCTGGTGCGCATGCTGCGCGAAGAGATCGCCCCCATCCTGCAGACCAGCCAGGAGACGGCCCATCGCGTGGATGGCACGGTGCATCTGGTCAGCGACACCATCGTGCGCCCGCTGATCAAGCTCAACAGCCTGGGGGCAGGGGTGCGCAAGGCTGCCGATAACCTGTTCTACTTCAAGGGGCGGATGCGGCGCGGCCGCGGCGCATCGTCGGCTGCCCAGCCCCATACAGCGTCCGGCGACCCATCCACCACCGAGATCGCGTAAGGAGAACGATAATGGCCAAGCACGAAAGCTCGTTCGATTTCCTGGCGGGGTTCGTCTTTGGAGCCTTGGCGGGCGCTCTGGCGGCGCTCCTTCTTGCGCCCAGCTCCGGTGAGGAACTCCGCGAACAGATCAAGGAAAAGGGCATCGAGCTCAAAGAGCGCGCCGAGGAATATGGCGTGGACACCGAGCGCCTGGCGGAGCTGCGCGAGCGCGGGCAAGCCCTTCTGGAGGAGCAGCGCGCCCGTTTTCGTGAGGCTATCGAGGAGGGCAAGCTGGCCGCAGCCCGCCGCAAAGAGGAGCTCCTGGCCCAGTTCGGCGCCGCACCCCAGCAGCCCCAGCAGCCGATCGATCTGACCGACATCGAGGCAAGGACCTCCGGCCGCGCCTAGGTCCCCCTCCGGCATCTTGTGACGAGGGCGCGCCGCTGGGCGCGCCCTCGTTTGGTATGCTAGCGGAGCGCTCGGCGCGCCCTCACCAGGTACGTCCCCAGTTCGCCGGCCAGCAACCCCGCTTCACCCTGCTCCTGCTGCCAGAGCAGGCCCGCCAGGCCGTGCAGGTAGGCGCCGCACAGCGCCGCCTGGAGCCCTGCCAACCCCTGCGCCATGAGCCCGGCGATGGCCCCCGCCAGCACGTCGCCCGTCCCCGCCGTGGCCAATGCGGGCGCCGCAAAGGGGATGATCGTCGCCGTGCCGTCCGAGGCGGCCACCACCGTATAGGCGCCCTTGAGCACCACGGTGCAACCCCATGTGCGGGCGGCCTCTTGGGCCGTGGCGACGCGGTCGGCGTTGACCTGGGCGATCTCGCCGCCCAGCAGACGCGCCATCTCGCCCGGATGCGGCGTCAACACCGTATCGGGGGGTAGTTGCCGCCACCACGCATCCTCCTGGGCCAGCAGGTTCAGCCCATCGGCGTCGATCACCATGGGCGGCAGCCCAAAGGCGCTCCGCTCGGCCTCTTTGTGGGGGATCAGGCCGATGGCGTGGCGGCTAATCTGGCGGGCGCCCTGCAAGAGCGCCTGGAGGAACTCCCCGGTCTCCTTATCCTGGCCCAGGCCAGGCCCCACCAGCAGCACATCGTACTTCTCGACGGCATCGGCCAGGATCGGCACGGCCTGCGGCGCCAGCACCCCCATGTCATGGGGCAGGATCAGGAAGGTGGCCTCGCTCTGGCGCGCCGCCAGGGCCCCATGAATGGCGCCAGGCACCGCCAGGGTCACCAGCCCCGCCCCCACGCGATAGGCAGCCTCGGCGGCCAGGGTCGGCGCCCCCATATAGTTGACCGATCCGGCCACGATGAGGGCCTTGCCAAAGGTGCCCTTGTGGGCATCGAGGGGGCGCCCCGGCAGCAGCGCGCGCACCGCCTCCGGGGTGGCGCAGGCCAGGGGCACATCCGCCGCCAGGTCAGGGTCCAGCCCGATATCGGCCACCACCAGCTCGCCCACGCGGGCCGCCCCCGGAAAGCGAAAATGCCCGCGCTTGGGGTATCCCAGGGTGATGCACAGATCGGCCGCCAGGGTGCGTTCGTCCACGGCGCCGGTATCGGCATCCAGCCCGCTGGGCAGGTCCACGGCCACCACCAGCGGCCCGGCCGCAGCCATCGGAGCCGACGGGGCGGCCCCCGGCGTGACGAGCGCCGCCCGCTCCGGCGCGTTCCGGAGGCGGGCCAGCTCGGCGCCCACCAGCTCCAGCAGGCCCTCCACACCGCCGCGCAGCACGCCGGTGACGCCGGTGCCCAGCAGGGCATCCACCAGCACATCGCACTCGCCCACGGCCCGGCGCAGGGCCTCCGGCTCCATCTCGTCCAGCGTTTCGATGGCAAGGCCCAGTTCGCGGACGGCATCCAACAGGGGATCGCCCTCCGGCGCGCGCCTCCACAGGGCCAGGCGCACGGTGTGGCCCCAGGTATGCAGATAGCGGGCGGCCACCAGGCCGTCGCCGCCGTTGTTGCCGGGGCCCACCAGCACCAAGACCCGCGCCTGGCGATCGCCGATGCGGGCGCGGATGGCCTGCGCCACGGCGTGCCCGGCGTTCTCCATCATCTGCCCATAGCTCAGACCGGCAGCATCGGCTGCTTGCTCGATCTGCCGCATCTCTTGTGCTGTTACGATCTTCATCGCACACCTCCTTGCCGCGCCTCGATTCTAGGGGCGCGGCGGGGCGCTGTCAACAGCAGGCCCGCGGGCGCGGCCCTGCCCGCAAGCCGCCGCCCTGAACCTCACGGGCGCCACGCGCATCCAGCGAGCGACGCCGGGGTAAGGGCGATGGAGAGAAAGGCCCTTCCCGCGCCCCTGACGGCGCCCGCTACAGCGAAAATGAATATGCAGCCTCAAGGGGGGTATGCTATAATCGTTCAGCTTTGCAGGCTCGATACCGCAACCCGAGGAGTTGTCGTTCACCGTGACCGAACGCCTATTCTGGCAGGACCCGTACCGGCAGGGCTTTGATGCGCGGGTGGTGCGCCGCCTGGCGCTGGACGGGCGCCCCGCCGTCGTGCTGGACGCCACCTGCTTTTACCCTACCTCGGGCGGCCAGCCCCACGATACGGGCCATCTGAACGGTATCGCCGTGGTGGACGTGCTCGAATCGGACGAGGAGATCGTCCACGTGCTGGAGGCAGAGCTGCTGGGCGACCAGGTGCATGGCGCCATAGATTGGCAGCGCCGCTTTGACCACATGCAGCA
>DCTX01000010.1:0-9157 GCA_002329325.1 Anaerolineales bacterium UBA1429
GTTCAAATCGCGTCGCCCGCTCAACCGTGACTCGTGATGAAGAACCGGACCCGCCTGCCCCCAATCGTGGTGGGCGGGTCTCGCTGTAGCGCCGCGTTCAACCTCGCCAAGCCTACCTCCCCGGAGAGCCGGCGAGCCGCGCGCGCGCAGACCGCTATCCGGGGATGAGAACAGGAGCGTGACCCGATGGCACCCACGAGGCAGCGTTCGTTGGCCAGGCCCTCATTCGTTGGTGTGGCGTTGCGCGCCTGGCTGCTGGGAGGGCTCCTGCTGTTGCTGGGCGCCATGGCGTGGCCCGGCCTCTCCGCCCAAGCCGAGGCCCCCATTGACGAACTCCGCCTCACGATCCTGCACACCAACGACGAGCACGCCTCGCTGATCCCCCACTCACCTGCCATCGATCACGAGGCCTCCAACCCGGATGATCCCACAGTGGGGGGCTTTGCCCGGCTGGCCGGCGCCATCGCCCAGGTCCGCGCCGAAAAGGCCGCCGAGGGCGAGCCAGTGCTGCTTTTGAGCGCGGGCGATTTCATGGGTGAGACGCCCTTTGGCTGGCTGGCGCCCGCCGNNCGCCGGCGCCGCCGCCGAGATGAGCCTCCTGCACGCCATGGGCTATGACGCCGTGACCATCGGCAACCACGAGTACGACTATGGGCCCAATGTGTTGGCGCGCAACCTGCTGGCGGCGGGCTACCCCTCCGCCCATGCCGAGACGGCCGTCCTGGCCTCCAACACCCGCGCCTCGGCTGGGCATCCGGCGGCCGATCAGGACCTGTTCCACGACACCGCCCTCTTTGAGCTGGAGAACGGCCTGCGGGTGGGCGTGTTTGGACTGCTGGGGGCCGAGGCCGCGTCGCTGACGGCGGATACGGGCGAGTTCACCTTCCTGGATCAACAGGAGACGGCCAGGCAGATGGTGGCCGAGCTGCGCCGGCAGCGCGCCGACATCATCATCGCCCTGACCCATGCGGGGCTGGCGGAGGACCGCGAGCTGGCCCGCAGCGTGCCGGGGATCCACGTGATCGTGGGGGGGCACTGCCACACGGCCCTGCACGAGCCGGTTGTCGAGGCGGGCACGATCATCGTGCAGGCCGGCTACAGCAGCCGCTACCTGGGCCGCCTGGAGCTGGCGTACACGAGCATGGGAGAGCTGCGGGTGCGCAATCCCGAGCTGGATCACACGTACCTGGTGCCCATTGACGCGGCTATTGCGCCCGATCCTGCCATCGCCCTCATGGTGGCAGAGTATCAGGTCCAGTTGAACGGACTGCTGGGCGAGATGACCGGCGGCGAGCGCAATGACGTGATGGCGCCGCTGGCCCGCTCCGAGTTCGATCTCCCCTACCGCCCGCCACTGCAGGAATCGCCCGCGGGTGACCTGATCAGCGATGCGATGCGCATCGTCGCCCAGGAGTTGACGGGCGAGCGGGTGGATGTGGCCGTGCAGGCCAACGGCTCCATCCGCGGCAACATCCTGCGCGGCACCATGCCCTACAGCCAGGATCTGATCTCTTTCTATGACCTTGCGGGCACCATCGGCCTGGGCTATGGCCCCGATGGTTACGGGGGCTATCCGCTGGTCTCGGTGTACCTCACGGGCGAGGAGCTGCGCCGCGTGCTGGAGGTGGCCGTGCTCCTGCAACAGTTCCGCGGCGACGATTTCTTCCTGCAGTATTCGGGCCTTCGCTTCAACTATGACCCGACCAACACCCTGCTGCTGACCATCCCCTTCCTGGATCAGCCGCTGCCCACGGGCCGGTCAGTGACGCGGGCCGAGCTCTATACGGGGGATGGCCCTCAGCCGGTGGGGGAGGCGCCCGGCTACGCGCCCCTCGTCCGGGGCGACGAGACCCTCTACCACCTGGTGACCGACAGCTACATCGTATCCTTCCTGCCGATGGTGGGCGAAATGCTGCCCTATCTCAACATCGTGCCCAAGGATGCCGATGGCAACGCGGTGAGCCAGGACGACCTCGATAGCCTGATCGTGCGTTGGCCCGATGGCAGAGAGCTCAAGGTCTGGCAGGCCGTCGCCGAGTACGTCGCCATGCAGCCGGCGGGGTCGGATGGTCTGCCCCAGATCCCGGCCTACTATGCCCAAACCTCCGGGCGCATCAACCCAGTCCGGGCCTTTCCGCTGATCGCCCTGGTCTATGCGTCGCTGCTTGTGCCCGTCGCGGTGGTGGCGGTGATCCTGGTGCGGCGCAGACGGCGCCGCCGGCGTGCCCAGGCTGCCTGAGCCCGCTGGCGCCTACTCGCCGGTGTGGCGCAGCGCGTCAAAGGGCGCAGGGTAGCGGACCATGCCCGCCACGCCTTCCAGGGCGCCCTCGGTCAGCGCCAAGGCCAGAAAGTGGGGCGGCGGGGTGCCCAGCTCGTCGTGCATGCCGCAGGCGTGGGCGTCCTGGAAGCCAAAGCGCCCGTAATAGTCCGGGCTCCCCGAGAGCACGATGCGGCAGTGGCCCTGCTCCCGTGCCCGCGCCAGCCCGGCCCGCATCAGGGCGCTGCCGATCCCCTGGCGCTGGTGCCCGATGCGGACGCCGAGGGGCGCCAGGCAGAGGGCCGGCCAGGAAGCGGCCTGCCCCTGGACTATCACGGGGCTGAGCAGGATGTGCCCCACCACCAAGCCCTCGCGCACGGCGACCAGGCTCAGTGTGGGGTCATAGTCCGGCTGCTGGCGCAGCCTCTCGATCAGGTCAGCTTCGGGCTCGCCGGTGCCGTAGGCGGCCTTGAAGGCCGGTATGGTCATCTCGCGGATCTGGGCGTAATCGCCGGGCTGTTCGGGACGGATGATCCACGCTGGGGTCACAGCAAACCTCGCTTCCTGGGTCGCGCCTCGCCTCTTGCCGACAGTTGCCTCTGCATCCCTTGGCGTTTCTGCGTCTCTGGGTGAGCCTTCTCCCGCCGCGCCATACAGCATGCCACGCCGCAGAGAGCACCGTGACATCCTTGGCGTCTCTGCGTCTCTGCATGCGGCTTCTCCCATCGGGCGGCATAGCCGCCTAGCCTCCCGGCTCCCGGCCGGTGAGGGGGCTACTCCAGCGCCGCGGCCAGGGCGGCGATGGTCTCCTCCAGGCTGGGCAGGGGCCGCGGGTCCTCGGGCGTGCGGTGACTCACCTCGCAGCGCGCCACCAGCCGGTACATCTCGGCCGCCCCGCGCAGCATGTCGGGGGTGAGGCCCAGGGCGCCAAAGGTGGCGGCGATCTCCTCCATCTCGCCCACCCAGCGCCGGGCCTTGGGCAGCATGGCGGGCACGCCCCGGCGCATCCGCGCCAGCATCGGGCCCTGGCTTGCCTCCAGCTCGCGGGCCAGGGGCTCCGAGATGCCCAGGGCCTCGGCGGCGGTGAGCAGCTCGGTGCACAGGGCGGTGAGCCCCTTGGTCAGCGCCGCATAGCACATCTTGAGGCCCGAGGCCTGCCCCGCGCCGCCCTCCAGCGCCATCACGTCCAGGCCCCAGGCGTTGAGGGCCATCATCGCCTCGGTATGGTCGCCAGAGGTGTACAGGCGGGTGCGCGCTCCCTCGCGGGGCGGAGAGCCGATGATGCTGGCATCGGCAAAGCGACCTCCGGCGGTGGTGATGATCGCCTCGATCTGGCGGACCGTCTGCGGGGCGATGGCGTTGCAGTCCGCATAGGTGAGCTCATCGCCCGGCGCCAGCGCCGCCGCCACCTCCTCCGCCACGGCCACGGCCTGGGCGGGCACGACGATGGAGAGGATGAGCTGCGCCTGGTTCACCAGCTCCCGATAGCTGGCCACGTCCTCGATCCCGGCCTCGGCGGCCAGGGCGCGGGTGCGGGCGCTGCGCCCCTCCAGGCAGGTGATCACCCGCAGGCCGTGCTTCACCAGCGTGGCGCCCACGGCATGCCCCATGTCGCCAGGGCTCAACAAGCCGACGGTGTGTAGCTCCATCGTATACTCCTCTCGCTCGCGCTCCCACGATTGCTGATGCCACTATCCTAGCGGAAAGGCACCGGTTTGTCAGGCGAGTGAGGGTCAGTAGATGCCGCCCAGCAGGGGAGCCAGCAGCAGGCCGCCCAGCCCCATGAGGGTCGCCAGGAGCACCATGGGGAGCAGCAGCCGACGCAGCAGATCGCCCTCGGCGCGGCGCAAGCCGAGCACGCCGCAGACCGCGGCGATGTTCAGCACCGAGATCATGTTGCCCAGGCCGCTCCCCGCGTTCTGCAGCGCCACGATCAGGGTGCGGGGCAGGCCCAGGCTGGCGGCGGCGTCGTGCTGCACCACGCTCAAGAGGATGTTGGACGATGTGCTGCTGCCCGTCATGAAGGAGCCCAGGGCGCCCAGCCAGGGGGTCACAAAGGGGTGGGCCGGGCCCGTGGCCTGGGCCAGGGCGAGGGAGAGGGCCTGCATCATGCCGGGCAGGGCGTTGAGGTTTGTGGCCGAGCGGATCATGATCTGCGCCATGGACACGGCCACTAACAGGGTGAAGGCGATGCGGGCGGTCTGGCGGACGGTGCGCCGCCAGGCGTCCAGGGCGACGCCGGGCGCCATGCGGTGCAGGATCGCGGTCAGGATGGCCACCGGCACAAAGGGCAGCACGCCGGGGATATACAGCGGCCGCAGAGTGTAGGCGATCTCTTGCCCCAGCATACCCTGCCAGTGCAGCGCGACGCCCTTGAGCGCCTCTCGCACGCCCAGGCCCGGCATGCGCGTCACAAAGAGGATCAGCACCACCAGGAGGTAGGGCGTCCAGGCCAGCCAGAGGGGCATGGACGCGCCGTCGCCGCCGGGCGCCGCCTGGGGCGAGGTCCCGGCCTCGTCGGCAGAGGGCAGGCGCCAGGTCTGGCGGGGCACCAGCCAGCCGCGGCGCACCAGCCCGAGGCCCGCGCCGAGGGCCACCAGGCCGGCCACGGCGCTGGGGAGCTCGGGCCCCACGAACCAGCCCATCAGGAACTGGGTGACGCCCGCCAGCGCGCCCAACGCCAGGGCAAAGGGCGCGGCGGGCCGCGCGCCGCGCCAGGCGCCTGCCAGGGTGCGCTCGTTCTCGTGGCCGAACCAGTAAAGGAGCATGAAGACCCCCAGCAGGCCCAGCAGGGCCAGCGTGGTGCCGGTGAACACCCCCGTCCAGCCGGAAACCTGCCGCAAGAAGGCGCCTCGCTCCAGGGCGCCGCCCAACACGCCCTCGTCGATGACCGAGCCGATGCCGCCGTTGACGGGCACGCCGGCGGCCCCCAGGGGCGGGTTGGGGGCGTTGAACAGCAAGCCGAAGGTGGCCGCGGCCACGGGCGAGAACCCCAGGCCGGTGAGCAGCGGCGCGCCCAGGGCGCCCGGCGTGCCAAAGCCCGCCACGCCCTCGATCAGGGTCATGAACCCCAGGCCGATGAGCAGAAGCTGGATGCGGGCATCCTGCACGACGCGGCCAAAGTGGGCGCGGATGGCGGCGATGGCGCCGCTGGCCTGCAGGTGGTTCATCAGCAGGATGGCGCCAAAGACGATCAGGACGATGTCCACGGCCTGGAGGGCGCCATAGAGGGCGGCCGCAGCCCACCAGCCGGGCGCCATGCGCCAGAGGGCCAGGCCCAGGGCGGAGGCGATGAGCCAGCCCACGGGCATGGCGCGGGCGGCGGGCCAGCGCAGCCCGCCCATGAGCAGCAAGATGGCGACGATCGGCAGGCTCCCTGCCAGGGCCAGGATGGTGAGGGACATGGTGGCGCGATGTCTCCTTGTGGACGGGAAGGTCGATCTGCCGCACAGGCCCGCGAGTGGCCGCCGGGCGCCGGGTAGTATAGCGGAAAACGGGTAGTTGCGCCTGTTGGGGGAAGGGTGAGGAAGGGGGAGGGGAAAGAGCACCGGTGCCGGCCCAGGTCTTGAGACTCGAGTTGCGGTGACGACAAGGAGCGTAGATTGCTTGACATCTGCAGGTATGTCGCACTATATTGGGAGTAGACTCGCAGGGAGGATACTGGCTGTGTGCGCCAAGATGGGGACAGCGACCAACTGGTTGGTACAGGGGCTGAAAGGGAAAGAAGCATGGGCACGGATGAACTCAACATAGAGGCTGGCCTCGCGTTGTTGGGGCTGACAGGTGAGGAAGTGCGCCAGGCGGCACAGAGGCGAAGAGAGGTGGCGATCAGTGCGATGGATCTTCCAAGATGGCCTGGTGGCTTGACAGATACTGTGCGCAACACAGAAGTGAGAACGCGTGATGCCGAACTGGAATCAGATCCTAGATGAAATCACTGCGGCAGGCAGCACTCACGACATATGCAGGCGTAGATACCTGAGGCGCTTGCACGAAATGACCGGTCGTAACGTCATCCTCTACTACTCGGGCTGGTTACAGAAGCCGCGAGTGCAGGGAACTGAGATCAATGATGAAGACAAGAACGGCTTCATGACTGTGGTCCACCGTATGGATCGCTCTCGTGGGCTTGATCTCATTCTCCACACCCCTGGTGGAGACGCGGCCGCGACCGAATCCCTGGTGGACTATCTCAGGGCAATGTTTGGCACTGACATACGAGCTTTTGTGCCCCAGCTGGCTATGTCAGGAGGGACTATGGTTGCGTGCGCATGTGGGGAGATCGTAATGGGCAAGCAGTCCAGTCTAGGTCCCATTGATCCTCAGTTTTCCGGCATCCCGGCTCATGGCGTAATGGAGGAGTTTGAGCAGGCCATAAAGTCTGCTAGAGAGGATCCTGCAACGATTCCTATCTGGCAACAGATCGTGGCGAAGTACTCTCCGGCCTTTCTAGGCGAGTGCCAGAAGGCCATTGCTTGGTCCGATGAGATGACCAGGGAGTGGCTGAAAACAGGTATGTTCGCGAATGATGACGACCGAGATGAGAAGGTGAGTAGGATACTTAGGGAGCTGGGGGATCACGCCCTTACCAAATCGCACGCACGCCATCTTTCTTCGACTAGGTGCCGAGAGATCGGACTGAAGGTGAGTCAACTTGAGGATGATCAAGATCTGCAAGAAGCCGTCTTGTCAGTCCATCACGCGTGCATGTTGACTTTCTCTGCAACAGCAGCAGTTAAGCTGATCGAGAATCACGACGGGGCTGCTTTCATCAAGATAGTCAGGAATGTCCTAGTTGCCGGTTCTCCTCGGCAGAGCCAGGCTGGGGGGTTCGATTCGGAGCCAGAGATCGCTGATTCGCTTGAGCCGGACTGATCTGTCGCCTGAGGGCGTTTTCTGCTCGGCGGACTGCCGCACACAGCGGCAGTCCGTTTTGTGTTGATCTGGCAGCGTCGCCACTCTTGCTCTCCCCTTACCCCGCGCACACCTCGTACGCCCGGCGCAGCGCCTCGATGGGATCGCCCTTGGGGCGGAACTCGTGGCCCACGTATAGCTCGTACCCGGCGGCGGCGACGGCGCGGCAGATCCCCCTGTAGTTCAGCTCCTGGTCGTCGTCCAGGTCCTGGCGGCCCGGGTTCCCCGCGGTATGCATGTGCCCGATCCAGGGCAGGCTCGCGCGGAGGGAGCGGATCAGGTCGCCGTGCATGATCTGCATGTGATAGATGTCGTACAGCAGCTTGACGCGAGGGCTGTTCACCATCTCGCACAGGGCCACACCCCACTCGGCGCTATCGCACTGGTAGCCGGGATGGTTGATCTTGGAGTTGAGCAGCTCGATGTTCAGGTTGACGCCCTTTTCCTCGGCATAGGGCGCGATGCGGCGCAGGCCGTGGGCGCACACCACCATGCCCTCCAGGTCGCTCTGGCCGGGGTTGCGGTTGCCGCTGAAGCAGATCAGGCCGCCCACGCCGTACTGGGCTGCCAGGTCAATGTTCTGGCGCAGCTCGGCGATGATGCGGTCGTGGTTCTCGTACTTGTTGAAGCCATCCCTGAGGCTGGCGTGGCCCACCATGCTGGCCAGCGCCAGCCCGTGGCGGCGGGCCGTCGTCACGATCTCGGGCAGACTCTCGTCGGGGGCCATGATCTCCAGGGCGGCATAGCCGATCTCTGCCAGGGTGCGGCAGAACTCGTCCAGCGTTTGGCGAGCGGGATCATGAAAGAGGTGCATCACGGCGCATAGCTTGACGGGCATGGTGGCTTCCTCCTGGTGACGGGCCGATGGCGAGCAGACGATGGCCCTAGCTTAGCCGGAATGGCCAGGGGATGCAACGGCAACAGGAGGCGCGGTCCTGGCATCGTGGCGGGCCTCCTGGTAGCAAGACCTGCCTGCCGCCCGAATGCCAAGGCCCCATGCGGGCCTGGATCGGCCCCCCGGCCTACCTGCTCGCCAGATAGGCCTCCAGCCGGTCCATGCCCTCGGCGATCCGATCCAGGGCGGCGGCATAGGAGAAGCGCAGGAACCCCTCGCCGTTGGGGCCAAAGTCGATGCCGGGGGTCACGCCCAGGTGGGCCTTCTCGAGGATGTCAAAGGCCAGGGAGAGGGAATCCTGCCCCAGGTGGCGGGCGTTGGCAAAGACGTAAAAGGCGCCCGTCGGCTCGACGGCCACGCCCAGGCCCAGGGCGCGCAGCCGGTCCAGCATGTAGCGGCGACGCTCGTCATAGGTGCGCTTCATCCGGGCCACATCGTCCGCGGCGCACTGGAGGGCGGCGATGCCGCCCTGCTGGGCCGCCGAGTTGGCGCTGATGAAAAAGTTCTGTTGCAGCTTTTGAATGGGGCGCATGTAGGCCGGTGGCGCGATCAGGTAGCCCAGCCGCAGCCCCGTCATGGCATACTGCTTGGAGAAGCCGTTCAGCACAAAGGCGTCCGGCGTGAACTCGAGGATCGAGCGCTCGCGGCCCTCGTAGACCAGCCCATGATAGATCTCGTCAGAGATGATGGGCGTCCCCAGCTCCGCCAGGGCCGCCATGCGCTCGGCCGAGAGCAGGGTCCCGGTGGGGTTGGAGGGGGAGTTGATCATGATGGCGCGGGTGCGCGCCGTGAGATGGGCGCGCACGGCCTCGGGGTCGAACTGAAAGGCGTCCTGCTCGTAGACGGGGACGTCCACCGGCACGCCGCCGGCAAAGCGCACCATGTTGGGGTAACAGGCGTAGCGCGGATCCGAGAGGATCACCTCGTCGCCCTCCTCCAGCAGGACGGCAAAGAGCAGCATCATCACCGGCGAGGTGCCCGAGCTGACCAGGATCTGCTCGGGGGAGATGCTCACCCCATAGGTCTCGGCATAGTACGCACAGATGGCCTCTCGCAGGGCCAGCTCACCCAGGCTGTGGGTGTAGTGGGTC
>DCTX01000010.1:9188-41661 GCA_002329325.1 Anaerolineales bacterium UBA1429
GGCTCGCCCACCTCCAGGTGGACGATATCGGCGCCCTGGCGCTCCAGCACCTGGGCGCGCTCCATGACTTCCATGGCGAGAAAGGGCGCGATCTGTGCGGCTCGTTTGGCGATCACCGGCTGGCTCCTTGGGCTGAGATAGCCCTCAGTGTAGCCCGAACCCGCCCTGGCTCCAAGCGCGCCGGTAGCGGTGCGTAGGCGCTTCCAGGATTCGTGTCATATGCGTCTGGCTCACCGGCCGAGTGCGTGCCCCACAGGGGCGAAGCTCGTCTTCGCCCCTGCGGTCGGTGATTCGCCGTTGGCAACGCGCCATAGGGTCGACCCGGAGATCGCCCAGCAGCGGTGCGGAGGCGGGCTTGCGCAGCATGTCTGCTCCGTCCGGGCCCTACGCCCTAGGCCAGCCGCACCCCTAGCTTGATATAGTCCCCAGGCTGGGTCGCGATCTTGGGGTACTCGCTCAGCAGGTCCTGAAAGCGAACGATGGGCTGGACGATGCTCTCGCCCGAGAGCCTGCCCGCCCTGAGCAGGTCCCAGCAGTGGGCATAGATGCGGTTGTTATCCCAACGGGGATGGTCCCGATCAGGCTGGCTGCAGGCCCGCGAGAAGACGATCTTGGGGATGTTGTGGTGGGCCTCGGCGCCCAGGTCCAGCCCGGCGTCGTAGGGGGCGGGATAGGCGCCCATGACCACCGTGCCGCCGTAGGCCACGCCGCGCAGGGCGCTCTGCAGGGCCGCTCGGGAGCCGCTGTACTCGATGCACACGTCGGCGCCGCGCCCGGCGGTGGCGGCCCGGATCTCGGCCCCGGCGTCGCACGCCGTGGGGTCCAGGGTCAGGTCGGCGCCGCCCATCTCGGCCATGGTGCGGCGCGAGGCGAGGGGCTCGATAGCGATGATGGGGTGGGCGCCTGCCAGCCGCAGCACCTGGAGCACCATGAGGCCGATGGCGCCCATGCCAAAGACGGCCACCGCATCGCCGATGCGCACTTGGCCATCGCGCACGGCGCCCAGGGCGAAATCGGCGGGATCCAGGCAGACGGCGCTCTGCCAGGGCATGCCCTGGGGCATGGGCCAACAGCGCGATTCGGGGACCACGGCGGTCTCGGCAAAGCCGCCATACAGGCAGACGCGGGCGCCCTCCTCCAGGCGCAGGGCCTCGGGGCCGCGCTCGATGACGCGCCCCACCAGCATGTTGCCTACGCGATACGGGAATGGATTCGCCGGAGCTTCCTGACGAAAGAGAAGGCTGGCGGGGTCGTAAGTGCCCCGCGCCAGGCCATAGCCGGTGAAAAGGGCCATCTCGGTGCCGTGCTTGGCGGCGGCGTACTCCACCCGGATGCGCACCTGGGCGCCCTCCAGGGGGGGCTCGTCATAGCTTTGCCATGCCAGTTGCCTGGGCCCAACGCAGATCAGTCGTCTGGGCATACAGTACCTCCTCGTTCACAGCGGTGACGACATTGTCCGGCCCCATTGTACGCCACGCCCGCCCTGCAGGCGAACGGCGCCCGCCGAGGGCGGGCGTCTTTTCCAGGGCGAGGCGTTTTGACATGGCGGGAACGGGCCGCTATAATCTGCGTTGATGTCAGTGTATCGAGAGCGACATGCTAGCTTTTAACGTTGCCCAGCTCCTCAAGGAAGGTACCGGCGCTTCTCGGCAGCGGGAGCTGTCGGGCGAGTTGCGCGATATCGACGAGAACAACCCCCACCCAGTGCCTGTGCAGGGGTATGTGCATCTCGTGGTGACCCCCGAAGGGGTGCTGGCGATGGGGGAAGCGACGCTATCGCTGGTGCAGACCTGTCGGCGGTGCCTGGAGCCGACCGAGGCCGCGCTGACCATCGCCATCGAAGAGGAGTTCTATCCGACCATTGACGTTGTTACCGGGCGGCAGATGCCCCCGGAGCACGACGACGAGCCGGAACTGCTCATCGACGAGCGGCATATCCTGGATCTGACCGAGGTGCTGAGGCAGTATGCCATCGCCCAGACCCTGGAGCCGACCTACTGCCGGCCTGACTGCAAGGGGCTCTGCCCGGTCTGCGGCGCCAACCGCAACATCGAAGCGTGCACGTGTGAGACGGAGCAACTAGACCCCCGGTTGGCCATTCTGGCCCAGTTGCTGGGGGCATCTGAAGACCAAGAGTAGAGAAGGAAGATACCATGACGCCACTGCCAAAGAGAAAGCAATCCCACGGGCGCACACGGCGCCGCCGTGCCCATGACCACCTGACCAAGATCAACCTGGTCGAGTGCCCGTCTTGCCATGCCATGCGCCTGCCTCACACAGTGTGCTCGGCTTGCGGGTACTACCGGGGCAAGGCCGTGCTCGACGTCCAGAGCTAGAGCGAGAGTTATGGCGCGTGAACGGGCCGATCGAGGGCAGCGACCTCGCGGCCCGTTTGTGGCTCATTGCAGGTTGCACAGACCGCGCTCACAGCAGGACGGAGGATGAGGTGGAAGAGAAGCAGGGCTCGGTGCGCATATCTCCTCAGGTTTTGGCGACGATCGCCCGCTTGACGATCCTGTCGGTGCCTGGGGTGGCGCAACTGCATCACGACCTCTCCAGCGATGTGGATCGCCTGTTCCGCGGTAAAGGAGGGGGCGGCGGGGTCAGCATTGACATCGTGGATGACGCCGTCGTCGTAGACCTGGGTATCGTGGCCAAACGGGATGTCAATCTGTACGAGCTGGGGCGGGAGATCCAGGCCCAGGTATCCCGTGCCATCAAGGATATGGTCGGCATGCCGGTATTGGCCGTCAATGTCCATATTGCGGACGTCAGTCCCGCAACGGATGATTGACGCCCCATAGTGTGGAGCAAGCGTGAAACCTAGGCGACTGGCCCGCATGGTGGCGTTGCAGGCCCTCTTTGAAGTGGACCTCACCGCCCATGATGTGACCCTGGTGTTGCGCGAGAGGCTCCTGGCGCAGCCGATACCGGAGCAGGGGGCGGCTTTCGCCCGCCATATGGTAGAGGCAGCCCTGCAACACCGCGATACCTTGGATGCCATCATTCAGCGCATGGCGCCCGAGTGGCCCTTGGAACAGATGGCGCCCGTAGACCGCAATATCCTTCGCCTGGCTGCCTTGGAGTTGCTTTATGGCAGCGACACCCCTCCCAAAGTCGCCATCAACGAAGCTGTCGAGCTGGCCAAGCTCTTTGGCAGCGAGAGCTCGGGCCGTTTTGTCAACGGCGTGCTGGGGACCTTGCTGTCCCAGCGAAAAGACCTGATAGCAGCCTACGGCATCGCCCTCAAGCCCGCGGCGGACGCTGGTGAGACATAGCAGATCCACGAGCGGCCTGCGCGCGCTGTCTTGTCCGGAAGGAGGCCTTTTCGGTCTATGTTTGGGATAGGTGTGTCCGAGCTACTTGTGATTCTGGTGTTGGCCGCCATCTTTCTCGGCCCAGAGAAGATGATCGAGTTCGCCGGCCAACTGGGCCGCTGGGTGTCCAAGTTCCGCGCACAGACCAGCGATGTCACCCGCGAATTCCGCGAAGCCTTTGATCTCGAACTGGGCGATCTCAGGAACGAGGTGACCGAGGTCAAGCGCGATATCGAGGGGCTCAAGGACGTGCGCGATACGCTGGCGGCGCCCTTGGAGACGCCGGCGGCGGGCACCCAGCACCGTGGGTGGCGCCAGGATGCGCCGGCCCGCCCCGCCTTCAACATGCCCACCCAGGCGCCCACCTCAGGTCCGGCCGCTGGGCTGGCGGGTCCGTCGGCAGCGGCCCCCGCTGCCCGCGCGGCAGAGAGCGCCGCTGGCATGCCCACGTCAGCGGCTACGGCCGCCGTAGCGGCCGCCGCAGCGCCCCNNGCGCCCCAGCCCCCGCCGCAAGCGCCAGCCCCTGAGCCCGAGATCGTGCGCGACCTCAGCCCCAACGCAGAGCCGATCGAGATCTCGGTGGGGGTGATGATGGGCGCCGAAGCGGAGGCTGAGGCTCTGGAACTGGGCGGCCCGGTGCTGATGGAAGATCCGTTTGCCCAAGAGGCCCCCGCCAAGGAGGAGGGCGGGGATCCCGCCAAGGATGCCGGGGAGGAAGTGTGATGCACGTGGATCAGGAACTCACCCTTGTCGAGCACCTATTGGAGCTGCGCAGCCGCCTCGTCAAGGCCATGTTGGCGCTGGTCGTCGGCACGGCCCTTAGCTGGGTGATTGCGGAGCCGGTGTTGCGCTTGATCATCCAGCCTTTGGGGGGCACCCCCCAGGCGATCCGCCCGACCGAGAACATCATGGTGTACTTCAAGGTGATGCTCATTCTGGGCGTTACCATCGCCATGCCCGTCATCGTCTATCAGTTCATTCGTTTCCTGCTGCCCGCTCTGCTGCCCCACGAGAAAAAGTACCTGAATTTCCTCATCCCCGGGGCCACGCTCTGCTTTGCCTCAGGCGTCGCCTTTGCCGCGCTGGTCATGCTCCCGGGCATGGTGACCTTTATGCAGAGCTTTTTGGCCGATATCGTCGAGAACCGCTGGACCATCGAAAGCTATGTCAGCTTTGTCACCTTTGTCATGTTCTGGATGGGGATTCTGTTCCAGATGCCACTGGTGATCTTTTTCCTGGCCAAGCTGGGCGTGGTGACGCCCAGGCAGCTCGGCCAGGCGCGGCGGTGGGCCATCATGGCCAGCGCCGTGGTCGCGGCCGTCGTTACGCCCAGCCACGACCCGATCAACATGCTGCTCCTGATGGTGCCGCTGGTGGTGCTCTATGAGTTGGGCGTGTTCCTGGCGCGGTTCGCCCAGACGCGCGAGCAAAAGGAAGCGGAGCTGGCCGGCTTGTAGGCAGGCCGGCGGAAACGAGAAACCGAACGCGCGGGCATCCCTATGGGGACGCCCGCGCGTCTTGATTGCGGCCCTCGCGCCGACTAGAGGTAGGCCAGCACCTCCTGGGCGTGGCCCTCGGGCTTGACGCTGGCGAATACCTTGACGATGCGCCCCTCTTCGTCGATCACAAAGGTCGAGCGCACAATGCCCTCCGTGGTCTTGCCACAACGCACCTTGGTTGCCCAGGCCCCATACTGGGCGGCCACGACGTGGTCGGGGTCACTCAACAGGTAAAAGGGCAGGGCAAACTTGGCGCGAAAAGAGCCATGGGACGCGACCGAATCGGGGCTGATGCCCACCACCACAGCGCCCTTCATGGCGATCAGGGCGTGGTCATCGCGAAAGCTGCAGGCTTCCTTGGTGCAGCCAGGCGTGTTGTCCTTGGGGTAAAAGTAGAGCACGACCTTCTTGCCGCGCAGGTCGGATAGGGTGACGGGTTCGCCTTGATCGGATTCCAGCGTGAAATCTGGGGCCAGTTCGTTTTCTTGTAGCATCAGGGGCCTCCTTATGACCTAGCCCTATAGTACAAAAAGACACTTTTTTTGTCAAGATACTGGGAAAAATCCCTTGCCTGGGCGATTGGCAGCCGGGAACAGGTCGCCTAGAATACAGATGCTGTAGGTTCGCGCAAGGAGCTACTCTGGCATGCGAGTCAAGCCGCTCAAGCTGGGGCGCCTGGCGGGCATCCCCCTCTACGTGGATCCCTCCTGGCTGCTGGTGTTTGCGGGCATGACCTGGATCCTCGCCGATGCCTATTTGCCGGGCGCCATGAGCGCCGAACGGGCGACATACTGGGTGTTGGGCGGCGTGACCACGCTGGTCTTCTTTGCGGCGGTTCTGCTGCACGAGCTGGGCCATGCCCTGGTCGCCCGCGCCCGAGGCGCCCAGGTGCGCCAGATCACCCTGCTCCTCTTTGGCGGGTTGGCCGAGGTGACTACCGAGCCCCGCCGCGCGCGCGAGGAGCTGGCCTCGGCCCTGGCGGGCCCCGCGGCGACCCTGGCGATCGGCCTGCTCTTTGGGCAGGTGTACGCTCTCACGCGCTCGGTCTTGCCTTTCGTGGCGGCCCCGGCCCGCTTTCTGCAGATCGCGAATATCGGGCTGGGGCTCTTTAACCTGTTGCCGGGCCTGCCTCTGGACGGCGGGCGCATCCTGAGGGCCGCCCTCTGGGCGTTGGATCGCGACGCCAACGGGGCGACGCGGCGCGCCGCCCGCGCGGGTCAATGGGTGGGCATGCTGATCATGAGCCTGGGCGTGCTGCTGGCCGTGCGAGAGGATCTGAATGCCGGTATTCTGGTCACCCTGGTGGGCCTCTCCCTGTATCAATCGGCGAGGGCCGCCTATCAGCGGGCCGGGGTGCAGGGCGCGCTGCAAGGCTACACCGTGGCCGACCTCATGCAGGACCATTCCGCCATGCTGGACCCGTACCTCACCCTGGATCGCCTGCCCGTGGAGATGCTCATGGGCGACTCGTCTCGCTACCTGGTGGGGAACGGAGAACAGGTGTTGGGGCTGGTGAGCCTGCGCCATCTGCGGCAGGTGCCCCGGGCGAGCTGGGCGCGCACCAGCCTGATGGATACCCTCAGCCCCTGGGATGAGATCGAGCCGGTGGCGCCCGAGATGCCGCTGGACCAGGCCCTGCAGCACATGGCGGGCAACGACATGGCCCAACTGCCGGTGATGGCAGATGGTGTGTTGCAGGGCATTCTGAGCCGAAGGCGCATCATCGCCCTGGTCCAGATGCGCGGCGAGGCCGGATAGGGCGCGGCGGGCACAGGCGCCCCGGGGCCGGCGAGCCGCGGCGCAGGCGCTCCCAGGCATCTCTCACAATGTCGCTTCAGGGGGCCCATCGTGGGCCCCTATGCTGTCATTCTGGCCGTGGAGGAATACGATGCGCGTTCTCTATCTGGATTGCGACACCCTGCGCCCCGATCATCTGGGCTGCTACGGCTATCACCGGGACACGTCGCCCCACATTGACCGGCTGGCGGAGGAGGGGCTGCGCTGCACCAACTACTATGCCTCAGACGCCCCCTGCCTGCCCTCGCGGGCGGCCCTGTTCCTGGGGCGCCTGGGCATCCACACGGGCGTCGTCAACCACGGCGGCACCGCGGCCGACCCGCGTCTGGAGGGCGCCACCCGAGGGTTTCGCCAGTCGCGCCGGCAAGCGAGCTGGATGGATGTGATGCGCGCCGCAGGGCTCTATACCGTCTCCATCAGCCCCTTTCCCGAGAGGCACTCGGCCTGGTGGTTCTACCGTGGGTTCAACGAGGCCCACAACACGGGCAAGGGCGGCCTCGAGCGCGCCGACGAGATCGCGCCGGTGGCGATAGATTGGATCCAGCGCAACGGGAGCAGGGACAACTGGTTCCTGCAGGTGAACATGTGGGATCCCCACACGCCCTTCCGCACGCCCCTGGCGTACGGGAATCCCTTTGAGGGGGAGCCTCTCCCCGATTGGATCACCGAGGACAAGATCAAGCAAGACTATGCCGGGTATGGCCCCCACTGCGCCCAGGATCCGGCGGGCTTTGGGCCCAACAACACCGAGCGTTGGCCCCGCCTGCCCGCCGAGATCGCCTCGCTGGAGGACTATCGCACGTGGATTGACGGCTATGACACCGGCATCCGCTACATGGACGACCACATCGGCCTGATCCTGGAGGCGCTGGCGGAGCAGGGCGTGCTGGATGATACGGTGATCATCGTCTCTGCCGACCACGGCGAGAATCAGGGCGAGCTGAACGTCTATGGCGACCACCAGACCGCCGACCAGATCACGTCGCGGGTGCCGTTGATCGTGCGCTGGCCGGGGCTGGAAGGCGGCCGCGTGGACGAGGCGCTGCACTACAACCTGGATCTGCCGCCCACCATGGCCGAGATGTTGGGCGCCGACGCCCCGCCCGAGTGGGACGGCCAGAGCTTTGCCGCCACCCTGAGGGAGGGCGTCCCCGCGGGCCGCGACTACCTGGTGGTGAGCCAGTGCACCTGGAGCTGCCAGCGCGCCGTGCGCTGGGGCGAGTGGATCCTGATCCGCACCTATCACACCGGGCTCAAGGATTTCCCGCCGGTGATGCTGTTCAACCTGGCGGAGGACCCCCACGAGCTGCACGACCTGGCGGCGGCCCGCCCGGAGATCGTGCAGGCCGGGCTGGCCCGCCTGGAGGAGTGGCAGGCCGAGATGCTGGCCGGCTCTCCCGAAGCCGCCGATCCCCTCTGGACGGTGATGCAGGAGGGCGGGCCCTACCACGCCCGAGGCTGGCTGTTGGCCTACTGCGAGCGGCTGCGGGCCACGGGGCGTGGCCACCACGCCGATCGTCTGCTGGCCCAGCGCCAGCCCAACGAGTGGGTCTATCCCGACCGCCCCGGCGATTGGAAGGCGGCCCTGGGCGAGTAGGGGCGAGATCCCTCAGCGCCACGGGTGGCGCGTGTAGCAGAGCGCGAATGCGCCGCCTCTCCCGCAGGCGCGGGAGAGGCGGCGCACCGTGAGGGCGTCCCGGCGCTAGCGGAAGTGCCGGTTGCCCGTCTCCACGACGGCGGGCAGATCGCGCCCCTCTGGCCAGCTGATGCTCCACGGGATGCCCGGCAACAGGTCGAACATGTCGTCGGCGATGCCGCTCTCGCCCACGGGGTCAAGGCAGACCGCCCAAACAAAGACGTCGCTCTCGAACACGGCCCGGTCGCCCTGGCGCGTCACGTGGATCTCGGGCTGGGCCCAGGCGATCTCCTTGTACGGGGCCATGAGCAGCCGGTTCTGGCGCACGCAGCGCCCATCCTTCCACAGGGTGGCGTAGGCCGCAGCCTGCCGGTAGCCCAGGGCCTCCCACTCGGCCAGGGGCAGGGTGGCCAGCAGCGTGCTGGCGTTGGGCGCCAGGGCAACCTGGCGCGACTCGCGGCGGGCGGCGCCGCCATCGAAGCGCGCCCAGCCAAAGACAGCCTCCCCGTCCCAGGGCGCCAAGGTGTCGTTCACGCCATAGATGCCCACCACGTCGCCATCCAGGGCAGGGATGATCTGGATCGCGTCAAAGGCGCGCCGCACCGGATGGTAGGCCAGCTTGCGCCGCAGGTAATAGTCCACGATGGTCCACCCGTGGGTGACGGGCCAGGAGTCGTTGTACATCCAAAAGATGGCGGAAGAGGTGCTGAACATGCGCCGCCGGAAGTTGTTGGCGTACTCCACCAGCGCCTCGGCCTGCAGCGCGCCGCTGAGGTAGGCATAGTCGCGCAGCGAGAGGGCGGCGGGGTCCAGGCCGAACCAGGTGCGGAACCACTGCTCGTGGATGGCCTTGCGCCCCGGAGCGTCGGCGGCCTGCGGGTTGGGCCCCGAGGCCAGTTCGTTGTCGTGATACTCCCACGAAGGCGAGAGGTAGTAACGCTCGTCGGCGGGCAGGAACTGCTCCAGGGTGGCGATGGAGGAGGCCCCCAGCGCGCCGCCCTCATTGGGGAAGCGGCTCACGTCGCCGCGGTAAGCGTGGAAATTCTCGTGGCTCTCGCCCAAGGATACATGCCAGGGGTGCTGGTCGCCCACGGTGGGATCGTTGGGGTAGAGGCTATCGGGCGAGTAGGGCGAGCTGGGCCAATAGGGCCGCGAGGGGTCCTCGCGGCGCACGATCCGCGGGATCTCCATGTGATACAGGGCGTAATCGGGGTGGGCGCGCACCGTGTCGTACATCCAATCCCAGGCGCCCCACTCGATCTCGTTGTTGCCGCACCACACCGCCAGGCTGGGGTGGGGCGAGAGCTCGCGGGTCACGTGGGTGATCTCGTCGCGCACGTTGCGCAGGAACGCGGGGTCGCCCGAGGGATACTGGGAACAGGCAAAGATGAAATCGTGCCAAACCAGGATGCCCGCCTCGTCGCACAGGTCCAGCAGGTCGTGATCCACATAGCGGCCGCCGCCCCAGACGCGCAGGGTGTTGCAGTTGGCCTGCACCGCCTCATCTATCAGGCTGCGGTAGCGCTCCTTGTCCACGGCAGCCATGAGCATGTCGGCGGGCACCCAGTTGCCGCCCTTGGCAAAGATCGGCTGGCCGTTGACCACCAGGATAAAGTGCTCGCCGCCCTCGGGGTGGGGCGAGCGATCGATGGCGATGGAGCGGATGCCGGTGCGGCGCTGGCGGCTATCCACCGTCACGCCGCCCACCTGGAGCTGGCAGGCCACATCGTAGAGGGGCTGGTCGCCATGGGGTACGGGCCACCAGAGGGCGGGCTCGCGGATCTCGATGGCCAGGCTCTGGGTGGAGGCGCCGGGCGGCAGCGTGACGCTGGCCTGGGCCGACGCGCTGCCCGGCCCGGAGACCTGTACGGCGATGGCGGCCTCCAGGGGCGTAGCCTGCACGTTCTCGGCGTGCACGCGCACGTGCAGGGTGGCCCGGCTGTGGTCCTCGGCCAGCTCGGGGTAGAGGGTGACCTGGTCGATCCGCGCCGTGTCGGCCCACTCGAGGGCCACAGGCCCCGAGATGCCCACGTTCACCAGGCGCGGGTTCCAGTCCCAACCGAACTGGAACTGGGGCTTGCGCAGCCACATGCGCTTGTGCAGCAGGCTATCGGGATGGCGCGGATCATAGTCGCTCGCGGTGCGTTCTGCCGCCGCGTACAGGCCCGCCTCGATGGCGACGCTGAGCTGGTTCTCACCCTCTTGCAGATGGTCGGTGACGTCAATGCGGCAGGGCGTGAAGGCGTTCTCGTGGGTGCCGACGAGCTCGCCGTTGAGGCCGATGCCCGCGATCAGATCCAGCTCGGCGAACACCAGCCAGACCCGCTTGGCGGCCAGGGCCTCGGGCGGCGCGGTGAACGTCCGGCGGTAGATCCAGATCTGCTCCTCAACCCAGCGGGCCGCCAGGGCGTTGGTGCCCACCCGGGGGTCCTGGAGGCGCCCCAGGCGCATCAGGTCCAGATGCACCTCGCCCGGCACCTGGGCATCGAAGAAGGGCCGCTCGTCCACATCGGGCACGCAGTAGGTCTCTATCTCGCCGCGCCGCCCGTCGGTGCCCTTGCACTTCCACGTTCCATCCAGGCTCATCCTGCCGACCATGCTCTCACGCTCCTTTCCCGCCAAATACCCACGTATCGTCGGGCAGATTATGGCTGCCGGCGCCGAGGGCGTCAACCGGGGGATGGCGCCTCGCCCGTTGCACGGCACGAGCGCTTGCGCGGGGCCGCTGCCGCGCCTAGAATGCGCCCATGTTGCCTGCTGCAAGGAGGAAACGTGATCAAGCTCATGGGACGCACGCAGCCGTTGGAGCGCTACCCGGCGCTGGAGGCGCTGGAGGCGCTGGAGGTGATCAAACGCCTGGGTTTCGACGGCGTCGAGGTGTGCCTGGAGACGGCCGAGATGGCGCCCGACGGCCTGACCGACGCCAAGATCGCCGCCGTGCGCGAGCGCATCGCGGCCCTGGGGCTGGCGCCTCACTCGGTGGGGTATCACAAGGACTATATCTATGATGATCGCGAGTTGGCCCGCACCTGCCGCGCCATCGAGCTGACGCCCGCCTTTGGCGCCGAGCTGTTCATCTACTCCGGCACGCCCAAGCGCACGGGCGACGCCGCCGAGTGGGAGCGCATGTTGGCCCGCACCGCCGAGCTGCTCAACCTGGCGGAGAAGCATGGGGTGACCCTGGCTCAGGAGTTCGAGCCGGGGTTCATCGTGGGCTCGACGGAGGAGCTGCTGCGCTTCTTCGAGGCCCTGCCCTCGCCGCGCATGGCCGCCAACCTGGACCTGGGCCACCTGTTCTTGTGCGACCCCGATCCCATCGCCTCCATCCGGGCCATTGGGGCCAAGGCGGTGCACGGCCACGTGGAGAACATGGCCGCGGGCGTGCATGATCACCTGCTGCCCAGCGAGGGCGACATGGACCTGGGCCAGTACATGGAGGCGCTACAGGCCATCGGCTTTGATGGCGGCCTGGCGCTGGACCTCTACAAGCACGATTACGAGTCGGTGGCGCCCGGCGAGATCGCCTATCTCCGCAAGCTGATTGCCGCCGCTGAGGAGCGCTGACCCATGCACGATGCGCGCATCTATCCGCTGACATTCGAGCCACAACTGCGCGACTATATCTGGGGCGGGCGCAACCTGGAGCGGCTCTTTGGCCGCCGCTTGCCGCCCGGCATCGTGGCCGAGAGCTGGGAGATCTCGGCCCACCCAGAGGCGCCCACCCGGGTTCTGCACGGACCCTGGCAGGGCCGGACACTGCCGGAGGTGCAGGCGGCGTTGGGCGAGGCGCTGGTGGGGACGCGGGGCGTCATGCGCGCCTTCCAGGGGCGCTTTCCTCTGTTGGTCAAGCTGCTGGATGCCGAGCAGGATCTCTCGGTGCAGGTGCACCCGGACGACGCCTATGCCAGCGCCCACGACCTGGGCGATCCGGGCAAGGTGGAGAGCTGGTATGTCCTGGCCGCCAGGCCGGGCGCCGGGCTGATCTACGGCCTGGCCCCCGGGGTGGATCGGGAGCGTCTGTGCGCCGCCATCCGCCAGGGGCGCGTGCCCGATACGCTGGCGCGGCTGCCGGTGCGCGCCGGCGATTGCGTGCACGTGCCGGCGGGCACGCTGCATGCCCTCACCGCCGGTATCGTGGTGGTCGAGATTCAGCAGAGCTCTGACGCGACCTTTCGCGTGTACGATTGGGACCGCCTGGGTCACGATGGTCGGCCCCGCCCGCTGCACGTCCAGCAGGCGCTGGAAGTGATCGCCTGGGAGGGCGACGCCCCCGGCGTGGTGTCGCCCGACGCCCTCTCGGAGGGCGATGGGGTGCGTCGCGCGCGTCTGGTGGCCTGCCCCCAGTTCCACCTGGAGCAGTTCGATCTGGCGGCGGGCGCCACCTACCAGGGCGCGTGCACGGGCGAGACGTTTGAGATCTGGGGCTGCGTCCAGGGCGAGGTCGAGCTGGCCTGGGCGGGCGCCCGGCTGGGCCTGGCGAGCATCGGCTTTGCGCTGCTGCCCGCTGCCCTGGGCCGCTTCGAGCTCCGCGCCGCGGGCCTGACGCGCCTGCTGCGCGCCTATCTGGCCGCCTAGGCGCGGGAGCCCCTTTGGCGCCGTCACCCCGCGATGCCGTTGCCGGCCCTGATACCGACGGAACCCACTCATCGAGTGGGTTCCGTTTCTCTTCCCCGCGAGCGAGCGAAGGGCGCGGCGGCGCTGAACACGCGCAACAGCCGTGGGGGTGAGGGCGAGACGGGCGCTTGGTCTCAGTCGAACAGGAACACGGTGCGGATGTTGCCCTCCACGCCCTTGTACAGCCGGTCGAATACGGCCTGGCCATCCTCGATGCGGGCGTAATCGCTGATAAAGGGGTCCACGTTGATCCGCCCGGAGGCGATCAGCTCCACACAGGCGGCGATCTCGCCGTTGCAGGCGCACACGCCATAGAGGGTGATCTCGCGGCTGGTGATGCTCTGCAAGCCCATCTCGACCCGGGGCGCCACGTTGCCGATCAGGGTCAGGCTGCCGCCCTTGCGCGTGATCTCCAGGGCGGTGTCTATGGTGGTCTGGATGCCCACGGCCTCGAGGGTCGCATCGGCGCCGCGCGGGCCTGTGGCGGCAAAGAGCTGCTCCAGCATGTCCGGCGCATCGGCGCGGATGGTGATGTCGGCGCCCATGGCGCGCGCCATCTCCAGGCGAGAGGGCGATAGGTCGGTGACGATGATCTTGCCCGCGCCCTTGAGCCGGATGGCCTGCAGGGCCACCAGCCCCACGCCGCCCGCCCCCACGATGACGACGGTATCGTTGAGCTGCAGCGGGGTGCGGTTGGCCGCGTGGACGCCCACAGAGGTGGTCTCCACCAGGGCGGCCTGGGCGTGGCTCAGGCCGTCGGGCATGTGCACGGCGATCCGGTAGGGCACGAGGACGTACTCGGCCATGGCGCCATGCCGCCGGTAGGTGCCCTCGGAGACGCCCAGCACCTCGCGGTTATCGCACAGGTTCCAGTGGCCGCTGAGGCAGTAGTCGCACTTTAAGCAGTACACGGTGGAATCAAAGGTGACCCGGTCGCCCTCGGCAAAGCCCTGGACGTTCTCGCCCACGGCCGCGACCACGCCAGAGGCTTCGTGGCCCATGATGATGGGCGGTTGGCGGCGCCCCGTGGATCCCGAATAGCCCTTGATGTCCGAGCCGCAGATGGCGCACGCCTTGACCTGCACCAGCAGGTCGTCGGGGCCGGGCTCCGGCGTGGGCCAATCGGTGTATTCCATGACATAGGGCGCGGTGTGAACCAGGGCTTTCATCGTGTTCCCCCTTTGCGTCTGATGGCAGGATTATGGCCCGGGGCGGATAGGCTGTCAATGTCGGGGGGCGATGGCTGCTGCCCGCTTGCGTGGCAGCGCTGCTGGGTCGCCCTCGTTGTACCTGTGAGAATGAAAAAGCCCCTCCCTCGCGACTGCGAGGGAGGGGCAGCCCGCGCCCGACAGGGGCGGGGTGAGGGCGGCGCCTAGCGCCGGACGGCCACGACGGCGGCGGCGCCATCCAGCTTGACGGCCTCGCGGGCATCCCACGGGGCGTCGTCGGGCGCCCAGAGGACCTCGCGGGCCAGGGTCTCCTGCCGCAGATACTCGCCGAACTGGTCGGCGGCCTGCCGCGCCCGCTCCGACAGCCCGAACAGGCCCACGGTGATGCGGTCGTCGAGCTGATAGTCGGCCTGCTTGCGCAAGGTCTGGACATAGCGCACCAGATCGCGCACCAGGCCCTCGGCCACCAGGTCGTCGGTGAGCACCGTGTCCACCGCCACCGTCACCCCGCGCTCAACGGTCACTGCGAGGCCCTCGGCGGGCTCTGTATCCACGATGACCTCCTCAGGCAGCAGCTCGATCGTCTCGCCATCCAGCTCCAGCTCCAGGGGCAGGCCGGCCCGCAGGCGGCGCACGGCGGGGCCGGGATCCAGGGCGGCCAGGGCCTGGCGCAACCGGGGATAGCGCGGGCCATACTTGGGCCCCAGCAGGCGTCCCTCGCCCGCCAGGCGGTAGCTCACCAGGCGCGCCTCATCCTCGACAAAGGCCAGCGCCTTGACGTTCAACTCGTCGCGCACGATCTCGGCCAGCTCCTCGGAGAGGCTCTGGGGGCCGTCGCCGGTGTAGACCAGCGCCTGGGCCAGGGGCTGGCGGATCTTGATGTTCGCGCTGTTGCGCGAGCTCAGCCCCAGGCTGGCGACCCGGCGCGCCAGGGCCATCTGCTCCAGCAGGTCGGCGTCCACCGTCGTCTCGTCGGCCTGGGGCCAACGGGTGTGGTGCACGCTCAGGTGGGCTTGGGGCTGCACGCCCCGCACCAGGTTCTGGTACATCACCTCGCAGACAAAGGGCGTGAAGGGCGCCAACACCCGGATCAGGCGCACCAGTACATAATACAGGGTGGCGTAGGCCGTCTGCTTGTCGGCATCGTGCTCGCTCTTCCAGAAGCGGCGGCGGCTGCGCCGGACATACCAGTTGGTCAGGTCATCCAGCAGCGCCTCGACGGTCAAGGTCGCGTCGTAGGCATCGGAATCGCGCAGGGCCTGTTGGCACTCGGCCGCCACCTGGTTGACGCGGGCGATGATCCAGCGATCCAGCGGGCTCTCACTGGTGGGCGCGGCGCCCTCGGGATGATCGGGGTCGAAGCCCTCCTGCGAGGGCTCCCAGCCGTCCAGCCGGGCATAGGACACGAAAAAGTTGTATACGTTCCAGAGGGGGATCAGGAACCGGCGGCGCGTCTCGTCGGCCCGGTTGTAGCCAAAGAGCAGGTTGTTCTCGGGCCGGTGGGCGCAATAGAGCCAACGCATCACGTCCACGCCCATGCGGTCGGCGGCCTCGTTGAACTCGATCATGTTGCCCGAGCTCTTGTGCATGGGCGAGCCGTCCTCGGCCAGCAGGGTGGCGTAGGAAAAGTTCTCCAGGAAGGGCGGCGTGCCCTCCAGCACGGTGGCCATGGCCAGCATGCTGTAGAACCAGTTGCGGAACTGGCCGGGGAAGGACTCGCTGATCCAGTGGGCCGGGTACCACTTTTCCCAGTAGGCGCGGTCGGTGCGGTAGCCCAGGGTGGAGAAGGACACCACGCCTGCATCCAGCCAGGGGTTGCCCACGTCCTCGATGCGGCTCATCTGGCCGCCGCACTGGCAGCGCAGCTTGACGGCGTCAATGTAGGGGCGGTGGGGCGTGTGGCCCTCGAACTGCTCCCAGCCCGCGACGGCCCGTTCGCGCAGCATCACCTCATCGCGGATGACCTCATAGCGCCCGCATGCCTCGCATTCCCAGATGGGCAACGCCAGGCCCCAGTAGCGCTTTTTGCTGATCATCCAATCATGCATGTTGCGCAGCCAATCCAGCTCGCGCTCCAGGCCAAAGGCCGGGATCCAGCGGATCTGCCGGGTGACGTCCATCATGCGGTGGCGCAGCTCGTCCATGCTGATGAACCACTCGTCCACCAGGCGAAAGACCAGCTCGGTCTTGCAGCGCCAGCAGATGGGGTAGCGGTGGGTATAGTCATCCACGCGGTAGAGCACACCCCGGCGCTCCAGGTCCTCAAAGATGGGCTGGGCCACATCCGAGACGTGCATGCCCACCAGCCAGTCAAAGCCCTCGACAAAGACGCCCTCCTCATCCAGCGGCGCGACGATGGGCAGGCCCAGCGAACGGCCAAGCTGAAAGTCCTCGGCGCCGCAGCCCGGCGCGATGTGGACGATGCCGGTGCCCTCTTCCTCGCCCACCTCGTCCCACAGGACCACGCGATGGGCTGCTGCGGCGCTCAGGGCCACGCCCTCCACCAGCTCGTCGAGCTGGGTGTGGCCGCCGGGCTCCTGGGCGGCGGGCAGGTGGTCGAACGGCCCGTCGTAGGTCCAGCCTTCCAACTCGGCGCCCTTGAGCTCGCCCAGCACCTCAAAGGGGCCAGAGAGCATGTGGGTGGTGCCCTTGGAGAGGTAGAGGATCTCATCGCCCTGGCGCACCCGCAGGTAATCCAGCTTGGCGCCCACGGCGGCGGCCACATTGCTGGTCAGGGTCCAGGGGGTGGTGGTCCACACCAACAGCGACTCGCCGGGGCGCTGGCGCAGGGGCAGGCGCAGCGTCACGGCGCGGTGAGTCAGCTCGGCATAGCCATCGGTGACGATCTCGTGCTGGCTGATGCCCGTGGCGCAACGCGGGCACCAGGGCATGACGTCGGCCCCCCGATAGAGCCAGCCCTGCTCCCAGCACTTGTGGAGCATGTTCCAGATCACGTAGTTGTTCTCGTTGCTAAAGGTAAAGTAGCTGCCGCCCAGCTCGGCCAGGCCCAGCCGCCCCACGATCTGCTCGACGGTATCGGTGACGGGCCCCTGGGGACCCTGGACCGTGATGATCTGCGAGGGATCCTCGGCCAGCCGGTCGGCCAGCCAGCGCAGTTGAGCGGGGTCGTTCCAATCCATCCAGAAGCCCAGGCGCATGGATTGCTGGGTCTGCATGGCGGCCATGCGCAGCACCCGCTCTTTGCACTTGAGCACAAAGCGATCCAGCCCATAGTCCTCGATGTCCTTCTTGGATTGAAAGCCGAGCTCCTTCTCCACCTCGACCTCGACCCACAGGCCCTGGCAATCAAAGCCGTTCTGGTAGCGCAGCTCGCGGCCCTGCATGGTCCAGAAGCGGTTGAACAGGTCCTTGTAGGTGCGCCCCCAGCCGTGGTGCACGCCCATGGGGTTGTTGGCGGTGATGGGGCCGTCGATGAAGGACCAGGGGGGCTCGCCCTTGCGCAGGCAGCGCAAAGCCTCAAAGGCCTTGGTCTCCTCCCAAAAGCGCAGCACATCCTTCTCTTGCGCGACGAAATCTACGTTGGCGGGCACTTCGGTAAACGGCATCTGGCTCCTCCTATCGCGGCGCATAGGGTTTGTTGCATATACGAAAAACAGCCCCCGTCCCCGTAGGGACGAGAGCTGCATACAGCATCTCGCGGTACCACCCTGCTTGGCGTGATCGCCCACTCGATCGCCTGCGGGAGACGCGCCGTCCAGCATGGACAGGGGCCTCCGAGAGGCGCGCCCCGCTAACGGGGGGCGAATCCGGACGGGACTACTGGGGCCTGGGCCCTTTCGACCGTCGGCTCGGGAGTGATTTTGGGCCGGCCGTAACGCGCCCGGATCGCACCCATCCCGGGCTCTCTGTGCGCACGCGGGGCCTCTGCCCCCGGCCTACTCGTCTCCGTCATCGCCGGTAGCGATATGGGCCTATTATAGCGAGGGGGCCGGCGCCGTCAACTTGTGGGCGCGGGCCGCCACGGCGCTAGGAGAGGAATGGGTCCAGGTCGTAGTTGCCGCTGTTGAACTCGACCAACTTGACCCAGTCTATATCACCGCGCTCGTCGCAGAAATCGGCGATGAATTGGCGCGTGAAGCGATTCACGACACGAGCCCGCTCCGCATAGAACGCCTCGTTATGCTCCCTCGCGCGATAGCCGATGGGCTCAATGATGTCGGTGTACAGCTCTCGATTCTCGCTGATGAGGTACCAGAAGTTCTGTCCCACGACCTTTAGGTACCCGGCCTTCTGATAGCTGGTGCGTGTCCTGCCATAACAGATGCCGAGTACGGGCTGCACATTGATCGCGACGCGCGCCTGCCGCACGCGAATGACGCCATTCCGAAGGTCCTGCGCCAATTTGGCGTGCTGGGAGCTGTTTCCCCAGTTGGTGCCAGACTTGATAGAAACCAGATAGTGTGTGCCTTTGTTCGAGAATTCTAGGTCGATGCCCTGTGAGGCGGACTTGTGCCCGTCACACGTCTCGCCAGCTACATAGATCGCCAGACCTTCCAGGAAATCGCCAAAAAGCTTCTCTTCTGAGGAGGAGAGAAATGCCTCTAGCAGACCTTCCATAAGTTGCCCTGCGCTGGTAATGTGCTTCGCTTTGAACAGATAGGGGTTCTTCGTAAGTAGGCGCCGCAAGGCCAACTGCTCCAGCGAACTGATGCGTCGCTGATGAAAGTCGACGATATTCGCATTCACGTAATCGCGCAGACGGCCCAAATCCAAGGGTCTCATTGAGGGCTCTCCGCGTGATAGGTTCCTGATTCCTCGAGGAGTTGGCGCTGCAGCTGCATAACCCGCTCCTCAGCGATCTGGCAGTACTCCTCGCTGATATCTATGCCGAGGTATCTACGTCCGAGCCGCTTCGCCGCCAAGGCCGTGGTGCCCGAGCCGACGAAAGGATCAAGCACCAGGTCTCCTTCCTGGGTAAAGAGCTTGATGAACCAAGTGGGCAGCTCGAGGGGAAAGGCAGCGCTGTGCCCGCGGTTGGAGCACTCTGTAGCCATATGGATCACATTGTCCGGGTACACCAGGTCGCGGCCGAGCCAGTTGGATACGTTCTTGCCAAAGCCGCTCTCGACACGCGATTCGTCGCGCCTCAGATCTGTCTCGCTTAGTTTGGAGAGACGATCCTGCGCCCAATCGCCAACCGGCACCATCACCGCATCCTGATACATATGGAATCTGCGATGCTTGTTGAACTGCAAGAGCCTTTCCCAACCATCGCGGAACCGATTGGGCCACTTGCCCGGGTACGAATTCTTCTTGTGCCACATGAACTCCTCGGTCCATAGCCAGCCCTGCTCGCGCATCCGCAAGATCAGCTCGATGACGTATGTATGGCGCTCACCGTTGACTACGCGCTCCTTGATGTTGAGCACGAATGTTCCGGTTGGCTTGAGCACGCGGAGTAACTGCTCGGCCTTGGGCAGGAACCATTCCACATACTCGTCCGGACGCACGCCTCCATAGGTGTTCTTGCGTTGGTCAGCGTAGGGTGGCGAAGTGAAGATCAGATCTACCGAGTTGTCATCCAAGCGCTGCAAGACCTGCTCGCAGTCTCCGGCGATTATCTCGTTCTGTAGCCGCATCCCACGCAACTCCCTTGAACATATATTCTAGCCTGAGGCCATTATACCATGGCCGGCATCGTCCTTCAAAGGCGCCGATGCACATGGCCGCCGTTTGGTGCGACACCCACCGTCGTTCTATACTTGCGTATCTCCCGTCAAGAGGAAACCATTGATAGCATCGGTGTCGCGCGCGATCCGCAAGCAGGGCCTGTGCCGCATCCTCTGCGCCCTCGTCGCTCTGCTCGTCATAGGGATCGCGGCCAGGAGCGCCAGGGCCGGCGATGGGCCCGACGAGTGGCGGGTCTACCTGCCCATCCAGCGCAAAGAGCACACCACCGGCTGCGAGCCGATCCCCGAGGAGCACTATACAGCCATCCCCGTGGTGCCGGGCACCGGCGGCCCTGTCCCCGCCGAGCAACACCCCGACCTGAACCTGGCGTTGCGCGGCTATCGCGAGAACCCCAGCGCCTATCGCGGCCTGGTGGATTATGGCGGGGGCTATGACATCCATGCTCCCCAACTCCTGACCCTCTTTGCCGACCAGAGGTGGCCCAGCTTTGTACGCCTCTATCAGGTGTACCAGTGGGATGGCCAGTGGCCCGGCGAGTATGGCGTAGACCCCATCACCAACCCCGAGGTCACCCTGGCGGGGCTGGCAGCCCAGCGCAACGAGAAGGTCTACCTGCCGGATAGGGCGCCCGACATCTACCAGGGGCGCTACATCGCCCTGGTGCTGTATGCCACCCCCGAGCGCATCACCCTCAAGTACACCCGCGATGACAACGTGGTGGCCGGATACACGGTGCACATCGAGGGGATCTGCGTGGAGCCGCGCCTGCTGGAGCTGTATGAGCAGAGCGTGGCCCAGGGGCGCAGCTCACTGCCGGGGCTGGAGCGCGGCCAGGCCGTGGGGCGCGCCATGGGCGAGGAGCTGGGCGTCGTCATCCGAGACAACGGCTCCTTCATGGATCCCCGCTCGCGGAAGGACTGGTGGCAGGCGCTGATGGGTTCCGGCCTCGCGGTGCCCCAGATCGACGCCTCGCAGAGCGACTGGTTCCAGGCCCGCCAGCGCGCCCTGGAAGAGCGGGCCATTCAGCAGCCTGGGCCCTAGGCGATCCCCCATGGCAGCCAACAGGCATCCCGGCCTGTCCGCCGCCCTCTCCGGCGGCGGGCATAAAACTCCCCGTAAATCTTGGCCCGAAACCTATTGGCAGGAGTGGATTTACAGTGTATACTGGCGGCAGGGCGTGGGAAATGGTGGGTGAAGGTGGCAAGCCATCCCACAACGCGGTTCTGTTTTCCCACCCTTTGCGCGAGGGAGGCCATTCCGGTGTTTCTGGGCGAGTATCGCCACACTCTGGATGAGAAGGGCCGGGTGACGGTTCCGATCCGCCTGCGGGAGGAGCTGTCGCCGGTGCTGTTCCTCACGCGCGGCCATGATACCAATCTCATCCTGTTTCCGCAAGAAGCCTGGGATGAGCTAGGGCGGCGTCTCGGCCAGATGCCCACCACCAGCCATGAGCGACGCGTCTACACCCGCTGGATCATGGGGGGCGCCACCGAGACGAGTCTCGACAAGGCGGGGCGCATTCTGGTGCCCGTCCACCTGCGCGATTATGCCGAGATCGACGGCGAGGTGGTCTTTGTCGGGGCCGATGAAGTGATCGAGCTGTGGAGCCCGGAACGGTGGCAGATGGAGCTGGCCAGGAATAGGGAAGAGCTCAAGAGCGTCCTCCAGAACGTGTCCAAGATGGGCGTCTAGCGATGGACTCCCCGGCGGTCACGCCTGAGCAACAACCTGGCCCCTGGCAACATCTGCCCGTGCTCTATGACCAAGTGCTGGAGCTGCTCGACCCGCAGCCTGGCGGGCTGTACCTGGATGCCACGGTGGGCCTCGGCGGCCATGCCTACGGCATCCTGGAGCGCTCGGCCCCCAACGGCCGTCTGCTGGGCATAGACGCCGATCCGCACGCGTTGGCCCTGGCCCAGGCGCGGCTGGCTCCCTTTGGCCCACGGGTGACCCTGGTCCAAGGGCGCCACATCGAGCTGGCCCAGATCGCAGCCGCCCACGACCTCGGCGGCTTTCAGGGCATCCTGATGGATCTGGGGGTCTCGTCGCTGCAGCTCGATGACGCCCGGCGCGGCTTTAGCTTTCGTCAGGCAGGCCCCCTGGATATGCGCATGGATCCACAGGGGGCCTTGACGGCAGAAGAGATCGTCAACGAGTGGCCCGAGCAGGAGCTCTCGCGCATCATCTATACCTACGGCGAGGAGCGCTACGCCCGTCGCGTGGCGCGGGCCATCGTGGCCGCTCGCCCTCTGCACGATACGGCCGAGCTGACAGCCGTGGTGGCGCGGGCCGTGCGCTCGTCCGGCGGGATTCACCCGGCGACGCGCACCTTTCAGGCGCTGCGCATAGCCGTCAACGCCGAGCTGGATTCGCTGGAACAGGCGCTGCCCCAGGCCCTGGAGCTTCTGGCGCCGGGCGGCGTCCTGGCGGTGATCGCGTTCCATTCGCTGGAGGACCGGCTGGTCAAGCAGTTCATGGCGCGGGAATCGCGCGATTGCATCTGCCCGCCCAGGCTGCCCCAGTGTGTCTGCGGCCACACGGCCCAGGTGGAGCGCCTCACCAGGAAGCCGATTGGGCCCAGTGATGCTGAGCGGGAGGAGAATCCCCGCTGCCGCAGCGCCCGGCTACGCGCCGCGCGCAAGCTGCCGGCCAAGCGGTTGGAGGACGGGGGACAGTCGTGAAGGAGCGCGACGAGATTTTCATCCCCTACAATCGGCGGGGCGGCCAACAAGATGGCTCCCGGACCGACATGCGCATGGTGGTCTTTTTCAGCGTTGTCCTGATCGCGCTGGGGCTGGCGGGGTGGCTCTATCTGCGCCAGGCCAGCGAGGTCACGCACCTGGCCAGCGCCGTGCGCCAGCAGGAGGTGCGCAAAGAGGAATTGCGCCGCGAGCTGGTGATCCTGCACGCCGAGGTGGCCATGCTCGGCTCCCTCAAGCGCGTGTTGCAGGAAGGGGTCGAGATGCAATATGACCTGCCGGAGGCCGGCGATCCCGATCGCAGCCTGACGATCTCGTGCCCGGGCTGTCAATCGCCGGAGGCGGGCGCTCTATGGTCAGGGGATGGCGCCAGCGGCGTGGCGCAAGAGGAGCCCCAAGGCCTGTGGCAGGAGTTCAAAGACTGGCTGGCGGGCTGGCTGCGGCCCTGGTCATCGGCAAGACCCCAATGATCGCCGGCGGCCGCGCTCGGGGCTATACAAGGGACAACGCAAGGCATCATGGCAGACAGGGTAGACCGACAGATGGACCTCGATCAGCAGAGGCGTATGCTCTGGCTGCTGATCGTGCTGAGCATGCTGGGGTTTCTGCTCATCGGGCGGCTGGCGTGGTTCCAGCTCGTGATGCATACCGAGTCCTATACGCGCAGCCCTGAGGATATCCCCGCCGTGCGCGGCGATATCTTGGATGCCAACGGGCATTATCTCGTCGCCTCGACCCATGCCTGCAACGTATACTTTCGGCCCGACCTGTACGATACCGAGGAGCAGCGCACGATCCTGGAGGAACGGCTCAAGACGACCATCGAAGCCATCCTCTCGGGAGAGGAGCTACCCGAGCGCTACGGCCCGGCGCTGGCGACCCTGTTCGTGGATCAGGCCACTGGGCAGCCCCTGCCGCTTCTGGAGGATGTGCGGGGGCCGCTGATCGGTGATGATGATCTGCATCGGGCCCTGGCGATCTTTTTGTCGGATGTCTTGAACGAGCCCCGGAGCGACATGGACAGGATCCTGCGAGGTCGTCGCGACCAGAGGCATACCTTGAGCACCGGCGTCCCCGAGCCCGTCTGCGAGGCCTTGATCGGCCTCGATAGCGAGATTCTCGTGGTGGAGGCCGGCTATCAGCGCGTCTATCCGGATGGCTCGCTGATGGCCCACGTGCTGGGCTTTGTCAACTTTGGTGGCGAGCCGCAGTACGGCCTGGAGGCCTACTACGACCGCTACCTGCGCGGAACGGACGGCAAGTGGCGCGGCATCAGCCATCCCAGCGGCGATCGGCTGCTGGCGATCCTGGGGGGGCATGTCCCCGCTCGCGATGGTTACGACCTGATCCTGACGCTGGATCGCAGCGTCCAGAACGAGGCCGAGCGCATCTTGCGCAAGGCGCTGCTGGCCAGCGAGGCGGGCTCTGGCACGCTCATCGTCCTGGATGCGCGCACCGGCGCGGTGTTGGCCATGGCGAATATGCCCACCTATGAGCCGGCGTCGTTCTATGACTCGCCGTTCGCCACCTTTCGGAACAGCGCCACCAGCGCCATCTATGAGCCCGGCTCGGTGATCAAGCCGCTGACCGTGGCGGCAGCGCTGGATGCCCGGGTCATCCATCCCGATTCGACCTATGATGACCAGGGCGTGATCGTGGTGGGCGATAGAGAGATTCGCAACGCCGATGGCCAGGCCCACGGCGTCACCACCATGACCGAGATGCTGGCCTATTCGCTGAATGTGGGCGCCGCCCACGTGGCCTCGGCCCTGGGGCCGGCCCGCTTCTACGAGCTATTCAAGCGGTTCGGCTTCTCCGATCCCACCGGCATTGACCTGGCAGCCGAGGAGCGGGGCATCTTGCGGGTGCCGGGACAGGACGACTGGCACATGTCCGACCTGGGGCGGAACAGCTTTGGGCAAGGCATGTCGGCCACGCCGCTTCAGGTGGCCGTGGCTTATGGGGCGCTGGCCAACGGGGGCGTCATCCGACGGCCCTATGTCGTCTCGGCCCTGCGCGATGAATCGGGCGCCGTTCAGCCCCTGGAGCGCAACTGGGGGCGGCAGGTAGTCTCGCCCGAAGTGGCCGACCAGGTGACCGACATGCTGGTGGAGGCCGTCAAGCTGGGGATGCAGCCTGCCATGGTGCCCGGCTACACCGTAGCCGGCAAATCGGGCACCTCGCAAGTGGTGGTCGGCGGTGAGTACCAGGAGGGCAACTACATCGGCTCCTTTGTGGGCTATGGGCCGGCGACGGATCCGCGCTACCTGATCCTGGTCAAGCTAGATGGCCTGGCCGACGGCCAGTGGGGCGTTCGCGAGGCCGGCCCGGCCTTTGCCGAGATGTTCAAGTACTTGATGGACTATTATGGGATCCCGCCCGATGCCTGAGTCATTCTCGATGGCGCCGTTGAGCCTGCGCGACCTGCTGGCCGTCCTGGCCCCAGAGGTGGACATCCCCTGGGCTGGCGATCTAGTGGCCACGGCTGTCTGCATCGATTCGCGGCAGGCGGCCCCCGGGAGCCTGTTCGTGGCCTTTGTGGGGGAGCAGGTGGACGGGCATGACTATGTGGCCCAGGCCATGGCCGCCGGGGCGCGGCTGGCCCTGGTCCAGCGCCCGGTGGCGGGCGTCGCCACGGTGGATACCGTCGCCCGCACCTGGCCCCGGCAGGCGCCCGATTCGGTGGCCGTGCGCGTGCCCGATACGCTGCAGGCGCTCCAGGCCCTGGCTCACGCCCGGCGAGCCCAGCGCCCCGACCTGCGGGTCATCGGGGTCACGGGGAGCGTCGGCAAGACGACGACCAAAGAGGTGATCGCCGGCGTGCTGGCCCGGCGCCATGGGCTGCTCAAGAGCACCGGCAACCGCAACAACGAGATCGGGCTGCCGCTGACGCTGATGACGCTGCAGCCCTCTCACCGCTGCGCCGTGCTGGAGATGGGCATGTACGCCCTGGGCGAGATCGCGGCGCTCTGCGCCATCGCCCAGCCCCAGGTGGGTGTGGTCACCAACGTGGCGCCTATTCATCTGGAACGGCTGGGCACCATCGAGCGCATCACCCAGGCCAAGGCCGAGCTGGTGCAGGCTCTGCCCGCCGAGGGCGTGGCGGTGCTCAATGCCGACGACCTGCGGGTGGCGCAGATGGCCGCGCAGACGGCGGCCCGCGTGGTCACCTATGGTGAGGCGCCCCATGCCGATGTGCGCGCCCTGGACGTAACCAGCCGGGGGCTGGAAGGCAGCGAATTCACCGTGCGAGTGAACGAGGGCCCGCTCTGGCCCGGCCGCGCAGGGGAGGCTCGGCTGCGCACCGGCCTGCTGGGGCGCCCCGCGGTCCTGGCGGCGCTGGCCGGCGTTGCCGTCGGGCTGGTGGAGGGGCTGACCTGGCCCGAGATCGAGGGCGGGCTGGCAGGGCAGCGCGAGGGCCTGCGGCTCGTGGGGCGGCCCGGCCGCGGAGGGGTCACCCTGCTGGATGACAGCTACAACTCGAGCCCGCCGGCGGCGCTGGCGGCGCTGGAGCTCCTGCGGCCCCTGGCTCGCCGCCGGGTGGCCGTGCTGGGTGACATGCTGGAGCTGGGCGATTATGAGGCCGAAGGGCATCGCCAGGTGGGCGAGTGCGCCGCTGCAGCGTGCGATCTGCTGGTGACGGTGGGGCCCCGGGCGCGGGGCATCGCCCAGGCGGCCCTGGCGGCGGGCATGGCGGCGACGGCGATCCACGCCGTGGACAGTAACCCGCAGGCCATCGCCTGCCTGGAGACGCTTCTGCGGCCCGGCGATATCGTGCTGGTCAAGGGGTCGCGCAGCATGCAGATGGAGGAGATCGTGCGGGCGTGGGAGGCACAGGCATGATGACGGCTCCGCTGCTGGTGGCCGTGGCCGTGTTCGTGGCCGTGGCGGCGCTGGGCAAGCCGGCCATCCGTTGGCTGCAGGCCCACGGCATCGGCAAGCGCATCCGGGTGGACGGCCCCGAGAGCCACCAGCGCAAGGTGGGCACGCCCACCATGGGCGGGCTGCTGTTCCTGGCGCCGGCGCTGCTGGTGGGCGTCGTGCTGCTGGCCCTGGGCCAGCGCCTGGTCTGCTGGCCCTTGCTGGCGACGACGGCCTTTGGGCTGCTGGGCGCCTTTGATGATTGGCAGGGCCTGCAGGACCGCCAGGGGGTGGGCTGGTTGGCCCGCTACAAGTTCCCCTGGCAATGGGGCCTTGGCCTGGCCCTGGCCCTGGGCATGTACCTCGCGGGGGATGCTCCCGCCTGGCGCGTTCCCCTGTGGGGGCAGAGCGTAGAGCTGGGCTGGTGGTTCGTGCCCATCGCCGCCGTGTTGCTGGTGGGCCTGGCCAATGCCGTCAACTTTACCGATGGGCTGGATGGGCTGGCCGGGGGCACCGGCGTCATCGTCCTGAGCCTCTTTGGCGGGCTGGCGCTGGCCGGCGGGTTGACGGGGCTGGCCATCTGGACCCTGGCCCTGGTGGGGGGGCTGATCGGCTTCCTGTGGCACAATATGCACCCGGCGCGCCTTTTCATGGGCGATGTCGGCTCTCAGGCCCTGGGGGCCGGCCTGGCGACGTTGGCCCTGCTGACGGGCCAGGCGTTGCTGCTGCCGCTGGCGGGCATGATCTTTGTCGGCGAGGTGCTCTCCGTCATGATCCAGGTGAGCTACTTCAAATACACCCGTCTCCGCTTTGGCGAGGGGCGGCGCGTCTTTCGCATGACGCCCCTGCACCACCATTTCGAGCTGCTGGGCTGGCCAGAGTTGCAGATCACCCAGCGCTTCTGGCTGCTGACGCTGGCGGCCACCATGCTGGCGTTGGCCCTGGCGGGGGTGGGCGCATGAGAGGGGAGTACGGGCTGCGGGGCCTGCGCGCTACCATTATCGGGGCCGCCCGTGAGGGCATCGCCCTGGCGCGCTTTTTGGCCGCGCAAGGCGCCCAGGTGGCCCTTAGCGACGCCAAGCTCGCCGAGGCGCTGGGGGGCGCCCTGGCCGAGCTGGAGGGCCTGCCCGTGCGATTGGCGCTGGGCGGCCACCCGCCCGACCTGCTGGATGTGGATGTGCTCTTTCTCAGCCCGGGCGTGCCGCTAGGGGCGCCCCTGGTGCAGGAGGCCCGCCGCCGGGGGGTGCCCCTCAGCAGCGAGCCGCGCCTGTTCACCCAGCTCTGCCGGGCGCCCGTGGTGGGCATCACCGGCTCCAGCGGCAAGACCACCACCACGACCCTGGTGGGGCGCATGCTCGAGGAGGATGGGCGCCGGACCTGGGTGGGGGGCAACATCGGGCGGCCGTTGATCGGCGAGTTGCTGGGATGCCAGGAGCCTGAGGTGGCCGTGATGGAGCTCTCTAGCTTTCAGCTAGAGCTGTTCCATGGCGATTGTCAGGGCGCCGAGACCGAGCGGCTGCGCACCGAGGCGTCGCGGGCGATCTCGCTGGAGGGCTGGAGCCCGCCGGTGGCCGTGGTGACCAACATCACGCCCAACCATCTGGATCGCCATGCTTCCATGGAGGAGTACATTCACGCCAAGGCGGCCATCCTGGATTACCAGGCGCCGGTGGATTGGGCCGTGCTGAACAGCGACAACGAGGCCACGGTGGCCTTTGCGGGGCGGGCACGCGGCCAGGTGGCCCGGTTCAGCTTGAGGGGGTCGGTGGCTTGCGGGGCGATGCTGCGCGGCGACGAGCTCTGGCTGCGGCTGGCTGGGCGCGAGGCGCCCATCTGTCATCGCCGGGAGCTACGCCTGCGGGGCGAGCACAATGTAGCCAACGTCCTGGCTGCAGCGTGCGCGGCGAGCCTGGCCGGGGCGAGCCTCGACGCGGTCCGCGCCGTGGCGACCACGTTTGCGGGGGTGCCCCACCGGCTGGAGATCGTGCGGCGCTGGCGCGACGTGACCTTTGTCAACGATTCCATCGCCACCTCGCCCGAGCGCGCCATCGCGGCCCTGCGCGCCTTTGACGAGCCGCTGGTGCTCCTGGCGGGGGGGCGCGACAAGCACCTGCCCTGGGACGAGTGGGCCGATTGGGTGCGGCGCAAGGTGCGCGTGGTGGTGGCCTTTGGCGAGTGCGCCCCGCTGATCGAGGCGGCCCTGGCGGGCAGCCCGCCGGGCGGGCCCACGGTGCGCCGGGCAAAAGACCTGCCAGGCGCGGTGGCCCTGGCCGCCCGGATGGCCCAGGCGGGCGAGGTGGTGCTGCTCTCGCCCGGGGGCACCAGCTTTGACGCATTTGCCGATTTCGAGGCGCGGGGCCAGGCCTTTCGAGACCTGGTGCAGCAACTGCAGTGAGTAGATGAGATGCTGAGAGGCTTTACGCGACGCTTGGGACGAACCGATTGGGGCGTGCTGGTCATCGCCCTGGCCTTGGTGCTGGTGGGGCTGGTGATGGTCTACAGCGCTACCTTTCACCTGCACATGATCGGCTGGACCGACGTGACGGGCCCGACCTACTACCTCACGCGCCAGCTCCGCTTCGTCGTCCTGGGCTTGATCGCCCTGTTCATCTGCTGGACCGTTGACTACCGGCACTACAAGCGTCTGGCCGTTCCCATCCTGATCGGCACCGTGGCGGTGCTGGGCATCATGGCGGTCATGGGCCGCTGGGTGCAGATGGTGCGTGGCGGCGAGGGCGGCAGCGTCGTGCTCTATGGCTCGATCCAGCCCTCCGAGTTCGCCAAGGTGGGCGCCCTGATCTATATCGCCATCTGGTTGGAGGCCAACGCCAAGCAGTTGCATAGCTTTAGCCTGGGCACCTGGCCCTTTACCGTGCTGCTGGGCATTATGGCGGGGTTGATCGCCATGCAGCCCGACATCTCCACGGCGGTGCTCTTGGTGGCCACGGCCACGGCGGTCTTTTTCGTGGCGGGCGCCGAGATGAAGCACTTCTTGCTGCTGTTGCTCGTCGGCTCGCTGATCATCCTCATCCCCGTTCTGGCCATGGGCTATGGGCGCGAGCGGCTGGACGTCTGGCTGGCCGGGCCCATGAGCGATCCATCTGACGCCGGGTATCAGGTGATCCAGGCCCTGCAGGCCCTCTCCTCGGGCGGCCTCTTTGGGGTGGGCCTGGGGCAGAGCCAGCAGAAGCTATACCTGGGGCGCGTGACCCACACTGATTTCATCTACTCGATCCTTGCCGAGGAGCTAGGGTTCGTCGGGGCCGTGGCCGTGATCGCCCTCTATGGGCTGTGGCTCTGGCGCGGCCTGCACATCGCCCGGCGCGCGCCCGATATGTACGGGCGCCTGCTGGCGGTGGGGATCGTCTCGTGGGTGGTCTTCCAGGCCATCCTGAGCGTGGCCGTCGCCACCGATTCGGTGCCCGTCACGGGCACCGTGCTGCCCCTGGTCAGCTATGGGGGGTCCTCGTTGGTGACCACCCTGGCCTCGGTGGGGATTCTGCTCAACATCTCGCGGGCCGGGCCCGAAGCGCCCGGAAGGGCGGCAAGATGAGGGCGCTATTCACAGGCGGCGGCACAGGTGGGCACGTGTACCCTGCCTTTGCCGTGATCGAGCGGCTGCAGGCGAATCCGGGCTATGGCATCGAGGCCGATGGCATCGCCTGGGTGGGGCGCAACGAGGGCATGGAGCGAGGGCTGGTGGAGCGCCAGGGGCTCCCCTTCCTGCCCATCGCGGCGGGCGCCCTGCGCGGGCGCGGTCCGCTGGCCGTGGCCCGCAGCCTGGCGCAGCTTGCGCGCGGGCTCTTTCAGGGGGGGCGTCTGCTGCGCCGGTGGCGCGCCGATGCCGTGTTTGCCACGGGCGGCTATGTCACAGCGCCCCTGGTGCTGGCGGCCTGGCTGGCGCGGCGGCCCGTGCTGATCTACCTGCCCGACATGGAGCCGGGGCTGGCTGTGCGGGTGCTCTCGCGCTTTGCGGCGCGGGTGGCCGTCACGGCGCCGCCCGTCGCCCGCTTCTTCGCGGCGGGGAAGGCGGTGGTCACGGGGTATCCGGTGCGGAGCGCCTTCTACAAGGCCACCCGCCCGGAGGCGCGGCGTCGCCTGGGGCTGCGCGAGGAGCGCCCCGTGCTGCTGGTCTTTGGTGCCAGCAGCGGGGCCCACTCGATCAACATGGCCGTCAACCGCGACCTGGAGGGGCTGCTGGCCCTGGCCCAGGTGGTGCACATCAGCGGGACGCCCGATTTCGAGGCCCTGCAGGGCCGCCGCGCGCGCTTGCCGGAGCCGCTGCAGGCCGAATACCATCTGGCCGAGTATCTCCACGAGGAGATGGCCGATGCGCTAGCTGCGGCCGATCTGGTGGTCGCCCGCGCCGGGGCCTCGACCCTGGGCGAGTTCCCGGTCCTGGGGCTGCCCAGCGTCCTGGTGCCCTATCCCTATGCGGGGCAGCACCAACACCTGAACGCCGACTATATGGCGGAGCGGGGCGCGGCCACGGTGCTGGAGGACGATGCCCTGGCGACCGATTTCGCCGCGACGGTGTCCACGCTGCTGAACGATCCGCCGCGTCTGGCGCGCATGTCCGAGGCGGCCCGGCAGATGGCGGTGGAGGATGGCGCCGAGCGCTTGGCCTCGCTGTTGGCAGAGCTGGCGAAAGGACACAGCCATGAGTGATGTGGTGACCTGGACCCTGAACCAGTATGTGACCCTGGGGCTGATGCTGGGCATCTTTGGCTTTATCGGCCTGATGCGCGGCGTGCGGCGCGAGCTGTATGCGTCCATAGCCATCATTCTGGCGGTGGTCATCGTGGGGATGTCCAGCGGCTCGCTGGCGGACCCGGTCAATCGCTATTACAGGATGTTCACGTTCGTGCGCCAGGGGGGCATGGGCGCCGAGGACCCCGCCGCCAAGTGGCAGGAGATCCGCGGCGAGCCCGGCCTGATCGAGTCGGACACGAGCAAAGACGTCCTCACGGTGGTGGTATTCGCCGTCGTCGTCCTGCTGGGCTACCTGGCGGGGCAGCGCTTTGGGCCGGTTCCCTTTGGGATCATGCCCAGAATCCTGGGCTTGTTCATCGGGCTGTTCAACGGTTTCGGCATCACCTATTTCCTGTTACCCATCATCTTTCCCGAGCCCAAGGCGCTGATCGAGATTCCCACGGGCGAGGTGCAGCAGACCATGGTCAAGCCCGAGTTCTTGGCCCAACTGGGGATCCTGTTCATCTTTGTCATGATCGCCTTTGGTCTGTACAGCGCCTCCGGGCGCGCGCGACGGCGGGAGTGAGGAGGGGCTGTGGCGCCCATCGAGCTGTTCTTCGGGGTGCTGGTCTTTGTGTTTGCGCTCATCGGCCTGGTGCGCGGCTTCTTGCGCGAGCTGGGCGTCACCACGGTGATGATGTTCGCGCTGTTTGTGCTGGATACCTTTGAGCCGTATCTGGATCAGGGCGTCAACAAGGTGATGACCCTGGGCGATGGCCTGATCCAGGCTCAGAGCCAGGATGCCACCCAGACGGCGCTCTTTGTGCTGGTGATCCTGGTGGTGGCGTTCATCTCGTACGCCGGGGAGACCCTCGCCTTTGGCGGCGACGGCCCCAGCGGCGCCCTCGGCAGCGGCCTGGGGCTGCTGATCGGCGCCTTTAACGGCTACCTGATCGCCGGCTCGATCTGGTACTACCTGGACAAGTGGGATTACGCCATCCGCTGGATGGGTTTCTCGTCAGAGGGGCTCTCGGACCTGGCCGAGGCCTTGGTGGGCTTTTTGCCCAACAACTTTCTGGGGCAGCCCTTCCTTCTGGGGCAGAGTCTGCTGTTGTACCTGGCGGCGGTGCTCATCATCGCTCGCGTGATCCGCTGAGGGGGAGGTTCTTGTGAATCGGCCGGTGGGGCAGCAAGGCGACGGGCGGCGCATCCATCTGGTGGGCATCGGCGGCATCGGCCTTTCCGCCATCGCCCAGGTGCTCGCCGCGCGCGGCTATCGCGTGTCCGGCTCTGATCTGGGAAGCTCGGCCCTGACCGAGGCCCTGGCGCGCCAGGGCGTTCGCGTGTACGTCGGCCATGCCGCCGAGCAGGTCGGCGATGCCGAGCTGGTGGTGATCTCCTCGGCCATTCCCGAGGCGAACCCCGAGATTCAGGCTGCCCGCGCCCGGGGGATCCCGGTGATGGAGCGCCAGAGCTTTTTGCCGGTGCTCCTGGATGGCTATCGCTGCCTGGCCGTGGCCGGCACCCACGGCAAGAC
>DCTX01000010.1:41671-105788 GCA_002329325.1 Anaerolineales bacterium UBA1429
ATCGTCGGGGGCATCCTGGCGAACTGGGGCGTCAACGCCCGCGCCGGATCCAGCGATCTCTTTGTCATCGAGGCCGACGAGTATGGCCGCATGTTCCATGGGCTGACGCCCCACGTGGCCGTGATCACCGGTATCGAGATGGACCATCCCGATTGCTACGCCGATCTGGATGCCATGCGCGAGGCGTTTGCCCTGTTCGCAGAGCGCATCGAGCCGGGGGGGCGCCTGATCGCCTGCAACGATGGCGAGCAGGTGCGTCGCCTGCTGGGCGAGATGGCCGGCGCCCTGCCGCCCACGAGCACCTACGGCTGGGGGCCCGCCTGCGATTACGTGGTCAGCGAGGCCCGCCCCAACGACCGGGGCGGCACGGACCTGGCTATCACCCACGGGGGGCGCCTGTGGGCGCGGGCGTCGCTGGGCCTGCCGGGGGCCCACAACGCCCTGAACGCGACGGCGGCCCTGCTGGTGGCCGAGGCGTGCGGTGTGCCGCCCTCGGAGGCGGCGGACGCCTTGCACGATTTCGCGGGCGCATTGCGTCGCTTTGAGGTCAAGGGGGAGCGCGGGGGCATCACCGTCGTGGACGATTATGCCCACCATCCTACCGAGATCGCGGCCACCCTGGCAGCGGCGCGGGGCCGGTACGGCGCGCGGCGCATCTGGGCGCTGCTCCAGCCCCACACCTACAGCCGGGTCCAGGCTCTCCTGGAGCAGTTCGCCGGTTGCATGGATGCCGCCGACCAGGTGATCGTGACGGACATCTATGCCGCGCGCGCCAAAGAGCGCCCCACGGTGGACGCCCAGCATCTGCTGCGGGCCCTGGCGCATCGCTCCGCCCGCCATATTGGCTCGCTGGAGCAGGCGGAGAAGTTCTTGCTGGAGAATCTCTGTGCGGGAGATGTATTGATGACCCTCGGAGCAGGGAATGGTTATCTGGTGGGCGAGCGCGTGTTGGCGGCGCTGACGGAGCGGGCGGCATGAACGCCCAGCAGCGCCTGATCGCCGCGCTCCAGGCGGACGGCTATGGCCCCCGCCTCATGCGAGACGAGCCAATGTCGGCCCATACGTCGTTCCAGGTGGGCGGGCCCGCCGACGTGATGATTCGCGCCCAGAAGCTGGACGAACTGGTGGCCTGGGTGCGGCTGGCCCGCGCCCAAGGCGTGCCCTGCACCGTGCTGGGCAGCGGCACTAACGTCCTGGTCTCCGATGCGGGCATTCGGGGGCTGGTCATCCTGAACGAGTGCAGCGCCTACGCCATTGATGGCAGCGGGCGCGTCACCGTCGAATCGGGCGTGCTGCTGCGGGAGCTGGCGCGGCACACGGTGGAGCAGGGATGGGAGGGCCTCGAGTGGGCCGTGGGCATCCCCGGCACCATCGGCGGCGCCGTGGTGGGCAACGCGGGCGCCTATGGCGGCTATATGGCGGATATCGTTCAGGAGGCGGCCCTGCTGACGCCCGAGGGCCAGGTGCAGCGCGTGGGTCTGGCAGCCCTGGGCTTTGGCTATCGCACCAGTGCCCTCAAACGGGCGGACCCCAACGGGGATCGCCCCATCGTGCTGGAGGCGGTGCTGCAGTTGCGCCCCGGCGATGCCGGGGAGCTGGCGGCGCGGGCCGAACAGGTCACGCAGCAGCGGCAGGCGCGCACCCCCGAAGGGGCCTGCGCCGGTAGCATGTTCCTGCGCACCGAGCACTACCCGGCAGGGTTCCTGATCGAGCAGGCCGGGCTCAAGGGCCTGACCGTGGGCGGGGCCCAGGTCTCGCCCAAGCACGCCAACTTTGTCATGAACTGCGGCGGCGCCACGGCCCAGGATATCGCCCGCCTGATCGAGATCGTGCAGGAGCAGGTCTGGCGCGAGCTCGGCCAACGGCTCCATCCGGAGATCGAGTTCGTCGGCGAGTGGCCGCCATCGCCCCAGGGCGATGCAATCCCCACGGAAGGACGGGGGTGATGGACAAGCAGAACAAGATCCGCGTGGCGGTGCTCTTTGGCGGCAAGTCGGGCGAGCACGAGGTCTCCCTGGCCTCGGCCCGCTCGGTCATGGATGCGCTGGATAAGGACAAGTACGAGATCCTGCCCGTGGGCATCGACCACACCGGGCGCTGGATCACGGCGGGCGACCCCATGGCCCTCTTGAGCGCGGGCGGGCCGGAGCCCGACCGGGGCGAGGCGGAGGGCGAGAACAGCGAGACGGCGCTGGCGACCACCCAGGGCCGCGAGCTGGTGCCGGGGGCCTCACACGCGCGCTTTCCCGTGGTGGACGTGGTGTTCCCCGTGCTGCACGGCACCTATGGCGAGGACGGCACGATCCAGGGGTTGATGGAGCTGGCCGATCTCGCCTATGTGGGGGCGGATGTGCTGGGGTCCGCCGTCGGGATGGACAAGGTGATTCAGAAGGCGGTGCTCTCGGCCAACGGGCTGCCCGTGGTCGCGTACCTGGCCGTGCTGCGCAGCCGTTGGCACGATGCGCCGGAACAGGTCCTGGACGAGATCGAGGCGCGCTTTGCCTACCCCGTGTTCGTCAAGCCCGCCAATGCCGGGTCCAGCGTGGGGGTCTCCAAGGCTCACGACCGCGAGGAGCTGGTGCGGGGGCTGGATCTGGCCGCGCGCTTTGACCGCAAGCTCCTGGTGGAGGCGGCGGTGGACGCCCGCGAGATCGAGTGCAGCGTGCTGGGGAATGACGACCCCATCGCTTCGGTGCCCGGCGAGGTGATCCCCTGCCACGAGTTCTATGACTATAGCGCCAAGTACATCGAAGAGGATTCCGAGCTGCAGATCCCGGCGCCTCTGACGCCGGAGCAGACGCGCCGGGTGCGCGAGCTGGCCGTGCAGGCCTTTCGCGCCATCGATTGCGCCGGCATGGCGCGGGTGGATTTCTTTCTGGAGCGGGGCACGGGGCAGATCTATGTGAACGAGCTGAACACCATCCCCGGCTTTACCGCCATCAGCATGTATCCCAAGCTCTGGGCGGCCAGCGGGATCTCGTATCCCGAGTTGCTGGACCGGCTCATCCAACTGGCGCTGGAACGCCGGCAGGACAAGCGCGACACCCAGACGCGTTACGAGTTCGATCACTAGGAAGCATCATGACGAGGCGAGCATCGAAAAGAGCGCCGCGTTCGCAGCAGAGGCTCGGGCAGGAAGGGCCGACCCTCCCGGAGTGGCGGGTGCGCGGCGCCCGAAAGGGCGAGCGCCATGGGAGCTGGGTGGGCAGCCTGGCGCTGCTGGCGCTGGCGATGTTCTTCTTGGGGCGCTTTGTGGGCGACGCGCACTTTGACGTGGCGCAGGTGACGGTGGAGGGGGCCAGCCTGGTCCCCGTCGAGGAGATCGAGGCCTATGCCGATGTGCTGGGCAAGNNAAGCCGATCTTTCTGCTGAACACGCGCCGGGCCGAGGAGCGCATCTTGGCCGAGTTGGGCTGCCTGAGCCGCGCGCGGGTGCAGGCGCGCCTGCCGGGCCGCGTGCACATTCAGGTCGCCGAGAACGAAGCTCTGCTGCTCTGGGAGAATCAGGGGCGCTACTGGTGGGTGGACGCCGAGGGGCGGGTGTTGGGGATGGCGCGCAACCGGGGCGATCTACCTGCCGTGCACGATCGCCGCACGCTGGAGACCGGGCCCGGCGAGTACGTGGCGGGCGTGCCGTGGGCCTTTGCCGCCGAGCTGGCCCGCGTACTGCCCGGCGCGCGAGACCTGGATTACACCCTGGAGGACGGCCTGATCCTCATCAGCGCCGAGGGGTGGCCGGTCTATCTGGGGACGGGCGGCAATGCCGAGCAAAAGGCGCGCTTGCTGGAGGCTTTGACCCAGACCCTCAAGGAGCGCGGCAGTCGGGTGGTATTTATTGATCTCAAGAACGAGCAGCGGCCGGCAGTCAAGGTGGAGATAGGCTAGGAGGGCAGGGCAGCGTGGAACGCATCATCGCCGGCATTGACGTGGGATCTACCAAGATCTGCACCCTCATCGGACGCATCAGCGATTCCGGGCCGCTGAACGTCATCGGCATGGGCGTGGTCCCATCGCGCGGCGTTCGGCGGGGCGTGATCACCGATATCGAGGTGGCGTCGCGCTCCATCGAGGAGAGCGTGCGCAAGGCGCAGAACATGGCCCACTACACCATCTCGGAGGCGTATCTGGGCATTAGCGGCAGCCACGTCTCCTCCCAGAACAGCCGGGGCGCCGTCTCCATCGGGCGGGGCGACCGGCCGGTCGATCGTGATGACATCCAGCGGGTGCTCGAGGATGCCGAGGCGATCGCGGTGCCCCACAACCGCCGCATCCTGCACACCATCCCGCGCGAGTACATCATCGATGGCCAGGCGGGGATCAAGAACCCCATCGGATTGATGGGCTTTCGGCTGGAGGTCGAGGCGCACATCGTGACGGGCTCCGCCACCTGCATCCAGAACCTGGAGCAGTGCGTCGAACGGAACGGGATCCAGGTGGTGGCCTCCGTATTTCAACCCCTGGCCTCGGCGCTGGCCGTGCTCACCGAGGAAGAGGCGCGCATGGGGGCCGTGCTCATCGACATGGGAGGCGGCACGACCGACCTGGCTACCTACATGGATGGCAGCGTCTGGGAGACGATGGTCTTTGACGTGGGCGGCAACCATGTCTCCAACGACATCGCCGTGCTGCTGCGGACGCCCTTCGCCGCCGCTGAGGAGGCCAAGATACGCTACGCCCATGCCCAGCCGAGCGAGGTGGACGAGGCAGAGATGATCGAGCTCTCGGCCTTTGGGCACGAGGGGCTGACGACGGTATCCAGAAGGGAACTGTGCGAGATCGTCGAGGCGCGGGTGGAGGAGATGTTCGGCATCATCGCCCGCGATGTCCGGAGGTCAGGCTATGAGGAACTGCTGGCGGCGGGCGTGGTGCTGACGGGTGGCACGTCCGACTTGCGAGGCATCCGCGAGGTAGCCAGCCGCCAGCTTCAGATGCCCGTGCGTATTGGGGTGCCCCACCGGTTGCACGGGGTGGTGGAGGCGGTCAGCAATCCCGCCTACGCCACCGCCGTAGGGCTGCTGTTGTGGGGGGTGAAAGCGGCGGCAGATAAGGACGAGCTGCCCCTTGTCCAGCACCCACGCACGTTCTTCCAGTTGGTGCGCGCAATGATCAAGAGGCTCATGCCCTAGAACGGGGAGGGAGACATGCAGGCAACACAGGATAGAAGCACACTTGCGGGTGGCAAAGCAGAGATCAAGGTCGTCGGGATCGGCGGCGGCGGCTCCAACGCCGTGGACCGCATGATCGAGGTGGGGGTGCAGGGCGTCGAGTTCATCGCGCTCAACACCGATGCCCAGGCGCTCAATAGCTCCCACGCCCCAATCCGCATGCGCATTGGGGACAAGGTGACCCGAGGGCTGGGTTGCGGCGGCGACCCCAAGCTGGGAGAGAAGGCCGCCACCGAGTCCGCCGAGGAGATCAAAGAAGTGCTGCGCGGCGCCGACATGGTCTTTGTGACGGCGGGCATGGGCGGCGGCACCGGCNNCCGGCGGCGCGCCCATCGTGGCCGGCATCGCCAAGGCCCTGGGTGCGCTGACCGTCTCCGTGGTCACCCGCCCCTTCGGGTTCGAGGGGGGCAGGCGCATCGGGCTGGCCCTGGAGGGCATCGCCAGGCTGCGCGAGAAGGTGGATACCCTGGTGGTGATCCCCAACGATCGGTTGCTGCAGATCATTGACCCGCGGGCATCCATCAAGCAGGCCTTCCTGACGGCCGACGATCTGCTGCGCCAGGGCATCCAGGGCGTATCCGACCTGATCACCGGCACCGGCGTGGTGAATGTGGACTTTAACGACGTGCGCTCGATCATGGGCAACGGCGGCTCGGCGCTGATGGCCATTGGCCGCGGCCAGGGCGAGAATCGCGCCGTGAACGCCGCCATCCAGGCGGTGAACAGCCAGCTCCTGGATATCAGTATTGACGGGGCGCGCGGCGTGCTGTTCAATATCAAGGGCAGCGCCAACATGACCCTCTTTGAGGTCAACGACGCCGCCGAGGTGATCCGCAAGATGGTGGATCAGGACGCCAACATCATCTTTGGCGCCGCCATTGACGATTCGCTCAGCGACGATATCCTGATCACCGTGATCGCCACTGGCTTTGACGGACATCCCCGGGCAGCTTTGGCGCCCGCGATGCCTGGCTCCGCCGCACGGGATACCGTCGAGCCCAAGCGCCCTGTGGCTACCACCGTCGAACTGCCGGTGCAGGGCGCCGAGGAGGACGAGTGGGATATCCCGCCGTTCCTTCGGCACAAGAAGCGGGGAAGGTGAGGCTAACTTGCCATGAAATGCCCGTATTGCGGCAGCGCCGACTCGCGGGTGATCGACACGCGCGAGGTGGGGGACGCCATCCGCCGCAGGCGTGAGTGCCAGAGCTGTCACCAGCGCTTTACGACCTATGAGCAGATCGCCCAGGTGAACCTGCTGGTGGTCAAGCGGGATGGGCGGCGTGAGCCGTTCGACCGGCAGAAGCTCTTTGAGGGCATCCGCCGCGCCTGCACCAAGCGGCCCGTCTCCACCGAGACCATCGAGCAGATGGTCTCCAACATCGAGACCAATCTGTACAACCTGGGCAAGGCCGAAGTGCCCAGCCGACGCATCGGGGAGATGGTGATCGAGCGCCTGCGCGAGGTGGACGAGGTCGCTTATGTGCGTTTCGCCTCCGTCTACCGTTCCTTCTCGGACCTGGAGGCGCTCAAGCGCGAAGTGGACGACCTGATGGATAGGCGGCACACAGAATAGACCAGGCCAAAGGGCGCCGGCCTCCCAGGCGCCCTTTACCCGGAGCGCGATCCGTGCGCCCCTGGGATCGGCGCGCCATCGCCCGGGCGCGCCACGCACAAGGGAACCCGCAAGGGTTCCCTTTTCTCTCCCGCGCTACGGAGGGGGCGTGATCTGGGCGCCTACACGATCAACATGCCGTCGCCCAGGCTGTAGAAGCGGTAGCGCTGCGCCACGGCCTCGCGATAGGCCGCCAGGATGGCCTCGCGCCCGGCCAGGGCCGAGACCAGCATCAACAACGACGAGCGGGGCAGGTGAAAGTTGGTGATCAACGCATCCACCACCCGGAACCGGTACCCGGGGTAGATGTACAGATCGGTGGGGCCCTCCCACGGCTCCACGCTCCCCGTCTCTCGGGCGGCGGTCTCCAGTACGCGCACCGATGTGGTGCCCACGGCGATCACGCGCCGCCCCTCGCTCTTGGCCCGCCGAATCTGCTGCGCCACCGCAGGGGTGACGCGGCAGTACTCGTTGTGGATGATGTGCTCCTCCACCCGCTCCTCGGTCACCGGGCGAAAGGTATCCAGCCCGATGTGCAGTAGCACCAGGGCCCACTCGATGCCCAGGGCCCGGGTGCGCTCCAGCAGGGCGGGGGTAAAGTGCAGCCCCGCCGTGGGCGCCGCCACCGAGCCCCGCGTGTGGGCATACACCGTCTGGTAGCGCTCGGGGTCGGCCAGGGGGGTGTGGATGTAGGGCGGCAAAGGCACCGCCCCGATGGCGTCCAGCCGCTCGTCCACCGGCTCCTCGAACCGGATGCGTCGCCCGCCGGAGGCAGTGATCGCCTCCACCACGCCCTCGATGCCCGGCCCCTCCTCGCCGGCTAGAGCCAGGCGTTGGCCGAGGCCCACCTTGCGCCCTTTGACCAGCGCCTCCCAGCAGGTGGCGTCCAGCCTGCTCAAGAGCAGCAGCTCGACGCGCCCGCCCGTGGGCACCTTGCGGGCCTGCAGGCGCGCCGGGATGACGCGGGTCTCGTTGGCCACCAGCAGATCTCCCGGCCGCAGGTACTCGAGGATCTCGTAAAAGGCGCGGTGTTCCAGCGCGCCCGTCTCGCGGTGCAACACCAGCAGCCGCGAGTGATCCCGGGGCTCCATGGGCTCCTGGGCGATCAGCTCGGGGGGCAGGTCATAGTCGAAATCGGATGTCAGCACGTGGGGCTCCGCTCTAGCCGCCGCGGGCCGGGCGCCGCGTGGTCGCGTTGGGGTCTCGGGACTCCCACTCGCTGTAGAGGCAGCCGCAGTAGCGCTGGCGATAGAGCCCGTGCTGGCGCGCCAGCCGATGATGCTCGGCAAAGCCCCGGCGCAGATTCTCAAAGTAGAAGGTCACGCCATAGGCGGCGGCCAACTCGTCTCCGATGCCCTGGATCTGCTCGAGGTCCTGGTAGGGGCTGATCAGCAACGTGGTGGTGAACGCATCCATGCCGTGCTGGGCGGCCGCCTGGGCCGTGCGCTCCAGTCGCATCCGGTAGCAGATGGCGCAGCGGACGCCCTGCTCCTCGCGGCCGACGACGGCCCGCAGAAAGGCCGGCATCTCGTAGCCGGGCGCCCAAAGCACCTCCAGGCCGATCTCGGCGGCGTAGCCTGCCAGCGTCTCACGGCGCAGCTCGTGCTCGGCGTAGGGGTGTATGTTGGGGTTGTACCAGTGGCCGATGACCTCGGCGCCCAGGCCGCGCAGGTATTGGGTCGTGTAGGTGGCGCAGGGCGCGCAGCAGATGTGCAGCAGCACCCGCTTGCCCGCCAGGGCAGGGGCCGTGGGCTCCGCGGGCCGGGGCAGTGGGATGCTGCGGCGCAGACGGATGGCGGGCGGATCGCTGCCTATCCATTCCGCCTGGCCCTCGGCCACCAGGCGCTCGGCCTTCTCTCGGCTGCAGGGCGAAAGGGGCTTGTCCTCGACGTCGCGAACGGCGACTCTGTCCATCAGAAGAGGGGTTCCTGGAGATTCGATGAAGGGTGGGCGTCCTCGACGTAGCGGATGCCCAGGTGCTCGTAGGCGCGCCGGGTGGCCAGGCGGCCGCGGGGCGTGCGCTCCACAAAGCCAAGCTGTATCAGGTAGGGCTCGTACACATCCATGATCGTATCGGCGTCCTCGCTGAGGGCCGCCGCCAGGGTCTCCAGGCCCACGGGGCCGCCATCGAACTTTTCCACCAGGGTCTGCAACACGCGCCGGTCCGACACATCCAGGCCCAGCTCATCCACCTCGAGCATCTCCAGGGCGGCCTGGGCGGTCTCGCGGTCGATCACGCCCTCGCCCCGCACCTCGGCATAGTCGCGCACCCGTTTGAGCAGGCGGTTGGCCACCCGGGGCGTCCCCCGGGCGCGGCTGGCGATCTCGTAGGTGCCGGCGCCGTCGATGGGGATGCCCAGGATCGTCGCCGAGCGATGGACGATGGCCTGCATCGCCTCCACGTCGTAGAAATCGAGCCGGTACATGACGCCAAAGCGATCACGGAGGGGCGAGGTGAGCAGCGCGATGCGGGTGGTGGCCCCGATCAGGGTGAAGCGGGGCAGGTTCAGGCGGATGCTGCGCGCCGCCGGGCCCTTGCCGATCATGATGTCCAGGCAGAAATCCTCCATGGCGGGATAGAGGATCTCCTCGACGGTGCGGCTCAGGCGATGGACCTCATCTACAAAGAGGATATCGCCCTGGCGCAGGTTGGTCAGGATGGCCGCCAGGTCACCGGGGCGCTCGATGACGGGCCCCGAGGTGATCTTGACGTTGACGCCCATCTCGGCGGCGATCACATAGGCCAGGGTGGTCTTGCCCAGGCCGGGGGGGCCATAGAGCAGCACATGATCCAGGGGCTCGCCGCGGCCGTGGGCCGCCAGCAGGGCCACCTGCAGGTTCTCGATCACCCGGCGCTGGCCGATGTACTCGCTCAGCGTGCGTGGGCGTAGACTCTGTTCGATGGAGGCTTCCTCGGATTGCAGATCCGAGGAGATGACTCGTTCAGGCATCTCGCTGCCTTGTGGAATAGGGGCGTGCAGGGGCCGCCCGCTGGTCTACACAACAGGCCGACGCTCAGCCCACGAGGATGGTCGCTCCGGTGGCGTGAACGTCGGCCCTATGGCGCGGCTGCGTCGCGACGACGCGCCAAGACGGACGGTGCGCTACTCGACGCCCAGCAGTTGCTTGACCAGCTTGGCTGCCGAGGCCGCATCGCGGCTATAGCCATCCGCCCCGATCTCGTCGGCGTACTTCTGGGTGACGGGCGCGCCGCCGATGATGACCTTGACCTGATCGCGCAGGCCGGCCTCTTGAAGGGCGTCAATGGTGCGCTGCATACTGGGCATGGTGGTGGTGAGCAGCGCCGAGAGGCCGACGACCTGGGCGCCCTGCTCCGCCACGGCCTGCACGAACTGATCCGGGCTCACATCCACGCCCAGATCGATGATCTCAAAGCCGGCGCCCTCGATCATGATGCCGACCAGGTTCTTGCCGATATCGTGGAGATCGCCCTTGACCGTGCCCAGGGCCACCTTTCCCTTGGGCTCGATCCCCGTCGCCACCAGCTCGGGGCGCAGGATCTCCAGGCCGGCCTTCATCGCGCGGGCTGCGATCAGCAGCTCGGGGACGTAATACTCGTTTTCCTCAAAGAGACGACCTACCTCGTCCATGGCGGGGATCATGGCCTCGTTCAGGATCTCTCCTGCCGCCATGCCGCTCTCCAAGGCGCCTCGGGTTGCGTCTTGAACGCCGGGCATATCCCCTTCGAGGATACCCTGAAAGATCGTTTCCTTATAGTTCATGCGTCAACACCCTCCGTCTGTCAGAGCCGGTAGCGCAGCCGATCCGGGTACTGGCGCGGATTCTACCATGTCCACCGGGATTGCGCAAGCAAAATAGCCACTCCCACGGTGACAGCGGCGCCCACCACGGCGCTCACCAGGTCCACCATCTCGTTGGTCATCCAGGGCCAGCCGCGCACCTGGCTGGTGGGGCGGCCGCAGGTGTGGCGTGGCTGATCGGTGTAGCGGTTGCAGATCTCGCAGTAGTAGTAGGCCTGGGCGGCGGCCCCCAGCAGGCTATCCGTCAGGTTGCCCACCATGCCGCCCAGCAGGGCGGCCAGCGGCAGCCAGAGCAGGTCGCGAGAGACGCCCTGCTGGGCGGCCCAGCTCTGAAGCGAGGCGAATACCAGCCCCACAAAGCCCACCAGCCAGGTGGCCCCCACGGCGGCGGTGACGCCCATCAGCGAGACGGCGCCGGGGGTGCCATGGGGCGCGGGCCGGCGGGTGGTGATCAGCAATGGGTCCTTGCGGTAGAGCATCCCCAGCTCGGTGGCCCAGATATCGGCGCTGGCCGTGGCCAGGGCGCCCACAAAGGCGATCAGGTAGTCGCCGCGGTGCACCGCTGCCGAGAGGATGGCCAGCACGGCCGGCCAGCCGAAGCGAGCCGCCACCTGCAGCCAATCCTGGGCGGATTGGGCGCCATAGAGGCCCGTCACGTAGGCCTTGTAGGGCCGCCGGAAGTGGGTTGCCAGGCCGCTGGCAAGCACGCACAGGGTGAGGAGCGCGCCCCACACCCAACCCTCGGCGGCGAACGCGATCAGGATGGCGAGCCATAGGGCAACCTGGCCGCTGCGGGTGAGCAAGACGAGCCGGCCTCCCAGCCAGGCCAGGGCCGCTCCCGTCGCCGCGCCCACCAGGGCGTAGGGCCAGAGGGGACTCATAGCGCCAGGACTTCCAGCGCCGCCAACCAAAGGCCCGCCTGCACGCCGACGGATGCCCAGGCCAACAGACGCGCGCCGAATCTCTCGCGGAACGACAGCCCCAGGCCCAGGAGCAGATTGACGGCCAAAGCCAGGGTTCCGATGGCCGGAATCGAAAAGACCCAGGTCTTGGGCGCCAGCCGATCGATCTGGCCCAGCGCGTTCCAGTGCATGGGCACGATGGCGGGCAGATGGGCGTAGCGGCTCATGGCGTAGGCGATCAGGGCCAGGTTGGCGGCGAAACCCAGCAGCAACGCCAGCCAGAAGGCGCGATCGCGCCAGATGGGCCATGCGGCGATGGTGCGCGCCTCGACGGCGTGGGGCACGCTCTCCATCGGGCCCAGGTCGCGGTGGCGCGCATAGCTGTGCAGGAATGCCTCGGCGTCACGGGGCGAGATGGCATAGCGGGCATGCTCCGTCACCACCACCAGTTGCCGCTCCAGCGGTTGGGTGCCCATCACCAACAAGGTCTCTTGAGAGGGGGTGCGGGTGCTGCCGCGCATGAACCCGGGCCAACTGAGGCCCCGAAAGCCCTGATCCGCCTCGATCTCGGCGCCCGAGAGGATCTCGCGGATCTCGCGATGGGGGATGGTGTGTTGCTGGAACCAGGTGCGAATGGTCAGGGCGTTTCGATCCACCACGTAGCGCAAGGTCGCCAGCTCGAGCATGCCATAGAGCCACAGCCCCCAGAGGGGCAGGGTGATCAGCAGCAACACGCCCATCAGAAAGAGATTCATGCCGATCTCTTGCTGGCGCATGGTATGGACCAGGATGAGGTGTATGCTCAACAGCGCGGCGCCGATGATGGCGCCGGAGAGCAGGCCGATGGCGAGGGGTGGTCTTGTGCGCATGCCTCTGTTCCACAGATCGGCTCAGGCGGCGTTGCTCGCCGCCCTGGCGTCGGGCCGGACAGGTTCCACCCCGATTATAGCCGCGACGAACGCGCTGGCAAACCCCTGGCCTGCCAACCACAAGCGCCCGAAGCCAGGTCGCTGGCCTCGGGCGCGGTGGCGTGCCGATACTCGCGACCGGCTCAGTGTATCAGGTCGAGCTTGCCCAGATCGCGCAGCATGCTGATCAGCCTCTCGCGAGGGGCGCCCTCCAGCGAGCGAATCGGCGCGCGGCAGGAGCCGGCGGGCAGGCCGATCAGCTCCATGGCGTCTTTGACCACCACGGGGAACGAGCCCAGGTTGAACCCGTGGCGCAGGGGCGCCAGTTTGCGCTGGCGCTCCAGCGCCAGGGCGTGATCGCCCGCCTGATAGGCCTCATAGATGCCCACTACCAGCTCGGGCACCACGTTGGCGGTGGCCGCCACGGCGCCCACACACCCGCAGCAGAGGGCGGGGTAGATCAGCGTATCGCGCCCGACCATGGTGCGGAAGGTGGGCGGGCAGACGTCGATATAATCCAGGGTGTTGGTCAGGTCGCCGCTGGAGTCCTTGATCCCGATAAAGTTCTCGGCCTGCCGGGCGACGGCGGCCGCCATGCTGGGCGTGAACGAGACGTTGGTGCGCCCCGGATTGTTGTAGGCCAGCACGGGGAACGAGACCGAATGCGCGATGCGCGTCATGTGCTCGATCTGCTCGGCCGCCGAGGGCTGGATAAAGTAGGGCGTGATGACCGATGCGGCGTCGGCGCCGCAGGCCTCGGCGTACTGGGTCAACTCGATGCTCTCGCGGGTGGTGACGGCGCCGGTGCTGGGCATGACGAACACCCGCCCGTTGGCCTGCTCCACCACCACCTCCATGACGCGCTTTTTCTCCTCGGTGCTCAGGGCATACAGCTCGCCCTGGCTGCCCGAGGGGAACAGGCCATGGACTCCGGCGTCAATCAAATAGTCCACGATCGTCCGCAGGGCGCTCTCATCCACCGTTTCGTCCCGGTTAAAGGGGGTCACCAGCGGGACTACAATGCCCCCGATCTCTCGCATGTCCTTTGCCTCCTATAGTGCCAATCGAGATGGCGGATGGGGCTATTCTATGCCAGGGAGCAGCCGGGCACAAGCAGGGCCGGGCGCCCCGCGCGGCGTCACCAATCCACCATGCCTTCGCGGCGCAACCACTCGTCCATGGCGCGCAAGCCCTGACTCACCGAGACGCGGGGCCGATAGCCCAGTTCTCGCCGGGCCTTGGCGATGGAGTAGCGCTGGTCCACGCTCATGACCTCGACCATGAGCCGGGTGAGGGGCGGGCGCTCGGTGCGGCCACGCAGTTGGTAAAAGAACTCCCAGGCGGTGGCCAGCAGCATCGCCTTGCTGCGCGAGTAGCTCTTGCGGGGCGGCGGCACCTCGGCCAGGGCCGCCAGGGCCTGCAGGTAGGCCCCCCAGGTCATATCCGAGTCATCGCTGATGTTATAGGCCTGGCCCGCCGCCTGGCTGCTCCCGGCGGCCAGCAGCATGGCGTCCACCAGGTTGCCCACGTAGGTGAGGCCGGCCGCGCGGTTTCCCTCTTCCACAAGGATCATGCGGCGCTGGCGCAGGCGCTCGATCAGGTCCAGGCCGAACTCGCGGGCGCCGGGGCCATAGAGGGTGGTGGGGCGCAGGACGGTGACGGGCAGTTGCACCCGGCCCGCCTGCTCCCAGACCAGCAGCTCGGCCCGGGCCTTGGCGTCGGCGTGGGGCAGGCCGGGGGGCGCCAGTTGCTCGCTCTCGTCCACGGGGCGCTCGGGAAAGCCATAGACATCGGTGGTGCTGAGAAAGATCAGGCGGGCGACCTCGTTGCGGGTGGCTGCCGCCAGGACGTTGCGCAGGCCGCGGGCCGCCGTCTGCTCCGAGAGCTCCTCGACGCCCCAATCGCGAAAGCTCCAGTCGGCATGATAGAGATGCTCCACCCCCTGCATGGCGGCCATGAGCCCGGCGTTGTCGGTCAGGTTCAGGGTGCGCACGTCGATATCCAGCTCGGCGAGGTGCGGCGCCCGTTGCCCCGGCTGGGCGATCACCCGTACGTCCTCGCCGCGGGCCAGCAGAGCGTCTATCAGCGCCAGGGCGACGAAACCCGGCGCGCCGATCACGAGGTTGAGCATGGGTCACTCCCCCTTTCGATAGAGCTCGGGTCGCAGAAAGGGCGCCAGGGCCATGGCCACGGCGACCTGGAAGGACATCGCCCGAGGCACCAGGCCCCGGGTGAGGTACCCGGCGGCTCCGCCGGCGCGCTTGGTGTGCTCATGGCCGGTGTAGCGGTCCATGATGGGGCCGAGCTCACCGCCGCGGCGAATCTCCTGGGCGATGGGATCGGGGAGAAGCAGCCGCCCCCCACAGCCCAGGGCATGGCGCCCGTCGCGATGGACGACGGCGGCCCAGTTGACGACGTACATCCATCCATCGTCCTCGGCCACGGCCCCCTCCAGGCCCATGCCGTAATCAGCATCGGCCTGCTGGCGGGCGGCGCGGGCCCGCTGCAGGGCGCCCCGCTTGCCCTCCTCGTCGCTGCGGGGCATCTCGCTCACCCCCGAATCCACCTCCAGGGGCAGCAAGCGCGCGCCGGGCCAGGCCTGCTCCACCGCCCAACGCACAGCCTCTATCTTGACGGGGTTGGTGGAGCCGATGGCGATCGTGATGGGAGGGGCGGCATGGATACTTGCCATGATGAACCTATTATACCGGGCGCATGGGCGGATCGCAAGGATGGCCGGCGGAATCACGGGGTCGCTCCATCGCCCGGATGTCTACTCGGCCGCGTTGCCCCTGATCGGGCTGTCTGGCTGCCGGCCACAGGGCTCGCCGCTAGAGGGCCTGGCAGCCGGGGCAGTAGTAGATGCTGCCCCCAAGATAGGCTTCCTTGCGGATGACGGCTCCGCACTCGGGGCAGGGCGAGCCCACCGTATTCCGGCTCAAGATGGTGCGATAGCCGCCGAGCTGGCCGAACAGGTCGCGCTCGGTATCGCGCCCCCCGAGGGCGGCCATCTCGGCCAGCACGCCCTTGACGGCCTGGAAGATCAACTCGGTCTGTGCCTCCGAGAGGTCGCCCATCTTGCGCTTGGGATGGACGCGCGCGGTCCAGAGGATATCCTGCAGCACGCCGTTGCCCAGGCCGGGGATGCGTTGCTCCGTCGCCAGGAACGCCTTGGCGGAGAGGTTCGGGGTTTGGTCGGTGAACAGCGAGCCCCAGTAGTCGTGATCAAAGGCCGCGGTCAGCGGCGATGGCCGCTCGGAGGCGAGATCCCAATCGGGGAGCCCGCTGGCCCCGTCCAGCGGGAAGCACATAAAGGCGCCCCACATCTGGGCGCTGGCGGTGATGGCCGTCCCATCATCGAACTCGATCAAGAGCTGGTGTTTGGGCGGGCGCCTGGCGCCCTGGGGGTAGTAGCGGATGGGGGCGCTGATGGCGAGCTGCATGTCGCCGGCCACGAACTCGATGTTGTTCCCCGCATAGCTGGCGGCGCCGATCATCTTGCCTGCCAGGCGTCCGTTGTATTCGGCGGGATCTCCGGTATACCAGGCGAACTTGTGGGGCGAAGCGTTCGCCACAGCCCGCGCGATGCGCTTGCCGCCAACCGTCTCACCGACCTGTCTCGCCAACACTGCGGCCTCGGGTAGCTCGATCATCCTGCCAACCTCCCTTTGCGCGTGGCCAATCCCCTAGGAGCCCCTGTGATCCCGGCCGAGGGCCCGCCTCACCCGGCAGGCTACCCCAGGCCCAGCAGCGCTGCCGCGTTGTCGTGGTAGACCCGGCGCAGCACGTCATCGGGCAGGGAGACGCCATAGATCTTCCAGCGCCCCTGGGGCGGGATGGGGGCGCCGACGGCATAGTCAAAGTACTCGTCCTCGGTCTCTAGAAAGCGATAGCTGTTGCGATACATCTCCACCATCGGGACTGCGTCGGTGCCATAGAGGATGCGGTCGGCGTGGGCCAGGAACCAGCGCCGGGCGCTATAGGGCGCCCGCCCCAACTCGGCGATGCGCGCCGAAAAGTCCGTGTACAGGTTGGGGTGGCGTTCCAGCATGCGCGTCACGAACGCCAGGTTCTCGGGATAGCAGCCCACGTGAGCGGTGATGAAGGTGGTCTGCGGGTGGGCCTCGATGGTGCGATAGAGGGCGGCGATCAGCTCGTCAAAGCCGGGCAGGTCGCCCCCGTAAAAGTGCCAATCGGGATGGCGCTGCAGTTCGTCCCAACGCTCGTTGTGGCGGTCCAGGGGTCGGAAAAAGGCCACGGGATCGGCGGCGTGGATCAGGACGGGCACGCCCAGCTCCCCTGCCTGGGCCCAGATCGCGGCGATGCGGGGGTCGTCGGGCGAGACGAGGCGGCCAGCGGTATCGCGATGGCGCAGCCCCAACTCCTTGAAGACCTTGAGGCCCTTGGCGCCGGCGGCCACATCGCGGCGGAGTTGGGCGGTGGCGCGCTCGGCCCAGCCGGGCTCGCCCACGCCGCGCCAATCCACGTTGCAGAAGGTGACGAACCGCTGGGGATGGGCGCGATCCAGTCCGTCCAGGGTGCGCTCCAGGGTGTCGCCCCAGCCCCCGCTGAGGTTGACCACCGTCTGCACGCCGGCTTCATCCAGAACCTGCACGATCTGGGTCACCCGCGTGGGATCTGCGGCCAAGGCCTCGATGGGCAGGTGGTTGTGGGCGTCTACGACGGGGTAGCGCGGCTGCAGCACCTGGTGTTGCGGCGTGACCAGCTCGGAGCGGGGCTCGAAATCGGAGAGAGCAAGGGGTGTGTCCATGGCTAGGCTCCTGGTTCGGCGAGGGTAGGGCGACGGTCGGCAGAGAGCCGCCCGTGGGCGGCCGCTCGCACAGCGGCGCGGCCCGCGCCGCGAGCGCCCCCAGTATCGCCGCAAAGGCCCGGCAAAGCAAGCCGCCCCCGGACGGGGGCCGACCGGGGGCACGCGAGCGACGCCGCGGCTATAGGGCGGAGAGGGCCTCGCGGGCGGCGCGGCGCACGCCCCAATCGGGGTCGCGACGGCCCAGGTGGATCAGGGCCTGGGCGGCGGTCACGTCGCCGATCTCGCCCAGGGCGGTCGCGGCGGCCTCTCGCACGGTGGCGTGGTCGTCATTGAGCAGCAGCAGGAGCTGCTCGAGGGCCTCGCCGTCGCCCAGGGCGCCCAGCACCTGGGCCGCCGCCCGGCGCACGCCCTTGGAGCGATCCTGCAGGGCCGCCAGCAGGGGCGCTGGCGACATGACCCCGGGGCCGCCCTGGGCGACGATCAGGCCCAGGGCGTCGATGGCGGCCACCCGCGCCCAATAGTCCCGGTGATCCATGGCCTGCAGCAGGGCGGGGATGGCAGCCTCGCCCAGGGCAGCCAGGGCATGGATCGCCTCGCGCTGAATGGGGGGGTATTGGTCGTGGAGGAGCTCGGCCAGGGGCGCGATGGCCGGCTCGCCCAGGGCCACGCACCGCTCGCACTCGCCCTTGGCGATCCAGTAGTAGACCCGATGCTCCTCGGTGGGCTCCCAGCCGATGGCGTCCAGGGCCTCGGCCGCGCTGAGGCGGATGCTCCAGGCCTCGTCGCGCAGGGCCGTGGTCAGCGAGGCGATGGTGGGCGGCGCCCCCAGGGCGATCATGGCATCCAGAGCGGATTGGCGCATGATGCGATACTCGTCCTGGCGCACGGCATCGTGCAGCCAGCGGGCGGCCCAGGCGGTCAAGCGCGGGTCACGGATGCGAGCGGCCAGGCGCTGGATCGTGCGGGCGGCCGTCTCGCGCACCCACCAGGCCGAGTCGCGCAGCGCGTGGATCAGGGCGGCCACGGCGTCCTCGGGCGGATCGCCCGCGCCTTCGCGATTCAGCAGCGAATCCAGGGCGCGCACCGCTGCCCAGCGCACGGCGGTCTCCTCGTCTCTGGTGGCGTGCAACAGATGCGAGATCGCCTCGGTGACGTTCATCTCGGCCATAAAGTCGGCGGCCATCTCGCGGATCTTCCAGTGGCCGTCACGCAGGGAGAGCATCAAGGCGGCGATGATGCGGGCATCGGGCGCGCCGGCCGCCTGCACGCCGATATCGCGCAGGGCCTGTACGGCATCGCGGCGCAGAACCCAGTCAAAACGATAACGAGCGGCCTTGGAGAGGCCGCGTATGTCGCCAGCAGCCCGATAGCGACTCACATCCGGCGGACCAAACAAGCCGAAAAACGACATGCGCGCGCAACTCCTCCATTATGCGGCGACCCCGACCACATTGGGCGGGGCGCTGATGAACGCGAGAGCGGGCCGTCGAGGGCGGGGCCCGCTATAGAGCCAGGTTGTTCAGGGCGTGCACCAAGAAGGGCGGCAACAGGCTGCGCGTCTTGGCGAAAATGGCGCCCAGGAGCATCCCCAAGGCCACGAGATACACCAGAGAGAGGGCGCTCTCCACGGTGACGGGCCGGACGGGGAGCAGGTGATTCACATAATAGTGATAGACGCCAAAGAACGCCCCTGTCACCATCCAGGAGCGCACCGTGCCCATGATGGCCTCCAGGCGGGTCTGCAACAGGCCGCGAAAGATGGCCTCCTCCAGCATGGGAAAGATCACCACCGCCGCCAACGAGCGCCGCACGGCCAGGTAGTGTCCCGCTGCCACCTGCAACGGGTCCACGATCTTGGAGAGGGCGATCATGCCCAGGATCCAGCCCACGGTGCCCACGACGCGGCGGTCCTTGGGCCAGGCGAGGCCGAGCTGGAGCAGGGTGCGCCGGCGCACCAGCACGCCCAAGATGACGATGGCGCTGAGGCCGTACAAAAGGTACATGCCCAGCCAGTTGGGCAGCCAGAAGACCTGCAGCTCCAGGTGCGGCACCAGGAGCAGGCCGGCCACCAACAGCAGCGACTCGGCCACCTCGCGACTGCGGCGTCGCCTGGGCACAGGCGCGGCGGGGTACTCGCCCGCGTGTACCCACAGGACGAAGAGGGCGCAGAAGAGGATCCCGATCAACCGCAGGACCATGCCTTCCCCCCAAGGTATGCTGCGTTTCGCCTCGTGCCACACAAGTAGTATGCCCTAGAAAGCAACCCTATGTCAAGTCCGCTGGTAGATATCCCTCCCCGGAAGGCGATCCTATGTCAAGTCTGCATATGGCTATCCTGCCCTGGTGCACATAATCCATATGGTAAGCGCTATATCCCCTTTATAAGCAATCTCCAGGCTGCTACTTGCCGTAAATCGAGTTTATTAAAGTAGGTATTAGCGCTTTCTCTGGTGGCATTGCTGTTCTTACGTTTGGCGGTGTCTTGCGACGAGTGTACAATGTCTACAGGAGGATGGGGCGATCCTGTGTCTCTTTCCGCAAGAGGGGCGCAAGACCGCTCGGAAAGGAGGCGCCTTCGAGGAGAGCATGAACACACACTTGTCGGTTGTCGCCCGTATGGGCAGAGCAGCGGGCGCGGCGCCCGGCGCGCTGCGCATCAGAATCGAGGAGAATAAGAATGGTTCAAAAGCATACGCGTAGGGACTTTATCCGACTGACAGGGCTGGCCACGGCTGGGGTCGTTGTTGCGGCTTGCACGCAAGAGCCCGAGGTCGTAGAAAAAGTCGTCAAAGAGACGGTGGTCGTCGAGAAAGAAGTCGAGAAAGAAGTCACCGTCGTCGTCGAGAAGGAAGTGCAGAAAGAGGCCACGGCTGCGCCTGAGGCGCCCACGGCTGTGCCGAGCAAGTACAAGGAATCGCCCATGATGGCCGAGTTGGTGGCCAAGGGCGAGCTGCCGCCGGTGGACGAGCGTCTGCCCGAGGAGCCCCGCGTTTGCGAGGTGCTGGATCAGATCGGCGAGTACGGCGGAAGCCTGACCGTTGCTTCGCTCTCGTCGACCCTGCTGGGTGACGACGGTCTGCGCGGCATGGATGTACCCAACCAGCTTTGCATGTCCCACGACCTGACCCATCCTATCCCCCACATGCTCAAGGACTGGGAGCAGAGCGATGACTTTATGGAAGTCACCTGCTACATGCGCAAGGGCATGAAGTGGTCGGATGGCCATCCGTTCACCACCGCTGACGTGGAGTTCTGGTGGCAGGACGTAATGCTGAACACCGAGATCACGCCGCTGGTCTCTTCCTACTTCCGTCCCCGCGGCGAAGTCATGGATGTTCAGATTATTGACGACTATACCTTCAAGTACATCTTCACGGTTCCCTACCCTGGGTTCCCCTTGGTGTGCATGACCCACCGCAACGGCTTTGGCCACAACCACTTCCTGCCGGCCCACTACATGAAGCAGTTCCACATCAAGTACAACGAGAAGGCTGGCGACCTGGCCAAGGAAGCAGGCTTTGACTTCTGGTACCAGCTGTTTGGGCGCGAGAGCAACCGGTTCGAGAGCATCGACCGGCCCAAGCTGGAAGAGTTCATCCCCGTGCGCGACACGCCGCAGATGGCCTTCCACGAGCGCAACCCGTACTACCATGCGGTGGATGCAGAGGGGCAGCAGCTCCCGTACATCGATCGCCTGTACATGGATCGTTGCGCTGACCTCTCGATCCTGGACGCCAAGACCGTGGGCGGCACCTACGACTTTGCGGCGCAGCAGCTCCGCATCCTGTTCTACGCCACGTACGCCGAAGGCGCCGCGGCCAAGAACTCGCGCATGCTGCTGTGGCAGTCGGGCAAGGGCGGCGAGGTTGTCTACAACGTCAACTGCAACTGGCCCGATGAAGAGTGGCGCACGGTCTTTTACGATGACCGCTTCCGCCAGGCCCTGTCCTTGGCCATCAACCGGGCCGACATCAACAACGTCATCTACTTTGGCAACGCCTCCGAGACCCAGTTCACCGTGATCCCGGCCTCGCGGCACTACAAGCCCGAGTACGCCGAGGCTTTCGCGGCCTTTGATCTCGACCAGGCCAACGCCCTGCTGGATGACATGGGCCTCGAGTGGAACTCGGAGCACACCCATCGCCTCTGGCCGACCAGCAAGGAACCGATGATCATCGCCTGGGACCTGGTGGAGACCGAGACCCCCAAGGGCCCCATCACCGAGCTCATCACCGAGTACTGGAAGGCCATCGGCATCGAGATCCAGTGGAAGTCCATCACCCGCAACCTGCTGACGCAAAAGATCCTGGCCAACGAGGAGCCGATGTCCCTGTGGCACGGCGACGAGACGGCCGATACCCTCTTCCTGCGTCGTCCCAAGTACTTTGCGCCGCTGGACGGCGACGAGAGCTGCTGGGGCGTGCTGTGGGGTCGGTGGTACAACACCAAGGGCGAGCAGGGCGAAGAGCCCCCGCAAGTCATCAAGGACCTCTACACCTGGATGGAAGACTATAACACGACCGACTCGGACGAGCCGGCCGCGAACGTGCTCCAGAGCCAGGCCGACCATGTCTGGACCATTGGCGCCATTGGCAACGCACCGCACCCGCTCATGATCCGCAACAACCTGATCAACGTGAGCGAGCACGGTGGCTTCTGGACCTGGGACAGCATGTGGTCCTTCCCCGAGCACCCGGAGCAGTGGTTCTTCAAGCAAAGCTAGGCTTTGCCCAAAGCTAGGCTTTGCCCAAAGCTAGGCTTGGTCTGAAGAGGATCACTCGATCCGCAACAAGCTGCGCGGCCCCCGAGGGAGCAATCCCCGGGGGCCGCGCTGTTCCGGGGCCTGGCCCCGAGCCGCGAACGCCCCTCAGCCGCAACCCGCCCGATTGACGCCGCGCCCCTGCGTCCGTAGAATGCCCCCAGTCACATCATCCGAGGAGGCGTTCCATGGCGGAACAGGTGTACCTGCGCAACATCGCCGAGCACGTCGGCCAAGAGATCACGATCAAGGGTTGGCTCTACAACCGGCGCGATAGCGGCCGCCTGCAGTTCCTGTTGGTGCGCGATGGCACGGGCATGGTGCAGGCTGTGGCCTTTAAGCGAGAGATGCCGCCCGAGGCGTGGGAGGCCGCCACCCAGGTCACCCAGGAGTCGTCCGTCGTCGCCACGGGCATCGTGCGGGCCGACGAGCGCGCCCCCGGCGGGTTCGAGCTGGGCCTCACCGATCTCCGCATCGTCCAGTTGGCGGGCGAGTATCCCATCGCCCTCAAGTCCCACGGCGTGGATTTCCTGATGGACAACCGGCACCTCTGGCTGCGGGCCCCCAGCCAGTGGGCCGTGCTGCGGGTGCGCGCCGCCGTGGTGCGGGCGATCCGCGAGTGGCTGGATGACAACGGCTTTTTGCTGGTGGATACCCCCATCCTGACGCCCGCCGCCTGCGAGGGCACCACCACCCTGTTCGAGACCGAGTACTTTGGCGAAAAGGCCTACCTGAGCCAGAGCGGCCAGCTCTACAACGAGGCCACCTGCGCCGCCTTTGGGCGCACCTATTGCTTTGGCCCCACCTTTCGCGCCGAAAAGAGCAAGACCCGCCGCCACCTGATCGAGTTCTGGATGGTGGAGCCGGAGATGGCCTACGCCGACCTGGACGAGTGCATGCGGGTGGAGGAGGAGCTGGTCTCGTACGTGGTGCAGGCCGCCGTGGCCCGTTGCGCCCCCGAGCTCGAGATCCTGGAGCGGGACGTGACCAAGCTGAAGGCGATCACGCCGCCGTTCCCGCGCATCAGCTACGACGAGGCGCTGCGCGTTCTGGAGGAGGCCGGCGAGCCGCTGCCCTGGGGCCAGGACCTGGGCGCGCCCCACGAGACGATCCTGGGCAACACCTTTGACAAGCCGGTGTTCGTGCACCGCTACCCGGCCTGCTGCAAGGCGTTCTACATGGCCCCCGACGAAGAGAACGAGGAGCTCTCCCTCTCGGTGGACCTGATCGCCCCGGAGGGCTATGGCGAGATCATCGGCGGGGGGCAGCGCCTCCACGATCTGGCGCTGCTGGAGCGGCGCATCGCCGAGCACAAGCTGCCCCAAGAGGCGTTCGAGTGGTACCTGGACCTGCGCCGCTACGGGGCGGCGCCCCATTCCGGGTTCGGCCTGGGCGTCGAGCGCACGGTGGCCTGGATCTGCGATCTGCCCCATATCCGCCAGACCATCGCCTTCCCCCGCACGTTGGGGCGCATCTACCCATAGCGTCGCGCCCAAGGCAAGGGACGTTGGCCTTGGCCAACGTCCCTTCTTCGTTTCTCCGGGAGACTGGGTCGCCCGCGCCTAGCCGCGGCGCAGCGCCTGGCGCACGCCGCTGATGATGGCGTCCACGTTGGGGATGGCGGCGTCTTCCAGCGTCTCGGCCATGGGCACGGGCACATCGGCGGCGGCCACCCGCACCATGGGCGCATCCAGCCAATCGAAGGCGACCTCGTTGATGCGCGTGAGCACCTCGGTGATAAAGCTGCCCGTCTTGTAGGCCTCGGTGACGCCCACCACGCGGCCCGTCTTGCGCACAGAGCGGGCCACCGTCTCCATATCCAGCGGCTTGAGCGAGCGCAGGTCCACCACCTCGACGCTGATGCCCTCCTCGGCCAGCTTCTCCGCCGCCTCCAGGGCGCGCAGCACCATGCGCGAGTAGGTGATGATGCTCACATCGGTGCCCTCGCGCTTGACATCGGCCAGGCCGAGGGGGATGACATAATCCTCCTCGGGCACCGCGCCCTGGGTGCCGTAGAGCATCTTGTGCTCGATGAACATGACCGGGTTATCGCCCCGGATGGCCGCCTTGAGCAGGCCCTTGGCGTCATAGGGCGTGGCCGGCATGACCACATAGATGCCAGGAAAGTGCACCCACAGGGCCTCCAGGCTCTGGGAGTGGTGGGCGGCGATGCTGCGCCCCGCGCCGCCCTCGGTGCGGATCACCATGGGGACTCGGGTCTTGCCGCCGAACATATAGCGGTTCTTGGCCCCCTGGTTGGCGATCTGATCCATGGCCAGGGGCGTGAAATCCACATACATGATCTCGGCCACCGGGCGCAGGCCCGTCATGGCGGCGCCCACGGCGGCCCCGCCGATCAATGCCTCGGAGATGGGCGTGTCCTTGACCCGTTGGGGGCCAAAGCGGCTGTGCAGGCCCCGGGTCGCGCCATAGGCGCCGCCGTAGAGGCCCACGTCCTCGCCCATGACGAACACCCGAGGATCGCGCTCCATCTCCTCGGCCAGGGCGTCGCGGATGGCCTCCCAGTAGTACTTTTTCGGCATCTGGGCGTCGGTGCGCACGCGCTGAGCCAGCCGGCGCTCGGCCTCGATCTCCTGCGGCGTGGGCGGCGCCAGCACAAAGACGTCCTCCTCCACCTCGGCGGGATCGGGCATGGGCGAAGCCAGGGCGAACTCGGTGGCCTTCTCGATGGCCGCCTCGGCCTGGCGCTCGATGGCGTCCAGCTCCTCCTGGGTGGCGATGCCCATCTCGCTCAGGCGCCGGGCAAAGCTCTGGATGGGGTCGCGCTCGCGCCAGGCCTGCTCCTCTTCCTTGGAGCGATAGGCGCGGGGGTCGGAGCGGGAGTGGCCGTACCAACGGTAGGTCTTGCACTCGATCAGCGTGGGGCCGCCGCCCTGGCGGGCGCGCTCCAGGGCCGCCGATACCGCCTCGTAGACGGCCAGGGGGTCCATGCCGTCCACGACGATGCCGGGGATGTCGTAGGCCTGGGCGCGGGCGGCCACGTCGGGCAGGGGGCTGACGGAATCAAAGGGCACCGACATGCCGTACAGGTTGTTCTCCACCACATAGACCACGGGGAGGCGCCAGGCGGCGGCCATGTTCAGCGACTCGTGAAAGTTGCCCGTGTTCGTGGCGCCATCGCCAAAGAAGCAGAGCACGGCGCGCGGCTGGCCCTGCATCTTGACCGAGAGGGCCGCGCCGGTGGCGACGGGGATGTTGCCGCCCACGATGCCCGTGGCGCCCAGGTTGCCCTTTTGCACGTCGGCGATGTGCATCGAGCCGCCGCGCCCCCGGCAGTAACCCGTGGCGCGCCCGCACAGCTCGGCCATCATCTTGTTCAGATGCTCCTGCTTGTCCTCCGGGGTGCGGGCAAAGCTATCCCCGTGGGCGTGGCAATGGCCGTGGCCGCGATGGGTGCTGGTGATATAGTCGTCCTCGCCCAGGGCGGCGATGGCCCCCACGGCCACGGCCTCCTGGCCCGCGTACAGGTGCGAGGCGCCCTTGATCACGTTCTGACCCAACAGGTCGTACACGGTGTTCTCGAATATGCGGATCTCCCACATGCGCCGCAGCATGTCCAGAAGCTCCTGGCGGGAGAGGTCCTGCACGTCAACTGGCGTCCCTTGGTGCGTCATGCTGTTGTCCTTTGTTCTATATCGTCTTGGGGGCGGGCGCGGCTCCCTGGCGCGCGAGCCGCGCGACCGCAACCCCGGCATACACATCGGCCACCTCGTCTCGAGCCGCAAAGGTGGTGCCGTCGGTCTGGGCGGCCGCCGTGCCGGTGGCCACGGCCCAGCGCGCCACCTCCGCGGGCGGCAAGCCCTCGGCCCAGGCATAGAGCGCCCCGGCCAGGGCGGCATCTCCCGCGCCCACGTTGTTCACTTCGACGATGGGGGGCGGCGTAGCCTGCCAGCAGCCCTCTCCATCGGCATAGGCGGCGCCCTGAGCGCCGCGCGAAAGCAGCACGCGACGCGGCCCGAGGGCGCGCAGCGCCCCCAGCGCCGCCGCCAGATCCGCCTGCACCGGATGCCCCAAGAGGCCCTCGGCCTCGACCTCGTTGGGCTTGATCAGGTCGGGGGCGGCGCGGCAACCCTCTCGCAGGGCGGCGCCGCTGGTATCCAGGGCGACCAGGGCGCCCCTGGCGTGGGCGGCGGCGATCAGGCGGGCATAGGTGTCGTCCGGAGCGTCGGGGGGCAGGCTGCCCGCCAGGGCCACCAGGTCGCCGGGGGCCAGCAAGGTGCACAGGCGCTCCTCCAGGGCTGCCAGGTCGCGTTCCGTAACTGGCGGCCCCGATTCGTTCAGCTTGGTGCTGCGGCCCGTCTCGTCCTCGATGAGGGTGACGTTGGAGCGGGTCTCGCCGGCGATCTCGACGAACTCGCAGCGGTAGCCCTGGGCGCGCAGCCCGGCCACCAGCAGCCGCCCAAAGGCGCCGGCGGCGAATCCCAGCAGCACCGACTCGCGCCCGAGCTGCCGTAGGGCGATGGAGATGTTGACGCCCTTGCCAGAATAGTCCAGCCGGGAGCTGACGGCGCGGTTGACGGCGCCCCACGCCACCCTAGCATAGTGCAGGGTGCGGTCCAGCGAGGGGTTGAGGGTGACGGTGTAGATCATGGCGCCCTCACTCCCCATCTCCCTCTCCCGCGTGCGCGAGAGGCGGCGCAGGATCGGCCTGCGCGCACATCGAGCGTGGCGGTGAGGTCTTCCTCCCATGCCAGAGGCCACAAGGGTAGGTACGTCAGCATGGGTCTTGCTCCCACCCGTCCTGGTGGAGCCGCTCGTATCGCTCCAGCACCAGGGCGCCCAGCGGCTCTTGCGGCGCGATGTCGCACACCGCGGCCAGCACAGCCTCGATGCCCTCTTGGGCGATGCGCGCCTGCAGCTCGAGGGCGGCGGCGTCCTCGGCGTCGTCATAGGCCAGGGCCGCCGCGATCCCCCAGGCCAGGTTGAGGGGCGTGATGCCCGCCCCCTCGGCCAGCCGCGCCGCGCCCACCAGCCGGTCGCCGGGGGCCAGCTTGCGCAGCGGGTCGCGGGCCAGGCGGCGCACCGGGTCGGCCAGGGCGCGGTTGGCCAACCGGGGCCAGAGGCTCGCCACGTGGGCGCGCAGGTCGGCCGCGTTCAGGCCGTGGCGGGCCACCAGTCCCTGCACGGCCTCGTCCAGGGCGCCCTCGACAAGGGGGCGAATCGCGGGGTCGGCCAGGGCCTCGTAGCCCAGGGCGTGGTCCCTCTGGTAGCCCAGGTAGCCCATGAGGGCGTGGGCGGCGTTGTGCAGGTACAGCTTGCGCGCGATATAGGGCGCAAAGGGTGCCACGGGCTGCAGCCCCACGATGGGCGGCAACGGGCCTGCCCAGGCGGCGGCGTCCACGGGCAGTTCCTTGTACGGCTCGGTGATGATGGCGCTCACATCCTGGGCGCGGAGCGCGGGGGTGGGCTCGGGCACCATGCGGGCGATCACGGCGTTGGCCAGGCCCACCTGGGCGTGCAGGAAGGCGCGCCCCTGGGCGTCCAGATGCGCCTCGATCAACCCGCGCAGGGTGGCGGCTGCATCGGGCAGGTTCTCGCAAACGATCAGGTTCAGGGGTTGCGCGGCGCCTGCGACTCTGCGCCGTTCCACCGCCCGGGCGATGAGGGGGGCGATGTGGGGCAGGGCCCGCGCGCCCACGGCCGTGGCGGCCAGGGGGGCCTCGGCCAGGGCCGCGACGACGGCCTCGGCGTCGCCGCTGAGGAGGCCCCGCACCGGGCCCACGGTCACCGTCTCGCGGCGATCGTTCTCCACCAGGTGGATCCGGTAGCTGCCCCTGGCGTTGAAGGCGGCGACCAGGGGCGCATCGATATCCACGAACGCGATCTCATAGCCCGATTCGCTCAGCAACTGGCCGAGGAACCCGCGCCCCACGCTGCCTGCGCCCAAGATGACGGCCAGGGCCACGGTTAGTGCATCTCCTGTCCGCCGGTGACGTTGATGGCCTGGCCCGTCATGTACGAGGCCTCGTCCGATGCCAGGAACACCAGCACGTTGGCCACGTCCTCATAGGTGCAGCCCCGCCCCAGGGGCACCTGATCCAGGTAGCGCTGGCGTACCTCGGCCTCGCTGATGCCCCAGCGCCGGGCATACTGGGTGTAGAGGCTGTTGACCCAGAGGGGCGAATCCAGCAGGTTGCCGGGGCAGATGGCGTTGACGCGAATGCCGTGCTCGGCCAGCTCCAGGGCCAAGCTCTGGGTGAGCCCGATCCCGCCGAACTTGCTAGCGGCATAGGCCGAGTTCTTGCTGCTGCCGCGCTTGCCCGATTTGCTGTTGATCTGGATGATGACGCCGCCCTTTTGCTGCTTCATGACGCGAGCGGCGGCGCGGGCCACGTGAAAGTAGCCCACCAGGTTGACCTCGATAACGGCCCGCCAACGGATGGGCTCGATCTCGTCCACGGCCCCGGCGATGACGATGCCCGCGTTGGCCACCACGATGTCCAGGCGGCCAAAGCGCGCCACCGTCTGGTCCACGACGGCATCCACCTGGGCCGGGTCGGTGACGTCGGCGTGCAGCGCCAGGATCTGGGCCCCCTGGGCGGCGGCGATCTCGTCGGCGGCCTGTTGCGCGGCCTCATCGGCGATATCCACCAGGGCCACGTGGGCGCCTTCGCGGGCCAGCCGTTCGGCCAGCGCCCGCCCCAGGCCCTGGCTTGCGCCGGTGATCAGGGCAACCTTGCCTTGCAGTCGCTTGTACTCGCTCATGGCAGCAGCTCCCGCAAGAAGGCCTGCTCCGCCTCCACGGTCCACGAGGCGTTGGGGCCCAGCTTCTCATAGACGCCGGGCAGGAGCTCCTCCAGGTCAGGCAGCAGGGTCAGGGGGAAATCCGGCACCTGAGGGTAGATGACCACCTTGCCGGGGAAACGCTGCTCGACGACGCCCATGATCCCCTCTTTGGCGGCGCTAAGGCCCGCCACGGCCACTACGGACAGGTTGGGGTCCAGGCGCCCGCTCTCGGCCTCCTCCAGCATGCGGCGCAGGTCGGCGATGGCCGAGCCGCTGCTGCCCACCAGGCGGACGCCCTTGGCGGCCACGTCGGTCAGGGGGATGGGTGCCATGGTGCCCCGGGGCAGCCCGGCAAAGATGTTGACCACGCCGCCGGGCGCCAGCAAGGCCACGGCATCGGCCACCACCTGGGCGCTGGGCGCCATGATGATGATGTCGTCATACCCGGGGCCGGCCGACCCGTCGGCCTGGGCGGTCTCGGCCCGCAATTCGGCGTACAGCTCGGGCGTCGGCTGGCGGCCGGTGGCCCGCACCAGCACGCGGGTCGCGTCTTTGCGCGCCTCGATCAGTTGCTCGAACTTGTCCGGCAGCAGAGCCAACCGATCCATGACCCGCGAGGTTGCGACGATCAGGCGGGGGCAGCAAGCAGCCTGCAGGGCGCGCTGAAAGTGCATCTGGCCCATGGGGCCGGCGGCGCCCATGAGCATCATGGCCCCCTCGGCGAGGAACTCGGTGCGGATGGGGCCATAGCCCTCGGCGATGCAGGCGCTGGCCGTGCCCACCAATCCCAGGTGGTCATAGTGCAGGCGGCCCACGTCCACCTGGGCCGCGCCCGCCAGCGCGCCTATGCCCACCAGGTTGATCAGGGCGCCGTTGGCCGCCAGGGGCTGGGCCGCCTCATACAGGGCGTTGTCGGCCCCCAGCAGGACGATGTCATCGAGCGCCTGTCCCGCCAGCGCCTCTAGTGAAGAGACGGTCTCGACGCGGTGGCCGCGCGCAGCGGCCTGCTGGCGCAGCTCGGCCAGCAGCGATGGGGGAAGGTCCAGGGCATAGACGACCTCGGGTGCGCCTTCGGCGGGATAGGGGTCGCCCAGAGTCACCTTGGCGTCGGCGGCAGGGCTGGCGGCCACGAGGGCGCGCCCACCCGGCTGCCAGGCCTGGCGGTACTGGATGCCATAGGCCGCCACAACGCAGGCCCACGGCTCGGTGAGGGCCCCCTGGGCATAGCCCAGATGGTCGGCCAGGGGCAGCAGGTAGCAGCCCTCGTCGCCGTTGAGGATCTCCTCGCCCACCAGGTTGTATTGAGAGAGGCCCCCCTGCAAGGCATAGCCGTAGGCCAGGCCTACGCCCTTGTAGTAGATATCGGCCTGGATGATGAAACGCTGGCCCTGGTGGAACTGGCCGGTCAGGTTCGCGCCCACGGCCACCACGGTCAGGGCCACCTCATGGCCCAGCACCACGGGATCGGTGCGCATGTTGCGGCCCAGCAGGCGGGGATGGGCCTCGCCCACGTTGATCACCTTGGTATCGGAGAAGCAGAGGCCCACGGCATCGTGGCGGACCAGGAGCTGATCGGGCCCGGGCTCGGGCAGCGGTACCTGGATGGGGCGGTCATCGCGCCCCAGGTTCGCCATGCCCTGCCCGTAGAGGGGCCAGAGCCAGTAACTTGCGGGCAGAGGCTCCGCGCCTTGCAGATAGGCCTCCAGCCTGGCATCTCGGTTATCCAAAACGCACCTCCTCATTGGATGTGCAGCGCTCGGCGGCGATAGCCCTCATCGGGGCGGGTATGGATGCGATCCACATTGTCGTCGGTGAGAAAGTGGGGCCCGCCCAAAGAGTACGCGCCCAGCAGCACCCGGCAAGTCTTGACGTACATGGCGGTGATATTGTCGACTTCTTGCGGCGTCGCGCCCAGGGCGATCAGGCCGTGGTTCTGCATCACGATCACCTTGGGGGCCATGCCCCACCGGTCGGCATAGGTGTGCATCACCCGGCGGACGGCGACGGCCAGGGCAAAGCCCGGGTCGGTATAGGGCACATAGGCGGGGGCGGGGCCGCAGACGACGATCTCGTCGGGAAAGAGACGGCCCTGCACGGCCTCTTGGGCATGGACGGAGCACATGATGGCGTTCACCGCCACCGGGTGGGTGTGGGCGATGTAGCGCACGCCCATCTCATGGATGGCCAGGGCGTGCAGCACCGTCTCGGTGGAGGGCCGACGGGGGTCGTGGGCATCCACGCGGGCTGCCTCCAGGAGAGCCTTGAACTCGTCATCGGAGCAGGCGGGGCGGTCGGCGATGGCGCACACCGGCTCGGTGTGCATGCGCACAAAGCAATCGGCCGTCGCCTGGGGCAACTGGGTGCCGCTGGCCTTGATCCAGAAGGTGCCATCGCCCACATCGGCGGAGGTGTTGCCCTCGCCCAGGATCACCAGGTCGCGCTCGGGGCGGCCGATCTCCAGGGACATGGCCACCAGGGCATTCAGGGTGGTTTGGGCTGCGTCGCTCATGCTCATGCCCCCTGGTATCCGGAGCCGCCCGTCGCCACGCCTCGCTCGGCGACGATCCTGGCGCCATAGTCGCTGCGGGCATAGGCCGCCAGGGGATCGGGGTCCAGCCCCATCTCGACGCGCACGGCGGCCAGCAGCGGGCGCACATCGGTGCGGTAGGCGGCCAGCAGGGTCTCCTCGGCGGCGATGATGTCGCCCTCGGCCTGGGCCTGGCGCAGGCGGGGCCGGTCGATGAGCAACGCCTGGGCATAGGCCGTCTGCACGTTGATCACCGATTGGATCATGGCCGGGATCTTGGCCTTGACGTTGAGGCTCTGATCCAGCATATAGGCCACGTCCATGCTCACGGCAGGATCGCACTCGCCGTCGATCAACTCGTTAAAGATCAGGAACAACTCGTAGGGGTTGATGGAGCCCACCACCAGGTCGTCATCGGCGAACTTTTTCGCGTTAAAGTGAAAGCCGCCCAGGCGTCCCTCGTCCAGCAGGATGGCCACGATCTGCTCGATGTTGGTACCCAGGGGGTGGTGCCCCAGATCCACCAGCACCTGAGCCTGAGGCCCCAGCTTGGTGGCCAACAGCAGGGCCATGCCCCAATCGGGGATGTCGGTATGGTAAAAGGCGGGCTCAAAGAACTTGTACTCGATCAGCAGGCGCATGCCGGGCGCCATCGCGGCATAGACTTCTTGGAGCGCCTCGGTGAGGCGGTGCTTGCGGCTGCGGATGTGGTCCTGGCCGGGGTAATTGGTGCCGTCGGCCAGCCAGAGGCTGATATCCCGTGAGCCGACGGTGCGGGCGATCTCGATGCATTCGAGCATGTGATCCAGGGCCATGCGCCGCACGGCGGCATCGGGATGGGTGAGGCTGCCCAGCTTGTAGGCGTCCTCCTGAAACAGGTTGGGGTTGATGGCCCCCAGGGCAAGCCCCAGAGAGGCGGCATGGGCCTGGAGCGCGGCATAGTCGTCCACCTTGTCCCAGGGGATGTGCAGCGCCACCGAAGGGGCCACTCCCGTATACTTGTGGACCTGGGCGGCATCGTCCAGCTTCTCATAGGCGCTGCGGGCGGCCCCTGGCTGGCTGAACACCTTGAAGCGGGTGCCTGAATCAGCATAGCCCCAGGAGGGGGTCTCGATTCGCTGGGCCTTGAGGGCTGCGTGGATGGCGGGTAGATCGAGGCCGCGGGCGGCCAGGTCGTCACACAGGACGCGGTAGGCTTCTCTCCAGTTGGACATGGCAACTCCTGTTTGTGGTTGGGCAATGGCAGGGCCGGGGCCCGCGCCGCGCCTGGGGCATCGGCCCCACGGGCGCTCAGGCCAACCCGCGGCCCTTCTCGCGTGGCGCGACAGGTGTGGCGATGACGTGCATCGCCTGGACGAGGTGGGGCGCGGCATGCGCGCCTACGCCAGCAGTACCTCGATGCCGCGCTCGCGCAACGCGGCGACGAAATCGGGCGGCGCATCGCTGTCGGTGATGACGCGGTCGATCTCGTCCAGCGAGGCGCAGGTGGCAAAGGCCACCTTGCCGATCTTGGTGGAATCCACCACGACATTCACCTCGGGCACGGTGGCGAGCAGGCGGCGCTTGAGGGACACCTCATCCTGGTTGGGGTCGGTCAGGCCTTGTTCCAGGCTCAGGCCGCGCCCCCCGAAAAAGGCCCTCTGCAGGTTGCCCTGCCCGGGCAAGATGCTGTCATCTCCGCCCACGACGGCGGCAGCCTCACGCCAAACGCGCCCGCCTGGTATCATGACCGAAATGCCCGGAGCGCGCAAGAGGTCCAGCGCGACATAGAGCCCGGTGGTGAGCACCGTCAACTCGCGCAGGCTCAACAGGTGACGCACCATGTGCCAGGCGGTGGTGCTGGCATCCAGGATGATCGCCTCGCCATCGGATACCAGGCCTGCCGCCGCCGCTCCGATGCGCTCCTTGGCCTGCACCTGGTCGCGCTGCCGAGAGGCGAAGGAGAGGGTCTCCTCGCCCAGATGCACCGGCACAGCGCCCCCGTGGGTGCGCAGCAGGTGCCCCTCGCCCTCGAGGGTGTCCAGGTCATTGCGCACCGTCACGGCCGATACGCCCAGATCGTCACCCAGCTCCGAGACGGAGACATAGCCGGTCTGGAGTAGCTTCTTTAGGATGATCTCGTGTCGTTCCTGGCGGTACAATCTGCGAGGCATGGTTTCTTTCGTTTACTTTCGCTTCCCTTTTCATCGCAACGGGCTGATTGTAGCATGATGGCGCAGCAGCGTCAATCTGCCAGGGCTTCTGCTTTGGGCTGCGTGCGAGCGCCGCGCGAAAGACGGTCTTTGCCCCAGATTCTCGAGTTCTTTACTAGACTATTGACATTGCCCCGGCCGCATGGTATGGTGGGGGTAACGGGGTGCATGATCCTTTGCACTCCGCCGAGTTCGCTTATCGCCATCTGGAGGTCGGACCATGAAATCACTATTGCATGGTCGTGGGTTGGCGTCTCTTATCCGCTTCGCTCTCACCAGTGCGCTTCTGCTGGGGGTAACCCTCGCGGTGGCGCTTCCTGGCGCCCTTGCCACAGGGACTATCGTCTATGACGGGAGTCCGGGCACGGGCGCGCCGCCCGCCATGTTGGGCACCTACACGATGACGCCCTTTGGCGCCGACATGCGCGCCGTTTTTGATGACGTCAGCACGGTGCCGGGCCCGACAGGCGACCTGACCCTCTCTGTGACGGCAAACCATCGCATGATCGGCGATGGCTGGGCGACCTGGAGCCATGGTTATGCCGGATCGGTCTACTTTGTGGCAGGCGACACGGTGACCATCACGCTGCCCCCCAACACCTACGCCTTTTACCTGTATGCCGAATCCAACAGCTTTTCGGCCCATCCGTTCACGGTAGTGGCGGATGGCATGTCGTCGGGCCCTGTCATGGTTGAGGGGAACGCCGGAGCCACCTACTTTGGCTTCTACAGCATGGCCGGTCCCATCGCCAGCGTTACCGTGACCACCGAGTCCGGAGCGAACGGCTTCGCGGTGGGCGAGTTCGGCATCGCCAGCAATGTGCCGGTGACGACGAGTCCCCGCGCCGATGTAGCGGCCATCATCTATGGCGGCTGGAGCGGGATGCCGGTGAGCGCCTGGGTAGGGGGGACGATGCAGCCGGTGCTGATGACGGCCCCCAACCATGAGGGCTATGCCTCGGTGCTGTTCACATTCTGGCCGCCCGCCGGCCAGACCTGGCAGGTGAGCGTGGCGCCCGGTTTGCCCGCCGATCTGGATCCCGAGCGCTGGGAGATTGAGCTGCTCTGGATCGAGACCCCCGCCGGGTTCATGACGCCGACCTCGGCCACGGTGGTGGTGCAGCAAGGCTCGCAGTACGTCTTGCACTACCAGTTGATCGACAAGGGCGTCGCGCCCTGATCCTGACGCCGCAGGTAGCACGAACGGGTACCGAGGCATATGCCTCGGTACCCGTTTTCCTTGTGGCTGCGGCCCCTAGCTGCGGTGTGCGCCGCGCTGCAGGATGTGATCCACGGCCTGGGAGAAGAGGGGCAGGTACTCCTCCATGACGCGGCGTCGGCGGGCGAGGGCCAGGCCGGAGAGGTAGAGGATCAGCGCCCAGCCGAGCGTGGGCAGCGCGGCCAGGGTAGCCCGGATCAGCAGGGCGTAGGGCAGCGCGTACAAGGGCCAGGCCAGGGCGTAGGAACAGCGCACCCAGACCAGGATGGTGGCCAGCGCCAGGGCCACCGCCACCCAGGGGCGCAGCATGCCCGCTGCCGCCAGGAAAGTGCTCAGCCCCAGCGAGGTGCTGAGATCGGCCTCGGGGTCGTGGGAGCCCACCCAGGTCTGGCACTCTACGCCAGAGCGCCGCGCCAGCGGGCCGTCCAGCAGGTCGGTGATCCAGCTTGCCACCACCATGACGACCACGGTGGGCAGCGCCTGGGCGCCGCGGGCGAGGCCCTGCCAGGCGATGGCAGCGGCCAGGGCGACGCGGGTGCCCGTGAGCAAGTCGGCCAGGGTTTTGAAGTGCTTGTGCACGCGACGGATCCTTGAGTCTGGCCCCCTACCGCACCTGCCCCCGCCCGGCGATGGGCCAGATGGCCACCACCCGCTCGCCCGACGTCACCCGATAGGCGTCGTGCAGGTTGATGGTGGTGCAGCCGTGGGAGGGCACGATCTCTACGCGGTCGCCCGGCTTGAGGGGCGTCCCGTCGCTGCGTGTGAGGGTGCTGTGCTCCTCGGATTGGTGGGCCAGGGCCCAGCCAGCCGGGCGCTGGAGCGCCGGCACGCCGAACTCGGGAGTCATGGTCTTGAGCCCCGCATCGATGACGGCGTGATCTCCTCGGGCGCTGATCACCTGGGCCACCACCGTCAGGGCCGTCTCGAACTCGGGGATCACGCCCTTGTAGCGGGCATCCATGGTGGCGTACGAGCCCGCCTGGATCTCGGTGACGCCGGGGTAGGCGCCGGTGATGTTGTAGGTGCCGCTGCCCCCCGCCGAGACGATCCCCACCGGCAGGCCGTTCTGCTCCAGGAGCTCTTTGGTGCCCACCAGCAAGGCCATGGCCTGTTGGGCGGTGGCGCGGCGCCGCTCCGCATCGGGAATCATGACGGCGTGGCCCTCATAGCCCATGAGGCCCTCCAGCCGCAGGCCGGGCAGGGCCGCCATCTGGCGGGCCAGGGTCAGGGTATCCTCGCCGGGGGCCACGCCGCAGCGCCCCATGCCCACGTCCACCTCGATGAGGGTGCGCAGCCGCACGCCCGCCGCCACCGCCGCATCGGAGAGCTGGCGCGCGTTCTCGACGGCCTCGACGGCCACCATGACCTCGGTATCCACCGCCAGGTTGACCAGACGCTTGATCTTGAGGGCGCCGATGATCTGGTTGGCGATCAGGATGTCGCGGATGCCGGCGCGGGCCATCACCTCGGCCTCACCCAGCTTGGCGCAGGTGACGCCAATGGCGCCCGCTTCGAGCTGCTTCCAGGCGATGGTGGGGCACTTGTGGGTCTTGGTGTGGGGCCGCACACGGGCGGGCCTGTCGCGCAAAAAGGTCGCCATGCGGGCCAGGTTGCGCTCCAGGGCCTCCAGGTCCAGCACCAGGGCCGGCGTGTCGATCTCCCACTTGTTCATGCCGATCTCGCAGCGGTCCATGGCGATCCCTCCCTGTCGATATGATCGTATCGTCGCGCTCGCTCGCCGAGGTACCGGGCCCGAGGCGTGGCGCGCGCCTATCCTGTGTCAGGCCATCTGGGCCAGGCGCTGGCGGGTGATCTCGTAGCGCAGCGGCGCCTGCTCGATCAGGAGCCGCCGGATCTCGGCCACCATCTCCCGGCCCATGCCCAGATGGGCGTCGCGGGTCAGCCCGGCGAGATGGGGCGTCAGCAACACGTTATCCAGCTTGCGCAGCGGCGAATCCACCGGCAACGGCTCGGGATCGAAGACATCCAGGGCAGCCCAGAAGCGGCCCCGGCGCAGCTCGTGCAGCAACGCATCCTGATCCACCACCCAGGCGCGGGCGGTGTTGATGAACACGGCGCCATCCTGGATCAGGGCCAGCTCGCGGGCGCCCAGCATGTGGTGGGTCTCGGTGGTGACGGGCAGATGCACCGAGATCACCTTGCAGCCCCGCAGGAGTTCGTCGAGGGCCACCTTGCGCACCCCCAGGGCGGCGGCGTCAGCCTCGGAGAGGTAGGGATCATAGCCCCAGACCTGGGCTCCCACGGCGCCGAGCAGGGCCGCCGAGCGCTGCCCCACGTAGCCCAGCCCCAGGATGCCCACGGTCTTGCCGCGCAGCTCGTAGGTGGCGACGGCGCCCGCTTCGGGCCAGCCTTCGCCCGCCTTGAGCCGCCGGTCGAAATCCTGGGGCTTGCGCAGGCCCATCATGGCCAGAAGCAACGTCATGTCGGCCACGGAATCGGCGATGCGGGCGGCGGCGTGGGTCACGCGGATGCCCCGGTCGTAGACGGCATCGGTGACAAAGTACTTGACGCTGCCCGCCGCATAGGCGATCAGCCTGAGGCGATCGGCGCGGGCCAACACGTCGGGCGTCAGGGGTGCCATGCCCCAACTGCCCAGCAGCGCATCCACGCCGGGCAGGCGCCGGGCCAACTCGGCCCCATCCCAGTTGTGTCTATCCTGGTTCAGGGTGACCTGGGCAAAGCCAGCCAGCTCCACCAGGCTCTCTGAGCCGAGGACCGTATCTCTCAGCGGCTGGGGCACCGTCACGAGCACGTGGAATCTGTTCACGGGCGCGTCTCCTGGGCGAATCGGGCCGGTGTTGCGCTTGAAGGGATCGTGAAACGCGGGTAGCATAGCAGGGCAGGTTGGTGAGGTCAACCGCCGGAGAGGGTCCATGGATGCTGCAGAGCCGACTGGGGCGGCGCGCCTGCGGGAGGCATTGCTGGAGCTGCTGTTCCCCGCCCATTGCGTGGCCTGCCATCGCGCCGGGGCATGGCTCTGCGAGGCGTGCGCCGCGACAATCCCCGGGCCTGGGCGTCTGGAGCGGGTCGCGTGGCATCGCCTGCGGGCCGGAGGGCTGGAGGGCGTTTACTCCCTCTCGCCTCATGTTGCGCCGCTGCGCGAGGCGGTGCATGCCCTCAAGTACGAGGGGCTGCGCGCTCTGGCCACGCCGCTGGCCGGGCTGCTGTGGCGCGCCTGGCAGGCCGGCCCTCTGGCGGTGGATGTGGTGGCGCCGGTGCCGCTGCACGTCAGGCGGGTGCGCCAGCGGGGCTACAACCAGTCCGAGCTTCTGGCGCGGGCGTTCTGCGCGGCATCCGGGCTGCCGTTCCGCCCGGGCGAGCTGGTGCGCCACCGCGACACTCGCTCTCAAGTGGGCCTCTCGCTGGCGGAGCGCCAGGCCAACGTGGCCGGCGCCTTTGGCTGCCGTTCGGGCAGCCTGAGCGGGCGGCGCGTGCTGCTGATGGATGACGTGCTCACCACCGGCGCGACGCTCATGGCCTGCAGCGCGGCGCTGCGGGATGCCGGGGCGCGGGCCGTATACGCCCTCACCTTGACCCACGCCGAGGAGTCGGCCTTGGCGGATCTGGCGGGCGGGCCGATCTAGGGAAGGGGGGCGGTCAGGGGCAACCGCCCTGGGGAGCCTGTTCGAAGGGGCTAGATGGAGTCTGTTGTCTCGACGCCCGGGCGCAAGATGCGCCAGGGCCGATTATCAGGGAGGTGTCTATGGCGGCAGCAGGCGGGTCGCGGGTGGTGCGAGTGGCGGTGTTGGGGTGCGGGCGCTTTGCCAATGCAACCCACCTGCCCAACCTGATGCGCATCGAGGGGGTGCGAGTGGTGGCCNNGGGATGGCGAGGCGGCCCGGGCCACGGCGGCGCGCTTTGGCGTGCCCCATGCCTACAGCGACGGCCGGGAGATGCTCGCCCGCGAGCGCCTGGACGCGCTGTTCTCCATCATCCCGTCCTATGCGCGCACCGCCGATGGCCCGGAGGCGGCAGCCGCGCGCCAGGGGATCTGCCTGTTCAGCGAAAAGCCCCAGGCCGACGATATGGCCGTCGCCGTCGCCATCGATCGCGCCGTGCAGGCCGGCGGCGTCATCAGCACGGTGGGCTTTCGCGAGCGCTATCGGCCCCTCTACCAGGAGGCCCGCGAGAGGCTGGCGGGCTCGCGCCTGATCCATGCGCGGGTGCATTCGGCCCACGCCTGGGATCTGGCGCCCGATCGGCAGCCAGAGCGCTGGTGGCAGGAGTATGCCCGTCGCGGCGGGTGGGCCATGGAGTGGGGCGTCCATGCCGTGGACTATGTGCGGTTCATGACGGGGCTGGAGGTGGTCAACGCCCAGGCCTTCACCTTTGGCGAAGAGGCCCAGCCGGTGGAGCTCTCTCAGGCAATTCATCTCCAGCTAGAGACGGGCGCCACCCTGGATATCACGGCGTTGACGGGCGTGGCCCACAGCCCCGCCGAGCCGTTGATCACCCTGTACCACGAGAAGGGCACCCTGGCCCTGGTGCGCCATGGCCCCATGACCTGGTCGTTGGTGGAGAACGGCGCAACCCTGCGCACCGAGGAGATGGACCCCTGGCTGGCCCACGATCGGCAGTTCATCGAGGCGGTGCGGGCGGGAGACCCGGGCCTGCTGCGCAACGACTACCATGACGGCCTGGGATCGCTGGCGCCGATCCTGGCAGCCCGCGCATCGGCGCGGCGCGGTGGCGCTTGCCTGGATGTGCCCCGCTGGGCCGATATCACGCCAGAAGCCTCGCTCGGCTTTCGCCGCTAGCAGTCTGGAACAGGAGGGTAAGGTACACGTATGCAGCCGCAACAGCGTATTCTCAACGCCGAGGCGTTGACCAGCCACGGGAACGTGGCCGGCCGCCGGGCCATGGTGCAGATCCTGGAGGCGGGCCTGCGGGCCGCCGATCCGTACAACAACACGGCTCGCCTGGTGCGCCTGGAGGGGGACCGGCTCATCGTCGGCCACGGGGACTTCATCCTGCCCGGCGATCCGCGCCAGGAGCCGGAGGAGATCGACCTGCGCCAGGTGGACCGGATCCTGGTCTTGGGCGCGGGCAAAGGCGTGCAGCGCGCGGCCAAGGCGCTGGAGGACATCCTGGGCGATCGGCTCAGCGGCGGCCACGTGATCGACAAGCAGGGTTGCCCCATCATCCTGGAGCGCATCGGCGTCACCCTGGGCGCCCATCCGGTGCCCGACGAGCAATGCGTCATCGGTTGCCAGCGCATCCTGGAGCTCACCCGCGACCTGACCGAGCGCGACCTGGTGTTCACCGTCATCGGGAATGGCGTCTCTTCTCTGCTGACTCTGCCGGTGCCGGGCGTGAACCTGGAGGACGTGCGCGAGGCCACGCGCATCATGCAGATCGAGCGCGGCGCGCCCACCAACGAGCTCAACCCGGTGCGCAACCATCTGGACCAGCTCAAGGGGGGGCGCATCGCGCGCTACATCCATCCCGCCCGCGCCATCCACATCCTCACGGGCAGCGCCCTCAACTATGCGGCGGTGATGGATCGCAACATCTGGCTGCACACCATGCCCGAGCGCTCCACCTTTGCCGAGGCGGTGGAGATGCTGCACAAGTGGCAGGCGTGGGAGGCCGTCTCTCCGGCGGTGCGCCGCCACCTGCTGCAGGCCGACCCGGCCCTGGAGACGGTCAAGCGCGGCGAATACGAGCAGTACCGTTTCCGCGTGTTCGAGGTCATGCCCCAGCACTTGACCATGCTTCCCACGGCGCGCCGCGTGGCCGAGGAGCTGGGTTTCCGGGCTCACGTGCTCTATCGCTACTCTCACTTTGAGGCCGCCCCGGCGGCCACCATGGCCGGCAGCATCGCCTGGAACATCGAGGAATGGGGCGAGCCTTTCGAGCCGCCCTGTGTGCTCCTGGGCGGCCATGAGTTGCTGGTGACCGTGGGGCAGGGGGATGGCATGGGCGGGCGCAACCAGGAGTGGGCCCTGGCGGCGGCCCGGCGCATCGCGGGCAGCCCCCAGATCGTCATGGGCTCGGTGGATTCCGACGGCACCGATGGCCCCGGCCACCAGTTCGGCGGCGATCCCTCGGTGCCGGTGTTGGCGGGGGGCATCGTGGACGGCTACACCTGGGACCAGGCCCGCGCCGCGGGGTTCGACCCCGATGCCGAGCTGCGCCGCCACAACACCTCGCCCGTGCTGTGGCGGGTGGGCAGCGGCGTGCAGGCCACTTTCAACATCAGCGTCACCGACTTGACGGCCATCCTGGTGCTGGGGCGCTCGACCCCCAGGCCGCACCCATAGAGAGCGGCGCGGAGACGGGCCTCGCGCAGCGCGCAGAGGCCCCCGTCTCTCCCTTTACTCATGTCCGTCTGGGAGAAGGAGCGTTGGCCCGCTGATCGGCTGTGCCCAGGGCGCGGGGGTCGGGGGCCGGCAGAACGCCGGGGGCGGAGACGAGCTTGTGCGACACATGCGCCCGTGGATACCCTGCGGCGCGTATCGTTTGGGGGGCAGGCCCTGTTGCTGCCCAGGCAGAGCGTTGACAAAGGAGGTAGGCAGCATGTTGGTATTGGGCATCGTAGGGAGCCCTCGCAAGGAGGGGCGGACCAACGCGTTGGTGGACGCTGCCCTGCAGGGGGCCGCCGCGCGGGGCGCCCAGGTGCAGCGCATCCACCTGATCGACTATGCTATTCGGCCCTTTGCCAGCCAGGGGGGCGCCGCCGATGGCGTGCGCTTTGTTCCCGCCGAGCTGTACGACCTGTGCGAACAGGCCGACGCCCTCGTCCTGGGCGCGCCGGTCTACTTTGGCGACATCAACGGGCTGACCAAGGATTTCATGGATAGCGTGCGCATCCGCAACGAGAACGGCAAGCCGGCCCTGGGCATCGCCATCGCCGGGGGCTCGGGCAAGGGGCTGTTCAGCGGCGTTCAGAGCATCTACCACTGGTTCTACCACCGCCAGATGCGGGCCATCGATCCCACGCCCGTCACGCGGTTCAACATGGAGGCAGCCCTCTCGGCGCTGCCCGCCGGGGGCGCGTGCCTGGTGGAGATGGCCCAGGCGCCCCAGCCATTCCCCGGAGCGGGCCGCGAGGACCGCTGGGCCGAGGTGGTCGCCTACTATGCCACGATCCCTTTGCTGGACAAGGACCCCGTGGACGAGTTCCTGGCGTTGGCGCAGCAGTTGGTCACCATCTCCAAAGGCAAGCCCGCCCTGGCGGAGGCCCAGGCGGAGCTGGCGCGGGCGCTGACCCTGGCCGAACAGGGTGACCGCGCCGGCGCCGGGCGCCATGCCGTCCGCGCCTATGAGCTGCTCCTGATCTAGCCTGGCTGCCGGGCTCAGGCGGCGCCTCCCCGATCCTCAGGGGCGATGAGGATCGGGGGCTGTGGCCGCCTTGCCATGCCTGCCCAGGAGCGGGCGACGATGCCCCGAGCCGCCGGGGTGGGCTTTTGCGGCGCCTCCGAGTCGGGTGTACAATCGATACAATGGCACTATGCCATTATGGGGGGAAAGAAGCATGGATCTGGATCGCGACGACGAGATTCGCGCCATTGTGGAACGCGCCCTGGCCGAGGACATCGGCCCCGGCGATGTCACCAGCGTACCGATCATCCCCGCCGGCGCCCACCTGTATGGCGAGTTCCTGGCCAAGGAGGCCGGGGTGCTGGCCGGGATGGACGTGGTGCGCGAGGTATTCCGCCAGGTTGACCCCGCCATTGCCCTGACGCCGCGCCTGCAGGATGGCGATTCCTTCGCGGTGGGCGACATCCTCGCCACCGTCTCCGGCGACGGCCCCGGCATCCTGATCGGGGAGCGGGTGGCCCTCAACTTCTTGCAGCGCATGTCCGGCATCGCCACCATGACGCGGCGCTATGTGCAGGCCGCCGCCGGCACCCGCGCCCGCATCCTGGATACCCGCAAGACGCTGCCCGGCCTCCGTGTGCTGGACAAGCTGGCCGTGCGCCTGGGGGGCGGCACCAACCATCGCATCGGCCTGTACGACATGGTGCTCATCAAGGACAACCACATCGAGGCGGCGGGCAGCATCACGGCTGCCGTCGAGCGGGTGCGCGCCGCCGGGATCACCCTGCCCATCGAGGTCGAGATCGACGATCTCTCCCAACTGGACGAGGCCCTGGCCGCCCACGTGGATCGCATCATGCTGGATAACATGGATAGCGAGACCATGCGCATCGCCGTGGAGCGCACCGCTGGCCGGGTGGAGCTGGAGGCCTCGGGCAATGTCACCCTGACGCGGGTGGCCGAGATCGCTGCCACCGGCGTCGACTATATCTCCGTGGGCGCCATCACCCACTCGGTCAAGGCGCTGGATATCAGCCTGGACCTGAGGATGCGGCTGGCTGGGGAGCCAAAGGAGTAGCATGAGCCGCGAGAGACGCATTGGCTGGGTCCCGGATGAGTACGAGGCGATGTCGGCCGGCGAGTTGGCCCAGAGGGTCTCCCACGCCAAGAAGGTGTTGGGCAGCCGTCTGACCATCCTGGGGCATCACTACCAGCGCGACGAGATTATCCGTCACGCCGACTTTCGGGGCGATTCGCTGGAGCTATCACGGCGCGCCGCCGAGACCGACTCTGAGTACATCGTCTTTTGCGGCGTGAGCTTTATGGCCGAGACGGCCGCCGTGCTCTGCTCGCCGGAGCAGGCGGTGATCCAGCCGGTGCAAGAGGCCCTCTGCCCCATGGCAGAGATGGCCAGCCGCCGCCAGGCCGAGGCTACCTGGGAGGCCCTGTCCTCCGTGTGGGACGACCCCATCATCCCCATCACCTACCAGAACTCGACCGCCGAGCTCAAGGCCTTTGTGGGTCAGAAAGGGGGCGCCGTGTGCACCTCCTCCAACGCCCGCGCGCTGTTCGAGTGGGCCTTTGGGCAAGGGGGGCGCATCCTCTTTGTGCCCGATGAGCATCTGGGCACCAACACGGCCCTGGATATGGGCCTCCCCGAGGCTGCCCTGGGCGTCTGGGACCCGCTGCGCCCGCCCGATCCCGCCAGCGTGGCCGATTGCCGCGTGGTGGCCTGGAAAGGCTTCTGCTGGGTGCACACCGGCTTTACCGTCGAGGATGTGGCCGGCGCCCGCGCCCAGCATCCCGACGCTCTGGTGATCGTGCATCCCGAGTGCCCGCGGCCGGTGGTGGTCGCCTCGGACCTATCCGGCTCGACGGCGCGGATCATCCGGGTTGTGGAGGAGGCGCCAAAGGGCGCCACCATCGTCGTGGGCACCGAGTGTCACCTGGTGGACCGGCTCGCCCAGGAGTACCCGGATAAGCAGATCGTGCCGCTGAGCCGCCGGGCCTGCGGCTCTATGTCCCTCACCCAGCTCAAGCATCTGGCCTACATCCTCGATGGGCTGGTGGCGGGCGAGGTACGCAACGTGGTCTCTGTGCCGGACGAGGTGGCCCATTGGGCGCGCCTGGCGCTGGACAAAATGCTACAGATAGGATAGGTGCGCATGGATACTCCTACGCTGGCCCAGGCTGGCGAACCGATCGAGTGCGACGTGCTGATCATCGGCAGCGGCATCGCGGGCGCCACCACGGCGCTGCACCTGGCCGAGAACTGCGATGCCCGCATCCTGTTGCTCACCAAGACAGAGGACCCTCTCGAGTCCAACACCTACTACGCTCAGGGGGGCATCATCTACACCGGCGAAGAGGATTCGCCGGAGCAACTGGCGGAGGACCTGACCCGCGCCGGAGACGGCCTGAACAGCCGTGAGGCGGTCTCGATCCTCTCTCACGAGGGGCCGCGCCTGGTGCGCGAGCTGCTCATCGAAAAGTACCAGGTGCCCTTTACCCTCACCGCTGAGAGCAAGCTGGAGCGCACCCGCGAGGCGGCCCATTCCACCAGCCGCATCCTGCACGTCAACGACGCCACGGGCCGCGCCATCCAGCAGTGCCTGGTCGAGGCGCTGAAGCAGCACCCGACCATCGAGATCATGACCCGCTACACGGCGGTGGACCTGCTCACCCCCGCCCACCACTCGACCAACCGGCTGGCGATCTATGAGCCCCTCTCGTGCGTGGGCGCCTATGTGTATGACGACGAGACCGGGCAGGTCGTGCCCATCCTGGCCAAGGTGACGGTGCTGGCCAGCGGTGGCCTGGGCCAGATCTTTATGCACACCACCAATCCAGAGGGCGCCACGGGCGACGGGCTGGCCATGGCGTACCGGGCCGGGGCGCGCATCATCAACGCCGAGTACGTCCAGTTCCACCCCACCACCTTCTACAGCCGCGGGCGCGCCCACTTTCTCATCAGCGAGGCGCTGCGCGGCGAGGGCGCCAGGCTGATCAACGCCCAGGGCGAGCGCTTTATGGCGCGCTATGCCCCCGAGTGGCAGGAGCTGGCCCCCCGCGATGTGGTGGCCCGCAGCATCCACCGGGAGATGCTCCACAGCGGCGCCGAACATGTCTACCTGGATATCGCCTCGGTCATGTCGGCGGAGACGATCCGCGATCGCTTCCCCACCATCTATGAGAGCTGCCTGCGCTTTGACATCGATCCCACCACCGACCCGATCCCGGTGGTGCCGGCGGCCCACTACTTTTGCGGGGGCGTCTGGGTGGACGAGTGGGGGCGCACCAGCCTGCAGCGCCTGTATGCGGTGGGCGAGGTCTCATGCACCGGCGTGCACGGTGCCAACCGCCTGGGCAGCGCGTCCCTCCTGGAGGGGTTGGTGTGGGGCACCCGCGCCGCGCGGGATATCCTCTGGCAGATCGGCGGGCTGGATGGCCCCGATCCGCGCTTCATCCCGCCCTGGCAGGTCACCGGCACCGAGATGGCGGACCCGGCCCTGGTGCGCCACGACATGGAGACGATCCAGCACTCCATGTGGTACTATGTGGGGCTGGTGCGCAGCCGGCGCCGCCTGGAGCGGGCGCTACGCGACCTGAACAACCTGAGCCAGGATATCGACGCGTTCTACCGCACCACACGGGTGGAGCCGCAGATCATCAGCCTGCGCAACGCCGTGTTGGCGGCGCTCATCGTGGCGCGGGCCGCCTGGGAGAACCGAGAGAGCCACGGCTGCCATTACCGCGAGGACTAGAAGCGCCCCCTAGCGCACGCCTCGCAGCGCGAAATCGGCGATGCGCGCGTTGACCTGGGCCGCCTGCTCGATGTGCAGGGCGTGCCCGGCGTTGGCGATCACCACGAGTTGGGCGTCGCCCAGTTGTGCCGCCAGCTCTTGCACGGCCGGGGGCGGCACGCGCTCGTCCAGCTCGCCCGCCAGGGCCAGCACGGGCAGCTCGATCGCGGGCAGGGCCGCCGGCAGGTCGCTATCCGCCGGGGAGAGGGCCATGGCCCGCAGCGCCTCGGCGGTGCCCTCGATGCGGGTGAGCGGGCGCAACTGATCCCAATAGTTGCGCGGCATGGCCTCGGGATCGGCAAAGGCGGCGCTCTGGTTGGCGCGCCACACCGGCCCGCCCGATGAGACGATCCACACCGCTGCCGTGCCCAGGTAGGGCAGCTTGACCGCCTGCTGCCAGACGGGCGCCACGCTTTCATCCAGAATGGGGGCGATCAGCACGAGGCGCCCGACGAATTGGGGCTGCTCGGCGGCGAGCTGCAACGCCACCCCCGCGCCCCAACCGTGGCCCACGAGGGTCGCATCGCTCACGTACAGCTCATTCAGGACCTTGGCCAGGGTGTTGGCCTGGGAGCGCAGGCTATAGTGCGGCGTCACGTCGCGGGCGGAGTGGCCGAACCCCCGCAGGTCCACGGCGATGACCCGCAGGCCGGCCTCGGCCAGGTCTGCGGCGTTGGCCGACCAGGTGACCGAGCCCTCCACGGCATAGCCGTGCACCAGCACCACCGCCGGCGGTGGTGCTGGTGCACGNNCCAGCACCACCGCCGGCGCGTCGGGCAATCCCCATTCGCGATAGTAGATGGGCTGGCCGTCGATCTCGAGCCAGGCGCCCGCCTCGACGCCCTCTTCCGGCGTCAGGCGCTCCCAGTTCCCGACGCGGACCACCGCATAGCCCCACAGCAGGATCGCCGCCACGGCCACGACCAGGACGACAGCCAAAGCCAGGTTCCAGATCCAGCGGACGATGCTCAGCAGCGCTTTCACCCTTGCATCAGACCCTTTCCGTGCTCGGATTGCGGTTGGCGCCCTTGGCGGGGCCGCTGCATTCTAGCATGCCCCCTGTGGCGAGGCAAAAGGCCCGGCGCCAAGGCTCAGAGCGGCCAGTTGCCGGTCGCGCGGAGCGATGTTACATTCGTGGCGTCGGTTGGCATGGAACGGATTCGCCCAGGAGAACAATGGCGCCTTTGGTGCGCATGACGGTGGATGAGATGGCCCACGGCGGGGACGCCGTCGGGCGGCATGAGGGGCAGGTGGTCTTTGTGCCTCTGGCGCTCCCCGGCGAGACGGTGCAGGTCGAGCTGGTGGAGCGACGCAAGGGCTATGCCCGTGGCGCGCTGTTGGCCATCCAGCGCCCCTCGCCCCAACGGGTGGCGCCGCCTTGCCCCCACTTTGGCCGTTGCGGCGGCTGCCATTGGCAGCACGCCGCCTATCCTGCCCAGCTCGCCTTCAAGGAACAGATCCTGCGCAGCCAGCTCGTGCGCATCGGCGGTCAGCAGGATCCTCCGGTGCAGCCTATGGTGGGCATGGACGATCCCTGGCGCTACCGAAACCATGTGCAGTTGCGCGTCGATCGCCGGGGGCGGGTGGGCTATTACGCCCTCAAGAGCCATGACGTGGTGCCGGTGGAGGATTGCCCCATCGCCCACCCCCTGTTGGCGCCCCTGTGGGGCGTGCTGGGGGCGTGCAAGGCGCAGGCTCGGCGCGTCTCACTGCGGGCCGGGGTGCACACGGGCGAGCAGTTGGCCATCATCGAGGGCCACGAGGAGGCGCCGCCCACCCTGGAGGCGCCGCTGCCCTACGCCTGCCTGTACGTGGCCCCCTCCGGCGCCATGCACACCCTGTGGGGCGCCGATCACCTGCACGAGCGCCTGCTGGGGCGCCCCTTCCGCATCTCTGCCGACGCCTTCTTCCAGAACAACACCCTGCAGGCCGAGGCGATGATCGCCGTGCTGCGCGGGTATCTCCAACTGCAGGCGGGCGAGACGTTGCTGGACGCCTACTGCGGCGGCGGGGCCCTGGGCCTCTCGCTGGCGGAAGAGGGCGTGACGCTCCTGGGGATCGAATCCTGGCCGCCCTCGGTGCAGGATGCGCAACACAACGCCTCTGGCCGGGCGACGATCTGGCAGGGGGACGTGGCCGATGTGCTGGCCGCCCGGCGGCCCCGGGCCGACGCCGTCGTGCTGGATCCGCCCCGCGCTGGCTGCAGCCCCGCGGCGCTGGAGGCCCTGGCGGCTACCGGCGCGAGCCGTATCNNTCGCTGACGCTGGTGCTCGCCGGCGCCGCGCCAGAGAAAATCGTCTACGTCTCCTGCGATCCGGCCACCCTGGCGCGAGATGTCGGGCGGCTGGGGGGGCTGGGCTATGGGTTGCGCGAGGTGCAGCCTATCGATATGTTCCCCCAGACCTACCATATCGAGGCGGCGGCGTGGCTGGAGAGGAGATAGAATGAGCAAGGTCTACGAGTTCGACGCCGTGTTGATCAAGGTGCCGGACATCGATGGCGCCTATATCGAGATCCCCTTTGACGTCAAGGCCGAGTTCGGCAAGGGGCGGGTGCCCGTGCACGCCACCTTTGACGGCGAGCCCTATGAAGGCAGCCTGGTGCGCATGGGGACGCCCTGCCACATCCTGGGCGTGCGCAAGGATATCCGCGCCAAGATCGGCAAGCAGCCGGGCGACACCGTCCACGTGACGCTGCGAGAGCGTGGGGGCGAGGGGAAGGCGTGAGAGCCCCGCCCCGCGTTTGCGTCCCGCGCCCTCCTGTGCTATAATCTCGCCCGTCAAGCATTGCAGCGGGGGAAGGAAAGACCAATATGGCGCTGACCAAGACGGAAAAGACCGAGATCGTTGATGAATTTCACCGGCACCCCGAAGACACGGGGTCGCCTGAAGTGCAGATAGCCCTATTGACCAAGCGCATCACCCGCCTGACGGAGCACCTGCGTGAGAATCGCCACGACGAGCACTCCCGCCGCGGCCTGCTCAAGCTGGTCGGCCAGCGCAGGCGCCACCTGAACTACCTGAGTCGCGAGGATGACGCCAAATACCGCGAGATCATCGGACGGCTGGGGCTGCGTCGCTAGTCCGGGTATCGTAGGCACATAGCCAGGCGATGACAAGAGTAGCCGGAGCCCGGGAATCTGGCTACTCTTTTCCGTGTCAGGCCGGCGGTGCCTTTTGTATACGAGTCTCTATGTGCCGCTGGGAGATCGCGAACGTTTTGCGCAGGAATTGGGGAATGGGCCTCACGCGAGGGGACTCATTCCCCAGTCCCTGGTCAACACGTTCCGATCTCCCGCACCCTGCTTTGAGGGAGAAAGGAACCCCCAATGGAATACGAGTTTACCACCGAGTTTGGCCGTGAGCCGATCCGCATCCGCTCCGGCAAGTTGGCCCCCCAGGCGGGGGGCGCCGTCCTCGCCCAGTGGGGCGACGCCGTCGTCCTGGTGACGGCCACCGCCTCCAAAGAGCCCCGTCACGGGATCGACTTTTTCCCGCTGACGGTGGACCTGGAGGAGCGCCGCTACGCCGCCGGGCGCATCCCGGGTGGCTTCTTCAAGCGTGAGGGCCGCCCCTCCACCGAGGCCATCCTCACCATGCGCAAGGTGGACCGTCCCCTGCGCCCCCTGTTCCCCAAGGGCTATCGCAACGACGTCCAGATCGTCATCACGCCGCTCTCGCTGGATGAGGAGCACAGCATCGACATCCTCTGCATCGTCGGCGCCTCGGCGGCCCTGATGATCTCGGACATCCCCTTTGAGACCCCCGTGGGCGCCGTGCGCGTGGGCCATGTGGATGGCGAGCTGGTCATCAACCCGCTGATGAGCGAGATGGCCCAGAGCGATCTTGACTTGGCCTTGGCCGGCACCGAGGAATCGGTCATGATGATCGAGGTCGGCGCCAACGAGGTCTCCAACGAGCTGATGCTGGAGGCGATTCGCCTGGGGCACGAGGCGTTGCGTAGCACCATTGACCTGCAGAAGCGCATGCGGGCCGAGATCGGCAAGGAAAAGATCACGCCGCAGCTCTTTGTCCTGGATCCTGCGGTGATGGACTATGTGCGCGCCGAGGTGGGCGAAGAGGTACGCGCTATGGTCGAGACCGGCCTGGCCCGACAGGATCGCCGCGAGGCTGAGCAGGCGCTCCTGGAGCGCGTGGTGGAAAAGGCCGACCCCGAGATGGCCGAGCCCGATCTCCACGAGGCCTTTGAGCTGCTGGTGCAGGAGGCCATGCGCAATCACGTCCTCGATACGGGCGTGCGCATCGATGGCCGCGGCCTGGACGAGATCCGGCCGCTCTATGCCGAGACGGGCCTGCTGCCCCGCACCCATGGCTCGGCGCTCTTTAGCCGAGGCGATACCCAGGTGCTCAACCTGGTCACCCTGGGTTCGGCGGAGGACGAGCAGCGCATCGAGTGGCTCACCAGTGAGACCACCAAGCGCTACATGCATCACTACAACTTCCCGCCCTATTCCACCGGCGAGACCTCGCCCATGCGCGGGCCGCGTCGCCGGGAGATCGGGCATGGCGCCCTGGCCGAGCGCGCCATCGAGGCCGTGCTGCCTGACGAGATGGCGTTCCCGTACACCATTCGCTCGGTGTCCGAGGCGCTCTCCTCCAACGGTTCGACCTCCATGGCCAGCACCTGCGCCAGCAGCCTGGCGCTGTTCGACGCGGGCGTGCCCCTCCGGGCAGCCGTGGCCGGCATCGCCATGGGCGTCATCACCTCAGGCGATCGCTTTGCCGTGCTCACCGACATCCAGGGGCTCGAAGATCACCTGGGCGACATGGATTTCAAAGTCACGGGCACGTCCAAGGGCATCACGGCCATCCAGCTCGACATCAAGATCCACGGTCTTTCCTACGAGATCATCGAGCAGACGCTGAGCAAGGCCCGTGTCGCCATCGGCACGATCCTGGACGTGATGGACGCGGCGCTGCCGGAGCCTCGCAAGGAGCTCTCGCGCTTCGCGCCGCGCATCGAGACGGTGACGATCCCCGTCAGCAAGATCGGCGCCCTGATCGGCCCCGGCGGCAAGAACATCCGTGGCATCATCGATGAGACGGGCGTCAGCATCAACGTCGAGGACGATGGCGTGGTCACCGTGGCCTCGCCCGATGGCGACGCCATGGCCAAGGCCCTGGCCCGCGTCCAGGCGCTCACGGCCGAGCCGGAGATCGGACGCATCTACACCGGCAAGGTGGTGCGCACCACCGACTTTGGCGCCTTTGTCGAGTTCCTGCCCGGCCAGGATGGCCTGGTGCACATCTCGCAACTGGCCGACTATCACGTCGCCAGCGTCGAGGACGTGGCCAAGGTGGGCGACGAGATCATGGTCATGGTCATCGATATCGACAACACCGGTCGTGTGCGGCTTTCGCGCCAGGCCGTGTTGGAGGGCTGGACCGCCGAAGAGGCCCGCGAGCACGATCGCCGGCCCAGCGGCGGTGGGCGCTCCGGCGGGCGCGGCGGCGATTCCCGTGGCGGCTCGCGGGGCGACTCCCGCGGTCGCCCGCGCCGCTAGGCGAACGATCTCATTTTGACATAACGAGGCGGCCCCGAGGCGCCACGTGAGCCGGAGACGATGGCCTTGCCCTCCACCGACCGTGGGGGAGGGCAGGGCTGTGCAACGTGGCCGTGTCGCGCGGCGGGCGCCGCCCCTATATCGACGCATCGAACCGGTTGACATGACAGAACACACTGAACCTGTACGCACCAAGTCCTGGTTCCGCGAGCTGATCGAGTCGGTGTTGCCGGCTCTGGTGATCGTGCTGGTGGTGAACCTGTTCCTGGCCCAGGCGACTCGCGTCGAAGGCCAGAGCATGGAGCCCAACCTGCACAACAACGAGCGCCTGATCATCGAGAAGATCAGCTATCGCTTTCACCCGCCGGAGCGGGGCGATATCGTCGTGATCCGGCCCCCGCGCCACACGTCGGTGCCGCTGATCAAGCGGGTGATCGGCCTGCCCGGGGACATGATCGAGATCAAGCTGAACCAGGTGTACGTCAACGGCGAGCCGTTGGAGGAAGAGTATCTGGAGCAGCCGACCCTGGGGACCATGCCCGCGCGGCTGGTGCCGGAGGGGCACATGCTCGTGCTGGGGGACAACCGCGGCGCCAGCAACGATTCGCGCTCCTTTGGCATGGTACCGTACGAGGATATCATCGGGCGCGCCTGGCTACGCTACTGGCCGCCGGACAGGTTCGGCGTGATCGAGCACCCCTGATCTGCATGGGTTCGCGCGCGGAGGCACCTGGCCTCCGCGCTTTTCTTCAGGTTCGCAACCAACTTGGATAGGGAGGCAGCATGGCCTACGAGAAGACCTCGTATCTGCAGCACACCGCGTTCTATGTCAAGGACATTCAGTGGCACATCCGCTTCTTTGGCGAGGCGTTGGGAATGCCGGTGAATCGCGTTGCCGGAGACCCCGAGAGTCCCCAGCAGGTCTGGACCGTCGGCGGCGTGCAGCTCGTCTCGACCCCCGATTTCGAGGGGCCTGAGGGGCGCATGGCCCATCTGGGCATCTACACCGACGACCTGGACGCCGCCCTGGAAGAGGTCTACAAGTGGGGCGTCACCTCGCTGCCGCAGGGCCGCAACTGGGTCAAGCTGCCGGATGGTCTGCAGATCGAGATCATGCAGGACCCCAAGGCCAAGTAGCGCCAGGGCCGCGTTCAGAAGGCTGCACGAAAAACCGCCGGTGGAGTTCTCCACCGGCGGTTTGCGCTTACCAACGGCCGCGGCTTAGGGGTTCACCAGGGTAAGCCAGTTGTAGCGATCCTCGACCTGCCCCTGGACGATGGCGAAGAAGGCCTCTTGCAGCGCCGCCGTGATGGGCCCGCGGTGACCCGGGCCGATGGTGACGCGATCCACCGAGCGGATGGGCGTGACCTCGGCGGCGGTGCCGGTAAAGAAGAGCTCGTCGGCCATGTAGAGCATCTCGCGGGTGATGGTAGCCTCGCGCACCTCGTAGCCCAGATCGCGGGCCAGGGTGACGATCGAGTTGCGCGTGATGCCTCCCAGGATCGAGCTGGCCAGGGGGGGCGTGTAGAGCACGCCATCCATCACCATGAACAGGTTCTCGCCGCTGCCCTCGCTCACATAGCCGTACACATCCAGGGCGATCCCCTCCTCAAAGCCCTGGTCCGTGGCCTCCATGCGGATGAGCTGGGAGTTGGTATAGTGGCCGCCTGCCTTGACGCTGGCCGGGAAGGTATCGGGCGCCATGCGCCGCCAGGAGGAGACGCCCACGTCCACACCCTGCTCCAGCGCCTCTTTGCCCAGGTAGGCGCCCCATTCCCACACGGCCACGATCACGTTCACAGGGCAGGTGCGCGGCTCGACGCCCAATTGCCCATAGCCCCGGAATACCAGGGGCCGAATATAGCAGGAGGCCAGCTTGTTGCGCCGGATCGTCTCCAGGATCGCCTCGCCCATCTGCTCTCTGGAGAAGGGGATCTCCATGCGGTAGACCTTGCACGAGTCGTACATGCGTTTGAGGTGCGGCGCCAGCCGGAACACGGCCGGGCCCTTGGGCGTGCTGTAGCAGCGAATGCCCTCGAATACGCTGGAGCCGTAATGCAGCACGTGAGCCAGCACGTGCACCTTGGCCTCATCCCAGGGGACGAACTCCCCATCGTACCAGATGTAGTCAGACTTGGGCATAGGCATGGACGATTGCTCCTTCTTGATTGCGCGTCGGGCTCAGGCCCGCACGCGTTCGACGATCAGCGTCCCCATGGTGTCGGTTGTGACGGTCTCGGCGCCCGGCTCGACGATATCGCGGGTGCGATAGCCCTCCGCCAGGGTCTCATCCACGGCGCGCTCGACGGCCCGGGCCTCGGCCTCCAGCTTGCAGGAGTAGCGCAGCAGGAGCGCCGCGCTGAGGATGGCCCCCACGGGGTTGGCGATCCCCTGGCCGGCGATGTCGGGCGCCGTGCCGTGGATCGGCTCATAGAGCCCCATGGTCCCCTCGGCCAGCGAGGCGGAGGGCAGCATCCCCATCGAGCCCGCCAGCATCGAGGCCTCGTCGGTGAGGATGTCGCCGAACATGTTCTCGGTGACGATCACGTCAAAGGTGGCGGGGCGGCGGATCAGGTGCATGGAGCAGGCATCCACCAGCAGGTGCTCCATGCGCACGTCGGGGTATTCTTTGGCCACGCGGGTGGCCGTCTCGCGCCAGAGGCGCGAGGTCTCTAGCACGTTGGCCTTGTCCACCGAGGTCACCAGCTTGCGGCGTCCGCGGGCCAGCTCGCAGGCCACGCGCACCACCCGCTCGATCTCTTCCACGGTATAGATCATGGTGTCAAAGGCGGTGCGGCCCTCGTCGCGCCGACCTCGTTCGCCAAAGTAGATGCCGCCCGTCAGCTCGCGCACCACCAACAGATCGGTGCCGCGCAACACGTCGGCCTTGAGGGTGGAGGCGTCCACCAGGGCGGGGGCCAGCTTGACGGGGCGCAGGTTGGCAAAGAGGCCCAGGCCCTTGCGGATCGCCAGCAGACCCTGCTCCGGGCGCACGGCGGCGGTGGGATCATCCCACTTGGGGCCGCCGACGGCGCCGAACAGCACCGCGTCCGACTGGCGGCAGAGGGCGAGGGTCTCCTCCGGCAGGGCGGTGCCGTGGGTGTCGATGGCGATGCCGCCGATCAGGCCCTCACGAAAGATAAAGCGATGGCCAAAGACGGCGCCCACGGCCTCTAGCACGCGGGCGGCCTGGGCCGTCACCTCGGGGCCGATGCCGTCGCCGCCCAATACCGCGATGTTGTATTGCATAGTGCTCCCCTTGACAATAGACTGGACAACTGGGCGCCCACAGACGGTACCCCTGTCTCGCTCACTCTGCGGGCTTGCGTTCTCGGCGCGAGAAGTACGCGCGCCTCTTTTTCCCTACTGGCTCTCGATCCAGGTGGCGTTGGCGCGCGGATACGAGCCAAAGACGCGCACAAAGGTCGTCATCTCACGCAGGTGCTCCAGCGCGCGACGACAGACCTCCTCCTGCAGGCTGCCGGCGAAATCCACGTAAAAGATGTACTGCCAGGGGGCGCCCTTGAGGGGGCGCGATTCGATCTTGGTCAGGTCGATCTCGCGCAGAGCAAAGGCGCTCAGGCAGCGGAAGAGCAGCCCCGGCCGGTTGATGCCGGCAAAGGCGACCGAGGTCTTGGCCTCCACTTCGGGGCCCGGCGTCATGGGCTCGCGCGAGATGGCCACGAAGCGGGTATAGTTGGCCTTCTCGTCCTCGAACTCGTGGCGCAGGATGGCCATGCCATAGACCTCGGCGGCGCGTTCGCTGGCCAGGGCGGCGGCATCCCGCTCGCCGCGCTCCCGGACGAGGCGCACGCTCCCGGCCGTGTCGTGGGCGGCGATCACCTCCACATCGCCCAGGGCCGCCAGCGATTGCTCACACTGGGCCAGGGCCTGGGGATGGGAGTAGACCCGCCGGATCTCCCCCAGGGTCACCCCTGGGTGGGCGATCAGGCAGTGAGAGACGCGCAGCACATGCTCGGCCACGATGTGGAGATCGTGCTGCGAGAGCAGGTCATAGTTGCGGTGGATGCTGCCGGCCAGCGAGTTCTCCATGGGCACGACGCCCACATCGCACCGGCCGGCCTGCACGCTATCGAATACCGCATCAAAGGTCTCGCAGGGCGCCAGGCGAGCCTCGGGGCCGAACAGGGCCAGCGATGCCGACTCGCTATAGGCGCCCGGCTCACCCTGGAAGGCCACCAGTGGACGCGCTGCGGGTGCGTTCACGCTCGGCTCTCCGCCTGGAGCTGGCGACGGGTGTATTCGACCAGGCCGCCCGCCTCGATCAGCGCCAGCATGAAGGGAGGATAGGGCTGCGCCGTATAGGTCTCGCCCGTATCCAGGTTGCGGATCGTGCCGCTGGCCAGGTCCACCTCCAGCGTCTGGCCGGCCTCGGTGGCCTGGGCCGCCTCGGGGCACTCGAGGATGGGCAGCCCGATGTTGATCGAATTCCGGAAAAAGATGCGGGCAAAGTTCTCGGCCACCACGCAGCTCACGCCGCTGGCCTTGAGCGCCACGGGCGCATGCTCGCGCGAAGAGCCGCAGCCAAAGTTCTTGCCGGCCACCACGATGTCGCCGCTGCGCACGTTGGCGGCAAAGGAGGCATCCCAGTCCTCCATGCAGTGGGAGGCCAGCTCCGCCTCCGAGGAGGTGTTCAGGTAACGCGCCGGGATGATGGCGTCGGTATCCACATTGTCCCCGTACTTCCAGACTCGGCCTTGAATGCTCACCGGCTTGATGCTCCTTGTGCGATCTGCTGCCCCTGGCGATCCAGGTAGCGTTGAATAGTCCGTTGCACGTCACCCAGGTCGGCGGGCAGCTCCACAGGGGGATTGCGCCGCCAGGCCTCGATCCCGGGCAGGTTGTTCTCGTGATAGGCCAGCTTGAACTGGCTGAACTTGAGCCCATGTGCGGTGGAGATGACCACCACGCGGTCGCTGGGGCGGATCTCGCCGCGCTCTACCAGCTTGAACAACACCGCCAGGGCGACGCCGGTATGGGGGCAGGCGTACATGCCCGTCAGGTCGGCGTGGGCCGCCGCGTCGGCGATCTCGGCCTCGCTGGCCTGTTCCACCAGGCTCTCGAACCGGCGCATGACCTTGACCGCCCGCTCGTAGCTGACGGGGTTGCCGATCTGGATGGCGCTGGCCACGGTCTCTTGGGCCTGCACGACCTGGGGCTCGGCAAAGTTGTCCATGTAGCTGAGGTAGAAGGGGTTGGCCCGCTCGGCCTGGGCCGCCGCCAGCTTGGGCAGTTTGTCGATCAGCCCCAGCTCGTACATGAGCAGGAGCCCCTTGCCCAGCGCCGAGATATTGCCCAGATTGCCCACCGGCAGGATGATCCAATCGGGCACCTGCCAATCGAACTGCTGCACGATCTCGATGCCCACGGTCTTTTGGCCCTCGATGCGCAGCGAGTTCATCGAGTTGGCCAGGTACAGGGTATCGTCCTTGGTGATCTCTTTGACCAGGGCCATGCACCCGTCAAAATCGGTATCCAGGGAGAGCACCAGGGCGCCGTTGGCGATGGGCTGGATGAGCTGGGCCGCCGAGACCTTGTTGCGCGGCAAAAAGACGATGGTGGGGATGCCCGCCGCCGCGCCATAGGCGGCCAGGGCCGCCGAGGTATCGCCCGTCGAGGCACAGGCCACCGCCCGCAGGGGGGCGCCCTGGGCGATCATCTGCCTGACCACGCTCACCAGCACCGTCATGCCCAGGTCTTTGAAGGAGCCGGTGTGGCTGTTGCCGCACAGCTTGACCCAGAGATCCTCGACGCCGATGGCCTGGCCCAGCCGTTGCGCCCAAAAGAGGTTGGTGTGCCCCTCGTACATGGAGACGATGTGATCGTCGTTCAGCGAGGGCAGCACCCACTCCTTCTTGCCCCACACGCCGCTGCCATAGGGCCACTCGTTGGTGCGGGTGCGCCCGTCAAAGAGGTCACGCCACGCGCCGGCCGGACGTTCGGCCAGGGCAGCGGTATCGTGCTCCACCTCCAGCAAGCCGCCGCAGGTGGGGCAGCGGTAGATGATGTCGAACACCGAATGGCGCCCCGGACATCCGCGCACGCACTGGAACCAGCACTCGTAGCCCATGATCTGCTCCCCTGGCCTCAGGCGCCCGCCGGAGGCAACTGCTCCGGCCCGGCGATGTGGCCCAGCACGGCGCTGGCCGCGGCGATCGCCGGCCCCGCCAGGTAGACCTCGCTATCCACATGGCCCATGCGCCCCACAAAGTTGCGGTTGGTGGTCGAGATGCAGCGCTCGCCCGCCGCCAGGATACCCATGTAGCCGCCCAGGCAGGGGCCGCAGGTGGGCGTGCTGAACACGGCGCCCGCCCGCACATAGATCTCGGCCAGGCCCTCCTGCACGGCCTGCAGGTAGAGCTCCTGTGTGCCGGGGATGATGATGCAGCGCACATCCTCATGGACCTTGCGGCCCTTGAGGATCCGGGCGGCCTGCACCAGGTCCTCCCAGCGGCCGTTGGTGCACGAGCCGATCACGGCCTGATCGATGGCTACGTGGCCCACCTGGCTCAGAGGCCGGGCATTGCTGGGCAGGTGCGGGAAGGAGACGGTGGGCTCGATCTGGCTCACGTCGATCTCGACGACCCGGGCGTAAACGGCGTCGGGATCGGCGGCCACCGGCCGATAGGCACGCTTGGCGCGCGTGGAGACGTATGCCTCGGTGATGGCGTCCACGGGGAACACGCCGGCCTTGGCCCCCGCCTCGATGGCCATGTTGGACATGGTGAGGCGGTTGTCCATGGAGAGATCGGCGATGGCCGGGCCGGTGAACTCGATGGCCTGGTAGCGGGCCCCATCCACCCCGATCAGGCCGATGGTGTGCAGGACCAGGTCTTTGCCGCCCACCCAGGGCTGACGCTTGCCGGTGTAGACGATCTTGAGGGTCTCGGGCACGCGCATCCAGATGCGGCCCGTGGCCATGGCCACGGCGATATCGGTGGAGCCCATGCCGGTGGCAAAGGCACCCACGGCGCCATAGGTGCAGGTGTGCGAGTCGGCGCCGACGACGACCTCGCCGGGCAGCACCAGGCCCTCCTGAGGCAGCAAGGCGTGCTCGATGCCCATGCGGCCCACCTCCCAATAGTGGGCGATGCCGTACTTGCGGGCGAACTCGCGCATCTGCTTGCACTGCTCGGCGGACTTGATGTCCTTGTTGGGCGCAAAGTGATCGGGCACCAGGGCGATGCGCTCGCGATCAAAGACGCGGTCCACGCCCAGGCGGGCGAACTCGTTGATGGCGATGGGGGCCGTGATGTCGTTGGCCAACACCATGTCCACGTTCACGTCCACCAGCTCGCCCACGGCCAGGTACTCCCGGCCCGTGTGGGCCGCCAGGATCTTTTGCGCCAGGGTCATCGGTTGTTGGTTGCTCAACGTTGCCTCCCTCTGAGAATGGGTCCATCAAGTAGCGATAGGCAGTGCACGAAAAACAGTCGGACATCTCCGCGGCGGATTACGTCACTTACCCTTGCCCCACGGTCGTGACGCGCAACAAGCGCATGAATGCGCCCGCGTCGGCGTCCCCTCTCCCATGCCAGCACGGGAGAGGGGGCAGGCAAGGGCCCTCAAGGCCGCCGCTCCTATGCTTCCTTGGCAAGGTGCAGGCCCCTGACGGCGATCAGCTTGTTCAGGGCGCTCATGTAGGCCCGGGCGCTGGCGACGATGATGTCGGTGCTGGCGCCGTGGCCGCTGAATAGATAGGTGCGCCGACCCGTCTGGGCGTTCATGGGCAGGTTCTCGTCGCCGTTGCCCTCGGCCTCGATGCGGATGGTCACCTCACCCACGGCGTCGATGCCCTCGGTGACGGCGTTCACGGCGAACTCGACCAGCTCGTTGGGCACGCCCACGATGCGGTTGATGGCCTTGTACACCGCGTCCACCGGGCCGGTGCCGTGGGCCGCGTCGGTCACGATCTCACCCTCGGGCCCCTGCAGGCGCACGGTGGCCGTGGGGATGGACCTATCCCCCGCCGAGACCTGGATCTGCAGCAGGCGATAGACCTCCTCCGGCTGGAACACCTCGTCAGAGACGATGGCCTCCAGGTCGCGGTCGGTGATGATCTTCTTGCGGTCCGCCAGCTCCTTGAAGCGGGCAAAGGCCCGGTTCAGTTGGTCGTGATCCAGATGGTACCCCATCTGCTCGAGTTTGTCACCAAAGGCATGACGGCCGGAATGCTTGCCCAGCACCAGGGTATTGTCGCTCAGGCCCACCATGGTGGCATCCATGATCTCGTAGGTCTGGCGGTGTTTGAGGATGCCGTCCTGGTGGATGCCGGCCTCGTGGGCAAAGGCGTTGGCCCCCACGATGGCCTTGTTGGCCTGCACCGCCAACCCGGTGAAGGTGCTGACCATGCGGCTGGAGGGGTAGAGCTCGCGGGTCTCGATCTGGGTGGTGACCCCAAAGTAGTCGCGGCGCGTGTGCAGCGCCATGACGATCTCTTCGACGGCGGCGTTGCCCGCGCGCTCGCCCAGGCCGTTGATGGTGCATTCCACCTGGCGGGCGCCCGCCCGCACGGCGGCCAGGCTGTTGGCGGTGGCCATGCCCAGGTCGTTGTGGCAATGCACCGAGATGATCGCCTTCTCGATCCCCGGCGTGTGGGCGCGGATGCCCCGGATCAGCTCCGCGAACTCGGTGGGCGTGGTATAGCCCACGGTATCGGGGATGTTGAGGGTGGTGGCGCCCGCCTCGATGGCGATGCCCAACACCTGATAGAGGAACTCGGGCTCCGAGCGGGTGGCGTCCTCGGGCGAGAACTCGATATCCTCGCACAGCGAGCGGGCATAGGTCACCATCTCGCGGGTGCGCTCCAGCACCTGCTGGCGCGTCATGCGCAGCTTGTGCTCGATGTGGATATCCGAGGTGGCGATAAAGACGTGGATGCGGCGGCGCTCGGCCTCGCGGATCGCCTCCCAGGCGGCATCGATATCGCCCTTGACGCAGCGGGCCAGGCCGCAGACGGTAGGGCCATGCACCTCGCGGGCGATGCGCTGGACGGCCTCCAGGTCGCCGGGGGAGGAGGCGGGGAAGCCGGCCTCGATGATATCCACCCCCAGCCGCGCAAGCTGGCGGGCGATCTCCAACTTCTCATCGGTGTTCAGCGTGGCGCCGGGGGATTGCTCCCCGTCGCGCAGGGTGGTATCGAATATCAGAACGTGGTCCAGATCCATGGTTGTGCTCCTGCTTGTCATGATAGGTGGGAGAGTGGGCTACTTCAGGCGGGCCTCTCGATCCTGTGCCATCCCCGTGTGGCTCGGGATCCCCTAAGCAGAGGCCCGCCGAAGTAGCGGCAGCTCCAAGCTATCGATGAGCGCATGAAAGCTGGCCTCGATGATGTTCACCGAGCAGCCAACCGTCGTCCAGGACTCTTGGCCATCGCTGGCATCAATGAGCACCCGGGTCAGCGCAGCCGTCGCGGAACGCGGGTCTATGATGCGCACCTTGTAGTCGGTCAGTTGCACCGGCTCCAGCTCGGGATAGATGGGCAACAGCGCCTTGCGCATGGCCGTATCCAGGGCGTTGACCGGGCCGTCGCCCTCGGCGGCGGTGTGCATCATCCGGCCGTTCACCCGCGCCTTGACGGTGGCCTCGGCCAGGATGTCGTTATCCGAGCGCTTTTCCACCAGCACGATGAAATCCAGCACCTCAAAGGGCGGCTTGTAGCCGGGCTGGGAGCGACGGATGATCAGCTCAAAGGAGCCCTCGGCGCCCTCGAACTGGTAGCCCTGGCTCTCGCGCTGCTTGACCCGCTCGGCCACCATGCGGGTCTGCTCCGGCGAGAGGGCCATGCCCAGGTCCATTTCGGCCAGCTTGTGGATGATGTTGCCGCGCCCGGCCAGCTCCGAGACCAACACCCGCATCCGGTTGCCCACCTGTGCGGGATCGATGTGCTGGTAGCTGGCGCCGTTCTTGAGCAGCGCGCTGGCGTGCAGCCCGGCCTTGTGGGCAAAGGCGCTATCCCCCACGTAGGGCGCCTGGCCGCTGGGCCGCAGGTTGGCGATCTCGCTGATGGCGCGAGAAGCCTCGGTCAGGATGGAGAGATCGCCGTTGGCCAGGGCCTGATAGCCCATCTTGAGCTGCAGGTTGGGGATCACCGCCGAGAGGTCGGCGTTGCCGCAGCGCTCACCATAGCCGTTCATGGTGCCCTGCACATGCACGCAGCCCGCCTCCACGGCCACCAGGGTGTTCGCCACGGCCACGCCCGTATCGTTGTGGGTGTGGATGCCCAGGCGGGCGTCGGGCAGGCGCATGTCGGTGGCAGCGACGATCCGCTGGATGCCCGAAGGCAGCGTGCCGCCGTTGGTATCGCAGAGCACCAACAGGTCGGCGCCCGCCGCATGGGCGGCCTCCAGGGTGGCCACGGCATAGTCGGCGTCCAGGGTGTAGCCATCGAAATAGTGCTCGGCGTCGAACAGGACCTCGAGGCCGCGCGCCTTCAGATAGGCCACCGTATCGTGGATCATGGCCAGGTTCTCGGCCAGGGTGGTGCCCAGCACCTCGGTGACGTGCATGGCCGAGGACTTGCCCACGATGACGGCCACGGGCACATCGGCCTGCAGCAGCGCCTGGATGCTGGCATCCTGCTCCACCGCCGCGCCCACGCGCCGGGTGCTGGAGAAGGTGGCCAGGCGCGCATGGCGCAGGGGGATCTGGCGCGCCCGCGCAAAGAACTCGGCATCTTTGCTGTTGGAGCCGGGCCAGCCGCCTTCGATGTAGGCTACCCCAAGCTCATCCAGTTTGCTGACAATGCGCAGCTTGTCGTCCACGGAGAACGAGATGCCCTCCATCTGGGCGCCATCGCGCAGGGTTGTATCCAGGACGGATACACGTCTCACCATAAATCGGTTACCAGCCTCTCTTCAGACGTCGGTCATTGGCGGGGCGGGTAGGCAAGGGGCGTGGGGCGAATCTCGTATTCGCCCCTACCGCCCCGCTCGTCTACCGGCCATCTTTCCCTTGTCTCGCCATCACAGTCGCTACTTGGCGTCCATCCAGGGCATCATGGCGCGCAGTTGGCGGCCCACCTGCTCGATCAGCAGGTTCTGCTCGCGCTTGCGGATCAGGTTAAAGCTCGGGCGGCCCACCTGGTTCTCCAGCAGCCACTCGCGGGCATAGGTGCCATCCTGAATGTCCGCCAGCAGCTTCTTCATCGCCTTGCGGGTCTCCTCGGTGATGATCTTGCGCCCCGCGGTATAGTCGCCATGCTCGGCGGTGTCGCTCACGGAGTAGCGCATGTAGGTCAGCCCGCCCTGATAGATCAGGTCCACGATGAGCTTGAGCTCGTTCAGGCACTCAAAGTAGGCGATCTCGGGCTGGTAGCCAGCCTCGACCAGGGTGTCGAACCCGGCCTTGATCAGCTCGGTGACGCCGCCGCACAGCACGGCCTGCTCGCCGAACAGGTCGGTCTCGGTCTCCTCGGCGAAGGTGGTCTCCAGGATGCCGGCGCGGGCGCAGCCGATGCCCTTGCCATAGGCCAGGGCGACCTCTTTGGCCGTACCGCTGGCGTTCCGATAGATGGCCAGCAAACCGGGGACGCCCTGTCCCTCCATAAAGACCTCGCGCACGCGATGGCCGGGGGCCTTGGGGGCGATCATGGCCACGTCCACATCCTCGGGCGGCACGATCTGCCCGTAGTGGATGCAAAAGCCGTGGGCGAACATCAGCATCTTGCCGGCGGTCAGGTGCGGCGCGATGGACTCCTTGTAGAGGGCGGCCTGGACGGTGTCGGGTGCCAGAACCATGATGATGTCGGCCTCGGCCGAAGCCTCGGCGGTGGTCTTGACGGTCAGCCCGGCGGCCTCGGCCACAGCCCAGGAGCGGCTGCCCTTGTAGAGCCCGACGCGCACGTCGCAGCCCGAGTCCTTGAGGTTCAAGGCGTGGGCATGGCCTTGGCTACCGTACCCGATGATGGCGATCTTTTTGCCCTTGAGGAGCCCTAGATCTGCATCCTTGTCGTAGTAGATCGTTGCCATTCGAATTCCTCCCAGAGTATGTGAGTCGCCCGCCAACCGGGCAACCGGTCTCCCAAACGATTGGGGGCGCATGCATCTGGCTGCAAGAGCCCCTGGCCAACCACCTAGCCCCGGCTGGCGACGGTCGAGCCGCGCACCATGGCGACGCGCCCTGTGCGCGTCAGCTCCTTGATGCCAAAGGGCCGCAGGATCTCGACGAGCGAATCCACCTTGTCCTCGGTGCCGGTGATCTCGATGGTCATCGAATCATGGGCCACGTCGATGATCTGGGCCCGAAAGATGTCCACCAACTGCTTGATCTCGGCCCGGTTGGTCGAGATGGCGTGCACCCGGATCAGCGCCAGCTCGCGGATCACGGCGTCGTCATCGGTGATATCGGTGACCTTGGTGACATGGATCAGCTTGTAGAGCTGCTTGGTCACCTGCTCGAGCACGGCGTCGCTGGCATAGACCACCACCGTCATGCGCGAGATGCCGGGGGCCTCGCTATGCCCGACGGTCAGGCTCTCGATGTTATAGTTGCGCCGACGGAACAGGTTGGATACGTTGCTGAGGACGCCGGGCTTGTCCTCCATCAGCACCACCAGCGTGCGGCGCGAGTGATTGTTGTACTCTTTGGCCAAAGTCATGGCATTCCCTCCTGGCGCCGCTGTGCTAGCCCTGCTTGGGGCGGCGGATCATCTCGTCGATGGGGCGGCCCGCTGGCACCATGGGGAACACGTTGTGCTCCTGCTCGATGCGAAAGTCTATCAGCACCGGCCCCTCAACCTGCATGGCCCTCTCGATGGCCGCGTCCACCTGATCCTTCTCGCAGACCGTGATGCCCACGATCCCATACGCCTCGGCGAGCTTGGCGAAATCAGGCCCCAGGATGGGCGTCCCGCAATAGTTGCGCTCGTAAAAGAACTCCTGCCATTGGCGCACCATGCCCAG
>DCTX01000010.1:105955-111925 GCA_002329325.1 Anaerolineales bacterium UBA1429
CCACATCTGGTTCTGCCCCACGTCCGAGACCATGAGGGCCTCGCAATGGGTGTGCTCGCAGATACTGCGCACCACGTGTTGGGGCACGAGGGTGTCGCCCTCCTCCCAGTTGCGGCTGCGCTCGAGGGAATCGACGCGCCACTCCTCGATGACCTGCAGCCAGTCGTCATGCCGCGCCTCTTGCACCAGGGGCACCAGATCGCGCAGCACGTTGAGGGCATCGCCCACGATGGGCAGATCCACCCGCACCCGCTTGGCGATCTCGGCGGGATCGATATCCACATGGATGATCTTGGCCTGGGGGGCAAAGCTCTGGGCAGCGCTGGTGAAGCGGTCGTCAAAGCGCGTGCCGATGCCGATGATCAGATCGGCCTGCTGCAGCGCCAGGTTGGTATACGCCTCGCCGTGCATGCCGCCCATGCCCAGGCAGAGCGGATGGGATTCGGGGATGGCGCTCTTGCCCAGCAGCGTCGTCGAGACGGGGATCTGGGCCTTCTCGGCCAGCTCCAGCACCTCGGCCTGGGCGCGGGCGATGATGACGCCCCGCCCGATCATCAGCACGGGCCGCTTGGCCCTGTTGATCATCTCGGCGGCCTGGGTCACCTGACGGACATTGCCCGTGGTGTGGGGCCTGTAGCCCGGCAGGCTCACGCTCTGGGGATAGGTGAACTCGCACTGGCCCATCTGGGCGTCCACCGTCACATCCACCAACACGGCGCCGGGATGCCCCGTGCGGGCGATGTGGAACGCCTCGCGCAACGCCTGGGCCAGCTCGGAGACGTGGGTGATCAGGTAGTTGTGCTTGGTGATGGGCATGGTGATGCCGGTGATGTCTACCTCTTGAAAGGCATCGGTGCCCAGATCGCCAGAGGCCACCTGACCGGTGATGGCGACGATGGGCGAGGAGTCCATCTGGGCATTGGCGATGCCCGTAACCAGGTTGGTGGCGCCGGGACCCGAGGTAGCCACGCAGACGCCTACGCGGCCCGTGGCGCGGGCATAGCCATCGGCGGCGTGGGCGGCCGCCTGCTCATGGCGCATGGTGATGTGGCGGATGGGGAAGCCAGGCAGCTCATGGTAGAGGGGAATGACCTTGCCGCCGGTGATGCCGAAAACGACCTCGACGCCCTCGCGCACGAGACATTCCCAGATGATCTGCGCTCCGTTCATCTTCATGGCTGGCTCTCCTCCTGGGGCGGATTGGTTCGGCTACAACTCGTCATACTAGTCCTCAAACACGGCGCCGGTGCTGGCCGAGGTGACCAGGCGGGCATAGCGCCGCAGATAGCCGCCCCGCACCCGAGGCTCAAAGGCGGGCAGCGCCGCCAACCGCCGGGCCAGCTCGGCCTCGGAGACATCCAGCTCCAGGCGACGGTTGGGGATATCGATGGTGATCCGGTCGCCATCCTGCACGGCGGCGATGGGGCCGCGGGCGGCGGCTTCGGGCGAGACATGGCCGATGGCCGCGCCCCGCGAGGCGCCGGAGAAGCGCCCGTCGGTGATCAGCGCCACCTTGCCGTCCAGGCCCATGCCCGAAAGCAGCGAGGTGGGCGTCAGCATCTCGCGCATGCCGGGGCCGCCCTTGGGCCCTTCATAGCGGATGACGATCACATCGCCCTCGCTAAAGGCCATGCCCATGATGGCCCTGGTGGCCGCCTCTTCCGAGTCGAACACGCGCGCCGGGCCGGTGTGCTGCATCATGCTGGGGGCTACCGCCGCTGCTTTGACGACGGCGCCGCCGGGGGCCAGGTTGCCGAACAGGATCGCCAGGCCGCCGGTGCGCGAATAGGGGTCGGCGCCAGAGCGCACAACATCGCGCGTCACGGTGGCATAGTCGGGCGCCCAGCGGCTCTCAGGGGCGAGGTTCTCGGCCACGGTCTGGCCGGTCACGGTCAGGCTGTCGCGTTTGAGCAGCCCCAGCTCGTCCAGCTCGTGCATGATGGCGCCGATGCCGCCCGAATAGTGCAGGTCTTCGATGTGCTGCTCGCTGGCGGGCGAGAGCTTGCACAGGTGCGGCGTGTTCTCGGCAAAACGGTTCAATTCGGGCAGGGCGATCTCGACGCCCGCCTCATGGGCAATGGCCAGCAGGTGCAGCACCGAGTTGGTCGAGCCACCCATCGCCATATCGGTAGAAAAGGCATTGTGGAAAGCGTCGGCGGTGAGGATGTCGCTCGGCCGGATATTGCGCTCGAGCATCGCCATCACCTGCATGCCGGCCTGCCGCGCCAGCGCCAGGCGCCGTGAGCTGACCGCGGGCGTGGTGCCATTGCCGGGCAGGGCAATGCCGAGGGCCTCGCACAGGCAGGCCATCGTGTTGGCGGTGAACATACCGGCGCACGAGCCGCAGCCCGGGCAGCAGGCTTTTTCGATCAACTCTACCTCGTGAGCGGTCATCTTGCCGCTGGCGGCTGCGCCTACCGCCAGGAATGCGCTGTTCAAATCCAAGATATCGCGCCCTCTACGCCCCACAAGCATAGGCCCGCCGGTGACGATCACGGCGGGCAGGTCGAGCCGTGCCATCGCCATGACCATGCCCGGCGTGATCTTGTCGCAAGCCGAGACGAGCACGATGGCGTCAAAGGCGTGGGCCTGCACAACCGTCTCGACCGAGTCGGCGATCAGCTCGCGCGAGGCGAGCGAATACTTCATGCCCTGATGGCCCATCGCGATGCCATCGCAGATGGCAATGGTGTTAGCCTCGAAAGGCGTGCCCCCCGCCATATAGACGCCTTCGCGCACGGCGGCATTGAGCTGATTGAGGTTCATGTGGCCGGGGACGATGTCGTTATAAGAGCTGATAATGCCAACAAAGGGCCGCTCCATCTCTTCGTTGGTGCGGCCAAGCGACCATAGTAGCGAGCGATGGGGGGCGCGTTCGAGACCTTTTTTGATGGCGTCGCTTCTCACGGTTCTTCTCCTCTTTGGCCTGACTGCGGGATGATCTGGCCTGAAACGCACGACACCACAGCCGCATGCTCTGGCATGGGGTGTGGCGTCATTGCTCCGGCACATCGGCTGCCGCACTGGCCCACAACGCTGTGGGTGCAGTCTCGTTAATCTGCGCCGGCAAGTCTCGGCAAGAAAAAAAGAGCCTCGCTCCCGGTTGGGCGAGGCTCTTGATGGTTCTTGCTTTTGGCTAACTAGGCGCGCTGGCCCGAACCCCTCCCAACCGGCATCTGCTCCTCAATAATGAGGAGCCCACCTAGTACCAGGACGATGCCAAAGAGAGGGAACAGGCTCACAACACGTTCCTCAATGGAAACTGGCGCCAGCATAGCATAGTTGCTGGGGGCTGTCAAACGGTGCTCGAACGTGGGGCGAGGGTGCAAAGTGTGTTGGTTCTGAAAAAGACCAAGGGGACGCCTGGGAAGGCGACCACCGCGGCTACCATAATACCGAACGATATAGCAAAACTGTTGAAAATTGTAGCCGAGGTTTCCCAACCTCGGTCTTTGATAGGCGCGACATCGCGCCACGCCTGTTGCCTGCGCAGGACCAACATATTTGGCACCCTCGCCCGAACAAAGCGTGATGTAGGCCCTCTGACACACACCCCATATCGCCGGCAAGAGTCGGGATATGGGAACCTGACGCCCTCCAAAAGCGTTCATGGATATGAATCATGAGCAGCCAAGACTGCTCGGAAAGGATAGATGATGAAGACTATACGTATTCGCAATATCTTATTGGGGTTTGCCGTTGTGGCGTTGGTAGGTGTTCTGGTTGTCAGCCAGGGGGTGTTGCCCCGGGCTGTGGCGGCACAGACGACCGCGACGGCCGACGAGGCTATGGCTGCTGTGACCCGCACCATCACCGTGGTGGGCAAGGGCACCATCAGCGTCAAGCCTGATACGGCCCAGGCGACCCTGGGGGTCGAGACGATGGGCAAGAATGTCAAAGAGGCCACGTCCGAATCATCGGCGATCATGACCGAGATTCTCGATGCCCTGACAGGGCTGGGCATCGCCGAGCGCGACATTCAGACGTCGGGGTTCAGCGTCTGGTCTGAGCGCAATAGCGATGCAAATGGCGAGCTGAACGGCGACCTGACCTACCGCGTCACCAACACCGTCACGGTTCAAGTGCGCGACCTGGATCAGGTGGGCGCCGTGCTGGACGCGGCCATTGATGCCGGCGCCAACTCGGTGTATGGCGTGAGCTTTTACCTGGATGACGCGGCAGAGATGGAGTCAGAAGCCCGTGAAAAGGCGATGGCCGATGCCCGCGCCAAGGCCGAAGAGTTGGCCGCGCTTGGCGATGTCGAGATCGGCCAGGTGCTCAGCATCAGCGAGGTGGTGGGCGGCTCGACGCTCTATAGCAACTTTAATGCCAAAGAGCTGGCCTCCGCCGGTTTCGGTGGCGGCGCCGGGCCCATCAGCGCCGGCGAACTGGATATGTCTTTGACGCTGCAAGTCTCTTACGCAATCCAATAGGGCGCTGAGAACTGTGCAGCGCCGTGCGAATGCAAAAAGGGCGGGCCACATGGCCCGCCCTTTTTTTTGCTGGGCGCAATACTCGGCCTTTTCGCCGTGGCACATGAGAAACACATATCGCGATGCTATTTATTAGCTGGAGCTTGGATAAATCGTGGAACCCGCTTGCCCCCTGCGGCGTCGAGAAAATAGTGCACTGCGCCTCCGGTGGTGCACAAGCTCAGACCGCAATGTAGTGACGAAAGGTAAAAGGACATGAAGGCACCTCGTACTCGCAAATCCGCCCTGATCCCGCTTGGCATTTTGTTGATAGGCGCGCTGCTGATCGGGCAGGGGGCGCTGCCATCAGTGGTCGCCGCCGCTTCACCCACGGTCAAAGCGGCAGACGAAACCGGCGACTCTTCTCAGACGATTACGGTCGTGGGCAAGGGCGTGGTCACCGCCAAGCCCGATGCCGCCGAAGTCACGGTGGGCGTCGAGGCTGTTGATAGCCAGCTCGACAAGGCCTCCGATGATTCCAGCACAACCCTGGACGACATCGTTCAGGCGCTCATGGACACGGGCATTGCCGAAGAGGACATCCGCCGTTCAGATTTCAGCATCTGGTGCGAAACGGATTGGAGCAGCGACGAGGACGATGACGAGGACAATGGCGATGATGGCACGCGCTATCACGTCACCAACTCTGTCCTCGTCACCGTTCACGATCTGGATCAGGTGACCGATGTGATTCGCACGGCGGTCGGAGAAGGCGCCAACACGATGTATGGCGTCAACTACAAGCTCGAAGACATGTCTGCCCTCGAAGCAGAGGCCCGTGAGGATGCAGTGGCCGATGCGCGCGCCAAGGCCAAGCAACTGGCCGACCTGACCGACCTGACCGTCGGCAAGGTGCTGAGCGTCAGCGAAGTGATCGGCGAATCCGAAGCCTACAGCGGCTATAATATGACCAGCCCTGGGGCCATCGAGCTATCCGTCAGCCTGCAAGTGACTTACGCCGCCGAATAGCCACGCCTGCCAGTCATGTAGCAAAAGAGGGGTGGGCCACTTGGCCCACCTTTTTCTGTTGTCCTAGAGATAAGGGTCGAGCAGGCTGAGAATGCGTTGCAGTGGGGCGATATCATCTTGATCGAACTGGGCCAGCTTGGCGCTATCAATGTCCAGTACCGCCACGACGCGCCCCTCTTTGAGCACGGGGAGGACGATCTCGCTCTGCGAGCGCTCGTCGCAGGCGATGTGGCCGGGAAAGGCGTGCACGTCCGGGACCACCTGCGTGCGCCTCTCAAGCGCCGCCGTCCCGCACACCCCGCGCCCAGGCGGGATGCGCACGCACGCCGGCAGGCCCTGAAACGGCCCCAGCACCAGCATGCCCTGTTTGTAAAGGTAGAATCCCGCCCAGTTGAGATCGGGCAGGGCGTGATAGATCAGCGCGGCCGCGTTGGCCAGGTTGGCCGTCGCGTCCCGCTCGCCCTCCGTCAGCGCGGAAAGCTGGCCGTGCACGAGGCGGTAGCACGCCTCCTTGTCCCGCGGGTATTCC
>DCTX01000004.1 GCA_002329325.1 Anaerolineales bacterium UBA1429
TTGGTTGTTGGTTCGAATCCAGCCCGAGGAGCCTGACGCACAAGGCAAGAACCTCCTGGCCACGAGAGGGCGTGGTCGGAGGTTCTTTTGCTGTTGCTGCCCGATGGCAGCCGGGGCGACGCCCGCGGGGGCTAGCCTTCGGCGGCGGGACGGGCGATGGCCGCTATCGTCGCGCCCGTCACCGCGACAAGGTCCTCCACCGAGAGGCGCAAGTTGATGCCGCGCTGCCCGGCACTCACCACCAGCCAATCGGCATCGTGGGCGCTGGCATCCAGGTAGACGGCCCAATGCTTTTGCAGCAGGGCCAGGGCCGAGATACCACCTACCAGCAAGCCCGTGGCCGCCTCGGCCTCGCGCTGGGTGGCCATGCGAAGCTTTTTCTCGCCGGCGGCCTCGGCCAGCGCCTTGAGATCCAGCTCGCCGTCGCCGGGCACGATGGCCAGGAGCGGCCGGGGGCGGTTGCCCCCCATCGGCATCACCACCAGGGTCTTGAAGACCCTCTCCACGGGCAGCCCCAGGGTCTCGGCCACCCCCTGCGCCGAGTGAATCTCGGCGGAGAAGAGCAACGTCTCGTAGGTGATGCCCCTGCTATCCAGCAGGCGCATGGCGTTCGTGATCGGCGTCTTGCGCGGCATGCCTTTGCCCCCCGGCGGGCGATCCCCGCCTGCTAGAATAGCCACTCCCAGAGCCGCATCGTCTCGCGCAGCGTCAGGCCATAGCCCAGGTAGCGGCCGTGTATCCAGATCTCCCAATGCAGGTGATAGCCATCGGCGCTGGCATAGACCCCGCTGCTGGTGCCTGAAACTCCCACGGCGCCCAGCCGCTGGCCGGCCACCACCCGGTCGCCCACCTGTAGATCCGCGGCCACCGCAGAGAGGTGCGAGTAGCGCGAGACGATCCCCGGTGCGTGCTCGATCCAGACCTGCTGGCCGCGCAGCTTGTCCAGCGAGTGCTGCGGCGTGCTATGCAGGGCAGCGATCTCGTTCATCACCACGACGTATTCTTCAGGCGTCATCTCGCGAAAGTCGTGATCGATCCGCACCACGACGCCATCGGCGATGGCGGCCACGGGGCTGCCAAAGTTCAGGTTGGGGGCATCGCCCTGGTAGAAATCCACGCCTTCGTGGATGCCAAAGCGGTACAGCCGGCGCGCGCCCGGATAGGAGCGGGGCCGATCGGGCAGGATGCCCCCCGCAAAGGGCAGCCGGAAGGCGGGCAGCTCGCGGGACAGGTCCACGCCGTGAAAGAGCGGACGGTCGTCATAGAGCGGCGCGCCGCAGGCCTGAGCGGGAGCATCCAGATTCAGGGCGTACAGCCTCGGCCCGGCGAGGGCGTACAGGGTTCGCCCCGATAGGGTCGCGCTGCGCAGGCGCTGCATGCCCGAGATGGCCAGGGTGACATCCAGCGCGCCCTCGGCGTTCAGCATGACCACCCGGCGGCCGTCGGCGTCAGCGGCCACCAGGCCCCCGCCGGCGGCATTCAGGTCTGCCGCCCAGGTCAGCCGAGCCACCTGGGCCGGATAGGGCCTCCCCTGCATATCGGTCAGCGAGCCATCGGCATTGAGCAGGTAGAGCTTGCCCCCCATGGCCGCCAGGTCCACCGCACGAGCCAGATGGTACTCCTCCATCACGATCACGGGTTGGCGGGCCCCGGCCTCCATGCGCCAGATGCGCGCCCCATCCACATCCAGCCCGTACACAGCGCCATCCAGCACCGCGATGGTCAGATACTGGGGATCGAGCCAGACGTCGGGCAGATCCTCGGCTACCATGCGGACGCTCCAGCGCGCCGTCGTGGGCTGATAGGCGAACAGATCGCCGCTCTTGTCCAGCAGCACCAATTCGCCGGCGCCTTCATCCACGACCAGATCCACCAGCTCTTGCACCGGGATCGCGCCCACCTGACCGTTCGCGGGCAGGATCGGCGCGGGCCGGAGGGGCCCCGGCTCGTCCAGCGCGTATTCGGGCAGGGCGTAGAGCTGCCCCCCCGCCAATATGTACAGCACGCCGCGATGGGCCGCGATGCGGATCGGCTCAACGGGCAGGTCCAGGGCGCGCTCGCTCGCCTGGGGATAGCAGGCCACCAGGCCCGGCACGGGGGGAGCCTGCGTGGGGGCCAGCACAGGCGCATCGCCTTCGCCGTGCAGGCGCAACACCATGCCGATGGCCAGCGCATCGGGATCCTCCAGGCCGTTGAGCTGCTGCAGCGCCTCCGCGCTGAGACCGTAGAGCCGGGCGATCTCCAGCAGCGTCTCGCCCTCGGCAACGACGTGCTCCGCCGGCATGGTGGCCGCCGCGGAGGGCGTCGCCGTGGGGCTGGGGCGCAGCGTCGCCGTAGCGGTGGGCTGCCGCGTGGGCGTGCGGGTGGGCGTGGCGGGGCGTTGCGTCGCTGTGGCGGTGGGAGTCTCCGTGGCTGGCTCGGCGGTGGGCGCGCCCCCCAGGGGCGCAAGCAGGTCGCACAGGTCCACCGAGGCCATGGAGGCCAGGAACCAGGTGCCCGCCCCCAGCTCGCCTGGCAACGAACAGCCCTCGGCAGCGGCGAACAAAGTCGGCAGGGCGCCAGATACGCCCAGAGCGAGGGCAAGGGTCAGCAATGCGGCAGAGATCCGGAGCGACAGGCTGTTGCTGCGGGGGACACGTGAGCCGCGGGCGCCCGCTGNNCCCGCCGCAGGAATTGTGAGAGATGAGAATCATCCTATGTGGCTAGCCATGATGCGCTGCCCAGGCCTCGGCCACTCCCGTGGGAGCTGCCAAAGGCGAAGGGCAGCGGCGTGTGTGTGCCATCACCGGCGGCGGGCGACGTAGCGCGATGCGCCCACGATGCCCATGAAGACGCCCGCCACCGAGGCGGCAAATGCCAGGAAGCATAGCGCAAAGGTCGCCGGCACCACATCGAGCATCATCCCCAGCGGCAGGAGGATCCCCAGCACCATCAGGAGAAAGCCCACCAGGATGAGCGTCAGTGGCGACATCTCTTGCCCTATCGGTACAACCAGCAGGCGACCAGATGGTTCGGATTGGTCTCGAACTCGGGAGGCACCTCGACCTCGCAGAGGCCCTCAATCCGATGGGGGCATCTGGGATGGAAGCGGCAGCCCGAGGGCGGCCTGACCAGGCTGGGCGGCTCGCCGGGGGGCACCTCTCGAAAGGTCCGGGCGTTGCCGGCATCGGGATCCACCGTCGCCGCCAGCAGCGCATGGGTATAGGGATGCCGGGGGTTATCCAGCAGCGAACGCACCGGCGCCTTTTCCACCAGCTTGCCCGCATACATGACAAAGATGCGCTCCGAGAAGTAGCGCACGGTGGACAGGTCATGGGTGATATAGATCACCGCCAGGTTGTGGGATTCCTGCAGCGAGCGCAAGAGCTTGAGGATCTCGACGCGCACCGAGGCATCCAGCATAGAGACGGGCTCGTCCGCCACGATCAGGTTGGGTTGCAGGATCATGGCGCGGGCGATAACCACGCGCTGCTGTTGGCCCCCGCTCAACATATGGGGGAACTTTTCGGTATAGTCCTGGATCGGCGTCAGCTTGACCTCATCCATGGCCCGTTCGATCCGCGGCAGGCGCTCGGGCGCGGGGACGCCGTTGATCGTCAGCGGCTCCTCCAGGATGCGGCGCACCGTCATAAAGGGCGGCAGCGCGCCAAAGGGGTCCTGCTGCACATAGCCGAGGCGCGAGCGATACTGCTTGAGATCCAGATTCCCCAGCTCGCCCACCACACTGCCCAGGAAGGAGACCTCTCCCCCCGTGGGCTGATAGAGGCCCAGGATGGTCTTCATCAGGGTGGATTTGCCGCACCCGCTCTCGCCAACCACCGCGATCGCCTCACCGTGGCCCAAGTCAAAGCTAACATCATCCACTGCCCGCACCGAGCCGGCCCGGCCAAAGCCAAAGCGACGCAGCTCGAACCAAACGCGCAGATTCCTCACACTCAGCATCGCCCCGTCAGGTCGCGCCTGCGGCGCCCCCGCCGAGACCTGCTCCTGCCGCACTACGGAACCAGAATCAACGGACATGCTATGCTCCTGCCTCTCTGGATGGCATCAGCTCCCCTGCCTTCTCATGGAGCCAGCACTTGACCAGCCGTCTCTCAACGGCAAAGGTGGGCGGCTCCTCACCGCACTTCTCAAAGCGAAACGGGCAGCGCTCCGCAAAGCGGCAACCCGTCGGCGGGTTGAGCAGGCTGGGCGGTTGGCCGGTGATGAACTCTGGCTCCTGATCGGCCCGCAGGCGGGGCACGCTGGCCATCAGCTTCTGGGAGTAGGGATGCAGCGGCTCATGGAAGAAATTCGCGGCGGAATCCACCTCGACGATCTGCCCGGCATACATCACCGCCACCCGGTCAGCCAGCTCGCTGGAGGTGGCGATATCGTGGGTGATCAGGATAAAGCTGGAATCCATGTCCTGCTTGACCCGCTTGAGCACGTTCATGATGTTGGCCTGGGTCAGCACGTCCAGGGCCGAGGTGGGCTCGTCCAACAGGATCAGATCGGGCGAGGTGACCAGCGACATGGCGATGGCCACCCGCTGGCGCATACCGCCGCTCAGCTCAAAGGCATACCTCTTGACGAAATCCAGCGGCACGCCCACATGCTCGAACATACGGTTCACCTGGGTCAGCGCCGCGTTCTTGCTGACGCCGAAATGGGTGATCATCGGCTCGGCCACCTGGTCGCCCACCCGCAATACCGGGTTGAGCGAGTTCATGGCGGCCTGGGGCACCATGGAGATCTTGATCCAGCGCACCTTGCGCCGAAACTCCTCGTCGTCCAGGCGCATCACATCCATGCCGCCGATATGGACGCTGCCGGTATAGGTCTCGACATTGCGCGGCAAGAGGCGCAAGATCGCCTTGGCCAGCGAAGTCTTGCCGCAGCCCGATTCCCCCAGGATCACCATCGCCTCGCCGCGCTCTAGCCCAAAGCTGACCCCATCCACGGCCTGGACGGTGCCCGCCGAGGTGCGAAAGTACAGCACCAGGTCTTCTACGCGCAGTAGCGAACGATCTGTCATCGCTACAGTCCTCTCAATCTCGGGTTAAAGATCCGGTCCAGGGCAAAGCCCAGGGTGGCAAAGCCCATGCCGGTGAGCATCAACATCACAAAGGGCTCCAGCATCCAGTAGTAGTATCCCTGGAACAAGGCGCCGTTGGAGCGCGCCTCGTTGATCAGCTTGCCCCAGGTGGGCAGGACCGGATCGCCCAATCCCAAGAGGGCCAGCGATGCCTCCAAGAAGACATAGGTGGGGATAGAGACCACCAACTGGGGGATCAGCATCGGGATGATGCGCGGGATCATATAGTGGAAGATGATCCGCGTGTTGCTGGCGCCATAGGCCCGCGCCGCCTCGATATAGGGCGCTTCCTTGACCTGCAAGAACACCGCGCGGTAAGTCTTGATGGCGCTGGCAAAGACGCTGAGCAGGATCACCACGCTCAAGATCACCCAGATGCTGCGGGTGTACAGGGTGCCGATCATGATCAGGATCGGCAGGAAGGGCAGGATCATGTTCACTTCGGTGATGCGCTGGATGACGCTATCCACCCAGCCGCCGAACCAGACGCCCGTCGCCGCAATGATCATGGTGGTGATGGTGGAGCCCATGGCGGCCAGCAGGCCAAAGGCCAAGGCCACGGGGGCGCCCCACAACAGGGCCACGCCCAGATCGCGCCGGCGGTGGTCGGTGCCCGCCCAGCCATGCACCTGGCCGTGGATCACGAGCTTGGCATCCAGGTCCGAGTTCGGCTCGAACATGTCCACGTCCACGACCATCTGATAGGTGCCCTTGAGGGGCGCCGCAGGGTCGCTATCTGGCACGGCGAACAGGCCGGTCTCGGCCACCTCGCCGCCCAGGCGGCGCTGCAGGCGCGAATCCTGGCCGGGGCGGAACGTCTCCGCAGTCCGGGCGGACATATCGCCCATGCGGATCTCGCGCCCGTCCGGGGTCAGCCACAGGATCGAAACATGCGGCCGCTTGGCGTCATAGCGCGCCGTCATAAAGACCACGATCTCTTTGGGGAACCCGTCATAGCTGTAATCAAAGGTGTAGGTGATCGTCTCGCGCGTGGCGACCGCCGGCTCGTCGTTGAACGTCTTGACGACGGAGGGGTTGTCAGTGGCGCTGTCGATCACGATGCTGCGGGGCAAGGACTCTCGCGTGAACCAATCCACATAGATGGGGAGAGCGTTCTTGGGGTAATCGCCCCAGATCTCTTCGCCGCCTCGCCACAAACGAATCGCCTCGCCATAGGGAATGGTGACCACCGCATAGATGGCGATGCCGATCAGGAACAAGATCACGAACACGCCAAGAACGGCGGAAGGATAGCGGGCGATCTGCTGCAGAGTTCTCTTCCAACTGCTCATGCCGTCTCCCTGCCTCCCCCGATCTTGACGCGCGGATCCACCAGCACATAGACAAAGTCTAGCATAAAGACAGTGAGGGCCAGCAGATAGGCGTACACGACCGTCTCCGCCACGATCACGGGAGTATCATAGATATTGATAGCCGCATAGAACAGCCGCCCCAGGCCGGGCCAGTTGAACACCGTCTCCAGGATGATGGCGCCCGTCCACATGCCAATCAGCATCAGGGCAAAGCTGGTGATAATCGTCGGTAGGGTCGGCCGAAGGATATAGCGCCGCTCGATATCACGCGAGGATAGGCCCTTGGCCTTGGCCATCTCCACATAGTCCTCGCTAGAGTAGATCAGGAAGAAGGTGCGCCAGGAATAGGTGCTGGCGAACACCGAGCTGAGCACCATGGCCGAAACGGGCAAAATCAGGTGACGCGCCAGGTCCAACAGATAGGCCACCGTCTCCTTGGGAGGCGGGGCGGATACCATGCCATCATAGGGCAAGACGCCCCAAATGGCGGCGAAGAACAAAATGAGAAAAAGTCCAATATACCAGGCAGGCGCAGCAGAAGTAGGTGAAAGTGCAATAATGACGCGGTCCAAAAAGCTGCCGTACTTGCGAGAAAGGAACAGGGCGAGACTGATACTCAAGAAGAACAGGAACAGGTTCGCCGTGGCAAAGAGCACGAGCGTGGGCGGCAGGCGTTCCAGGATGATATCGCGGACCTGCCGGGAGCCGCTATCGCTGGTGAGATGCTCGGCCCGGCCCAGATCCAGGGTCAGGGCGTTGCGCAGGAAGCGAAAGCTCCGCACGATGAAGGGCTGGTCCAGCCCATAGCGCTTTTCGGCTACGGCGACGTACTGGGCAACCAGCTCTTCGCGCTTGGCCTGAGGAAGCTGGCGTACCTCCTCATCCATGCTCATAAAGAGCGCCACACCCTCGCGGATCTGGGCGCGTCGGATATTGTCCACCGCGCCGCCCATGTTGGCGATCAGGATCGTCAGGTAGACGCCCACGATGACGGTGACCAGCAGCGCCAGGGCGCGGAAGAGGGTATACCGAAACACACGGGCCAGCGTGCTTGAGCCCGCCGGACGCCGCGCTTCGGGCGCAGAGGAATCGGCGGGCACGGTCGCATCAGCCATATGGGGCTCACTTTCTGAGGCTATATAGAATCATCCCGGGGCGAAGGTAGTTCTTCGCCCCGGGCCATGTACGGAACGGGACGAACCCTATTCGGTCACGAACGAGATGGCATCAAAGCTGGGCAGAGCCACCAGGTTGGATACAACCACGGCCTCGAGACGGTTCGAACCCGCCGCGAGCTCTGCGGTCATCTCTTCGGTGAGAACGGCCTGCCACAGGCCATCCTCGACCATGTTAGCCTCTTGGACAAAGACCAGCGCGCCCGTCGCGTCGAACACCAGGAACTTGACGTAGGCAACGTCTGCCGCTGCATACGGCTCATCGTTGAAGGTGACATAGATGTCGTACGTAACGGCCTCACCCGTGGTCACACGGGCAGGACCATCCACATCCACGACGGCGATCGCTGGCTCAGAGAAGCGCTCCCACTTGTCCGAAAGATCGGGGTAGTACGGGTTGCGCTTGAGCACGACCGACTTTTCCACGGGGAAGGCGCGCTCCAGATAGAGCGGGCCCGTGCCGATCCACAGGTGGTTAAAGCGCTCGTACCAGGACTGCAGGTTCGCATAGCGGCTGGCGGCCTCGCTATCGCTCACGTACTCACCCAGCGTGGGCGCGTACGGGATCTCGAACGAGTTCACGACCTCGTCCAGGATGCTGGCCATCGAAGCCACGGCGGGCCCACTGACGTAACCAAGCCACTCGGTATCGTTGGCCTTGGCCTTGTCAGAGGAGAAGGCAAAGTCACCCTTCGCCTCGCCCATGAGACCCAGCGCCAGCGTGTGCCAGGCGCCTTCGCCCTGATCGTAGTACGGCCACCAAGTCTCCACACTCATCTCGGCATCGAGCTGGTACATGTCGCTGTAGGTCTCGATCACAAGCGGATCCGTGGAGACGATGCGTACGCCACGGAAGGCAGACATGAACGAGCTGTACGCGGGCACGACCGACTCGTCATAGTAGGGGCTGGCTTCCTTGGCCCGGTCAAAGGTCAGGATCATGCCCATGATAAAGTCGCCCACAGAGAGCGGGCTACCATCGTGCCACATGACCGTGTCGAACATATCCTCAGGATAGTACACGGTGGCCATGCGGTTGACGGTCGTGGTCTGGGTGTACACCTCGGCAGCGGTCAGGAAGCGCTGCGCCTCGGCATCCCAATCCACCCAGGCATCGTCAGGCACGGTGATCTCGGGAGCGAACTCCAGGCTCACCCAATCATGGGTCTTGCCAACCGGGAGACCTTCCTTGATGACCACTTCGGCGCGCTCGATGCGCTGCGGCCAGCTCAGACCGGTGAACGGATCCGGCATGACAGCCTGCTCGCCGGTACCGCGGATGAGCATCATGTCATAGATCCAGTTCGACCCGTTGAGGGGGTTCCAGGGCTCGGGCAGGATGGAGGGCATGGCGATGTTGATCGTGCCGCCAATCTCACCCTCGCGGCGGATGGTGTAGGGCCAGAGCCAGGCGCCGCTCACAGCACCGTACTGGTCAGCAGCCACCGAGATCTCGGCGCGGCGCGGCGTGATGCTGGCGCGGTCCGCCAACCAGATGCGGGTCGAGTCCTTCATGGACATTTCGAGGGCCTCGGCCAGCATGGCCGTGCGCTCTTCCAGCGTGCTAAAGTCGCTCTGCTGCAACCGATCGGCCAGCTCATAGAACGCGGGATCGTTCTCGTAGGCTTGCCAGAGCGGGAAAGAGAGACCCATGTCGGTGTAGAAGAAGGCAAAGTTATCCGCCAGGTTGCGGGGAACAGCGGTGGTGATCCAGCCGCCGGTATAGATGTGGAACTTGCCTTCGCTGGGCTCACCCTGGATCCAAATGGGCGAAGCTTCGGCGCTGGTCTTGTAGTCGCGGGTGACGGTAAAGCCGATGTCCTCGAGCTGGCTCGCCACATAGTCGCCGATTTCCTTGCGCTCGTCCTCGGTGCGGATCAGGACGATGATATCGACAGGCGCGCCGTTATAGTTCCACTTGCCATCCACCAAGGTGGCGCCCAGGGCCTCCATCTCGGCTCCGATGACCTCTTCGGCCTTTTCCTTGTCATACGCGTACTCGAACTCGAGCTTGCGGGCCACGTCGGCGAGCAGTGCATAGTCGTTGGACGCATTGTTAAAGGCGAACCAACGAGGAGCGCCCATGCCACCCATGATCTCCTGCACGATGTACTCGCGGTCGATCAGCCAGTTCATGGCCTCGCGGATCGCGGGCACCGCGAACGGGTTGAGCTTGCCCTCGCCAAACTCGGGGCCGGAGGGGTTAAAGGTCAACTCGTTGTAGGAGCCGAAGGAGCGGTAGTAGTCCAGGTTGGGGGAGGCAACGACCGAGTCAAACACCTCGGGGTTGCTCACCGCAAACGCATAGACGTCGATCTCGCCCGTGTCCATGCGCGTGACGGCGGCCTCGGACGAGGGCTCCTCAAAGACCACGATGGTGTCGGGATAGGCGCCGGTCGAAGGATCGGGACGATCCATAGGGGCCTCGATCATCGGGCCTCTCTCGACGACCACCAGCTTCTCGACTTCCTTCTCGACCTCCACGACCGTGGTGACTTCTTTCTCCACGACCGTGGTGACCTCTTTTTCGACCTCTTTTTCGACGATCTTGGTGACCTCTTTTTCGACGATCTCCTTGACCACCTCAGGCGAGGCCGTATCGCAAGCCGCGATCAGCAGAGCGACCAGGGCCAGCAATATCAACAACACAAACCCTTTGCTTCTAGACATCCTCACTCTCCTCCATAGCTAATACAGGATGACGCCGGGGTGCAGGCAATGCGATCTACCTGCCGAAAGGAACCATTGTCGGATGCGGCACTCCGCCAGAGACACGCCTGTGCAATCAGGCCACAAGGTTGCCGCATCTGCACCTCCTTTCTGATTGACGTGTCGTCGCACGCCCTCTTACACAGATACCCCTGTGTAGCATTGGCCCAATACATAAATACTACAAGAGCCAGCGCCTTCTGTCAAGGGTGGGCAAGAATGCAAGAATACCCGGCACCGAACTGGTTCAACGGCCAAAATCCCGGCATGGCGTGCCTCTTCTCGTCTTCTCTCTCGAACGCCTGCTCCCACGTCCGTTTGTCGGCTGGGCCCTGCCTATCCGGGCCCTTGGCTGCGTCCCCACCCGCGAAGAGATGCCGGTTTGCTGCATTTCCGCTTTCGTTGCGCCGCCATATCGTATAGAATGGCTTGGTGTGGGTTGCGGTTCTCCCGCCCGTGGGCGTCCCGGTTCATCTTGCGCGGACGGGGCTCCAGTCATACGGAAGGCGATGGTGACGCCTCGCCGTCGTGGGAGGGACCATGAAACATCGGCGCGTGCTGTGGACTTGGTGTCTGACCGGGTGCCTGGTGGCCGTGCTAGCGGGAGTGTTGCTCTACGGGAAGGCGGGGCCCGCCCCCACCGTGCGCGCCGAGGCGGATTGCCTCGTCCCCGCCTGCGCTGCCAACTGCGTTAGCTACCAGTATGTGCTCAACAGCCGCGGGCTGGATGGCTTTATCCGCTGGTACGATACCGCCTGGACCCTGGCGGGCTGCGACGACCCCGATTGGTGGCAGAACTTTACCTTCTTGCTGGCCATCGCCGCCGAGTTCGTGGGCGCCCCAGGTGGGTACGTGTTGGATTGCCGCTCTATGGTGCTGGGCCAGTACAGCGTGTGCCTGGATCAGTGCGAGAGCAACCCCTGCCGCTATGCGCCCAACGCCCGCACCACCCTGACCTCTTGCGGCCAGGGCTCGGTGGGGGTGCGGGTAGATAACGCCCGGGGCGAGACGCTGCCCGAATACACCCCCAGCGCCTACACCCGCGCCTTTGACACTTTCCTCTACCTTCAGCGCGAAGGCGGCCAGCGCCTGCTGCTGCACCGTGAGGCTTCCTCCACCCTCAGCTACCCCAACTGGGTGACCTCCGGCGGCTATGATCAGTGCCTGGCTGAGTACGGCGACGACCATCACTGCCAGATGCTCGAGTTGTTCATCCAGCCCTCCGATATCACCTTCGAGATGGATTGGGGCGAGGGGCTCTACGACATGGCCCCCCTCATCTCCGATAGCAGCGGCATGTCGGGCTCGGGCTCCGATGGCTATGTGCGGCTGTTGAGCGACGGCGATTGGGTGACGCTGCAGCAGGGCGACGTATCGGGCTGGGTATGGGAGCGCACGCGCACCAAGAGCGGCTTTGGCGATTGGAGCGCCTGGAGCGATTCGGTCACGGCGTGGAACGCCTATGGCCAGGCGCACACCATCAGCAACAGCGAATCCAACAGTTGGTATCACTGGAACAAGACCGACCGCGACACTTATGTCTTTGTGACCCAAGGTCCAGCGGCCCATCTCCTGACGGGCAGCTACACCCTCTCGGCCGAGGCGCGCCTGGCCCACGACAAAGAGACCCTGGATAACACGGCCCAGTGCGACTTTTACGTGGCGGGCCCGCCGCCGCCCACCCCCACTCCGCGGCCGGCGACGGCGACGCCTTCGGTGACCCGCACCCCTACCCGCACGGCGACCCCGACGCGCTACCTGACGCCCACGCCCACGCAGACGCCATCGCCTTCGCCCACTCCCTGGGGCGGCGAGACGGAGACGGAGCCCAATGACTCGATCTCCACCGCCAACCTGTGGTCGCCGCCGCTCCCGATGCGCGCCAGGATCGCCACAGAGGGCGATGTGGACTATTTCCGCCTCTTGACCACGGCGCCGGGCATCTACACCCTCATCCTTGGCAACGTGCCCGCCGAGATCGAGCCCCAGCTCGTGATCTATAACGCCAACCGCAGTGTGATCGCCTCGGACTATGCGATCCCCGCAGGAGCGGGCGCCAGCCTCACCTTCGACGGCAACGCAGGCCAGGTGTTCTACGTCAGGGTCAAGGCCGATAGCAGCCGCCAGACCTCGACGGCCTACTATGAGCTGGCGTTGACCTCCGTGCCCGACCCCTACGAGCCGGACGACGCGACGGGCGAGGCCGCCGTGTGGGACTGGCAAGCGGGCCCGATCCAGGGCTACTTCTGGGAGCGGGTCACCGGCCCGGCCGACTACTACCTGTTCTCGATGCCAGCCGATATGGAGAGCGTGCTGCTGACCGTGCACCTGGACAATGTGCCCGCCGACGTGGTCCCCAGCCTGGTGATCTACCGCACCAGCCGCAGCGTCATCGAGGCCGAGTACAGCGACACCGAGGGCGAGAGCCTGGCGCTGACGGTGGATGCCAACGCGGGGGATGGCTTTTACGTGCGGGTGCGGCCCGGCTCGCCGAGGCAGACCTCTCTGCAGCCCTACACCCTGTCCATCACCACAAGCCCGGATCCGCGCGAGCCCAACGACGCCTTTGACCATGCCACCGCGTGGGATTGGCAAGCGGGCCCGATCCAGGGCTACTTCTGGGAGCGGGTCACCGGCCCGGCCGACTACTACCAGATCATCGTGCCCCCAGAGATGGGCAGCGTGTCGCTCACCGTCAATCTCGATGACGTCGCCGACAACGTGAAACCGAGCCTGGTGCTCTACCGCGAAAGCCATGTGGTAGCAGAGGCAGTGTATGGGAGCGCCCTGGGACAGTCGCTCTCGTTGACGGCTCCCGCCCAGGGCGGGCAGGCCTACTATGTGCGCGTCCGACCCCAGACGGGCGCCCAGACATCGGACCAGGCCTACACACTGAGCATAGCGGCGGCGCCCGCAGAGATGACGCCGACACGCACGGCAACGCCGACGCGGACCCCCACCGCCACCCGCACACCGACGCTCACCCGCACGCCCACGTCGACCCGCACACCGACGCTCACCCGCACGCCCACGTCGACCCGCACACCGACTCTCACGCGTACGCCCACCTTCACGCGCACGCCCACGTTCACGCGTACGCCCACGCTCACCCGGACTCCGACGCGAACCCGCACGCCAGGGAGCAAGTGAGCCGAAACAGAAGCCTGCCGCTTCGTGCCCTCTGGGCCTACATACAGCCTGGGGCGAACGATCTCGGGATCGCCCGCCCCAGGTTCCCTGCTCTTGCGCAGGCGCCCGATTTCAGGCACCGATCCCCGGCAGAGCCTTGCTCTTTCAGCAGAGCACAGCGCTATCCCACATAGCGCCAGGGCGAGCTGGAGAAAGCGCTCTTTTTCCGTGAATTACGTGCTTTTGGCGTAAATTCCGCGCAAATCCCTAGACGCGCCGCTGTAGATGTGGTATTCTCCGCCGAGTTGTCCGGCCGGCCTGCCTGTTTGGGGAGGTAATCGAGGTGAAATTGAGGCTCCTATTCGCAGTCGCCGTAACACTGGCCCTGGTCTTGATCGGCGCCAGTGCAGGATCGGCGGAATCACCGGGTACGATCTACGTCTGCACCACTTCGTCAGGGGCGATGCGCTCGGTCAGTTCGTGCTCTAGCTGCTATGCTCGCGAAAGCTGCACATGGTGGAGCACCTTCACCACCCAAGGCCCAACGGGCCCCACAGGCCCCGCCGGCGCGACCGGTGCCCCTGGGCCCACGGGCGCCACGGGCGCTGCCGGACCGGCCGGTGCCACAGGGCCCACAGGCGCGGCTGGCGCTACCGGGCCCACAGGC
>DCTX01000085.1 GCA_002329325.1 Anaerolineales bacterium UBA1429
TTCTGGACGTGGGACAGCCTCTGGACCTTCCCCGAGTACTCGGAGCAGTGGTACTTTGAGCAATAGGATCGCCGTCCGGTAGGCCACGATCTGTGGCCTGGCCAGACCTGGATTCTGACCTGACAACCGGCCCCTGGAGGGAATACCCCTCCAGGGGCCGGTTCTTACGCGCATCTTACGCACCTGCTGTTGACTCTGCCCCTCCCACAAGCCATAATGTGCCTACTAAAGCCGATGCCCAGAAGGGCCCGAGTAAGTTCTGCGCTATGCGTCCCACTGCCAGGGCACCCAGGCTCCCCCTTCTGCCTCAAGGCGCGCTTCTTCTGCCTGGTTTGGTCTGTTCAGGAGGACAACATGGATCTGTCCGCGAATGCGGATCGTCGCAAGCAGATCTCGCGATGGGTCGAGGAGCATCGTCCCCTCGCGGCGCTGCTGGCTGCGATCGCGGCCCTGGCGCTGTATGCCGCCGCGTTCTGCCCGCTCTACCGAGCGATGGGCCCGGTGGCAACCTCCATGGCCATCATCCCCGCCGGATTGATCGCCTAGCTCTTTGGCCTACCCGCGGGCGTTGCCGTGGGTCTGATCACAACGGGGATCAACCTGGCGCTCCTGATCAGGCTCGAGGGTGCGGGCTGGGAGCACGTGATGGCCAGCGGCGGCAGCGTCGGCTTTTCGCTGCTCTTGTTAGCGACCATCATCATCGGCCTCCTGAGTGACATGCGACGACGCGGTCGAGCCGCCCTCCAGGCCCTGATGCACACAGAGGAAGAGCTGGCCCAGGAGCGGGAGCTGCTGCGGACGGTAATAGACAACCTGCCCACGGCCATCTACGTCAAGGACCTGCAGGGGCGCAAGACGCTGGCTAATCTTGCGGACCTACACAACATCGGGGCGTCCTCGGAGAGCGAGGTCCTCGGCCGGACGGATGCCGACCTCTTTCCCCCTGACGTGGCTCAGCGCTTCATGGCGGATGACCAGGCGGTCCTCGCTTCGGGGCGGCCGCTGCTGGGGCGCGAGGAGCTGCTGGTCAATGAGCAGGGCGAGCGCCAATGGCTGCTCACCTCCAAGCTACCCCTAAGGGACCCATCGGGGGATATCGTCGGGCTGGTGGGAATCGGCCAGGATATCACCGAGCAGGTAGAGGCCCAGGAGGCGTTGGCTCGCGAGCGCCTCCTGTTGCGCACAATTCTCGACAACCTGCCCATGGTTGTGTACGCCAAGGACTCCGAGGGTCGCAAGACGATGACGAACCCTCGCGATCTGGCCCTCATTGGCGCCGCCTCCAGCGATGAGGTGCTGGGCAAGACCGACCATGAGCTCTATGACGCCGACCAGAGCGAGTTCTTTACCGGCCATGACCGCCAGGTGCTCGACACTCGAGAGCCGATCCTGAACCTGGAGCACCCGATCCAGGATGCCTACGGCGATCGCCACTGGTTGCTCAGCTCCAAGGTTCCTCTCATCGACGCCGCCGGCGAGCTGATCGGCCTGGTCGGGGTTGCCCAGGATATCACCGAACGGAAGCAGGCAGACGAGGCGCTGCGGGAGAGCGAGGCCCGCTACCGGCGCATCGTCGAGATGGCCAACCAGGGCATCTGGGAGGTGGACGTTAACCTGAGGACCCTGTTCGTCAACCGCCAGATGGCCGAGATGCTGGGCTATACAACCGAGGAGATGGTGGGCCGCTCGTTGAGCGAGTTCATCCATGAGGATGAGCGCCAGGCGCATCTGAACATGATCGCCGATAGGAGCCAGGGGAGAGCCAGCACGTACGAGCGGCGGCTGCGCACACGGGATGGCAGGGTCCTGCACACCATCATCAACGCCACTCCCCAGTTCAATGCCGAGGGGCACTTTGCCGGGTCGTTCGCCATGCTGACCGATATCACCGAGCGGGTGCAGGCCCAGGACGCCCTGGAGGAGGCCAAGGCTGAACTGGAGCAAGCCAACCAGCGGCTGCAGGCCACCGTCGCTGAGGCCGAGCGCCTGGCCGTCGAGGCCCAGGCTGCCAGCATCGCCAAGGGCCAGTTCCTGGCCACCATGAGCCACGAGATCCGCACGCCCATGAACGGGGTGATCGGGATGACGGGCCTCCTGCTGGATACGACCCTCACGCCGGAGCAGCGGCAGTACGCCGAGATCATCCGCACCAGCGGCGATGCTCTGCTCGACATCATCAACGACATCCTGGACTTTTCCAAGGTCGAGGCGGGCAAGCTCGCGTTGGAGAGCGCCGACTTTGACCTGTACACCTTGCTGGAGGACCTGGCCGAGATCATGGCGATGCGGGCCCACGAGAAGGGGCTGGAGCTCACGGCCTATGTGAGCCCAGAGACGCCCGCCTTGCTGCGCGGAGATCCCGGGCGGCTGCGCCAGATACTCACCAACCTGGTGGGCAACGCCGTCAAGTTCACCCACTCCGGCGAGATCGCCATCGAGGTCAGATGCCTGGAACGGAGCGATGAACAGGCGACCCTGCGCTTCTCGGTGCGCGATACGGGCATCGGCATCGCCGCGAACCGCCAGGAGGCCCTCTTTGAGCCGTTCTACCAGGCGGATAGCTCCACGACGCGGGAATACGGAGGCACCGGCCTGGGCCTCGCCATCTGCAGGCAGTTGGTCGAGTTGATGGGCGGCGAGATCGGCGTCGAGAGCACCCCCGGCAAAGGTTCCACCTTCTGGTTCACGGTAAGGGTAGAGATCCCGGCCAGCGGCGTGTCGCCGACTTTGTTCGAGGACCCCGCGCTGGCTCAGGAGTTGAGCAGCGCGCGCATCCTGGTGTTGGACGACAACGCCACCAATCGTCTGCTGATGGAGCGCATCCTGGCCGGCTGGGGGTTTGGCCACGAGGTGATACCTGAGCCGCTACAGGCCCTGGAGGTCCTGCGGGCGGCCGCTGCTCGCGGCGTTCCCTTCCATCTGGCGATCCTGGATATGCAGATGCCGGGCATGGATGGAGAGGCCCTGGCGCGCCGCATCGCCGAAGATCCGCTCCTGGCCGATCTGCGGCTCATCATGATGTCCTCTCTGGGCGACCAGATGGAGGTCCGTGAATCTACCCAGGATCTGTTTGCCGCCCGGCTGACGAAACCGATCAAGCGGTCGCTGCTGTTCGATACCATTGTTGGGGCGCTGATCGGCCGAGAACCGGCCGTGAAGGAGCCAGACAGGCCCGCTCCCGAGGAGGAGCACACGGGCGTGTGCGAGCGCATCCTCGTGGTGGAAGATAATCGGGTCAACCAGCAGGTGGCCCTGGGCATTCTTCAGCGCCTGGGGTATCGCGCCGATGCGGTGGCCAACGGCCTGGAGGCGCTCCATGCCCTGGCCGATATCGACTATCGTCTGGTGCTGATGGATTGCGAAATGCCGGAGATGGATGGCTTTGAGGCCACGACTCAGATTCGCGGCGAAAGTTCGCCGGTGCGCAACCACGCCGTGCCCATCATCGCCATGACGGCCCACGCCATGCAGGATGACCGGGCGCGCTGCCTGGCCGCCGGCATGGACGACTATGTGGCCAAGCCCGTCACGCCCAAGGCATTGGGCCGGGTGCTGCGGCGCTGGTGCGCCGCCGTCGAGCCCGCGGTGGAGGACGGCAGCGAGCCAATCGCCGATCCGGGCGTGTTCGATGGCCAAGGGCTCCTCGCCCGGCTGATGGGCGATGCTGGACTGCTGCGCGAGATCGCGACCGAGTTCCAGGCAGACGCTCCGCAGCGCATCGCGGCTCTGAAGGAGCGTGTGTTGGCGCAGGATGCCGCCGGGGTGCGCTATGAGGCCCACACCCTCAAGGGCGCCTCTGCGAATATGGGGGGAGAATCGCTGCGAGAGGTGGCCGAGCAGTGCGAGCAAGCGGCAGTGGAGGGGGATCTGTCGCGAGTTGCCGGACTGCTGCCCGAGTTGTCAGCGCGATACGAGGCGCTGGCCAGGGCCCTGACCGCCTTCATGGGGGAACATGCAGCCTAGAATCAAAAGGGGATGGGGCGATGCGCGTACTGGTAGCGGAGGACGACCGCGTTTCGCGGCGTATGTTGGTCGCGCTGCTGGAGAGATGGGGCTACACGCCAGTAGCCGTTGACGAAGGAGAGGCTGCGCTAGCGGCCATGCGAGCGCCCCTTGCGCCCCGCATGGCTTTGCTGGATTGGATCATGCCCGGCCTGAGCGGTCCCGAGATCTGCACGGCCCTGCGAGATGACGAGGGCGACGAGCCGCCGTACATCATCCTCATCACCGCCCACGAGAAAAAGAGCGACATCATCGTCGGGCTGGAAGCAGGCGCCAATGACTATGTCATCAAGCCCTACGACCCCGACGAGCTGCGTGCGCGCGTCGCCGTGGGCAAGCGGGTGGTCTCGCTGCAATCCGACCTGGCGCGCCGAATCCGCGAGTTGAGCGAGGCGTTGGTCCACGTGCGCACGCTGCAGGGCATCTTGCCCATCTGCATGTACTGCCACAAGATCCGCACAGATCAGGAGAGCTGGGACCGGATCGAGCACTATATCGCCCAGCATTCGGATGCCGAGTTCAGCCACGGCATCTGCCCCGAGTGCATGGTCAAGTACCACAGCGACCTGCTGGAGGAAGAGGACACGCCCAAGACCGAAGGGGACGTGACATGATGAACAACGCTATGCCCTCACCGACCGTCTGGTTGATCTATGGAACCGAGGCCCGGAGCAAGGCGCTGCAGGCCGTGTTGGAGAGCGCACAACTGGCGGTGAGGACTTTTGTCCAGCCGGAGGACGCGCTGTCTGCGCTGGAGGAGGGCGCCTCACCGCCGGACCTGATCGTCACCGGGCTGCACATGCGCGGGTTGGGCGGCTTGCGCTTCTGCCGATTGCTGCGCGCCCCGGCGTATACGCAGGCGAACGAGACGCCCGTGCTGGTGGTTTCGACCACCTACTCGGGGATGGATTCAGGCTATCTGGCCCGCGCCCTGGGAGTCAACGCCTTCTGCGCCTTGCCTGTCGCCGATGACGTGTTGCTGGCGCGGGTGGACGACCTGTTGGCGGGGCGGGCCAAGGCGCTCCATCCCCTGGCCCTGCTGGCGGCCCCCGATAGCGCCATCCGGCAGGAGTGGCAGGACTCCCTGGAGCGGCTTGCCTACGAGATCGAGTCCGTGGAGGATCTGCCTCACGCCCTGGAGCGCTGCGCCACCGGGCCACTCGACGTTCTGATCATTGCGGCCTCGATCCTGGGAGAGGATCATCGCGCCGCGATGGCCGATCTGCGCCGCGAGACAGGCGACTGCGCCATCGTCGTGTTCGAAGATCAGGAGATGCCGATCCGCGCGACCCAGTGGATGGCCCTGGGCGCCAACGCCGTCCTTCGCGAGCCCCTGGATCCCGTCTACCTGGCGCAGGCATGCGAGTGTGCTCGGGAGGAGCGTTTCTTGCGTAAAGCCGGCGATCTCCTGCTGGAGCGCAGCGAGGTGCTGGAGCAGAGCGAGGCCCGGTTCCGTCGGATCGTCGAGACGGCCAATGAGGGCGTCTGGGAGATGGGCGCCCAGGGGATCACGACCTTCCTGAACGCCCAGATGGCAGCCATGCTGGGCTACACCCAGGAGGAGATGCTCGGGCGACCCGTGACCGATTTCCTGCCGGAGGACGAGCACCCGGGGTTCCTGGCCAGCATCGAGGCGCGCCGCCGCGGCGAGAGCGGCATCTACGAGCGCCGGTACCTGGCCAAGGATGGCCATGAGGTGTGGGCGTTGCTCTCGGGGGCGCCCCGATTCGCGCCCGACGGCACCTTCGAGGGCTGCTTTGCCATGGTCAGCGACATTACGGAGCGCAAGCAGACGGTGCAGGCGCTGCTAGAGAGCGAGGAACGGTATCGCCGCATCGTGCAGACGGCCAACGAGGGCGTATGGCAGATGGACGCCGAGGGCCGCATCACCTACGTCAACGAGCGCATGATCCGGATGCTGGGCTTTGGCGTTGACGAGATGCTGGGGCACCTGACGACCGAGTTCTTGCATCCCGATGACCTGGCAGAGCACCGCGTTGGCTTTGAGCGCCGCAAGAAGGGTGTGAGCGAGGCCTTTGAACGGCGCCTGCGCACCAAGGGGGGCGAGTATATCCACGTCCTGGTCTCGACCAGCCCCTTGTTCGATGCCGATGACGCCTTTGCTGGCTCGTTCGCCATGGTCAGCGATATCACCGACCGCAAGCGCGCCGAGGAGAGCCTGGCCCGCGAGCGGGCGATGCTGCGCATCGTCATAGACAACATCCCCTTCTCCGTCTATGCCAAGGACCTGGAAGGGCGCAAGACGGTGGCGAACCGGGCGAACCAGGCCCGCCTGGGCGTCACGTCAGAGGCCGATCTGCTGGGCAAGACCGATTTCGATACCTACCCGCCCGACAGGGCCGAGGTCCTGTGGGCCCAAGATCGCCGCGTGATGGACGACGAGCAGTCTGTGCTCAACTTTGAGGAGCAGCTCACCGATGCCTCTGGGCAGCCGCGTTGGCTCCTGACCTCCAAGGTCCCCTTGCGAGATGCAGAGGGACGGGTCATCGGTCTGGTGGGGATCGGCAACGACATCACGGAGCGCAGGCTGGCGGAGCTGGCCTTGCTCGACAATGCCACGTTTCTGCAGACCCTGATCGATGCCATTCCCAACCCGATCTTTTACAAAGATGCGCAAGGCCGCTTCTTGGGCTGTAACAGGGCTGCCGAGGAGTATGGCGGCACCTCCAGAGAGGAGCTGATCGGCAAGACGGTGTATGACACCTCGCCGCCCGATCTGGCGGCGATCTATGCCCGGGCCGATGCCGAGCTTCTGGCCAACCCGGGCCGGCAGACCTACGAAGCCATGTTCAGCATGCCCGATGGCTCACGGCGCAACGTGATCTACCACAAAGCGACCTTCACCGATGCCCAGGGGAACGTGCAGGGGCTCGTCGGCGTGATCCAGGACATCACCGACCGGGTGCAGATGGAGCAGACTCTGGCGCGCGAGCGCCTGCTGCTACGCACCGTCATCGACAATCTGCCCCTGGCCGTGTTTGCCAAGGACCTGCAAGGCCGCAAGACGTTGACCAACCCCGTGGATCTGGCCTGGATCGGCGCCACGAGCGAAGACGAGGTGCTGGGCAAGACCGACCAGGAGGTTTACCACGACGAGCGAGGCGAGCAGTACGAGGACGATGATGCGATTGTGCTAGCGACGGGCCAGCCGGTCCTTGACAATGAGGTCCTCACCCAAGACGCGCAGGGCAACCCACGCTGGACCTGGGGCTCCAAGCTGCCCCTGATCGATGCCGATGGCCAGATCCTCGGCATCGTGGGAGTGGCCCAGGATATCACCGAGCGCAAGCTGGTCCGCGACGCGCTGGCCCGCGAACGGCTGCTGCTGCGCACCGTGATCGACAACCTGCCCCACGCCATCTACGCCAAAGACTTGCAGGGGCGCAAGATCCTCACCAATCCGGCGGACATGGCCAACATCGGAGTCACCTCAGAGGAGGAGGTGTTGGGCAAGACCGATCGCGACCTCTTTAGCCCGGAGGTGGCTGATTGCTGCGAGGCCGACGACCGGATCATCTGGGAGACGGGCCAACCGGCGCTGAACCGCGAAGACGTGCTCGTCAACGCACAGGGGCGGCGGGTCTGGCTGCTCTCCTCCAAGCTGCCCTTGCGCGATGCCTCGGGCGAGCTCATCGGCCTGGTAGGCATCGGCGAGAACATCACCGAGCGCAAGCTGGCCGAGGAAGCGTTGCGGGAGAGCGAGGAACGCTACCGCCGCATCGTGGAGACGGCCAACGAAGGCGTCTGGCAGGTGGATGCCGAATCGCGCACGGTGTTCGTGAACCCGCGCATGGCCGCCATGCTGGGCTACACGCCGGAGGAGATGCTGGGCCGGCGCGTGTACGACTTTATCGTCACCGAGGAGGTCGCCGAGCACCGAGCGCGCATCGTGCCCCGCAGACAGGGCGAGTCCGATGTGTATGAGCGCCGCTTCCTTTCGAAGGATGGCCGCGTCGTCTGGTGCCTGGTCTCTGCCTCACCTGTCCTCACCGCTGATGGCCAATACGCCGGCGCCCTGGGCATGCTCAGCGACATCACCGAGCGCAAGCGGGCCGAAGAGGAGCTGGCGCGCGAGCGCCTGCTGCTGCGAACGGTGATCGACAACATCCCGTTGACGATCTATGCCAAGGACCTGCAAGGGCGCAAGATCCTGTCCAATCGCGCAGACTTGGCGGCCATGGGCCTCTCTTCGGAGGAAGACGCGCTGGGCAGGACAGACGCCGAGATCTACCCCGACGAG
>DCTX01000070.1:0-5222 GCA_002329325.1 Anaerolineales bacterium UBA1429
ATCGAGCTGCGCCAGATCGGCGTCCGCGACGAGGCCAAGCTCGTGGGCGGGCTGGGACCCTGCGGGCGGCCCCTCTGCTGCGCCACCTGGCTGACCCAGTTCACGCCCGTCTCCATTCGCATGGCCAAACAGCAGAACCTGCCTCTGAGCCCGATGGAGATATCGGGGCTTTGCGGGCGGCTGCTATGCTGCCTCACTTATGAGGATGACTACTATCGCGAGATCAAGGGGCGCTTTCCCCGGGTGGGGCGCACCATCGACACCCCCTACGGCACCGGCAAGGTCGTCAAGGTCTGCGTGTTCACAGAGAAGGTGACCGTGCTGCTGGAGGATGGCACCAAGACCGAGATGACGGCGGACCAGCTTGCCGGCAACGAGCCCCTGCCGCCGCGCGCGGAGCGCGGCGTGCGGCGCGACGCGCTGGATTCGTCGCTGCGCGCCCAAGAGGCCTCGGCGCAGCGAGATGGCAAGGTGCAGGTGGCCCCGGCGGGGCGGCCCAAGAGCGGCGGCGGCGCGCCTAGCGACGCCCAGCAAAGGAACCCACGCCGAGAGCCGCGCGAATCGCAGCCACGCCAGAATGAGGGCAGGCGCGCCGCCGCCGAAGACGGTGGCAACGCGGTGCCCAACGAGGGCGCCCCGCAGCGGTCGCGGCGCAGGCGTTCTCGCAGGCCCAGACGGAACAGCAATCGGGATTCGGGCGGCGGGAACGCAAACGCCTGAACCTGGCGAGCGGGCCCTCGCTGGCTAGCGGCCTGGGCGCGAGGCGTGGAGCTCCTGCAGTTCGGCGACGCAGGAGAGGGGTAGGGGGACCTCCCCCAGGGAGAGAGGCTCGCCCTCGAGGCCGTGGAAATCGGTGCCCCCCGTGCAGACCAGGCCATACTCGTGGGCCAGGCGGCTGAGCCGCCCCATCTGGCAGCTATCATAGCTGCGATAGTAGGCTTCCAGGCCAGCCAGCCCCTCCGCCACCAGCTCCTTGAGCAGGAAGGTGACGCTCCAGGGGTGGGCCAGCACCGGCAGGCCCCCAGCCTGCCGGATCATGCGGATCGCCTGCACCGGCGTTGCCTTGAGGCGGGGCACGTAGGCAGCCTGGCCCGGGTTCAGGTAGCGGCCAAAGGCCTCGGAGATGGAGGAGACAAAGCCGTTCTCGACCAGGGCCTTGGCGATATGCGGGCGGCCCACCACACCCTGCTCGACGGCCTCCGCAAGGCTCTCCCACGCCAGGGGGATGCCCATCTCCGTCAATCGTTCCAGAGTCTTGGCGGCGCGGCGCAAACGGGCCTGGGCGAGCAGGTCGAGCTCCTCGACTAACGGGGGGAAGGTGTGGTCGACATAATACCCCAGGATGTGCGCCTGGACCCCGTTTTGCTCGGCGCTGATCTCAACCCCCGGGATCAGGGTCAACCCCACCTCGGTGGCATGTGCCAACGCTTCGCCGACGCCCGCCACCGTGTCATGATCGGTGATGGCCAGGATCTGTATGCCCAGCCGGTGGGCGAGGGCCACGACCTCGCGGGGTGTCAGAGCGCCGTCGGAGGCGGTGGTGTGTACATGCAGGTCTACCTGGCCCGTCATCGCGGCTCTACGATCAACTTGAGGGCGGTCCGCTCTTGGTCGGCAATGGTGACATCGGCAAAGGCGGGGATGCAGATCACATCCAGGCCATCCAGGGCCAGGTAGGATCGGGCGATGGCGACCGCCTTGACCGCCTGGTTCACGGCGCCGGCGCCTATCGCCTGGATCTCGGCGCGGCCGTGTTCGCGGACCACGCCTGCGATGGCACCCGCCACAGCAGTAGATCGGGAGCGCGCTGATACTTTGAGGACCTGCATGGTGCTGACTCCTTTGGCTGTGACACGCAGCCCGACCGGCCGCTCCGCCCGACAGCGCCCGCCGTCCTGGCGCGCGCTGGCACGCTACCTTGTCCCCATGGTTGGCAACGCGATGAAATTGTTCTGCGCCGGCCCAGGGCGCCGATGAGGCCCCCGGCGCCGGTAGGGGGCTCGCCAGAGGAGCCCCCTCGGTGCGTTCCCAGAGCTATTGCGCGTATTCTGTCGCCCGTGTCTCTCGGATCACGGTGACTTTGATGCGTCCCGGATATTGTAGGCTCTCTTCAACCTTCTTGGCTACATCGCGCGAGAGGCGGATCGCCCCCAGGTCGTCGATCTCCTCCGGCTTGACCATGATGCGGATCTCGCGCCCCGCCTGGATGGCAAAGGAGGAATCCACACCCTCGAACGAGTTGGCCACCTGCTCCAGGGCCTTGATGCGCTTGATATAGTTCTCTAGCGATTCGCGGCGCGCGCCGGGGCGGCTGGCGGAGATGGCGTCGGCCACCTGGATCAGCATCGCCTCGATGGAGCACTGCTCCATATCGCAGTGATGCGCGCCGATGGCGTTCACGATCTCCTCCGGCATGCCATAGCGCTTGGCGATCTCGGCGCCGATCAGGGCGTGGGGGCCATCTACCTCATGGTCCACGGCCTTGCCCAGGTCATGCAGCAGGCCCGCCAGTTTGACCTTTTCCACATCGGCGCCCAACTCGGCGGCGATCAGAGCGGCGATCTGGGCGCTCTCCACCGAGTGCCGCAGGACGTTCTGGCCGTAGCTGGTGCGATAGTGCAGCCGCCCCAGCAGGCGGATGATCTCGGGTGGCAGGCCGTGGATGCCCAGGTCCAGGGCGGCCTCTTCGCCCTTCTCGCGGATGGTCTGGTCCACTTCCGACTGGGCCTTTTCCACGATGCTCTCGATGCGCCCGGGATGGATGCGCCCATCCAGGATGAGGCGCTCCAGGGCGATGCGCGCCACCTCGCGGCGCACGGGATCAAAGCTGGAGAGGATGACCGTATCGGGGGTGTCGTCGATGACCAGGTCCACGCCGGTGATGCTCTCCAGGGCGCGAATGTTGCGGCCTCCGCGCCCGATGATGCGCCCCTTCATCTCATCATTGGGCAGCTCGACGGTGGAGACGGTGGTCTCGGCCACCTGATCGGTCGCCAGGCGCTGGATGGCGATGGTCACGATCTCCCGGGCGCGAACCTCGGCCTCCTCATGGGCCTGCCCCTCGATCTCTCGGATGATCCGCGCGGCATCGATGCGGGCTTCTTGCTCCACCTCTTGCAGCAGCAACTCCTTGGCCTCTTCCTGGGTCAACCCGGAGATGCGCTCCATCTCCGCCAGGTGCTCTTGCCAGGCGCGATCCAGCTCAGACTGGCGCGCATCCAGCCTCTGCTCGCGTTCCTTGAGGCGCGTCTCTCGCGCTTCCAGGTTGTCCATCCGCTTGTCGAGGTTATCGCGTCGCTCCTGGATGCGGGCCTCCTGGCGGTTGACGTCGCGCATGCGACGCGCCACCTCGGCATCGGCATCCTGAAGCGCCTTGAGAGCCTTGTCTCGCGCTTCGATCTCGATCTGCATGGCTGTGGTGCGCGCCTCGGCCAGCTTCTCTCTGGTCTCCTCCTGCAGTCGGCTGATCTCCTTACCGATGGCCCGGTTCCGGAGACGGTTGCCGAGGAGGAATCCCCCGACGCTGCCCAGCACGACCAGCGCCAGCCATACAATCCACCCTGCTCCTGTAAACATGCGTTTGTTCCTTTCAATGATCTATCGCATCGGGCCGCGCTTGAAGACAGCCTTTGTCGTTCGACCGGCTGCCAGGCAGCCGGCCATGTTGCGCGCGCCCGTCACGTCACGAATGTTGTCCGTTCTGGTCGGCCTGCACCTGGCCCCAGTAGTGCTCCACTACCTGTCGCGATACGCCATAGCCGAACCCGCGCCGTTGCAGAAAGCCCATCATGCGCCGGAAGTAGGTCTCCCGGTCCAGCCGGGCGTAGCGGCGGGCGGCCTGCTCGCCGGCCCGCATGGCGCTCTCTTCCTCGTCCAGGTCGCTGATGGCAGCGTCGATGACCTCGGAGGAGACGCCCTTTTGCCGCAGCTCGCCTCGCAGCGCCCAGGCCCCCCGCGGCCGAAAGGTCTCGCGGTTCTCGACCCAGAACTCGGCAAAGGCGGCATCGTCCAGCAGGCGCACCCGTTGCAGCCGTCGGATCACCTGGGCGATGACATCGGGCTCGACCTCTTTGCGCTCCAGGTAGCGCTGCACCTCTTGCACGCTGCGCGGGCGATAGGCCAGGTAGCGCAAGGTGCGCTCGTAGGCGCGCTCGGCCACGTCCTGCGCCTGGAGCGTCGCGATCTCTTGCGGCGTCAGCGTTTGTCCCAGGGCAAGCTGTGCCGCCAACACCTTCTGGAGGCTAAAGGCATACTCGCCATCCAGGTAGACATTGGCGCGATCTCTGCGGCGCTGTTGCGCCTTGATGGCCGTGACCTGGGGCACTTGACCTCCCCCGGCAAAAAAACAAAAAGGGACTGCAGCCATAGCCGCAGCCCCATACCCTGAAAGCCCTGTGCCCATTCTGCCTCGGGGCAGAACGGGTGGTAGCCTGAACTAGACCACGCTCCTAGAACGTGGTACCATCAGGCAGCCCTGTATCCTCCAGGTGGGCGTGAACACAAGGAAAAGCGACTCCAGTCCGGCTTGACCGGCCATTTCGTGCACATCCGCCAGGTGCCACCCGACGAGCCTCTGGACCGATCCCTTTTCCCGGCCAGGGAAGCGCCCCGGATAGGCGCCTCCAGGATCACTCTTCGACTTGTTCCATCTCCTCGGCTACGGTCTCGGTGTCGAACATGCTGTGGGCCAAGAGCCTCAGATTGCGCCGCACATGCTGTTCGATCTCGGCAGCGGTCTCGGGATGCTCCCGCAGAAACTCTTTGGCGTTCTCGCGGCCTTGCGCCAGGCGCATGTCGCCATAGGAATAGTACGAACCCTTGCGCTCGATGGCGCCGATCTCAACGGCCACGTCCAGCAGGCTGCCCTCTTTGGAGATGCCGTGATCGAACATGATATCGAATTCGGCGACTTTGAAGGGCGGCGCGACCTTGTTCTTCTTGATGCGGGCGCGCACCCGGTTGCCCGTTACCTCGCCCTTCTCCTTGATCGCCTCGGCGCGGCGCACGTCGATCCGCACGGCGGCATAGAACTTGAGAGCGTTGCCGCCGCTGGTCGTCTCGGGGTTGCCAAAGAGCACCCCGATCTTCATGCGCAGCTGGTTGGTAAAGATCACAGCGGTGTTGCTGCGCTTGATGGCGCCGGTGAGCTTGCGCAGGGCCTGTGACATCAAGCGGGCCTGCAAGCCCATGTGCGCATCGCCCATCTCGCCCTCGATCTCGGC
>DCTX01000070.1:5329-79556 GCA_002329325.1 Anaerolineales bacterium UBA1429
CGGGTCCAGCGCATGCTCCACGTCCACAAAAGCGGCCGTGCCGCCTAGCTTCTGGCACTCGGCTATGATATGCTGGCATAGGGTCGTCTTGCCCGAGGATTCGGGCCCATAGATCTCGGTGATGCGGCCCCGGGGGATGCCTCCCACGCCGAGGGCCACGTCCAGAGCCAGGCACCCGGTGGGGATCACGTCCACATCCAGGTTGGCGCCGTCACCCAGTTTCATGATGGCGCCATCGCCATAGCGTTTGCGGATCTGGGCAAGGGTTGTGTCCAGCGCCTTTTGTCTACCGTCAACTGTCATGGTAACCCCTCGCAGTTGGCTCTATCCACGGCTACAGTGTACATTATCTGGTTACGAAACGCAAGTATTCGCAATCCCAGAAAGCCGGTATCATGCCTAGTGAGGGGAGCCAGGCGACGATTCCCTGCGTATGGCCCGCGAGCCACCGGGAACCGCTTCTCCCCGCGCCTGGGCGTTCCCACGCGTAAGGGGGCGCCCGCCCACGAAGGAGGACAAGATGACCAACCGAATGCCCCGCGTTCCCCTGGCGCACTTGCCGACGCCTCTGCAGCCCCTGGAGCGCCTCAGCCGCGCCCTGGGCGGCCCTCGCCTGTGGCTCAAGCGCGACGATCTCACCGGGCTGGCCCTGGGCGGCAACAAGACGCGCAAGCTCGAGTATCTACTGGGCGACGCCCTGCAACGTGGGGCCGATACGGTGATCACGGCGGGGGCGGCGCAATCGAATCACGCCCGCCAGACGGCGGCGGCCGCGGCCCGCTGCGGCCTGCGCTGCGTCCTGGCCCTCAGCCCCATGGCCCCGGAGACGACCACTGGCAACCTGTTGCTGGATCGCCTGCTGGGGGCCCAGGTGCGCTGGACGGGGGGGCGCGACCGGGCCGAGGTGATGCAGGAGATCGCCGCAGAGGAGCGCGCCGCGGGCCGCGAGCCGTATGTGATCCCCTATGGCGGCTCCAATGCCATCGGGGCGACGGCCTACTTTGAGGCCATGCACGAGCTGGTGCGCCAGAGCCGCCAGGCCCAGGTCGAGTTCCACACGGTGGCGCTAGCCTCCAGCTCGGGGGGTACCCAGAGCGGCCTGCTGGCCGGGGCCGCCGCCCTGCACGACACGGTGCGCATCCTGGGCATCAGCGTGGATGAGCCCGCCGGGGTGCTGGCGCCCCGCGTGCTGCGCCTGGCGCGGCTCGTCATCGAGCATCTGGCCGTGCGCGTGGATGTGCCCGAGGAGGGCGCCATGGTGGTGGATGACTATGTGGGGGGCGGCTATGGGGTGATGGGCGAGCCGGAGCGCGAGGCGATCGAGCTGCTGGCCCGCTATGAAGGGGTGCTGCTGGACCCGGTGTACACGGGCAAGGCGATGGCCGGTCTGATCGCCCTGATCCGCGCCAAGACCTGGCGCCGCGAGGACGCGGTGCTCTTTTGGCACACGGGCGGCGCGCCCGCGCTCTTTGCCTACCAGGACGCCCTTCTGCGGGGGTGATCGGCCTGGGCCGCCCGGTAGGCCTGCAGGATTCGCTCGCCGGAGGAGGACCAGGCGTAGCGTTCCTGCGCCCGTCGGCGCAGGCGGCCGGCCAGCTCCTGCCGTAGCGGGGCATCCTCCAGCAGGGCATGCAGCGCATCGGCCAGGGCGTGGCTATCGCCCGCCACCGCGTACACGCCATCCTCGCCCAGGTACTCGCGGCTAACGGGCGTGTCAAAGGCCACCGTGGGCAGGCCCAGGGCCATATAGTTGAGCAGCTTGCCTGCCCCCTCGGTGGCGGATAGCTTGGGCGAGACGGCTACGTCTCCCAGGGAGAGGAGGGCGGGCGCCTCCTCGTAAGGCACCTTGCCGGGGAAGGAGCAGCGCTCGCCGATGCCCAGCGCCTCGGCCTCCTGCCGGTAGCGCTCGATGTGGGGGAACCCGGCGATGAGAAAGTGCAGATCGTCTCGGCGGCGGCACAGCTCCGCCGCTGCCTGCAGCAGGTGACTGGTGCCCTGATAGTCGGCCAGTAGCCCCAGGTAGGCCACGACCTTGCGTTCGGGCGAGATGCCCAGGGCGGCCCGCCGGGCCCGCCAGGCCTCGTCGCGCGGCGAGGGCGCAAATACGTCGGTATTGACGCAATCCGGCACGTGAGTCACCCGCTCGGCGGCGCAGCCAAAGCGCTCCTGCAGAAGCAGGGCGGTCTGGCGGGTGCTGGTGAGAATATGGGGCGCCGCGCGGTTGATGAACCGCTCCAGCCGGTAGAAGAGCCGGTAACCCAGGCTGCCCTGCCGCACAAAGCCGTGATCCAGCATCTCTGCCGTGAGGCTCCCCTGCAGATCGCACACCAGGGGGCAATCCCACAGCCGGGAGAGCGCCCAGCCGATCAGCGCCCCCTCATGCAGGTGGGCGTGGATGACGTCGGGCCGCCAGGCGACCATACAGCGGGCCGAGCGCCCCGCCAGGAGCAGGTCGAAAGCGATCTTGTGGCGCGAGGAGCCCACCTCATAGTCTGTGCGCCAGGGGATAGGCGCCGTGCGAAAGACGGTCAGCCCATCCAGATCGCGTCCATTGTGGTAGGTGACGATGGCGGGACGGTGGCCCTGGCTCTGCAGGTAGCGCGCCTCCTCCAGGATGCGCACGTGGCAGCCATAATCGGCAAAGAACGAGGTGGGGGCGATCATGAGCACCCGCAGCGGGCGGCCCACCGCGCCGGGGGGAGGGGTCCGGTCAGGCATGCCCGCCCCGCAGAAGGCGCCAGCGCAGCTTGGCCAGCTCGCGAAAGGCGCGCAGGATCACGCGCGGGTTGGCCCCCGTCTGGCTGCCTGCCACCCGGGGGTGATGGGCCACCGGCTCCTCGACGATGCGGAACCCCGCCCGCTTGGCCCGCACCAGGAACTCGGCGCTAAAGGTGGCGCCCCGCGAATCCACATGGACGGATTCGATCACCTGGCGCCGGAAGAGCTTGTAGGCGCAATCCACATCGCGGGCGGTGTAGCCGAACATCAGGTTCACCAGCCAGCTCCATCCCTGGCCAAAGAGCCGCCGAAACCAGGGATCGCTGCGGGCGTAGCGGTAGCCGATGACCATGTCGGCGTCGGCCAGCCGGGCCATGAAGCGGGGCAGCTCCTCCAGGCTGAACTGGCGGTCGGAATCGGTGAAAAAGATGCATTCCCGCGTGGCCGCCCACACGCCATCATACACGGCGGCCCCGTAGCCCTGGTTGACGGGGTGGCGGATCAGGCGCACCCGCGGGTCCTCCTGGGCGATGGCGGCCACCACCCCGGCGGTATCGTCGGCGCTGCCGTCATCCACCACGATGATCTCCAGGTCCTGCACCAGGGGGCCGACCTGCTCGCGCACCAGGTTCACCATGGGGCCGATATTGTCGCGCTCGTTGTAGGCGGGCAGGCTCACCGTCAGGCTGCGGACGGGGTGATCGGGCTGGGGTTGTTGGGCCATGCGGTCTCCCTCGTTGCGGTAGCGGTAGGGCGCCGGCTAGCACCGATCGTCGGCGGTGCGCAGCGCCTCCAGGTCTTGTATGAGAGCCTCTGCCAGCTCCTGATCGGGCACGGCCCCGTGCCAGCGCACCAGCGCCACCGTGCGCGGGTCGCACCCCGCTTGTTCGCACAGCTCGGCGCCTCGCCCGGCGTGGTGCAGGTGCACATGAAACGGATAGCGCCAGCTCGTCGGATCGGCGCTGGCCCAGCGAGATACGTGTGATCCCAGCAGGACGATGGCGACGCGATAGGGCAGCGAAAGCCGCCCACCCATCTTGCCCACATCGTGCAACAGGGCCGCCTCGGCCAGCCAGGGCGACGCCGCCTCTTGGGCGGGCAGGCGCGCCAACACGCACAGGCCATGGGCCTGATCGCCCCGGGGCATCCGGGCAAAGAGCGCCCACGCCTGGGGCGAGAGCCGCTGGCGCGCGGGCTCCTCGTCCAGCGGGTAGAGGCGCAGGGCCACGGCCAGCCGCGCCAGCCCCTGGCGAATGCGATAGACCCAGCGCCGCAGACACATGGCGTTGGCCCTAGCGGGGCCGGGCGAGGGCGCGCCGCGTCACCCCCAACCCCCCAGGATCAGGCTATAGAGCGCCCCGGCGGGATAGCCCACCAGGCGCCACAACAGGTCCAGGCCCATGAACTGCGAGAACAGGATCAGGGCGAAAAGCAGCATCATGCCGAATCGGTTCCAGCTCTCCAGCGTGCTGGCCACCTGATGGCCCCAGCGGGTGCGCGTCAGGGCCAGCAAGCCGATCAGGACGCTATAGCCATCCAGCGGCGGGATGGGCAACAAGTTGAATACGGCGATGACCAGGTTGATCAGGACGATGTCGACCAGCAGCTCAGCCAGCCAGGGCACCGCCAGGAGGGGCGCGCCGATGAGCCGCAGCGCCAACCCCAGGACGACGGCGACCAGGACGTTTGACACCGGCCCCGCCAGCGCCACGATGCCGTTGCCCACGCGGGGCCCGTAGCGCAGCCGGTAGGGCGTCACCGGCACGGGCTTGCCCCAACCCAGGCCGAACCCGGTGAGGGCGGTGAGGGCCATCATCACGGTGCCCAGGGTGTCCAGGTGCACCAGGGGGTTGAGGGACACGCGCCCCCGCGTGGCGGCGGTGTCATCTCCGAGCTGCAGCGCCGCCACGGCATGGCTGCACTCGTGCACGGTGATGGCCACCAGGAGGGAGACGATGACATAGACGATGCGCAGCACGGAGATCGGCTGCACGAACACAAAGGCGACCAGGATCGCTGCGACCACGAGCCAGAAGACGCGATCCTGGGCAAAGCGCTGGAAGAAGGGGTGTCGGGAGAGATTCATGATGCGCGGATTATAGCACAGTTTAGGGGCCAGACGAACCGTTTCCGGGGCAAGGTCAGGGAGATGTCAAGGTCGACCTTATGGTAAGGTGGCAACGGCAAAGCCGCTCGGGAAGGCGGGCGAACACAAGGTTCGCCCCTACAGGACGTGGCGTGGCGTCGCGTCGCGTTCACAGGATGACCTGTCACCCACGTGTTGACATTGTATAGCTCGTCTTCGCCCCTACTTTTCTAGGGTTTACTGCGTTTTTTCTTGTAGGGGCGAACTGTGTATGCATGCGCCGTGTTGGCCCAGAGTGGGACGCGCACCCGGCCGGCGATCTCGATACACATAACATGGCTTTGGCAACGCCGTGGGGCAGGCCCAGGCATTGCCAGGGCGCGCGACGGACGCTATACTCCCCTCGGCCGATGGTTGCGGCGAGCTCTGCGCCTGAGAATGCGGCCGACCAGGCATAAAAGACCATGAAAGCCAAGCTCAGTACGCTGTTTCGGGCTGTAATGGAAGTGATCGCTGCCCTCCTGGGCAGCTATTACTCGGCCAAGTATGCCCTGCTGGCCAAGCGGCTGGGGCTGCCCTACGTCAACTCGGATGGGCGCCGGGGTTTCATCGTCATCCAGGTGGATGGCCTATCCTACGATCACCTGCTGACAGCCCTGGCCCAGGGGTACGCGCCCGCGCTGCAGCGCATGCTGCGGCGCGGCGAGGCGCGCCTGCACCCCTGGAAGCCCGGCCTCCCCGGCACCACGCCGGCGGTGCAGGCGGGCATCCTGTTCGGCACCAATGACGAGCTGCCCGCCTATCGCTGGTATGACAAAAAGGCGCAGGTTCCCATACTCTCCTCGACGCCCAGCGTGGCCCAGGCGCTGCAGGAGCGCTTCTCGCGGCAGAGGCCCGGCATCCTGCAGGGCGGCTCCAGCTATATGAACATGTTCGATGGCGATGCGTCCCTCGCCATGTTCACCGTGGGCTCCATCGGGCGGCACCGCTTCTTTGAGAGCATCCGCGGCCTAGGCTTTCTCATCCTGTTCCTGCTGAACCCCCTGCGCAGCCTGCGCGTGATCCTGCTGGCCCTCTGGGAGTACCTGGTCGACACGGCGCAACGGGCCCGCGCCGCCCTGCGCCGCGAGACGCCGCGTCCCCTGGGGCGCATGTTCCCCTTCTTGCGGGTGATGAGCAACGTGGTGCTGCGCGAGATCCAGACCTTCTCCGTCCTGCTGGATATCTACCGCGGCGTGCCCTCTCTATACACCACCTATCTGGGCTATGACGAGCTGGCGCATCACTACGGGCCCCTATCCAAGCCGGCTCTGCGGGCGCTGCGGGCCATCGACATGCGCATTCAGCGCATTGACAACTTTCGGCGGCTGGGCCTCACGCGCCCGTACGACCTCTATGTCCTTTCGGACCACGGCATGACCGAGGGCACCCCCTTCGCCCGTCGCTTTGGCCGGACGGTGGGAGAGATGCTGAGGGACCTGGTGGGGCGCAGCGCCGTGCTCCACGAGACCTATGGCATCAGCCGCCAGGACCTGATGCGCGGCCTCTACCTGCAGGACGAGCTGCGGGCGATTGCGGCCAACGTGGCGGCCCCCCTTTCGCGGGTGCCCGAGTGGCTGCGCAGCTTTGTGGCGCGACGGCTGCCCTTCGATCCCACCGCCTGGGACGAGACCATCGCCGATACCGATCTGGTGGTGCGCAGCTCGGGTTCCCTCTGCCATGTGTACCTGAACGCGCGCCCCGAGCAGCTCGAGCTGCGCGAGATCATCGCCCTCTATCCTTCACTGATCTCGGCGCTGCTGGCGCACCCGGGGATCTGGCTGGTCATCGGGCGCGACGAGGGCAGCGTCATCGTCTTTGGCCAGGAAGGCGTGCTCTCCCTGGACGGCGGCTATCACGTGGAGGGGCGAGACCCCCTGGCGGACATCCCCTATGCCCGGTGGGCCGCCCGCCAGATCGCCCACATGGCCCGCTTCCAGGCGTCGGGCGACCTGATCCTGATGGGGTGCTACGACGCCGATGCGCGGCATGTCTGCTGCTTTGAGGAACAGTGGGCCTGCCACGGGGGGCTGGGCGGGCCGCAGGACATGGCCTTTCTCATGGTGGAGCCCGATGTGCCCTGGGATGCGGTTACGGTACAGCAGGCGACCGATATTTATACCCTGTTTACCCAAAGGTACGGCCTGGCCTGATATAGTTGCAGAGAGCATCTCTGGCATGGTGCTCCGTTGCCAAGGAGTTGCATCTCTTGCTCGCACCCATTTACACGCATCCCTGGGACCTGGCGCCTCGAGACGCCATTGCTCTGCAATCCGAGTTGGCCGGCAAGGTGCGCCTGGCCCCTCCACCCGCGCCCCTCACCTCAGTCGCTGGCGTGGATGTGTCGCTGTGTCGAGGGATCGCCCGGGCCGCCGTGGTGGTGATGGCGTTCCCAGAGATGCGCGAGCTGGAGCGAGTCTGCGCCGAGGCCGCCATTGGCTACCCCTATGTGCCCGGCCTGCTCAGCTTTCGCGAGGCGCCCCCCATCCTGGAGGCCCTTGGTCTGCTCTCCCACACCCCCGACGTCCTGATCTTTGACGGGCAGGGCTATGCCCATCCCCGGCGGCTGGGCCTCGCCTCTCACATCGGCGTTCTGCTGGATCACCCCACGGTGGGGTGCGCCAAATCGCGCCTGTGCGGCGCGCACCAGGAGCCGGGGCGCGAGCGTGGCGCCTGCGAGCCGCTGCGCGATGGCGGCGAGGTGATCGGCGCGGTGTTGCGCACCCGCACGGGCGTGCGCCCCGTGTTCGTCTCGGTGGGGCATCGCATGACGCTGGAGGCCGCCATTGCTCTGGTGTTGGCCTGCGGCAAGGGCTACCGCCTGCCGGAGCCCACCCGCTGGGCGCACCGCGCCGCCGCCCAGCCCGAGAAGCGGCCATGAAGATGCCTGTGTCGCTGAGGCGCTTGCTCTACACCCTGGCGCTGCTGGCCCTGGCGGCGGCGGTGCTCCCCGAGCCGTATGGCGCCCAGGCCACCGGCTTTGCGGGGCGCGTCACCCACCTGGTCACCGGAGAGCCCATCGCCGGCGCCGTGGTGGCCGTTGGCGAGCATGTGACCCAGGCGGACGATCAGGGTTGGTACATCCTGATCCTCCCCCCTGGGCGCTATGACGTGGACGCCCAGGCCCCCGGCTACATCGGCATGAGCCACACGCTGCGCTCCGTGACCACCGGGCTGGCCCAGCTCGATTTCGCCATGATCCCCCGCGAGCCCGATGCGGAGATGAGCCGCCAGATCGACGAAAAGCTGGAGCAGTACGAGCAAGAGATATCGGTCGAGCTGGAGGCCCACATCCTGCATGATGGCCAGGTGGTCGCCTCGGGCATGACCAGCGTGCCCCGCACGGTGCGCCTGCTGGTGCGCGAGAACCCGGCCGTCATCGACAGCCCCCCCGTTGAGGTGATCGTCCTGGATTTCGAAGAGTACCTCAAGGGCGTGGTGCCCGTCGAGATGTCGCCCGCCTGGCCGCAAGAGGCCCTCAAGGCCCAGGCTGTGGCGGCCCGCAGCTATGCCGCGGCCAGCATGGGCAAGCACGCCGCCGAGGGCGCCGATGTGTGCAGCTCGGTGCACTGCCAGGCCTGGCGCCCCACCCATTACGAGACCACCGATCGGGCCGTGGAGGCGACGAGGGGCGTGGCCGCCACCTACGGGGGCTCGATCATCTGGGCCTTTTTCCACAGCTGCTGCGGAGGCCACACCCAGGACATCGAGGACGTGTGGCCGAGCGCCCAACCGCTGGCCTATGCGCGCGGGGTGCCGTGCCCCTGCCAGTGTGCCAAGAACGGCCACGGGATCGGCATGTGCCAGTACGGGGCGCGGGCCATGGCCCAGGCGGGGGCAACTTATGACCAGATCCTCAAGCACTATTACACCGGCATCGATCTCCTGATCCCCCAGCGCGGGGTGCTCTCCGAGGGGCGGGTGGAGCCCGTCGCCGGCGATCAGGGGACGCGCTTTGTCTACCGCGTGCGCTATCGCGACGATCTGGGAGCGCCGCCCCCCATCGCCAACGTGATCATCAACGAGCGGGCCGAGACGATGCGGCGGGAGGGCGGCGATGCCGCCGCCGGCTGGACCTATGTCTACACCGGCACCCTGCCCGCGGGCGAGCACTCCTTCCGCTTCCTCTTTGACGACGGCCACGGCCACATCGCCCAGGCCCCGGCCACGGGCGCCTATGGCGGCCCCTCGGTGAGCGCTTCGGGTGCGCCCTCCGAGACGCTGCGGGCCAACCTGACCTTTGCCACCGCCGCGGACTGGGCGACGGGCCAGCCAGATGGTTTGGCCATCGCCGCCGAGACGACTACCCGCCTGATCCTGGCGCAGGGGCGCCAGGAGGGCCTCTACACCTCGGCGGCCCTGACTCCGGGGGCGACTTTTGTGGGCTATGGCGTGTTCTGGCAGGCCGACGCGCCGGGCACCTCCGCCGTCACCATCGAGGCGCGATCCAGCATGGACGGCGCAGTCTGGGGCGCCTGGCGCGCCCTGGAGGGCGAGGCCTATGTCGCCGGCGCCGACTCGTTGTGGAGCTCGCCGCTGATCCTGGGCGAGGCCCGCTATGTCCAGTTCCGCGCGCGGCTCAAGGCCGGCCTCAGCGGCGAGCAGCCCTCGTTGCGCCATCTGCGCATCGCCTGCATTGATTCGCGCCAGGGGCCCTCCAGCGACCAGTGGGAGGCGCCTTCCCCGGCGGCGGCGGCCGGCGCGCCCGTGGTGATCACCCGGGCCCAGTGGGGCGCCAACGAGGCCTGGATGACCTGGCCCCCCGAGTACCGCGACGTGCGGGCCCTGGTCCTGCATCATACGGTACTAGGCGATGCCAGCCTGGATCCAGCCGCCGTGGTGCGCGCCATCTACTACTATCACGCCATCGAGCGCGAGTGGGGCGATATCGGCTACAACTATCTGGTGGATTCCTACGGCCGCGTCTATGAGGGGCGCGCCGGCGGGCCGGGGGTGGTGGGCGCCCACGCCCGCATCTACAACTATGGCAGCGCGGGCATCGGCATGATCGGCGATTTCCAGGAGAACCCGGTTCCCCCCAACCTGTACAATGGCCTGACCGACCTGACGGCCTATCTGTGCACCCTACATGGCATCGATCCGCTGGCGCAGACGCTGCTGATCGACGCCGTCTTGCCTACCATCCTGGCCCACCGGGATGTGGCGGCCACCCTCTGCCCGGGACAGTACTTTTACCCGCTGATGGGTGCCGTGCGCGCCGATACCCTGGCCAAGATGGCGCCGCCGCCCCCCACCGTCGCATTCACGTGGCCCGCTGCCGGCGCCCTGGTGCGCGGAGTGGCCACGCCCCAGGTGACCAGCGATGGGATCGTGACCCACATGGCCTACTATGTGGATGGCGTCCTCCAGGCCTCTGCGGAACATGCCTTTGCCTGGAAGTGGAACACGACCCTGGCGGGCGATGGCCCCCACCAGTTGCGCGTGCTGGCCGAGAACCCAGGGGGCAGCGCCGAGGCCAGCGTCGCCGTTCAGGTGGACAATACGCCTCCCACGGGCGGCGTGGCGGCCCCGGCCTGGACCAACGCCGTCGGCGTGACCATCACGATCACAAGCACCGACGCCGTGTCCATGGCCCTGAGCAGCGGCTGGAGCTGGGAGGGCGAGTCGCTCTACCACCAGACGGGGGTCCTGGCGGCGGACCCGGCCGCGTCGGGCGGGCGCGCCTGGCTGGGGCGCGGGGGGGTGGATCCCTCCGGCCCCTGGTATGGCCCCTATACCTGTGCGTTGCCTGCCGGTCGCGGCTATCAGGTCGTTTTTACCCTCAAGACCGACCAGTACACGTCCAGCGCGGGCCTGGCCACCCTGGACGTAGCCGATGGCGTGCAGGGCCTCACCTACGCGCTGCGCCCCATGGCGGGGGACGACCTGACCTCGGGCGCCTATCAGGAGTTCGTGTTGCCCCTGGATTATGCCCAGGCGGCGCCCTCTTGCGGGCTCGCCCAGCCCAACAAGGGCCTCGAGTTCCGCACCTGGTTCAGCGGCGCGGGCAACCTGTGGCTGGATCGGGTGCAGGTGTTTACGGCGCCCGAGCCGTTGGCTGCGACCCTGTGGTGGGACCTTCCCTCCGCCGAGGGGTCGGCCAAGGCGACGGTGCGCCTGCTGGATGCGGCCGGCAACGCGGCCAACCACGAGATCACGGTGGGCGTGGACCGCACGCCACCCGCCTGGGTGCTCGCCGATGGCAGCGGCTACTGGGTGCGCGATCGGCTGGCGGGGTTGGACGTAGGCCGCGCGGCCTGGTCCCATTCCAGCGATGGCGGCCAGACCTGGGGCGATTGGCAGCCCCTCACCGTGGCCGGAGCCATGGGCGTCCACAGCGCGGTGCTGCTCTATGCCGATGCCCCCACCGACGGGCATGTCCGCTACCTGGCCATGGACCTGGCGGGCAACGAGACCGTCAGCCCCGCCCTGCCGGCGGGCAACATCCCCACCTCATCGGGCCCCGATCGGCTCACCTTTATGCCGATGGCGCGGCACTAGGCTGCCGCCAGGGCGGGCCTGGCCTCAGTCGGCGGCCAGGAAGGCGCGCACCAACGCCAGGGCCTCGGCGGCGGGGTCCCCGGCCGCCTCCAGCCAGTGTATCTCGGGATCCTCCAGGCGGAACCAGTTGTACTGCTGGCGCACAAAGCGGCGCGTGTGGCGTTTGATCAAGGCCGCGCCCTCCTCCAGGGAGATCTCTCCCGCCAGGTATTGGGCGATCTGCCGGTAGCCCAGGCCGGACATGGCGGGCAGCTCCAGGCCATAGCCCTGGCCCAACAGGCGGCGCACCTCTTCCACCAGGCCGTTGGCCAGCATGGCGTCCACCCGCGCATCGATTCGGGCGTACAGGGCGGGCCGGGGCATGGTGAGGCCGATGCGCAGCACGCGGTAATCGGGAGGGTCCTTGCGCTGGAGCTGCGAGATGGGCACGCCCGTCTCGTGGTACACCTCCAGGGCGCGCACCACGCGGCGCACGTTGCGGGCATCGATGGCGCGGGCCGCCTCGGGATCCACCCCCGCCAGCTCGCGGTGCAGGCTCTCGGCGCCATTGCTCTCGGCACGCGCATAGAGGGCCTGGCGCAGGTCGTCGTTGGGGGGCACCTCGGGCACGCTCCAGCCCTCCAGCACGGCGCGCACGTACAGCCCCGTGCCGCCCACCAACAGCGGCAGCCTGCCCCGCGCCCAGGTCTCTCGGATGGCCGCATCGGCCAGGGCCTTGTACTGGGCCAAGGTCAACCCCTCATCTGGCTCGGCCACGTCCAGCAGGTGATGGGGGACCGCGGCCTGCTCGGCGGCGGTGGCCTTGGCCGTGCCGATATCCATGCCTCGGTAGATCTGCCGTGAATCGGCAGAGACCACCTCGCCGCCAAATGCGCGGGCCAGGCGCAGGGAGAGGGCCGTCTTGCCGACGGCCGTGGGCCCCAGGATGGCGACCACACGCGGGGGGGTGGCCATGCTCACGTTCCCACCCCGCGGATCAGGTTGAACCGGGCGGCATCCTGGCGCGCATCCCACTCGATGGCGGCCAGATCGATGCGCCAGTTGACCGCGTCCAGGGCGTGCTCCCCCAGATAGAGCTGGGCCAGCTCGGTCAGCCGCGCCAGCTTGTTGGGGGTCAGGCCGTCTTCAGGGTATTCGGCCCGATGGCCGCGGCGGGTCTTGACCTCGACAAAGGCCCAGCAATCCCCCTCGCGGGCCACGATGTCGATCTCGCCGCGTGGGCAGCGCCAGTTGCGCTCGACGATCTCATAGCCCCGTTGCGCCAGGAGCGTGCAGGCCAGGTCCTCGCCCCGGCGGCCCAGGCTCTGGCGGCGGGTCACTCGTCGCCCTCCTCGGCCGGCCCGGGCAGCTCTTTGCGCAACGCCCGCCGGATGGTGGCGTACCCCTCTCGCTCGTAGAGCCGCTGGGCGGTGATGTTGAACTCCCAGACGCCCATCTCGATCTGGGTGAGGCCCTGTTCCAGGGCCCAGGCCTCGGCCCGGCGCAGCAAGGTAGTGCCGATGCCGCGGCGCTGGGCCTCGGGCAGCACGATCAGCGCCTCGATCATGGCATAGCGGCGGGGGGTGTAGAAGGGGAGATCGGGGGCCGTGCGCACCGAGACGTGCAGTAGCCCGACGGGCTCTGCCCCCGGCTCCTGGGCGACCAGGATGGCGCTCGAATCGCCATGGAGTTGCGCCGACAAGTACTCGGCGCTGCGGGCAGGCCCCTCGTGCTCGCCAAAGAACCAAGGGGCCTCTGCGCGGTGAAAGGCATCGCCATAGGCATAGATGCGCTGGATGGCGGGGATGTCGGCAGCCGTAGCATGACGGATGTGGGCCTGCATGGCGACCTCGCGGTATGGCACACCGGGGCGCCGCGTGCAGGTGTGGGCGCGGCCTCCCGCGGAGAGATGGCGTATCCTGCGCCCCGGCCAGGACTCGAACCCGGGACCGACTGCTTAGAAGGCAGTTGCTCTATCCATCTGAGCTACCGGGGCTACCTGTAGTATGCCGATGCGCCGAAGGTTGCTACCCCTGGTAGGCGTAGGGATCCTTCCGAGACGTACAACACCGGTACAGCAGCATTATACCACGGAGGCGGCCCTGTGGACAGGCGAAGCGTTGACGGGGTAGCCATGCGGCCCGTTGTTTTTATACCCTTCTGCTCCCTCCCACTTGACGATAGAACGTATGTTCTATATCCTTTCTGCAGAGGTAGCGCCATGGCCCAACGACGACGCATGCAAAAGCTGCAATCCACCGTGGCCGCCATTCAGGCGCGCTGGGGCGAGCGCGCCATCACGCCGGCCCGGGAGCGCAAGCCTCCGTCAAGCCTGCCCAGCGGCATCACGACGCTGGATGCCCTGCTGCCCGGCGGTGGGTTCCCCCGCGGGGGGCTCAGCGAGTTGAGCGGCTATGGCACGTGCGGCCATCTGCCCATCGCGGCGCGGGCCTTGGCCCAGGCCCAACAAGGCTCGCGGGGAAAACAGCAGGCGTTGGTGGTGGACGCCGCCCGCCATCTGGATCTGGATACCCTGGCGCGCTGCGGTGTGCGGCTCGACTCGTTGGCGATCCTGCGCTCGCGAGGATTCCTGCACGCCTTGCAGATGACGGGCGACCTGCTGCGGGCGGGGTTCGCCGGAGCCGTGCTCTTTGACCGGCTGCACGATCTGTACACCCTGGCCGATAGCGTCGCGCTCCAGGGGTTGGAGCAGGCGCTGCGAGATTGGGCGCCGCTTTTGGGGCGCTCGTCCACAGCCCTGCTCTGGCTCACGGAATTGAGCGCGCCGGGGCTCTACCCCGAGGGGTTGCCCCTGGCCTATGCCGCCAGCGTTCGGCTGGTGTGCGAGCGCCAGCGCTGGCTCACCCAGGGCCAGCGGGTGACGGGCTATGTCTCTCGGGTGAGCCTGCCCAAGAATCGGGGCGGCCAGCAGGAGGAAAGCATCACCTTGCGCTTCACGCTGGGCTAGGGGGGCCATGAACCATCAAGAGTCCGAGCGCACCGGATGGCATGGTGCGCACATATCTCGCATCGGTTGCCTGCTCCTCGCCGATTGCCCGCCCCTTGTGTCCGAGGCGTTGTGGGAGGCGTTGGGCGCTCACAGCCCCTCCATCGAGCGGGCCGAGGGTGAGCCTCTGCGCTACTACCTGGATGCCCTGGGCGTCGCGCCCCGCTATGGCGATGAGGCGGGCTGGTGTCGTGCGGCGCTTGGCGAGGTCCACGCCCTGGGGCTGGCCGGGGCGCGGCTGGGCGTGGCGGGCTCCCGGTTCGCCGCCGAGATCGCCGCGCAGCTAGCCCCTGCCGAGCCCGGCTATCGGGTGGTGACGGGAAGCGACGCCCACTTTTTGGCTCCCTTGCCTCTGGACGGGCTTCCCCTCTCCAACGAGGCGCGCCGTCGGTTGCGGCTGCTGGGTCTGGACACCATGGGCCGGTTGGCGGCCCTGCCAGGCCACGCCGTGGCCGAGCAGTTCGGCCCCGAGAGCCTGACGGCCTGGCGCTGGGCCAGGGGCCAGGATGAGCGCCCCGTCATCGGCCGGCGCTGCCAGACTTTTGCCGCCAGCTATAGCTTTGAGGTCCCCGAGACGCGGGCCGAGGCGTTGCTGGCCACCGCCGCCTACCTGGCCCAGCGCGCCTTGGCCAGCCTGCCGGTGGATCGGCGGGCCTGGGCCATCCGCCGGGCCACCCTGACGGCCCGCACCGCCGAGGGCGAGACGCTGGCCCATAGCGCCTGGCTGGGGGAGACCCCGGGCCCCGAGACGCTGCGGGCGCTGCTGGCCCGCATGGTCCCCCACCTGGCGGGCGAGGGGGAGGGGCTCACCGAGCTGACCGTCTCTCTGTGGGGCCTGGAGCCCGCACCGGGGCGTCAACTCAGCTTGCTGGAGACCTACGAGGGCGATCCCCGCTGGCGCCAGGTGGCGCAGCTCATGCAGCACAAGTACCCCGATGGCCTGCTGCGCCCTGCCCCCGCCGACCCCGATGCCCCCATCCTGACCGAGCGCTACACCCTGAGGGCCTGGTCGCCATGAGCCCCGTCTGGACCGAACGGCAAGCCCTGAACGTGGAGGCCGACGAAGCCGGTTGCCCCCGACGCCTCTATTGGGGCCAACGTCCCCATGCCATCGAGCAGGTCAGCCGTCATTGGCGGGTGCACCTGGATTGGTGGACGCCCCAGGAGCTGTGGCGCGACTACTGGGAGGTGGCCACCGATTCGGGGCTTCTCTGCGTCCTCTACCATGATCTGATCGCCGGGGAGTGGATCCTGGAGCGCATCTACCCATGAGCGCCGACTATGTGGAGCTACACGCCCATTCCTGCTTCTCCCTGCTGGATGGCGCCGCCACCCCCGAGGCGCTGCTGGAGCGGGCCGTCGAGCTGGGCATGGGCGCCCTGGCTCTCACTGACCACAACGGCCTGTACGCAGCCATCCGCTTTGCCGCCGCCGCCCGCGAGCGGGGCATCCACCCCGTCATCGGCGCCGAGGTGACCCTCGAAGACGGGCGTCACCTGGTGCTGCTGGCCGAGAACCAGGCGGGCTATCGCAACCTGTGCTACCTGGTGAGCCGGGCGCAACTGGAGCATGAAAAGGGCGCGGCGCGGCTGGCCTGGGCCCACCTGACCGATCATGTGGAGGGACTGATCGCCCTGACCGGCTGTCGCCGGGGGGTTGTGGCCGCGCCGCTCCTGGCGGGGGATCGGGGACAGGCGCGCCGCGCCCTGGATGCCTTGGGGGAGCTGTTCGGCCGCGAGCGCCTGTACGTCGAGCTGCAACACCATCTGCACCCCGATAGCGATGCCCTGGTGGAGGCGCTGGCCGAGCTGGCCCGCGCCCTGCGCCTGCCTCTGGTGGCCACCAACAACGTCCACTATGCGCAACGCGAAGGCTTTCGGGTGCAGCACCTGTTGCACGCCATCGATCGCAACGAGCCCCTGGATGCCTGCCGCAACCGACTGCACCCCAACTCGGAGTACTATCTCAAGGCGGGCGACGAGTTGGCGCCCCTGTTCGCGGCCTATCCCGAGGCGTTGGCCCACACCGCCGAGATCGCCGCCCGCTGCCAGGTGGAGCTGGATTTCCGCGCCCTGGCCATTCCACCCTTGCCCGCCCTGGAGCGCGCCCCCGAGGTCGAGCTGGCGGCCCGCTGCGCCGCCGCGCTGCCCCGCCTTTACCCTCGCAATGCCGATGCTGCCTGGAAGCAACTGGGCCACGAGCTGGACGTCATCTCTCGGACCCAACTGGCGGGCTACTTTTTGATGGTGTGGGATATCGTCCACTGGGCCCAGGAGCGGGGCATCCAGGTGCGAGGGCGCGGCTCGGCGGCCAACTCCATCGTCGCCTACTTGCTGGGCATCACCAATGTGGACCCTCTGGCCCACGACCTGCTCTTTGAGCGTTTTCTCAGCACCGAGACCCGGGTCATGCCCGATATCGACCTGGATTTCTGCTCCCGCCGTCGGGAGGAGGTGATCCAGTACGTGTATGAAAAGTACGGCGAGCGCCATGTGGGCATGGTGTGCAACTATGTCACCTACCGGGCGCGCTCGGCCATCCGCGATGCGGGCAAGGCCCTGGATCTGCCGCCGGAGCTGGTGGATCGCCTGGCCAAGAGCCAGGGCAGGTGGGGCGTCCCCACCCAGGATCTGGAGGCCCTGGCTGTGGCGCCCGAGCGCTGGGCCCAATACATGGACCTGTGCGAGGCGATCCAGGGTTTTCCCCGGCATCTGAGCATCCACGTGGGCGGCCTGTGCATCACCGCCGCGCCCCTGGACGAGATCGTGCCTCTGGAGCGGGCGACGATGCCGGGGCGGGTGGTGCTCCAATGGGACAAGGACAATGTGGAGGATGCCGGCTTGATCAAGCTGGACCTGCTGAGCCTGCGCACCCTCTCGGCGGTGGACGAGTGCCTGGGCCTGATCCAGGAGCATTACGGCGAGGTGGTGGAGCTGGACGCTCTGCCCCTGGACGATCCCGCCGTCTATGAGACCCTCTGCCGGGCCGACACGGTGGGGGCGTTCCAGGTGGAATCCCGCGCCCAACAGCAGGCGCTGGTGCAGATGAAGCCCCGCGTGTTCAACGACCTGGTGATCGAGGTAGCCCTGATCCGCCCTGGCCCCCTGCAGGGCGGCATGGTGCATCCCTTCTTCCAAAGGCGCCAGGGGCTGGAGCCGGTGGTCCACCTGCACCCCATGCTGGCGCCCATCCTGGAGGAGACCTTGGGGATCATCGTCTTTCAAGAGCAGGTGATCCGGGTGGCCATGGTCATGGGCCAGTTCTCGGCGGGGGAGGCCGACCTGCTGCGGCGGGCCATGTCGCGCCATCGGGCGGAGGAGGAGATGGCCCGCTTTCGGGAGCGTTTCGTAGCGGGGGCGACGGCCCAGGGGGTGGAGGCTGCCGTGGCCGACGACGTATTCACCAAGCTGGCGGGCTTTGCCAGCTATGGATTCTGCAAGAGCCATGCCGCGGCCTTTGCCAGGACCGCCTACGACACCCTTTGGCTGCGGGCCCACTATCCCGCGGCCTACTATTGCGGGCTGCTGAACAACCAGCCCATGGGGTTCTATGCGCCCCGGGTGTTGGTGGGCGACGCCCGCCGCCATGGGGTCGCGATCCTGCCGGTGCACGTCAACCGTAGCCAAAGCCGCTGCGCCCTGGAGCCCGACGCAGACGGGGCGCCCGCCATCCGCATGGGGTTCCAGTACGTGGACGGCATGGGAGAGGCGGGCGCCGAGCGGGTGGTGGCGGCCCGCCCCGAGGGGGGCTATGCCGGTCTCGCCGATCTGTGCCGGCGCACGCGCCTGCCCCGCCAGTTGGTGGAGCGCCTGATCCTGGCGGGCGGGCTGGACGAGTGGCGAGAGGACGAACGCGCCGGCGATCGGCGCGGCCTCATCTGGGAGCTGGGGCGCCTGCGCTACCAGGAGGAGGCGCTGCCCCTGCCCCTGGCGCCTGACGGCGTCACCCTGGAGCCCATGACCTACGCCGAGGAGCTGGCCTACGAGTACGGCGTCACGGGGGTCTCGGCCCAGGGGCACCTGATGGAGCTGTTTCGGGAGCGGCTGGAGCAGGCCGGNNGAGCCGCGACCTGGCGGCGGCGCGGGACGGCCAGTGGGTGCGGGTGGGCGGGCTGGTGGTGGTGCGCCAGCAGCCGCCCACGGCCAAGGGCTTTGCGTTCTTTACGCTGGAGGACGAATGGGGCCTGATGAACGTGATCGTGCGGCCCCAGGTCTTTCAGGCGCGGCGCGAGGTGTGGGTGGGGGCGCGGGTGCTGGATGTACAGGGCAAGGTGGAACGCGCCCACGGCCAGGTGAACCTGATGGCCGAGGCCGTCTGGGCGGTGGGGTGAGGGGTGTAGGCTTCACCAGAAGCCGCTGGCCCGCGCCTCGCTCACGACACTCCCAGGTCATCGGATACGCAGAACCACTTGCCTGCGTTCACCCGGAACACGGCAACGACCGATTCGGCAGCATCGCATACCCTAACCTCAATCCCGTCGGCTGAACTCCCCCATGGCTCAGAACTGAGGGTCTCGATGCAGAATCCTTCCGCAGAGAAGCTCTTCTCCCAAGAACGCCAGCTGGCGGACCGCCACCGATATCCGGATGCCTTGAGCATATCCCTAATGGCCCAGGTCGGGGCGCTCCCCCGCTCCTGCTGGTTCCCGATCCTCACCAAGAGACGCTCTGATTCGAGGGGCACGCAGGGAATCGGGACCAGTCTATCTTGCTCATCGGATGTCGCCTCTCTAGCTCTTCTAGGAACGGTGACTTCTCGCTTCCATCCGTGATAATGACCAGTGTGGCTACAGCTCTAGTCAGGGCAACGTACAAGAGGCGTCGCTCCTCATTGACGATACGCTCAAGGCTTTGTCCAAGGACTCTCGAGAAGACCCAGTCTGGATGAATGAGTGGAAAGCGTCGATCAACCGCGTCTAGCACGATTACCATCGTGCGCTCCAGACCCTTGTACTTGTGAACGGTAGAGCCATCAATGTGCTTACCAAGATCCTCAGCGAACGAAGATCGAATCGCCTCGGTGAAGCGCTCTAGCTCACTTACTCTGCCGTTATCTTGGTCGCGAGAGACCGTATACCAAGGCAGGTTGTTCGTCCGACAAAGCAGCGCGACGTCCATATGGTTTCTGAGAGCATGAGATGCCAGCCGCGATACCATCGGCGTGACAACATCTCTCCGGTACTGCTCTCTCTCGATCACCGATGGCTCGAAACTCTCAAGAGAGGCCACAAGAACCTCTCCGGCAGAGGACTTGTACGCTCTAGCAGGTTGGCCTAGACCATGCATCAAATCGTTTCCGATGGAGACGATCTTGCCGCAGGAGCGGTAGTTCGTGGAGAGGTAGAGCTGACGTGCTTCTCCAAAGTACTCCGTAAAGCACTCAAAGAATCGCAGATCGGATCCCGCAAAACCGTTTATCGCCTGCCAATCATCTCCAACACAGAAGAGCTCGACATTGGCGTTTCGGCTTCTGATTGCGCCAACCAGCCTGTGAAATAGCTCGGAAAAGTCCTGGAACTCATCAATGCAGATGTGCGAGAGAGCCTCGAGATTCCCGCTCTCCGACTTTCGCCGGAATACCGTCTGTCCCTGTTCGATAGCTCTGGCAGCTCGCTGCAGCAGTCCATTGAAGTCATCCTCACCGCTGGCGCTCAGCCTCTCCATGTAGCCAGCATAGATCTCGATTGCGAGCTTGAGAAACGACTCCTCAACGCTGGAGATGGGCGAGTGTGCCTCTACCAACTGCTCGAGCCCAGATGGCGAAAGGCATTGTTGACGACATCTACCAATGAAATTCATCAGGGCTTTGGTAAAGCTGTCGATCGCCCTCTCTCTCACTTTGAGCCAAAGCTCGTCTTCGGAAAGTGGTACGCACGAAATGCCCTGCCGCTCAAGTCGTGTCTTGAGCAGCCTGCGAAACGATTCGCTATCATTTCCGGCAAGATCGCGAGGCGCGAATTCCAGCAACATCCAGTTTCGCCTGGAGGCCCAATAGGCCCGCTTTTTGCGAACCGTCTGGCGATAGTTTGGATCGTCTAGCATCCCAAAGTACTCAATAACGACACCCCTATCCGATCCTCGAAAAAGAGTAAAGTCCGGCCTATAGTTGACCCCGTTCCAGTCATGACTGTACTCGTAGAGATAAGGGATATCGTGTTCACAGAGAAAGTCTGCGATGACCTTCTCTCCATGGGACTTGACATGCTTACCATCGATGCTGACTCTTGGCAGGAATCTGCGGAATCTGAGGAATTCGTCTCTGTCGCGATGATAGCCGCCAGCAACAATGCGTTCCCAGTCTTCCCGAAAATGAGCCATCATGAGAGCACGGATCCGCTCTCGAGTTTCGGGAATCTGTAGGTTGTCGTCGACGACCTGCTGGACAACCCTGCTCAACTGCTGAGCGCCATCTTCCGGGGCATCATACAACAGATCTTCCTGCGGATGGACAATCGCGTAGGCCAAAGCATGAAAAGTCATCACATACGGCAGGGCAACGTCGAGCTGTGAGGAAACAGAGTCTACTACGCTGGCCTGAATGTCGTCTCCGTTGCTTGCCCCAGAAGGATTTGCACCTCGAGATCTACGAGCAATCTCAGCACTGAGTAGCGCGTCGGCCTCATTGTTGAGTAGGCGCAAGAGCCGAGCGCGAATCTCGAGGGCGGCCTTGCGATTGAAGGCAAGGACTAGAAGCTCGCTTGGGGAGACATGGCAGTGCTTTATGAGGAACAACGCACGGCTTACGAGGGTAGATGTTTTGCCACTTCCCGCACGAGCTACGACTTGCACATGACCGCCTAGCGAGGCAATGGCGGCAATCTGCTCATCGTCGGGAGCAACTACGGAGCCGTTTGCTTTGTTGCCCATATTGGTAATCACCCACTCACGCACAAAAGAGTGGATCTTCTCTTCAAATTCGCGCTTGGTGATGAAGCCCTCACAACAATCGCGATAGTAATCCGACAGACTCAGGAAATCATGCTGAAGTCTTCTTCGGATCTCTTTCCATAATTCGACCCGCTTTCTTTCGAGTTCTTCCTGTTTGAGCTTCTCTCTATTGAGTTGTTCAAGATCTTCGATTTTTCTCCGAATCGCGTTCTCGGCATCAAGCTGCCTCTGAGCTGCTAAGCGCTCTCTTTGCTCGCGTTCAGCCTGGAGTTCACGAAGCCTTCCTGCCCGCCGTTCGGCCATCAGGACTGGAAGGTCGCGCCACTCGTTCTCGTTCAGCAAGGCACGCAGCCTGATGAGCATCTTTCGCTCGTAAGGATCACCCGTGTCAGGATCTGACACCAAACTAGGAGCGAGCTCCGAGAGGTAGTAGTCCTCATGTGCCTCCCACGAGTTCCAGTGCCTTATCAAATCATCGATAATCCTAGCCGCTTCACTCTCGGATGACAGCAATCCTATACCCCCTATAACCCAAGCCCACCTACATCAAGATCGATGTGCAGCTCACTACGAAACTCAGTGATAGTACCACCCAAAAGACAAATTCATCAAGCCTTTGATCTGCGTCATAGGCGATGTTGCGGAATGGAGGCCATGACTTTGTTCGGTCAGACCAGCGATAGCGAGCAGTGTGTGCTCCGGTCGCAGAGAACCGCGAGACATACCGGGATAACTACACGGGACCTGCGATTCTGGCGATGTTGCAGGAGAGAGCCGTCTCCTCCCACGCAATCTCCCCCTGCCGCCACTCCGAATCGTTCGTCGGCATAGCATCGGGGTGCGCCTGTGGCTGCGGCGCGCCGGCATCGCGACGCGCCGGTGCTTCGGCTCGCTCGAACAGGTTGCCACAGCGCAGACACTGGGCATGGAACTCTTTCGTGCCTACCCGGACGATCTGGCACCCGCAGGTCCACTTGTGCATCGTCGAGCGCCCCTGGGGACGGGCCTCGGGGTCGGCCCACCAATCCAGGGGCTTGCCCTTGGGGCTCACGACGGGCTCGGCCAGGGGGGCGGGTTCGGGCACGTCATAGGCGCGCAGGAACTCGGCAGAGCGCCCGTCGGCGGGGCGCACATGCACCCCCGCGCCGATCAGCGGGTGCAGCCAGGCGACAAAGACCCGACAGGGATGCGTCCCCTCGGGCGGCGTCACCCGCGTCACAAAGGCCTCGAACTTGTCCCATAGGGCCTGGGCGGCCGCGCCATGGGGAGCCGATCCAGGAGGCGATCCCTCGTCGTCCGGGCCGTTTTCGTCGTCCTGGGGCCCCTCGGCCGTCTCCACCAGCAGGGCAAAGTTCTCGCGCCAGGCTTCCAGGCCGCCCAGAACGTTGCCCCAGCGGGCTACTCCCGTCAGAGCCTCGGCGTCTTCGCGGACGATGCCCTGGCGCCCCCAATCGAGGTGGGGCGAGCGCCAGGTCTCCACCGTGAGGCGCCATGGAAAGGCGGTTTGGTCGGGTAAGGTGAGGCGTAGCAGGTCCAGCAGTGCAGACACGGCCGGGTTGATGGCCAGAGGCAGGCCGCCGGCGATGTGCACGGGTATGCCGAATTCGGCAGCCGTAGCGGCTACCAGGGATTGATAGGGCTTGAGGCGGCGGGCCAGCAATGCAGTCTGGTTGAGGCGCAGCCCGTCCTCCACGACGCGCGCCTTGAGCCAGCGCAGGGCCGCCCGCACCTCGGCTGCGCGATCGGTGGTGGCGACGAGAGAGATGGCGCCATCGGCAGGCTCTCGTGTGCTCTCGCCTCCGAGGAAGGTGCGTTCCAGATGGGCCAGCGCCGACGCCTGCCCGGAGACAGACGTGACCGGCAGCGGCTCGGCGACAACGCCCAGGTCCGCTTCCAGCGCGGCACGGGCCCGCGCCGCGCGACGATGCACGATGCGCGGCGTGTTCGCTTCGGGCGCGCCGGTGAGGGCGATGCAGGTCTCCTGCACGCGTCCCGCCAGCAAGCGCAACAGGCGACGCTGTACGCTGGTGAGGCATCAAAGCCGTCCACCAGAAGGGCGGGCCACGACTGGGGCGTCTCAGGGTGTTGCTCCACGGCCTCGGCGGCCAACCAACCCAGCCCGGCATAGTCAGCCCAAGCGTGCCGTTGCAGGCTGGCTTGATAGGCTTGATACAGAGAGACCAGTTCGGTCAGGCGGGGCTCGTTGCCCATTTGCCTGACGGCGGCCGAGAGATCCTCTGGAAAGACGCCGCCGGCTTTGAGCTCGTTGATCAGGTCCAGGACGATCTCGGCGAATCCGGGCGCGTCTCTCAAGGGGGCGTAATGGTGCAGGTCGGCCTGGGCGATGAGGGTGCGCAGCAGCCTGTGCTGGAGGGGCTGACTCAAGAGGACGTACGCCCCTCCCGTGGCACCCAGGATCTCTCGATAGAGGTCCCCAAAGGTGCCCACCCGCACGCCCAGGGCGCCGCCGGCCTGGGCCAAGCGGCGTTGCCAGGCCCGGGCCTGCAGCCGGGTGGCAACGAGCACGCGGGGCTCGCCACCCAGCTGGCACGCGATCTGCCTGGCGCGCTCGACCAGGTAGGCGGTCTTGCCGCCTCCGGGGGGCGCCAGGTAGAGATGGATGGGCATAGAGAGACCTCCGACCAGCCCAGACCAGCGACCGCTTGGGGGGCCTGCGGTCGATCTTGCCAGTGGATCAGCGGCTAATCATCCCGGGCTGTCCTGCACCAATGTGGCGAGCCTCTTCCTGGATATCCTCTCCGCAGAGCGTCCGGTGAGGAGCGATCCCGACCAAAGTCCATGACAAGTCCCTGGTCGGTCGGCGTTTCTCTTGCCAGGAGGCGCCGCACAAGCTGCCCACATGTTGGGGGCGGCTAGCGCGCCGCCATCCTTGGAGCCGATCCGCAGGCGATTCCGCATGGGCGTGGCTCCGCAAGGCATCGTATCTGTGCATTACCCGACGGGACGCACGCCCGATTCGGGCTTGTCCCACCGGCCAGCCGGCGTCACTTTCTGTGAGGCAGTGGCGTGCACTATCCTCATTGCTCGCCCTCGTCAGGCAGTCGAACCCTCTGTTTGCAGCTGTGACAAGACCTCACTGGTGCACGGCAGTATGGAACTCCGAATACTACGTTCTTGCTTCTCTCGTCAGGGCATCGTTGCTCTGTGTTGGGCTCGGGCAGGCCTACGCACTTCCCCCGCCATGCTGGCTCTGTCGTGGCCGGATCTGAACATGCGCGACTGACTCATGTTGATCATCGATCACTAGAGCTTCGCCTGGCCCTGTCAACCGCTTGATTTGTGCGCCTAGCCCCTCTCCCAGATAGTCCTGACTGAGTGCGTTGATGGCCTGGTAGTCATCACGCGACGTGATCCGATGGACTATGCGGATTCCGCACTGGGTAAGGATCTCGCGATCAATAGCTGCGGGCTGCTGGCTCGCAACGATTAGGGATAGCCCGGGCTGTCGTCCTTCTTTCGCCCAGCGGATGAGGATTTCTTTGGCAAGTGTGCTCTTGCCGCTAGGGCAAAAGTTGTGGGCTTCGTCTATGACCAGCCAGAGCTTCTGCGTTTCGGCGGTCAACCCTAGCTCTTCTCGTTTCCGGGCAATAGTTCGTCGCCGGAAGAACCAGGTGGCCAGCACTGCAAGAACCAGCGTGCGCAGTCCGTATCGCCCCTGGGCGATGACGCTCAGATCTAGCACGTTCACCATATCATTGCGCAGAATCTCCCAGATTTCTCGATACTGCCCCTCTGCAAAGATCTGCCAGTCATAGGCCATGTCCAGCTTGCGCTGTACAGCTTCTTTCGTGGCATCCAGCCCCTTGAGCCGATCCACCTCCGACGATATATCGTCAATGAAAAAGTCTCGGCCCAGTCGACGCCCGCACTGACGGACCGCTTTGAAGAGCATGATGCCCTGAAGTTCATTGATGTTCAAGTCAAACAGATCACACCACATCTCTGGCGTCAGGTCCGATGGATTGAGCCTGAGACCTTGCACCTGGATGCCCCGGCGCTCCATCTCAGCGGGGATCTCGGGATCACCGAACTTCTCGATCGGATCTCCAGGCACCAGTAGGTTGACCGGAAACCCTCTCGGGGACAAATCGAACCGCCAGAGGCCGTCGCACTCGCTCGCCACGGAGTTCTGCTGCGACATGCTCCAGAATATGCCTTGGGGGTCGACCACCAACACGATGTCCTCGGCCAGCTTTGCCAGTTCCTCGACGATGACGCCGAGACTGTACGACTTGCCTGTGCCCGTCTTGCCGCACACCAGGATGCGCTGAGATCTGGTAGCATCAATTGCCAGGGTCCCCGATTCTGCCTGGTCGAAACCGACGACGATTTCCTTCTTGTTTCTATCCATCAGGAACACTCTCGTACCCTCCTCCCCGTATCAGGGCTCTTCTGGTTCTCTGACCATGAGCGGTACTACAGATTCCCAGGCCGATATGCCGCCATGCACGCCCCATTCATTGTTGCGAAACGAGCGGGTCATGTATGGTACGCGGAACACAGTGTAGTTCTGACCATGAGATCGACAGGTCAGACCATAAGGGCGTCGGAACGAGCCCTTTGCATACCGAGGCCAGCGCGCGTTCTCACTGTGCAAATCCTCAATGAGCGTCAACCTAGACTCGAGTTCATCTCTCCAGAGGATGCCATGGTCCGCACACAGCACGGCCAAGACGCGCCGTCCTGACTGCGATAGCGTCTCTATCAAGATGCTGAAGCGCGAGAGGATCTGATCACGATAGTAGGCGATCGGCGGTCGATCATGATGCGCGTGGCAGAGCTGATCTAGCCCCGACAGAGTGACCTGAACATACGCTCGTCCGGTGTGAATGTGCTCAACACTGGCCAGTACCTCGCAAAAAGACCTGACACGCTCGACCTGAGAGGGCGCGAAGGTGTCGTGGAGATCGGCAGCGAGCTCATTGCCGTCAGTCGAGTAGTAGGTAAAAGCCACCTGATTGACATAGCCGCGCGCAAACAGGCGGCGCGATAGGCTGGGATCACCTACAACCGCTCGATAGCCGTGCTCTGTGATGCTTACCCCATCCACAAGACACGGCTGGGCGCCCACATCTTCTGGCAAGTCGTAGTAGGAGAGACCGTCAACGATGACAAGCACAACGGTGTCGGCCCCGGTGCGAACTGCCCTCTGTTCGACAATACGCGCGATATCGCTCTGCTTTGTGAGCACGCGCCGAGCCAGCTCCAGGTTCTCAAAGAGCTTTAGCGAAAGAGACCACGGGTCAGGGCGTCCCGTGAGATGGTGCGCAGGGAAAGGCCACTCGATCGAGTCGTCGAGACAATACTCTCTTCTCTCCTCGACGAGACCAGGCCCGTCCAGTCGCAGCAGATACTCGTCTCCCCGAGGGATCGGCCAGGCATCTTCTAGGTACAAGAGATGCAGTGGATTCCCCCGAAAGCACGCCGGATACGCGTCAATCGCTTGGGAGAAGTGCTGTGTGACGCGCAATAGCTCATCCTGGCTCATTACGTCGCCCGCCTATCGCTTACGCCGATCCACACCTATCTGGACACAATTCCGACGGAACAAGTCCACCAAGCCTCTCAAGGCGCTATCCAGGGCGGAGGACGCGGGCTCCCCCTGTTCCATGAGCGCCAATACGACCTCCTGCAGGTCCACCGTCTGATCTGTGTCCAGCACCTCCAGCACCTTCTTGGCTACTCCCTCTTCCGGAGGGTTGGGACGCTTTCGGTCGCTTACCAGACGACGGACCTGGTCTCGAACCTCCATGGACTGCTTCACGACCTTGATCGCGTCCTCTGCTTTCTCCTGCTCGCTCTGCTCTATCAACGTTCGGAGCCACGTACTATCGGTAGCCTGGGCAAGCTGACTGAGAGCTTGATCGCTCCCTGAGATCGCATCAAGCCATACTGTTCTCTCTTCCTCGCCTATGGCCTGAAGCACATCGGTCGCATAGAGCAGATCCCTTTGTTGCGCTGCGAGTTCGTTGCGGCATTGTCCCAGGTGTCGGTGAAAGAGCCCCATCGCTTCCGCAAACAGCTCCTCGTACGAGTTGGCCGGATTCGCGTAGTCGAACTGGGTGCGAACGCGATCGTTGACAAAGGCCTGCTGCAAGAATGCGTTCACATCCTGCTTGCGTTTCTCGAACAGCTCCCTGATGCTACGGAGATAGCTATCGAGAGCGCTCTTGATCTCCTCCAGCATCTGCTGAAACTGCGGGTATGCGGCCAGACCACTCACATTGCGGATCTCCAGGTGCTCCTTGATGTCAGCTGACACATCGCCAAACTTCGCCAGTAACTCACCTACTCTTCCTCTATGTTCGCGGCCTTGGCCATATCTGGTTAGCTCTTCGAACAACTCATCAGAATAGGTCAACAGCTGGCGCCACGCCGCAGTCTGCCTCAAGAGAGTGCTCAGGTTTCCAATGCTCTGTCGCAGCTCCTCTACTCTTGCATCGAGCTGAACATTGTCCCGGTGCCCCTCGAGCAGGAGCTCCAGAGTCTCTCTCTGGGAAGAGGTCTTGCGAACCTGGTACCTACTGACAAGCTGGCCTGCCTCCCGCATCGCCGCCCTTATCGAGGTCTGAAGCTCCTTGGTTGTGGCACGAAGATTGGTGATGACATACTGGCCCAAACTCGGTCCCCACTGAGATATGGCCCTGGGCAACGATGCGTTGAGCTGCTGTACGAGGGTAGAGGCAGGAATGGACTGATCTAGCTGATGGAGTGTCGCATAGTTCTGCTTAATCGCACTCGCCAGGTTCTCCTGACACCCGGGCAAAAGCGCGTGATTGCGGTGAAACTCGGCATCGAGAGCGGTAATGATCTCGTCATAGTCCGTGTCGCTCTCCAAGGCTTCGATTCGCCGCCGGATCGGCTCGGGATCATAGTTCGTGGTGTATCCGGGGAGGTTGCGGAATAGGGAGATCTCCTCCAGCAGTTCCTTGAGTTTGCTCCGACATTGTTCCTTCAGAACCTCGACATCAACAACCTGTGTGCAGAGAATGTCTTCGCCGTGATGCCGCATCTGTTGGAAGGATCTTCGGGCTATTCCCATGGCAATGATCTTGTTCAGCTCAGCCAGCGTGTAGCCGAGCTCCAGAAGCTGAGGCCCAAGCACGCTCTGACGTACGAACGGACAAGGCTTGCCATTGAGCTGTATCACCGCGTTCTCATCGCTCACATGGGCCAGGATGTAGCGCAGGATCGCGTCTTCCAGCGGATGCGGCTTGAACCGGATATCCAGAGGGCTAGACTTGCTTCGGCTGTCTACCTCTATGATGGAGCCGTATCCCTCGAAAGCGCCACCGCTCAGATTCATCCGACTCATGCCAAACACCGTCTCGGCCTGTTTGTCCGGCGGTTGCCACAGCTTGGTCCCACGTTTGCACCCAAGGGGCACAGAGCTGTTCTGAAGGGCGCTGATGTAGGTGTCGACCCGCCTTTCCCACTGAGGGCTTTTGATCAGCGTGGCGTAGTCCGGATATCTCTTGCGGAGGATCTCTAGCGCGATGTTGCCCAGCAAGGAGCCCGCGATCGGCGAGCCCGTGAGCTGGACCCCCAAGCGCTCGCGCACGACTTGGGTCGCGGTCTCGGCCACAGCCATGCCCAGCAAAGCGCCCGGCAATTGCCTCAGAAACTGGGCCTTGATCGCCTGCCAGTCACCCTCGCTCTCCCTGGGCAGGTCAATGCCCTTCATCCGGTCGATCAAGTAAAGCACCCAGTAGGGGCTCATGCGGTCCTCGCCTACGAGATCTGCCACATAATCTTGACTGATGCGCCCCTTGGTGATATCCGCGGCGATCTCGATCATGCCGGCAGTCCTGCCTCCCGAGGCTCCGACACTGATCACCACTCGGTCCGTAGGCATCTCCTGCTCCTGGCTCCAGCGGAGGGCCAGATGCACACACAGGTCGTACTGCTGAGGGCCATTGGCAGCGTCCAGCTTTGGTGGGCTCCATCTGATGCTCTTGATATCTCGGCCGACAGAGGTCAGGGCCACCAGCATAGCCCGCTGCGGATACTCTCGCTCCATCTCGGAGAACGCGCCCAGGTAGGCGCTCGTGCGGCTACCAGGCGCAGGCCTAGCCCACTTGGCCAGCGGCCTCCACCCGACGAGTTGCGAACCCTGCTGTTTGCCGAGCAGGTCCGGCATGACCTCCTCGGATAGCGCCGTCAGCGCCAGATCAAAGCTCTCGATGCCTGGCACAAACTCGTCACTAAAGTGCAGGATAAAGTCGTCGAGGACCCGAGCGGAGTGCTCCTCGGCTGCCGACAAGGCTTTGAGGGCGAACACCGAGGCCGTTCGACGCACGATGCTACCAGGGCGCGAGAGCCTCTGAAGCTCCTCGGTGATCCCAAGGCTCTCCGCCAGACTGAAAGGCATGCCATCAGGAAAGGCTACCAAGTGGCGCACGGCCCGCTCATTCTGCTCATCAACCTCGGGCGATCGTAGCACCTCCCCGATGCGCGAGCCGTAGTCGGGGCGGAAAAGAATCTCGTCGTTGAGGATATCATCCACATACTGGTCGAGGGAGTAGCGTTGCTCCGTCTGCATGTAGTGATCCACAAGCCGGTTGAAGGTCGAGACCACGGAACGTGGACCATAGGACAGGTCTTTGCGCGACGATGCCCCCGACTGCCCGGCCGCCGCCAGCACAAGCGGATCTACGATGGCGTCGCTGAGCCCTTCGGTCTCGTATGCGCGCATGTACCGCTCCCACAGGACGGAGGCAAAATCACTGCCATAGAGGCTGCCGAGTCTGATGAAACTCTGACGAATGGCAAGCCTGGCCGAGAGTGAGGCAAAGCGGGCAGCAGCCATTGAATAGAACGTATGCGGCATGGAGACAAAGAAGCCATAGTCGCCCTTACGCTGATGTAGCCCATCAGCCAACTGGAAGAAAAAGTGCGATACAGCTTCATTGCCCAGCACTTTGGCAGCGATCTCGGGCTCGTCGAGCAAAACCAGGAGTCCCTTGTATCCGCCTTGCTTGGCCAGCTCGGTCAGCTCTGCCACAAAATCCAGCACTCGCGCTGCCGATAGTTCACGCCGCTGCCACTCGCCGCTCTCCAGCATGACCTGAGCCGCCGCCAGAGCCTGCTCATACTCCATCTCTGCCTGCTCGACCAGTCGCTTGGCAGTATCCTCAAGGGTCGTTCGGCGATGCTCCTCGAACAACATGCGGGCTTTGTGGGCCAACATTGGATCGCGATCCCTGAGCATGTAGGATGTCCAGGCTGAAACTGCGCTCAGAATCTGCTCCAGATCCTCCCACTCAAAGGGCGGCACGGTGAGGATGCCTTGAGCGGCGCTCTGCTCCCACAGGTGAATCATGAAGCTGGTCTTGCCTTCGCCGAACTCGCCCAACACGGCGCCCACGAACGCGCCTTTGTTCGCGCCACCTACCCAGCGAAAGATCCGGTCCACATGTTCCCCGGTGCTCCCCAGCGGGATGTGTGTTTTGGCATGAGCAGCATAGTCTCGCTCGACCGTTTCTGGGGTCGAGACCAAGGCTCCAGCTACCCAGGTCGTAATCACAGGATCCTTGTGTAGGATCAGGGCCAGATCACCTAGTGACATCGCATCTACCCCTTTCAATTGCCTCATGTCGCAAGATCTCGCCTAGATCGGTTCCGCTGGGTTGCGTCACGATCAGGTCTATTCCGCAGCACATCGAGAGGTTCCTGAGAAACTGCCGCACATCGGACTCATCTAGCTGCAGCACAACGCGGGGCATGGCCTCACGAATGGGCTGCTCTGTCATCAGAATCACGCGCCCCAAGCCTTTGGCGCGCGAAAGCGGGCGCATGGGCCTTCTGTAGGCGGAATCGTCAAGGACAACGTTCTCGGCGCCATCGGGAGCCTGCTCGAGATCGAACGCGAGCCCATAGCCGCGTTCCTTGGCAAGCAAGCGCGCGATGAACGACTTGCCCGCACCACGCGGACCGCATACGTTGACAAACGGATGAGAGGACAAGCCCTCGAGGATACGGACGTACACTTGGCTCTGGTGTGGAGTTAGCCAAGATTCCTCTGCACGCTCCTTGATGAGATTGAGCCAGTGGGTGTAGAGGCTCATAGGGCTACAACCTTTCTATGGTGTAGCGCTCTTGCAGGGTGAGCGAGGTGCCGGCAAAGGTGCTGCGCAGCGCGAGCGCACGATCGAGCCTGGCCGCTCTCTCTAGCAACTCTCGGCAACAGGCCAGATCTAGGAAGAAGACCGCGGCGATCTCGTCCAGGAGTCTATCATCCAGCAACACCGGGTCGCCGTAACGGTACCCCCGCTGCCGATAGACCCGATCCAGCGCCAGCAGGGCGAGTTCATAGCGCGTGACGACGCGGGGGATGAGCGTCCTGTCTTTGTTTGGAAATGGGGAAGGCTCAAGTTGAAGAATCCAGGGGCGCCACCCTGAGCTTACCCCTCCTTTGTTGAAGTTGCCCCCCACCCGCTCCTGGTACAGCAACGGATATTGCTCATCAATGCGCGCCTGCACCTCAGCCACGATCACCTCATCGGGCGGCATGCGTTTGAGATTCCATACAATATCGCAGCACTGGAGATAACTCCAGAATACCTTCCTAGCAGAAGATGAGCCATCAAATCCGTCGTAATGAAGACAGTGCAGGATATCTTTGTATAGCGGAGCATCGGTCACCAGAAAAGCGCGCAGCCTCTCTCCTAAAGGAGTTACCACATAGCCAGGCTTCCCGGATGCTGTTCTCACCATCTGAGCAGCTCCCAGGTCAATAAGTCGTCTAGTCGTGAAGGTCAGGTTCCGTTGTGCCCTGAAGTTCCACCGGTCCTTGAGAGCACGCCTTAGCTCTTCGGTTGACAGCGGGGAGTCCCCGGTGATTACGCGCAGAGTCAGCTCAACCTCCGGGGGCGATGCGTTGTCGATCAAAAAGTGCCTATCTTCCGACTCCAATGCCATTCCGTGCACCTCCATCCTGGAACTGTATATCACCGTGCCATCCTGCTCAGTCGCCAAGCCAGCGCTTCCTTTTTGGGACGGTATGGGGATGCTTGGGGAAGTAGAATCTTCAGCCCCGCCAGACGAGTAAGCTCGCGTTCCGAATCCCTTCTCGCATCAAGCAGAGGTGACACCTTCCAGCATAGATCAAGCGAAGGTGCGATAAGGCTAGCATCGAGAGCCCAGTGGTGGAGTTTGCAGAGGGCTACTCCGTTCTGTGGTGTATCGTCGTGCGATACCGTCCACGGAATCAGGTGAGCTGCCTCAACAGGGGATGGAAGGTCAGGAAGCACGATCTTGAGACCGCACGCAGCACATCGATAGTCATACGCGCCAAGGACCATCCGACGAAAAGCGGCACTTCGGGTGACGTAGTCATCTCCTGAACTCTCGCGTATCTGGCCATGCCCCAGAGAGCTCTCCATAGCCGACACTGAACGGTGGCTGTGAGCAACGTCCGCAAGGCGCTCCTGCTCCTGGGACTCGAAGAATGTACCGAGTATGAAGTCTCTGATCGATTCTCTATGCACCTCATCCAGCAACAGCAAGTAGATCTCGTGACTGAGATAGGCATACGCGACATTGTCAACGATACGTCGAGAGCCTCCTCCTGACGTTGTGAGGGCCGCGTATTCTGCCTCGCGCCCGCTTCTCGGGTGTAGGTGCCAGAAGGGGCTAGACCGAAGATGGAAGAAAGGCGGTCCCGGTTGGGCCCAGTCATCTTCCTTGGCCACGGCATCAAAGTAGTCTCTAAAGAGCTCGATCAGTCCAGGATCGAAGTAGATGCGATTCTCCGCCATCCTACCCTCGTCAAAGAGGTCCAGAACAGCTAGAAGCATCAGGAGCTTGTGAGGTTTGTTTCGGCCTCGCGAGGCTCCTCTTCTCATGCGCATAAGGGCCTTCTTGAGCTCAGTTAGTTGTGTAGCTGTCATTGCTTCCACCTATCGGAACCCGTGGCTCTATCTAGAGGCTACATATCGTACAGGGGGCATCTAGCAGGTTTGTAGTGACCCCCTCAAAAAGCTCCATCAGGGTGCTATTGGGTCTGCGTATCTGTTCTCTCTCTATCCTTGCCTGATGTTCGGCTCGTATCTGTGCGATTCGCTCTGGCTGAGAAAGCTCTTCCAAGCTTTCGTCCTGTTGCCAGGTGTAGCGTTGTCCATCGTCGCCGATCTTCTCATAAGCCATCGCCTCTAGGAACTTGTCGCGATGTGCATCAAGTAGGCCAACCCACTCGATCTTCTGCTGAAAGAAGCAAAAGTAGCAGCCTGAACGCGATCTCCATCGGTAGTACTCGGGAAGGCCGAGGCCGGATTCATCCAAGATACGCATCACGCGTGCCTTATCGATCCCATCCTCTTTGAAGGGGAATCGCGGCTCAATGTTTGGCTTCGTAGATATATACCCTAGCCTGTCCTCATCGGATCTGATGCCGATGAAGTTGATTACTAGATCATCGCCCACGTATTGCTCGAACGGTCGGATCTTGAGATGCTTTGTACACCATCTCATCTGAGTAGATGGCAGGAACCCGCGATAGACTACCAGCCAATGATCAAAGCCCCTGCCATCGTGCTTGAGGCGCACGATGGGCTTGCCCAGGTAGGCCTCCAGGCGGTCCAGGTAGGCATAGGTCTCGGGCAGTTCCTTCTCTGTATCGCAAAAGACGTACTCTAGCTCGGGGATGCGATCGCGCAGGTAGATGGCCAGCGCGGTGCTGTCCTTGCCCCCTGAAAGGCTCAGGATATGGCGCGTTCGCCTACTACTCATGATGCTTGTCCTTCCCTTGGTCGCTCATCAGTTTTCTGGCCAGCTCGGCCAGGGCCAGCAGTTGCACCCTGCGTTCGACTCCCCCCTGCTTGAGGGTTGACTCCAACATGGTCACCATCTCTTGCAGCGCCGGCCCGTCTTCGGGTCGTTTGCGAAGCACCTGACGCTCCTCCCGTCCATCGGCGCTGGTGATCCCGAGGCGCAGGGGCCCCTCAGAAGCGCTGGTTGGCTCATGGTCTGCGCTCTCGAGAGCGATGTCCTCGGTGCGCCGGAAGCGCCCCGCCAGGCCCCGCAGGGCAGCACGGTACTGCTGCTCATCCGCGTCGTTCCAGCTGCTGGGTGGCTTGTGCACCAACACGGCGGCAACCGATTCCAGCCACTCGCGGCTGGCGAGTTCCTCGTCGGCAAGGCGCATGGCAAAGGGCTTGAGCTCAAGATCGGCCACCCATGGCTGGATCACCTGCGCCCGCTGGCCTATCTCCCGGCGCGCGGCGTCCAGCTCGGCCGGCAGGAGCAACGCATCGCACAACTCGCGCCGAACACGTTCCAGCAGCCTTCCATAGGCATCCTGAAGCTCAAGCAGGCAATGCCTCAAGCTGTCCTCGAGGATGGGTACCTGGTCAAGATCCTCCGGGCCCACAGGATCCAGCCCGACGGCACGGGGCAGTTGCTCAAAGAGCAGCGGCTGCGGCTCACGTGCATTGAGCAACGCCTCCCGAACGGCAATGGTCTCTGGGCTGAGGGTGGTCGTCAGGACGGCATAGCGTGGCAACCGGGCGGCAAAGGCGATCAGCGGCCGCACGGCGGAGAGCACGCTGACCTGGGCAGGATCTGCGTCATGATCAAAGATCTTGCAGTATGCATGCAGGATGCGAAAGCGGGTTTCTGTCTGGCGGTAGCGACGTATAGCAAAACGTTCCGGCGCGCGCAGCAATCGTTCCAGCTCCGGCATGCCCGGCTGCGGAACAAAGGTGCCTTCCTCGTACAGAGCCAACTCGCCCTTCCAGCGCAATAGGGCTACGGTCAGGTAGATCGGCAGCAGCCCTTCTCTGATGCCATAGGGAGGGCCTGCCAGAAGGGCGTACAGCGCCGTGACCGGCTGGGCCTCTCGCTCGGTCGTCTCGAGGAAGTGATCCATGGCCCGCCACATGGGTAGAACCCGCGCCGGATCGGCCCCGGGCGTGCCTTGGGGGCCTGAGCCGCATCCCCGATCCGCGTCACAGGCGATCGGACCGAATGCCCAGCCATCTGCTGTTCGGTGGTGGAGGCCGCTGGATTCAAGGACCGACAGGTAGATGCTCAGCTCTGGGGGATAACCGTCAATTCCCAGGCGCTCGCGATCTCCGTATTCGAGCATGCGTTCGAGCAGGTTTCGCCTTGCCGCAGCTACTGCGGAAGACAACGACCTGCGATTGATCAGCTCGTTTCTGACAACGGGGGCCTCGCAATAGGCTCGATCGCACATGTCTGACACTACGGTTGAGAGCTCGCGCGCAGAGCGAAAGCGCAGCTGCTGGCCCTGGTGAATCCAGATGCACGATGCATAACTCGAGGATAGGTCGAACGTACGGCTCAGTGCCCGTTTCAGCCGTTCCTGCGCGGCTGACCTCCGCGCCGCAAGCTCCCGACGGGCTACTGAATCACCCTCGAGAGCAGGTATATTCTCTGCCATCCATTCCCACACCTGGAGTTCGTCAAGAGGCGCGCGGATATCTCCGGTGTGTTGCGGGACCGCAAAGAGCGTGATCATCCTCCGCCACGAGGGCAGAGTCCCTGAGAACTCTACGATCCGAGAGGTGACATCGTCGAGCAGGGTCCCCACGGGCGGGAGCACAAACACCAGCGCGCCGTCGGCATCGCCGAGATCTCGCTCGGCGGCCAGCCCCAAGTCCTCGAGATCCAGGATCCAGGGGGTCAGGAAGCGAAAAGTGCCGGTCTCGTGAAGGTGCCGCTTGGCGACGTAAGGTCGCAGCTCGTCTGTCTCGCGTAGCAGTTCGCTGAGACCTCGAGAGCGCTCCACTTGAGACAGACCGTCCTCCCAAAGAGCATCCAGGTCCACATCACTTCCCTGCCACAGGGCATAGGCATCTCTGAAGCTCTGGTAGATGGCAACTCGCCAGGACACGAGTCGTTCCAGGGCTGCGTCAATGTGGGTGGAGGGTACTGCTCCATCCTCAAGAGCCCAGGCAAGGATTGAGGCCGAGGCACGCATGTAGCGTTGATCGCCCAGGAGCCCAAGCATCCCGATGGCCTTGACCAAGCGAGCCTCCAGCCCCGTTGCCTCATTGGGCAACCTGTGGAGCGATTCCTCAATTTCAGCCCAGCGTTTTCCGCTAGCCTGCACATAGAGAGTGCTGCCGAGAGCGCTGACAACATAGTCGTACAAGTTGTCTAGCCGATAGAAGGGGTGGCGTCCGTTGCTGGACCAGGTCGTCTGATGGAGGAACTCCTGCAAGCCAAAGGGCTCTCCCGAGCTGAGGAAGGCAAAGAGCGAGCGCTCGTTCTGCGCCAGGCGGCTACGAAACAGGCGGCCAAGCACCAGGGCAACGCTAGGGTGCAGCGGAGCACAGCCTGCCAAGACGGCTCGGGCATCCTGGGCATTCAGATCGCGAGGGAGAACCTGCAGCTGTGAAGCGATGTCGACCTCGGCGCTGATCACCCTGGCCAAGTGCTCGTCTTTCACAACAGGCTGGATCGCTTCACCCACGAGCGTGAGCATCTCACCTGGTGACGCGAGAAAGCCAATGTCCTCGAAGCGGCCCTGCACCTTGGCCCATTCCCTCTGCTGGATCGGGCTGAGGGCGGCCGCATAGTGCTCAAAGGCCTGGTGCAGAACGGTAATCAGGCCAATGACAGGCTCTCCAGAGCGTGTGGCCGCCTCTGCCAGCATCTGCAGGAGGCCGGTGTCGCCCCGCCCGGGGTTCAGCGTGGCATACTCCAAGGATTTGCCCAGCTCATCGTAGACGATGAGCATTCCCAGAATCGTGGGATCTGCCCTTTGCAACTGCGAGGCTGTCTCCTCGAAGACAGAGATCAGTTCTGAGGGTGGCAGAATGGCGCCAGATCTCGCAGCAGAGAATACACCTTGCAGGGATCTGCGCTGCCTCCGAACCTGGGGCAGGATAGGTTCCAAGGACTTGAGGGACTCGATGAGCCCTTCGAGCAGAGTCCATGCCAGAGGCTGGCGACTCCCGACAACGGGAACAACGGCATACCCGCCTCGTTCCCATCCTGATATCCGTTTCAGATGGTCGTACAGCGGTCGATTTTGTGCTCGGACCATCTCTCTCGCGCGGTCGTTCACTGGGTAGCCCAGGACCTGGGCAGCAAACAGCATGCAGGCTGATTTGCCTGCCCCGTAGGGCCCGGTTACTGACCACGCACGGCCGCGTGCCCCGCTCTGCATGCCCGAGGCGATCCGCATGAGCACGGCCCGCGTCAGGGGGGTGATGATGTAGCCCGACAGCGACTCTCCGCGAGAGTAGTCCGATGCGACGTGCACCGACCGGCGAAACCTCTCTGCGACCGTGAATAGATCTGCAAGGGACCTAGCGTCGGGCATGACCGTCATCCTGCACACTCGCGGTGTAGTATCGCTCAAGCAATTGCCCGGGGTCTATGTCACGAGTCAGAAGCATCTGTCGGTAGCCGGCCGTTTCGGTGGGCTGCCAAGCGCCATCAGTGAGATCTGCGAGATTCTCTAGACGCTCGGCCAGCGCAGCCTCGTCGAGTTTGAAGATGCGCCCAGGGCTACCTGTCTGATAGGCCAGTTCATCAAAGGTGAACGTTCGTTGGCCATCCCTGTGCTCGGCATAGCCCCAGAGCGCATAAGCAAAGACTTCATCAGGAAGACTGTCCTTGGGCCCACGAGCAAACGTATACATGTGCTTGGCGGGCTCTTCGTAGATAAGCCCCAGTTCGGCCAACGGGCAATCCATGATGTCCTCTAGCGACGAGTCATATCGATCTGGCCCCCCCACATAGCTGCGAAGGAACACACCCACGTCCCGCCGCAAGGTTGTGCTGGCGACATCTGCGCCAAGCGACGCCGCCTTCCTGGCAACCCACTCCTCCAGTTCCGTACGCCCAAACTCCTGTCCAGCGAACTCGTTGAAGAGCAGGTAAGCAGTGGTTGCCACAGCTTTGTTCGTGGCCAGAAGCCAGTGCAGGAGCCAGATAGTTCCTTTGTCTTCCAGATACGGGTCCCACGCTTCGTGGCCAAAGAGTTGGCGCCCAATGGATGTTGGCTGCAGGTCGAAGCGCTGGTCGGGATGCTCCTCAAGCACCTGTGTTGCCAGACACCAGTACTTGATGGCATCTACCATGTTCTTCCCGACGCCCAGAACTACGAGAGCATCTGGCTCTCGGAAAATGGAGGGGTGTTTGGCACACTCTGCCACCCCTTTGGTGATCCAAGTGTTCCGCAAGGAGAAGGATTGATGACCAGAGAAGCGAACGGGGACAGATGGCATGCTCACCAGCCTGAAGTAGAATCGATTCGTGATTGCGGTTTGCGGCACGTCCGTGCGAACGCGACAGGTAGTAGAAGGCAACCTCCACGATATACTACATCTGGGGCGTGGCTCGCGTCAATCCGAAAGCGGTGTGACGCGATAGGCATCACCGAGCGATTTCCTACGGCTTGTGCTGAGCCCTCCGCGTGCGTCTCGCTCATCAAGAGGCGAGCGCAGTTCGCCGCACCGCCCACAATCGTCCCTCTGCCGAGATCTGCGCGCTTCATGTTCGCTGGCGCATCAGGGGCAGCATGGTTCTAGCATAGCATTCAGGTACGACAACTACAGTCGCACTGACACCCGGAATACCGATGACCGCAGCGCCGCATGCCTCGCGCCAAACGGAGAAAAGGATAGGCCCCTTGCAGAGTCCCTCCCTGTGCTGGATCTCCTTCTGATCGGTTCCGAGTGTACTGCAGCGGCTATACCCAGCCTCCGCTCGGGTGCGAGCAGCTTGTGCATCGACACCTGGCACACTAGGTGGAGGACAACGACGGTGGGCGAGTCTGTTGCCGACACGCGATCAGACGATCAGGATGAGAGACTCGCCCGTCAGAACCGCTTGGCAGAAGACGACATCTGGAGGGCAGCATGCTGGGCAGCACGGGTTGAGAAGATCAAGTGAGAAGTCAGTGATTGGGGACTGGCGAGGGGTGAGCCTGCCGCGACGCTCGCTCGCAGGGGTGCTGTGTTCTTCGACGCGTGAAGGTGAGTGTGGGCCCAAAGATTGGTCTTGTAGTCAACACGGCAACCACGATCGATCCATCGCGCGAGAGTGAAGGAGCTCCGTCAAGCCGTCCGATGCAGCATCCGTACAACCTCGGCGCGCTGTGCCAGTGGGGTAAGAGCGAGGTCGCGCTACTACATCTAGTAGCGCGTGAGAACACGACTACTACATCTAGCGCCCCGGCCAGGATTCGAACCCGGGACCCACTGCTTAGAAGGCAGTTGCTCTATCCGTCTGAGCTACCGGGGCGGGCGCATGGGCGGGCGGCGCGCGGTGCTGCCTGCCAGCTCCTATTGTCCTCAGGCGGCGGCCTTTTGCCAAATCGCTGCGCCCTTCTAGGGATGGCGCCTGATCGGCTCCGCAGGCGGTTCGAGGGCGTGCTTGGTTGCCCCCTCTGCCCGGACCGCTCCAGGCAGGGAGATGACGAGTCTCTCGACTCACAGAGCATAGCATGGGCGACCACCCGGAGAAGCGGCCGAGGCAACGCTGCGATCAGGCCTACGCCCTCAGCGCCTGCGAGAGTTGCGATACCAGAACCACAGCAGAAACGCGCCGGCGGCGAGGATGACCAAGCGCACCGTGGCCGTCATGGAGGAGGCCGGGGCGGCCTGGGGCTTGAGCCAATCCGTAAAGACGGCCAGGAGCCCAAAGAACCCGGCGCAGTAGACGAGGATGATGAGCCCGCAGATGATCTTGTCGCGCAGGGTCATGGGGCGTTCGGCGGGGGGCTCGTCGGCGGAGGCGACCTGGGGCGCGGGGGCCGCCTGGATCCCCGCCAGGCGGGCAAAGTGGCGCTCGCCCGCCGGATCCTTGCCACACAGCACCCAACCCCTCTGGATGCCGGGCGGGACCTCGAACACCACCTGGTGGGTGCAATCGGGGCAGGGCACAGAGACCGCCGCATCGGGCAGGGCGCCCAGCCCACGCTGGTAGCGCCGTATTACCTCCGATAGCTCCTGCACGGTGCGCGCTTCGGAGGCGACATTCTCTCGCCAAGCCTGCTGCAGGCTGCGTTGTACGCGGCGGGTGCCCTGGCAGGTGGGGCAAGCCTGGCGATACACCTGCAGCCGCTGCGCCTTGTTCTCCGCCGCCTCCTGGGCCGAGATCTCGATCTCCGGCAGCTTGGACGCCAGTTCGCGGCCGCTGGTGGGCAACTGCTCCGCAAAGGCCTCCAGGGCCTGGGGCAGGTCCGGCAGGTTGCGACGCACCTGCTGCCAGTTGGTGCCCGCATCGAGCAGGGGCCAGATCTCCTGGCCGAACTCGGCGGAGAGGGCCTGGCGCGCCCGGGCCAGGGATTCCTCAGCATGCTGCCAGGCCTGCGCCTGTGACATGACCTGAGCCTTGCGGAGGGCCAGGGGCGCGTCGACGTCTTGCGGGTCCCAGAGCTGCTGCCAGACCGCCTGGCGAGAGAGATGCTCGGATACGCCCCTGTCATAGTGGCGGATCAGGTCATCCACGATCTCGTCGCGGATGGACCGCGCGGCGTCATAGCGAGCGCGCTGCTGGGTGAGGGAGGTGTGGATGGCGTTCCACTCCTGGTCGAGCCCGGGGAATTCGCGGCGGCGGGGCATCAGGGCGGCCAGAATCTCGCGGCCAGTCGCGTCCGACGAGATCCCCAGGGCCTCGTAGTAGTCTCCCGCTGCGATCCTCTGGGCCAGGGCATGGGCCGCAGGGCTCGCGGCGGCGCGCTCGTCCGAAAGGCCCTGCTTCTCGCTCACTTGTCCCCTCCGCTCAGCTCGCCGCGCAGGGTGCGGATGCTATCTTTGGAGAGCACGCCCGCCCGCTCCAACGGCAAAAAGAGCTCTTCGGCGCCGTGGGCTACTGCCGCCCACACCGGGTAGGGCGATCTGCCCCGGGGCAGGCGCTGCAGCGCCCGGCGCAGGCCGGCGATGGCCTCGGCGAGCTGGGGGTCGTCGCCCAGCCGAGGGTTGCGCCGCATGCTGCTCTCCGCCAGGTTCAGCAGGCTCTCGCTGGCGCGCCTGGTGGCCTCTACCCTCTCGGCGGGGATGTCGCTGAGCTGCCCCTCCTGGGTCATCTCCTGCAGCTGGTCGCGGATCTGCTGCTCCGAGAGCCCCTGGCTCTGCAACTGGCCCATCAGGGTGGCCAGGTCCACTTCCTGGATCTCGATCGGCTCGGGCATCGGCTCGCCGCGGAGCTCGTTGAGCCCCTCCAGGCGCAGCGGCGCGCCGCTGACGCGCATGTCGCTCCAGAGGGCGCTGACGACGCCGTGCTGGTCGGCCCGCAGCACGCCCGTGAAGCGGGCCACGCCCCGCGTGTCGAAGGCGGGCGAGAAGCGGAAATCGCCGATCAGTTGGTAGCCCCCATCGGGCCCCACTTCCCAGGTGTAGATCGAGACGGGGATGGCGTCGCCCGGCTGGCCGTGGGCCGTCAGCCCCTCCAGTTTGCCCTCGCAGGGCACCATGCGGCCCCGCTCCAGCAGCACCTTGCCCTGATAGGCCCCCCAGGGCGTGCGCAACGCCAGGCCATAGTGGTAGGGAAGCTGGTTAGGGGGCGCCTCCACCACCTCCTGCCCGTAGAGGGCCGCGCCCTGGGCGACGCACTCCATGGGGCTGACGGGGAAGCCCTGGGTCTCGATCTGCTCCAGTTCACGGCAGACCGCGTCGTTGCGGGCGAACACCTCGCCGATCACGCGGCGCACGCAGGGCATGTGCATCGGGCCGCCGATCATCAGCACGTGATCGATCTCCTCGGGGGCCAGGCCGTTCTCCTGCAGGGCGAAGCAGATATGGCTGCGCAGGCGCTCCAGGTGCGGCGCCAGGGCCTCCTCCAGGATCACCCAGTCGCCGCCGCGACCGGCCGCGTCCTGGCGCGAGCGCGCCATCTGGACGGTGAGGGGCCGCCCTCGATAGGGGGTATCCACCGAGGCGGTGGGCACCTCGGAGAGGCGGATCTTGGCCTGCTCGATGCGCAAGCGCAGCTCGCCCAGGTTGCGCAGCAGCGTGGCGTCCACCCCCACCAGCGGCAGACCCTGGCGCAGGCGGTCCACCAGCGGGGTGAGTTCATCCAGGTGATAGACGGAGATGGCCTGGGCCAGCAGGGCGTCGTCCATGTCGATGCCCCCAAGCTGCACGTGGCCGCTGGCCGGGCGCGCCTGGTCCACCACGGGGCGCCCCCGGACCGACTGCAGCATGGTGATGACGATATCGAGGGTGCCCGCGCCCCAATCTATGGCCATGACGAACTGGGGCCGCGCCGGGTCGAGCTGCAGGCCGTAGGCCAGGGTGGCGGCCACCGGCTCGGCGATCAGCTCGATCTCGGAGAATCCGGCGCTCCGGGCCGCCTCGCGGGTGAGGCGCACCATCTCGCTCTTGAAGTAGGCCGGGTGGGTGATGATGGCCTTTTCCACCTGGCCCACCACAAAGGGGTTCGCGGGGGATTCGGCCTCGCGCTTGATCCAGGCCAGGATGAGGCGTGAGATGTCCTCCGGGCTGTAGCGTTGCGCGCCCACGGGGATCGCGATGCCGCCATCGGGGGCCTCGGCCAGGGGATAGAGGAAGCGGCGCTGCTCGGCCTCCACCTCACGGTACGAGCGGCCGATGAGCCGCTTGACGCCCCATACCACCTGCTGCGGCGCGACGGCCATCTGCTGGCGCGCCTCCTCGCCCAGCACCTGCACGTTGCCCAGGGCGTCCAGCTTGACGAAGGAGGGAAACACGGCCCCCTGCCAGGTGCGGCCATAGCTGCTCTCGATCATCATCACCTGGCCGCCCGGTTGGGCGCAGGCGGCGGCCGAGTTGTAGGTGCCCAGGTCAATGCCGATGGTCGTCATGGCTGCGCGCTCTCCCTTTCCTCATGGGTGTCTGTATCTCGTTGTTGGGGCTCGGGGCTGGCCTCCTCAGGCGGGGCGGCGGCCGCTGGGGTGGGCGGCGCCTCGGCCGGCGGGGGCGCCGGGGCGCGGCTGATGGTCACCCGGGCGCGGCGCAGCACCTCGCCGTTGGGCCGCCGGTACCCCGGCGATACGACGCTGGCGATGACATCCGCCGGCAGGTCGTCGCGCTCCTCCACGCCCACCACCTCGCAACCCTCGCCCAGCGGGTCGCCCGGCTTGCACTCCCAGCGCAGGATCCCGTGGGTCGCCAGGAGGTCCAGCAGGGTGCGCTGCACGGCGCCCAGAGACTCGCCGGTGGCCTGGTCGTCGAGGCGCAGGCCCTCGCACAGGTCCGTAGCCTGCACGATGCCCTGCAGCAAATTGGCGTACTGGCGGCTCAGGCGCTCGTGGGCCTGGTAGGCCCGGCCCAGATGATTGAGCATCTGGCTCTGGACCTCTTGCAGGCGACGCGGGGCGTCGTTGAGGAAGCGGGCATCCTCAAAGGCCGCCTGCCAGATGCCCGTCTCGTCTCTGGCGGCCCCTCGCGGCTCTGGCGCAGGCGAGGCAGGTTCGCGCCCCAGGATTCGCGCCAACCAATCGCGCATGGGACCCTCCTACTCCTCCGCGCCCGGCAGGCGAAAGCCCAGTTGCCGGGGGCGCAACTGCTTCTTGTGCACCTCGACCTCGCGCACCGCCTGCTCAAAGTGCTCCGCCGAGACGGTTAGGTGCTCGTCGGGCTCGAACCCCACGGCCCGCAGGGCATACAGGGCGGCCCGGCGGCACACCTCGGCGATGTCCGCGCCAGAGAAGCCCTCCGTCGCGCGCGCCAGGTTCGCGGCGCTGACGCCCTCGCCCACAGGCATGGGCCGCAGGTGCACGGCCAGGATCTCCTCGCGGGCGCGCTCGTCGGGCAGGGGCACCTCGATCTGCAGGTCAAAGCGGCCCGGGCGCAAGAGGGCGGGGTCCAGCAGGTTGGCCTGGTTGGTGGCGGCGATGACAAAGACGTTGTCCTGGCCGCTGGCGGCGTCCATCTCGGCCAGGAGCTGATTCACGACGCTATCGGTGACGCCCTGGGCGTCGCGGCCCCGGATCGGCGCGATGGCATCCACCTCGTCGAACAGGATGATGGCGGGCGCCACCTCGCGCGCCTTGGCAAAAGCGAACCGGATGCGCTCCTCCGATTCGCCGAACCATTTGGAGTGCACCTCGGGCCCGCGGACGGCGATCAGGTTGGCGCCGCAGTGACTGGCCGCCGCATAGGCCAGCAGCGTTTTGCCGGTGCCGGGCGGGCCGTAGAGCAGCAGGCCCCTGGCCGGGTGAATGCCCGCCTGGCGATAGGCCGCCGCCTTGTGCAGGCCATAGCTCACCGCCTCGATGATGAGCTGCTTGGCCTCGTCCAGCCCGCCCACCTGGTCGAAGGTGATTTCGCGGGCGCCCTGCACCGTGACCTCGCGCAGGGCCGAGGGGCGGATGGCGCCCAGGGCCGTGACAAAGTCGGCGGCGCAGACCCGCAGCGCCTCGTCCACGTGGATATCGCCCTTCTCAATGGCCTCGGGGGAGTGGGTGCGTCGCAGGGCGCAATAGCCCGCCTCATGGCAGAGGGAGGCCAGATCGGCCCCCACGAAACCGGGGGTGCGCTGGGCCAGATCGTCCAGGGCCACGTCGGAGGCCAGGGGCATGCGGCGGGTGTGGATGGCCAGGATCTCGCGGCGGCCCTGCACGTCGGGCACGCCGATGTGGATCTCGTGCTCAAAGCGGCCGGGGCGGCGCAGGGCGGGATCCAGGGCGTTGATGCGGTTGGTGGTGCCGATCACCACCACGCCCCGAAGCTCCGTGAGCCCATCCATGAGCGCCAGGAGGGTGGCCACCAGGCGGCGCTCGGCCTCGCCCTGGGTCTGCTCGCGCTTGGGGGCCAGGGCGTCCAGCTCGTCGATCAGGATGACGGCCGGCGCCGAGGCGTGGGCGCGCTCGAACAGATCGCGCAGTTGGCGCTCGCTCTCGCCGAAAAAGGCGGAGAGGAGCTCGGGGCCGCGCACCGAGTAGAACTGGGCGCCCACCTCGTTGCTGAGGGCCCTGGCGATGAGGGTCTTGCCGGTGCCCGGGGGGCCATGCAGGATGATGCCTCGGGGCGCCGAGATGCCCAGGTAGGCAAAGGCCTCGGGGGCGCGCAGGGGGTACTCGATCAGCTCGCGGATGCGGGTCAGCTCGCGGCCCAACCCGCCGATATCGCCATACCCGACGCCTGCCGTTTGATCGGGGGGCTCTCCCGCCTCGATGGCCAGGCTGAAGCGGGTCTCCAGGCCGATGGTGGCGATGGGCCCTGGGCTCAGCGAGGCCACCTCCACGACGACGACGGCGCCGCCCAGGGTGAATACGGGCAGCCTGGCCCCGGCCCAGGCCAGCCGCCCCGCCAGCAGGTCACCCAAGAGCCGCAGGCCGTCCTCCTGGGCCCACGCTGAGGGCACCTGTACCGTCAGGCTTTGGGCTTCGGGGCAATCCAGGGGTGAGACGGCAACCGGCTGACCCTCGCGCACCCGGAGGTAGAGCCGGAGGTACTTGTCGATTTCGAGGGCATCGTCGCCGGGCTCCACGGCCTCTACCCATGCGCCGCAGAGGCGCGCGCCGGCCTGCAACTGCACGGCGGCGCCGATAGGGGGCACCCAGGTACTGCCCTTGGACAGATGGAGCACCACACGGCCGGTGCCCTCCAGGGCGCTGCTCTCACGGGCTGCCAGTTCCATACGCGACCTTCCCCGGCCAACGTGGCCGGGCGCTGAACTGTGCTCGCCTGATGCCCAGAGCGTGGGCAGAGCGGTGAGCGTAAATCGCAGATACTATAGGCGATAGCGCTTGGCGCGTCAACGAGAGGGGCCGCCATGCCACGGCAGCCTCTGGGGCCCTCCCAGGGCAAGGTGGCAGTGACATGCAGTGCTCGGCGGGGGCGAAGCTCTTCTTCGCCCCTAGTATTTTACGTTTTACCTCGGTTCTTTTGGAGCCGAGGCCGGCCTGGCGCGTGTCGTCTGCGGCGACTCACGCCGTGCCTCGCTCAGCGCGCCTCGTTGAACGCGCTGAACAGGGCGATCAGGTTCTCGGTGGGCACGGTGGCCTGGATGTTGTGGACGGCGGTGAACACGAATCCGCCGCCTTTCCCCAGCACCTGCACATTCTCGCGCACGTGCTCGGCCACCTCATCGGGCGCGCCAAAGGGCAGGACGTGCTGGGTATCCACCCCGGCGCCCCAGAAGACGAGTTGCTCGCCCCAGCGCTCCTTGAGCGCCTGGGGCTCCATGCCCGCCGCCGAGATCTGCACCGGGTTGACGATATCCACCCCCGCCTCGATCATGTCGTCGTAGAGGGCCACCATCGAGCCGCAACTATGGTAAAAGGTCTTCCAGGGGGTGTGCTCATGGACCCAGGCATTGACGGCCTGGTGATAGGGCTTGAACAGCTCGCGATAGGCCCGGGGCGCGATAAAGGGTCCGTGTTGGGCGCCAAAGTCGGTGCCGCTGAGGAAGACGGCCACGATCTTGTCGCCTACCGCCTGATGATACAGCTCCAGGTTCTTGAGGGCGATCTCGAGTTGCAGGTCGAAGATGCCCCGGATGTACTCCGGGTGCAGGGCGGTGGCCATGTACCAATCGGCCACGGCGCGGATGCCCTTGGGCTCGCGGATGGTCAGGCCGGGCACGTGGGCGATGTCGCCGAACCCGGCGCTGCCGAAATTCCCCAGGATCGCCCGGCTGGTGTTGTTGTAGAGCGCCGTCGCCCGCTCCTCCAGGAGGCGCAGTTGCTCGTCGGTGTAGACGGCATACATATCCCGCACCCACTCCTCGGGGTCCAGGTGGGCCTCGGCGTCGGGCTGCTGACGCTCGACGGCGTCGTGGTAGTAGCCATCGGGCGGCATGCGCCCCGAGGGGGCCGCCGTGCGGTCGCCCTGGGGATACTGGTAGAGGCTGCCATCGGCGGCGGGCTCGGTGTTGAACAGCCCCGGCACCCACACGGGCGTGCCATCGTGGAGGGTATACGGCTGCCAATCGCGGGCGGGAAAGCCGAACATGGTGGCGTCATCCTGCAGGCCGATCACATCCACGCCCAGGGCGTCGAGCACGTCGTCGTCCATGCGCCCCAGCATCTGGTAGGGCTCGTGCACCCGCACGGGGCGTTGCTCCAGCCCCAGGGCGGCCCGCAGCCGATAGAGGGCCGAGGCCATGATGCCGGTGACGGCGGTGCTGCCCAGATCCAGGGGCACGCGGTCGGGCTGGCGATGGTCGAGCGCGGCGCGGACGCGTTCACGAGAGGTGGTCATGGCATTGCCCCCTTGCAGGTCGAATGGCTCAGCGGCCCCAGTCTAGCGCGCGCCGGGCCGCGAGGCAAGGCCCTCCGCTACCTCTCCTTCACCACCACCAGGAGCATCTTGAAGCGCTCCTCGGCATAGAGGGCGTGGGGCACGTGGGCAGGCATCACCGTCGCCTGGCCGGCAGCCGTGGGCACCCGGGTCCCACCGATCTCTAGCAGCGCGACGCCATCCAGCACATAGACCAGGGCGTCGCCTGGGGTGGTGTGGGTGCCGATGGCCTCGCCTGAGTCCAGGGCGAACAGGGTGATGCTCAAGGCGTCGTTCTGGGCCAGGGTGCGGCTCACCACCTGGCCGGGCTGATAGGTCACCAGGGCGCTCAGATCCAGCGCCTCACTCAGGGGGATGTTCTTGATCAGGGCGGCGTCGCTCATGCTGTCTCTCCTTCGGCAGGGTGGGTTGCCGGCAAGCCCTGGTCGGCCGAGCCCACGATCTCATAGTACAGCTCCACCGCCTCTGCCGGGCAGATCCACTCGCACGCGCCGCAATAGGTGCAATTCTGCGGGTGCGCCAGGATAGGGCAGCCATCCTGCAGGGCCAGCACGCCTTCGGGGCAGGCGGTGAGGCACAGGCCGCAGGCGGTGCAGCGGTTCGGATACAGGGTGGGCAGGGCTCGTTCAGACATGCTTACCTCGCTTGCCCCCAGGATGACAGGCAAGAGGGCGCGGCGCTGTGACCCAGGTTACACGGGAGCGTTGGATCGCCCATATGGACCACCTGCTACTCCTCGGCGAGCTGTTCCAGCGCGTCGGGATCCGTGATCTCGATGCGCTGGCGGTTGAGGCGGATGAGGCCCTCGTCGGCCAGGGCGGAGAGGGCGCGGCTGACCACCACGCGCACGGTGCCGATGCGCGCCGCGATCTGGGCGTGGGTCCAGCGGATGGGCGGCTCCTCCGGCTCGCGGCTCTGGGCCAGGAGGAAGCGCGCCAGGCGGGCCCGCACGCTGAGCAGGCTCAAGTCGTAGGTGAGGCCGGTCAGGTGTTGCAGCCGGTTGCTCAGGTGGCGCAAGAGGGCCAGGGCGATGCCTGGCCAGCGCCGCACCGCCTCCCTCAGGTCAGCCAGGGCGATGGTCAGCACCCGGGTGGGCCCCAGGGCGCAGGCGCTGCAGGGCGCCAAAGGGGCGTCGGCAAAGGCGGCGGGCAGGTTCAGCCCCTCTCCCGGCCGCAGGACGATCAGGGTTTGCTCGCGGCCCTCCAGGTTGGTGCGATAGACGCGCACCGCGCCGGCCAGCACGAACAGGGCGGGCGCGTCGTCATCGCCCTCCAGCATCAGGATCTCGCCGTCATCGTGTTGCCGCACGACGCTCACCCGGGCCAGCGTCTCCAGGGCGGGCCCGTCCAGCCCGGCAAAGGGGGCCAGGCTCTTGAGCAGGGCGGGATCGTGGGACATGGTGTTGGAAGGGCCGATGATGCGCGCCTCCGATGTGTCGCAGATGGCGGACGCGAACATGATATCCCGCCACCGGGGCGTAGGCAACTGGCGGCGCTGGCGGGCGCCTCCCGGTACCGGCGCCTGCCCCTTTGTGCTAGACTGGCGGCACCTGGCAGGCGCCACGGGCCGGCCGCTCGGCCACGTTTCGGAGCGACAGGCTCCTGGCGCGCACAGGACCGGAGGTGCCACGATGCCCGGAGAGGTCGCTATCCGCCCCGTGGGGGCGCAACTGACCTGGATGCCCGTCCAGACGCGCATCCCCCTCAAGTTCGGCCCAGAGACGCTGACCGAGGTGACCTGCGCGCGGGTGGCGCTGGCGGTATGCGACCGGCAAGGGCGCACCGCCGTGGGCTGGGGCGAGACGCCGCTGAGCGTCCAGTGGGTCTGGCCCAGCGCCCTGGGCTATGCCGAGCGTCTGGCCGCCCTGCAGCAGCTCTGCCTGGCCCTGGGCGCCGCCTGGGCCGGCTGGGATGACTGGGGACACCCCATCGCCATCTCGCAGCGATTCCAGGCGGAGGCGTTGCCCGCTCTGCTGGCCGAGGCGAACGATGCGCGCCGTGGGCGCGAGCCGATGCCCTGGCTGGCGGCGCTGGTGTGCTGTTCGGCCTTTGATCTGGCGCTGCACGATGCCTACGGCCAGCTCCTCGGCGCGCCCACGTTCCAGACCTATTGCCAGGGCTATATGGGCTGCGACCTTTCGGCGTGGCTCGAGGCCGACGAGCCAGGCGTCTCCTTCCGCGGCAGCTACCCTCAGGATTACCTGACGCCGCGGGCCGAGCGCCTGCCGGCCTGGCATCTGGTGGGCGGGCTCGATCCGCTCACCGCGGAGGACCTCTCGGGCGATGAGCCCGATGACGGCTACCCCGTGCTGCTGGCGGATTGGATCGCCCGCGATGGCCTGCGCTGCCTCAAGGTCAAGCTGCGCGGCAACGACGCCGCCTGGGACGAGGAGCGGTTGGTGCGTGTAGGCCGGATCGCTCTGGCCAACGGCGTGGGTTGGCTCAGCGCCGATTTCAACTGCACCGTAACCGAGCCCGCCTATGTGAACGAGATCCTGGATCGGCTGGAGCGCGATCATCGGGCCATCTGGGAGCGGCTGCTGTATGTGGAACAGCCCTTCCCTTATGACCTGCAGGCCCACCGCATCCCGGTGCACAGCGTCTCGGCGCGCAAGCCCCTCTTCATGGACGAGAGCGCCCACGATTGGCGCATGGTCCGCCTGGGCCGGAGGCTGGGCTGGACGGGGGTGGCCCTCAAGACCTGCAAGACGCTGACGGGGGCGCTGCTCTCCCTCTGCTGGGCGCGAGCCCACGGCATGGGCCTCATGGTCCAGGACCTGACCAACCCGATGCTGGCCCAGATCCCCCATGTGTTGCTGGCGGCGCACGCCGGCACCATCATGGGGGTGGAGACCAACGCCATGCAGTTCTACCCGGATGCGTCGCGGCCCGAGGAGGCTGTGCACCCCGGCCTCTACCGGAGGCGGCATGGCCAGGTGAGCCTGGAATCTGTGAGGGGCGCGGGCCTGGGCTACCGGCTGGGCGAGATCGAGCGCACGCTGCCCGAGCCGGCCTTGCGCGTGGGGCAGGGGTTGTGAGGGCGGCCGCCCGCCATCAGGCGGGGGTGCGGGCGCATACCTGGGGCAGGGGCAGGGCGGCGCGGGTGGGGCGCAACACATTCTTGCCCGCGCGCAACCCCTGGATCACCGTCAGATTGACATAAATTGAGAGGCGCTCACGGATCTCGCCGTCGCTCAAGCCGCGCTGCATGAGGTTGAGGATCTCGGGGATCTCGGCGCTCAGCGCCCGGTTCTCGGCGGTAATGCGGGCCTCGTCCACGCACACCCGCATCTCGCCGGCCCGCACCAGCTCGGCCAGCTCGCGCTCATCTGCCGGCAACACGTCTGTATCCATGGCATACAGCCCCAGCATGCTCACGTGGTGGCCGTCGGAGGCGGCGGTGGCCGGCAGATGCAGCCTGTGGGCCAGGGCCACGGCGGGCAGGTGAGCATAGTTGTAGATGTTGGTGCTGAGCACCTCGATGCCGTCCACGGGGAGGCGATCCAGCACCTCGGGGGCCTCGGGGCTGTAGCGGTAGGGGTGCGCCAGCACCACGGCGCCGCCGTGGGCGTGGGCGCGGGTGATGATCTCGGCGTCCTCCATGCCCGAGGCGAGCAGCGTGTGGTCGGTGATGCCATAGACCAAAAAGTCGTCGCCCTTGGCCGAGGTGACCTCGATGCCCCGATAGAGGCGAACGGCGGGGTAGGCAGCCTGCAGGGCGGCCTGCTCGTCTTCGGGCCAGATCAGGTTGTGCTCGGTAAAGACCAGGGCGCGTATGCCGAGTTCGGCTGCTCGGGCAAGCATCTCCTCAGGCGTCGAGCGCCCACAGGTCGAGTAGCGAGAAGTATGTACGTGAAGATCAATCCGCATAATAGGGTGCTCTCTGGCCCCCAGGGGGCCGCTAGGCTGGGCGGCAGGCGAGCTGCCGCGCGCAAAACGCAGTGAGAGAGATTATACCACCGGCGCCAAGTTCGGGCGATTCGTTGGCGCCCTGCATGGCGCGGCAGGGCGGCTTCGAAGGCCATGTCATGTGTATCCAGCTCGCCGACCGAGTGCGTGGCCCGCTCTGGGTAAACACGGCACATACATGCCAATTTCGCCCCTACAGGAAAAGACAGGAGAAGAAAGTAGGGGCGAAGCTCGTCTTCGCCCTTCTCGTCCGCGATCTGCCATTGGCGTTTTGCCATGGGGTCGACTTGGACATCGCCCTGCATGGCGCGGGCCTACGGTTGACGCGTCCGAGCGCCCCCCTCTATAATGCCTGCCAGGATGACCTCTTGCCGACGGATGGTTGCCACCTTGGATTACCTTTCTTTTGATCTGCGCATCGGCGAATGGAACCCCCACACCCAGACGGGCGTGGTCGAGGTGCTGCGCTCTCCCTCGGGGGAGGGGCGGCGCTATCCCTTTGCGCTGGCCCTGGATGTGACCACCGCCCTGCGCGAGCTGGCCGAGGCGCCCACCCGGGCCCCGGCCCTGGGGCGCCAGCTCTCCGAGGCGGTCTTTCGCCAGGAGGTGCTGCTGGCCTGGTACGAGAGCTACCAGATCGCCCGGGAGCGCCAGAGCGGCCTGCGCCTGCGGCTGCACATCGAGTCATGGGAGCTTTCGCGCCTGCCGTGGGAGCTACTCTACGACGCGCGGGCCGACGATTTCCTCGTGTTCGACGAGCGCGTCTCCATCGTGCGCTATATCCGCCTGCACACGGCGCCGCCCTCGCTGCGGCAATCGCCCTCGCTGCGGCTGCTGGCCGTCGCGGCCTCGCCGGTGGATGAATCGCCCATTGACTGGCGCAACGAGATCGTCTTGCTGCAAGAGGCCGTGGAGCCCCTGGCCCGCGAAGGGCTGGTCACCCTGAGCGTGTGCGAGCAGGCCACCCGCGAAAAGCTGCACGTGGCCTTGCTGGAGAACCGCCCCGACGTAGTGCATTTCATCGGCCACGCCGAATACGACCTGACCGAGCAGCAGGGCTATCTGGTGCTGGAGGACGAGCGGCGCCGCGCCAGCCATGTGGATGCCACCGAGGTCGCCCGGCTCCTGCGGCGCTATGGCGCGCACCTGGTGGTGCTCAATGCCTGCGAGACGGCGCGGGGCATCTGGGCGGGCCTGGCCCCCACCCTGGTGCGCTGCGAGATCCCCGCGGTAGTGGCCATGCAGTGGCCCATCGAGGATCGCGTCGCTATCGCCTTCTCCAAGGCGTTCTATCGCACCCTGGTGGCAGGGCGCACCGTGGATGAGTGCGTGGCCGAGGGGCGCATCGCTATGGATACCGCCGTCCCGCACACGGCCAATTGGGCAGCGCCGGTGCTGTTCCTGCGGTCGCTGAGCGGCCAACTCTGGACGCGCCGGCCCTCGCTGGCCGAGCCAGAGTGCCGCCGCCAGGTGCTGGAGGGCGAGGCCGGCGCGGGTCCAGAGGGCCAGCGCCTCGGCCTCTTCAAGACGCGGGGGCCCCTGCGCCTGCCGGAGGATCGCGACCTGCTGGTGGATCGGGCCGAGCTGCGCCGCGCCCTGCGCCTGGCGCAGCAGCCCACCGTGAGCCAGTACATCGCCGTGCTCAGCGCCCGCCAGACGGGCAAGACCACGCTCCTGCTGCAACTCATGGGGCTGCTGCAGGATATCTATGCCTGCGTGTTCATTGATCTCTCGGTGCTGCGGGGCCAGGATGTGCATGCCTGCTTTCGTTTCGTCGCTTTCCGGCTGATCAGCGAGTTGCGGGCCCTGCTGGGCGACGACCTGCCCCTGCCCGACACAGCCCCCGTGGAGAGCTCGGTCGAGTTCGTCGAGTTCCTCTATGGCCTGGCCAAGATCGTGCCCCTGCCGCGCATCGTGCTGCTGATCGACGAGGTGGGCGCCCTCTCCGCCGAGGTCTCGGACGTCTTTTTCAACACCATCCGCACCGTGTTCACCCAGGGACGCGGGATGACGGGCTACCTGGTCAAGTACCTGTTCATCTTTAGCGGCGCCGTGGACCTCTACGGGCTGACCTTTGGCACCAACTCGCCGCTGAATATCTGCGAAAAGATCTACCTGGACGACCTGGATGCGGCCCAGGTGGCCCAGATCGTGAGCCGGTTCGAGCTGCTGGGCGCCTCGGTGGCGAGCGATGCCGCCGAGGCCGTCTATGCCCTGACGGGGGGGCATCCCTACCTGACGGTGCGCCTATGCGCCGTGCTGGAGGAGGCGGGCATCGAGCAGGTGACCGTGGATAGGGTGCGCTGGGCGGCCTCGCAGCTCCTGGTGGAGGATGACAACATCCGGCACCTGTTGCACGAGCTGGAGAGCATGCCGGCGGCCCGCCGTCGCCTGTACAGCATCGTGGTGGAAAGACAACGCATCCCCTTTAGCCGCAACAACCCGATCCTGGCCTCGCTGGAGATGATCGGGGCCATCCGGCCGACCCAGCCCTGCGCGGTGCGCAACCGGCTCTATGCCCGCGCCCTGGCCCACTACTACGAGGGCCAGGAGCTCGCCTCGCTGGACGAGACGAGCCTGACGACGCGGGCGGCGCTCTTTGAGCGGCTGGGCCATCTGCGGCGCGAGGCCCTGAACGGCGACGGGTGCTATCGCCGCGATCCGGCGTGGGAGGGCTTTGCCGAGGCGCTCTTTACCACGGTGCCGGCCTTCTCCCTGTACGAAGACGTAGCCAACGGCGAGGGCAGACCCTATATCATCCTCTCCATCAACGATCGCGCGCCCGGCGGGCAGTACTGGAACAGCTTCCAGCCGGCGGCCCTGGTCTGGTGCCAGCCCAACGTCCGCGATCCCGAGGCGCTGGTGGAGGAGCCGCTGGCGGCCGCCCACGAGCTGAACCTCAGCCTGGTGTTCGTGCTGGCCTCGTGCATCCCTTCGGCTCTGCAGCTCGCCTCCGGCACCCGCGATGGCGTATGCCTGGCCCTGGTGACCGATCAGGAGATCGCGCAACTGCTGGATCAGCGCAGCGATATCGAGATGTTCCTGCGCGATCGAGTCCTGGCGGCGCGGCTGCGGCGCCTCTGAGGGTGGCGGAGACGCCCTCGTAGTTCGCGCTTTGACATCACACCTGGCCGTCTCTATAATCTGCCCAAGCTCTTGGAGGGGCATAGCAGATGGACAAACGACGTGTGCCGACCAGCCTCGTGGTGGTAGCCTTGCTGCAGGTCATCGCGGTGATCATCCTGCCGCCTGATATGCTGGTCTCGGTCAGCCTGCCTATTGGAATCGCGATCGTGGCGGTGTTTGGCTTGCTGGCGTTCAACCTCTTGCGCCTGCGAGACTGGGCGCGGGTGGCCACTGTGTTCGTGCAGGGCTTTAGCATCATCGTCCGCCTGCTGGTTCTGCTCAGCAACGTGGTGCCCAAGGGAACGACGGAGATCGACGTGAGCCTGTTGGTCACCACGGCGGCGTCCATGCTCCTCTCCGGCGGCGTCCTCTATCTGATCGAAAAGCCGGATGTCCAGCTGATCATGCAACACTAGGCGCGAGGGCATCGGCCATGCCTTTGCTCCCCCCAGGGAGGCCACGGCCAGCCCTGGGACGTGTTGCCTGGATGATGGCGTCGGCTGGGTCAGACCTTGATCCCGGCGCGTGGAATCGGTTGGCCCGTGAACGCGCCGGGGGATCGCCTACCCATCACCCACGAGAAGGGTGGAGAACGTGCTTTTGGCCCCCTTGCTGCCGATCCTGATCCCCGTTGTCGGCGCGATGCTCTGCCCTTGGGGCTTTCTTTCCCATGCGCGGCTGCCCCTGCGGCGCTGGCTCTATGTGGGGATCATCGGCCTGACGGCGCTGGGCGTCCTGGTGGTGGCGCTGCAGGGAGCGCCACGCCTGGAGGCGACGCGGCCCTTGTCCCATCTGGAGGCGGCCCCCACCCTCGTCTGGACTCCCCTCAGTCTGTGGGTAGCCGCGGCCCTGCTGGCCTTTCTGCTGGCCAGCGAGCTGGCCCGGCGGCGACGCCCACTGGCCCCGGCCCATGTCAGCCTGCGGCTGCTCTCGCTGGCGGCCTGCCTCGGCGTGCTGGCGGCGGGCAACCTGCTGACGCTTTCGGTGGCCTGGAGCGTGCCGCTGGTGTCGCTTCTGCTGGCGCGGGCGCTGTGGCGCGAGGGCGAGGCCGAGAGGCCCGGCCCCTGGGAGATCTGGTATGGCCTGTTCTCCAGCGGGCTGCTGATCCTGGGCGCTGTGGCGGTGACCGTGCAGCAGGGGGGAGGCCTGGAGCTGCAGGAGGTGCGGCCCGGGCTGGCCCTGAACGCGTTGGCCGCGTCGGTGGCGTTGCGCGTGCTGACCTGGCCGCGGGTCGGGGGGCTGCGGCTCCGCTGGGAATCCTACCTGATGTCGCTGGTTGCCGGCCTGTACCTCTGGCTGCGGATCGGTCTCTCGCTGCAGGCCACCGGTCTCTCGCTGACGGGTGGCGTGGCCGTGGGCGCGGTGGTGCTCCTGGCGGTCCTCGGTCTGATGGGGGCGCTGCAGCGCAGGCCGGGGCGAGCCCTGCCCTATACGCTGGGCCACTGGTTGATCCTGGCGCTCCTCGCGCCTTTGCTGGACCCCGACCTGGGTCTGGTCGCGAGCCTGCTCATCGCCCTGCACCTGCTCAGCTCTCTGTTGATCCTGAGGGTATACCAGACCTCGCCGCTGCCCCAGATGCGCCCGGGGCGGCCGCTTTACCTGGCGGCCTGGGCGTCGCTGGGAGGGCTGCCCCTCACCCTCGGCTTTGTGGCCCACTGGCTGGTGGTGCGTAGCTGCTGGCAATCGGGCGCCGCCACGTTGGTCTTCTGGTTGCTGCTCGGCTGCCTGGCCAACGCCGTGCCCGCCTGGGCGCAGGCGCGCACCCTTGCGGGGGATGCCCCCGCGGAGGAAGGCGAGGCCAAGGCGGACTATGTGGCCCTGGTGCCGGCGGGCCTGGCGGCGGCGATCCTGGTGATCCTGGGGATCGGGCCGGGCCTCATGGCTGTCCTGTGGCCCCAGGCGCCGCTGGATCTGGGCGTCCTGGGCTATGGCCGCCTGTTTGCGGCGGGGGCCTCGCCCGTGGGGGGCCTGGTTCTGGCGGCGGTGCTGGCGCCCATGCTGGCGGGGCTGACGCTGCACCAGCGCTGGGTGAGCGCGCAGGCGCCCTCGCTGCGCCCGTTCTATCGCAGCCGCAGGGTGATCAACGCCGAATGGCTGTATACCGTGGTCAGGGAGCAGATCGATCGGCTGTTGGCCATCCTGAGGCAGGGGCTCGAGATCATCGAGGGCTCGTTCTCGCTGGTCTGGATCCTCCTATGGGGCATCGCCCTGGTCTACTATATGGTGGGCGTCTGATGCGCCCTCGTGCAAGCGGAGAGGTGGCGTCATGCCGCAGCCGTTGACCGCCAACGCCGAGACCTATCAGGTGGCCATTACCCTGGCGGTGATGGCCGCGCTCTTGGCCCTGGGCAACCGTCGGATGCTCGTGGTGCCCCTCATGCTGCAGTATGTGCTCGTCAGCGTGCTCCTCAGCCCGGATATCTCGCAGCCCCTCTTTATCATCCGGGCCACTCTGGGCGTGGCGATCTCGACGATCCTGTACATCACGGGCAACCACATGGAACGCACTCTCTCGCGCCGGCGCGCCGCCAATGGCGGGACTGCCTCGGCGCAGCCCTGGCTCTCGCTGGGCATGGGGCCCCTCTTTCGGCTGCTGGCCCTGGCCTGGGGGATGCTCATGGCCTTTGGCCTGTGGAAGACCTATCCCCTGCCCGACATGCCCGTTCTGCTGGTGTTGACGGCCGCTGCGCTGTTGACGGTGGGGGCGACGCTGACCCTGGTGAGCGCCGATCCGCTCCATATCGGCGTCGGGTGCCTGATCCTGTTGACGGGGTTTGAGGCGGTGTTCCTGTCCCTCGAGGCGAGCCTGCTGGTGGTGGCCATCCTGGGCATGCTCGATATCCTGATCGCGCTGGCGGTCAGCTACAATTGCGAGAGATGGCTCGAGGCCGTCACAGAAGAGGTCGCCCCATGATTCTGCTCTTGTTGGCGGTACCCCTGGTGGGCGCGGCGGCGGTCTGGCTCTTTCGCCACCTGCGCTCTGTGGCCGCCGGGCTCGCCGCCGCGACGGCCCTGGCGGTGGCCTTCTTGGCCCTATGGGGGATCGGCACGCCGCCCTTTATCGTGTTGGGGCGCACCCTGGCGCTGGACGCGGCCATCCGGGGGCATCTCGCCATCGTCATGACCCTGTTGGGGTTGGTTCTGGCCTCGACGGCCTTTCTGAAGGAGCGCAGCGTAGCCGGCAGCCTGACCCTCCTGGGGCTGGGGCTGATCCTGCTCTTCCTCGCCGTGCAAAACATCACCCTGGCGATGCTGATCCTGCTGGCGGGCCTGGCGCTGTTGGTGATGCTGATCCCGCAGCGGCCTGGCGACCCGCGGCCCATCAGCATGCGCGCCCTGGTGGCCCTCACGCTGGCGGGGATCCTGCTNNCTGCTGGCGGCGGCGGCCTGGCTGACGGAGAACCCGGGCGTCAGCGCGGGCGCCATCGCCCCGATGACGCTGGTGGCGGGCTTTTGCATCGTGCTGGGCGCGTTCCCCTTTTTCGTCTGGGCGATCCCCATCTATCGCGCCGATTCCTCCATCGCCCGCACCGTGTTTGGCGTGGTCCTGCCGCATCTGATCCTGGTGCGGGTCCTGGCCCTGCAGGGCAGCGCGCTGCCGGCCTCCGGCGGTCTGCAAGTGGCCCTCTTTCTGAACGTGGGCATCGCCACCTTTGTGGTGGGCTGCTTTGGGGCCTTGGCCCAACAGACCATGGGGGGAGCGCTGGGGTACATGGCGCTGAGCGAGCTGGGCTTTGTGCTGATGGCGCTGGGGTCGAACACGCCGGAGACGAGCGCCCTGGCCCTGACGCACCTGATCTTGCGGGGCGTGGCGGTGGCGGCGCTGAGCATGGGCGTGGCGGTGCTGCAGCATAGCTTTGGCAGCGATCGGATAGAGGACTTGCGCGGGGCGTTCCGGCGGGCGCCGTTGACCTCCCTGGGCATGCTGCTGGCCGGGCTCTCCCTGGCCGGCTTCCCGCCGCTGGCGGGCTTTGTGACGCGGTTAGCCCTCTACCGCATCATCGGCCTGCAGGATCTGGCCTGGGCGGCAGCGCTGACGGCCATCGGCCTGGCGCCGGCCTGCACCATAGCGCGCCTGGGTATCGCCGCCTTTCAGATCGCGCCCACGCCAGAGAGCCGTCGCGAGCCAGTCTNNAGTCTGGCCGGCGGCGCTGGTGTTGCTCATGGGACTGGGGTTGCTGGCCGTGGGGCTGGCGCCTCACCTGTTGCACCAGGTGCCGGCCAACTGGACTGACCTGCTCTTCGGGCTGGTTCAGGCAGGCTCCTGATCGAGGCGGCGTCAGGCGCCGCCCAGCGAGCGCAGGGCCGCCAGGATGCGCTCGTCCAGCGCCTGCGTCTCGGCAGGGACGGTGGCCAGGGCGTCGCGCGCCTCGCCCAGGCTGTAGCCCAACGAGGTGAGGGCGTTGATGACGTCGGCATCGCCTTCGCGCATGGGGCCAATGCCCCACCCCGCGCCGGTCGGCACGCCCACCTTGTCCTTGAGATCGAGCATCAGGCGCTCGGCGGTCTTGCGGCCGATGCCGGGGATGCGGGTGAGCATCACCACGTCGCCCTGAGAGACGGCGCTGCGCAGGACCTCGGGCGAGAAGGTCGAGAGCACGGCCAGGGCCGTGCGCGGGCCGATGCCCGAGACGCCCAGCAGCGTGGTAAAGATCTCGAGCTCCTCTTCGGTATTGAACCCGTACAGGGCCAACTCGCTCTCGCGCACGTACAGATGGGTATAGAGCTCGATGATGTGCCCCACCTGGGCGCCGGCGAGCACGCTCTCGGGGACGCGCACCAGCAGCCCCACCCCCCCGACCCGGATGATCAGGGCCTGGGTCTGTACCGCCTGGATTCTGCCCTGCACGCTGGCGATCATCAGAGCCACCTTGCCATAGTAGTGCGGCGCTGTCTCAGGAGGCGATCAATCGCCCAGGAGCGCGCCCAGCCGCGCCGAGTGATGCTGGCAGATCGCTACGGCCAGGGCGTCGGCGGCGTCATCGGGACGGGGGAGCTCCTCGAGGCCCAGCAGCATGCGCACCATCTGCTGGATCTGCAGCTTGTCGGCCCCCCCGTACCCCGTCACGGCCTGCTTGACCTGCATCGGCGTATACTCGGCGATCTCCAGCCCGGCCTGGGCGACGGTCAGCAGCAGCACCCCCCGCGCCTGGCCCACCAACATGGCGGTCTGGGCGTTGGTGCTGAAAAAGAGCTCCTCGACGGCCGCCACCGAGGGCTTGTGCTGCTCCAGGAGCGCGGCCAGCGCATCGTGCAGCATCACCAGCCGCTCGGGGAGCGGGGCCCCGGCGGGGGTCCGCAACACGCCATAGTCGACCATCTCGAGCCGCTGGCCGTCCCCGGCGATCAGGCCGTACCCGGTGGTGGCCAGGCCGGGATCAAGACCGATGACCAGCATCGCTAGGCGGCTTGGTTCTCGTACGTAGCCAGCACCTCGTCGCTGATATCCAGGTTAGAGAAGACCTGCTGCACATCGTCCAGGTCCTCCAGCGCCTCCATCAGCTTGAGGTTCGTCATGGCCTCTTTTTCGTCCAGCGTGAGCTGGCTCTGGGGCAGCCAGGAGAGCTGGGCATCCAGGAGCTCGACGCCTGCCTCGGTGAGGGCATCGCGCACGGCCCGAAAGTCGGTCATCTCGGTGTAGACCTCGACGGTGTCGTCGCTGATCTCCACGTCCTCGGCGCCGGCGTCAATGGCGATCAGCGCCACCTCGTCGGGATCGGCGCTCCCCACGGCGACGGAGATGACCCCCTTGCGGGAGAACATCCAGGCCACGCAGCCATCGGCCCCCAGGTTGCCGCCGTACCGCGAGAAGACGTGTCGGATCTCCGAGACGGTGCGATTGCGGTTATCGGTAAAGGCCTGCACGATCATGGCGGTGCCATGGGGGCCATAGCCCTCATAGGTGTATTCCTCAACCTGGGCGCCGTCCACGCTCTCGCCCGAGCCGCGTTTGATGGCCCGTTCGACATTGTCCTTGGGCATATTGGCCTGCCGCGCCTTGTCTAGCACGAGGCGCAGGCGAAAGTTCGCCTCCGGGTCAGGCCCGCCCTCTCGGACGGCGATGACGATCTCGCGTCCCAGCTTGGTGAAAAGCTGGCCGCGCTTGGCGTCGTTGACGCCCTTCTGCCTCTTGATCGAGGCCCACTTGCTATGTCCAGACATCGGTCACCTCCTGATCACGATGCGGAGGGGTTCCCTACCCCCAGATTATACCATCAGGGCGAACCGACACCAACCGAACGCTCCGAAAACGCCTCGGTGTCGTGCGCCGATCAGATCGCTCGCAGGAGGGCTAGATCTGCGGGGGGACGCCGCTCCGAATCGGTCCGGGGAAGGGGATCATGCCTGAGAATCTCCGAGGCCCAGCAGCAGCCGGAGCTGGCGGGCGGTATCTACGGCCTGCCCCAGCCAATGGTTGTTGGCGTACACCAGGGTCAGGCGGGCGTTGCTGGCCAGCTCGCTCACCTTGGCGGCCCAGGGCTCGAGCTCCTCGCGGGTGTAGCGATAGTCGTAGCGCTCCCAGGCCTCCGTGTGGTCCCACCATTTGGCCGCGTTGCGGCCGTGCAGGCGCAGGTAGGCGATATCCGAGGTCGCCACGGCAAAGGGGGGCAGCAGGGTGGGCAGGCGGGGCTGATCCACGCAGCAGATGCCGAACCCGAGTCCGCGCAGAAGGCTGAACACGCGGCCAGAGACCCAGGTGACGTGGCGGAACTCGACCACCGTGGGCAGGTCGCCCAGTTGATCTCGCAGAGTGCGCAGGGCATCCACATTCTCGGGGGTGCACTGAAAGCGCGAGGGGAACTGGGCCAGCACGCAGGCCAGGCGCCCTTGCTCCACCCAGGGCTGCAGCGCCTCACAGAACTGGGCGCTCACAGAGGCGCTCTCCTCGCGTTCGTGGGTCATGCCCCGGTTGGCCTTGATGGCAAAGAGGAAGCCGGGCGGCACCTTGGCGCTGAGGGCCGCCAGAGCCCCGGCGGTGGGCACCCGATAGTAGGAGTAGTTGATCTCGACGGTGTCGAACTCGCTGGCGTAAAAGGCCAGCCGGTCGCCTTCGGGCAGGCCCTCCGGATAAAAGGGCCCCTCCCAATCCTGATAGCCAAAGCCGCTGGTGCCGATGCGGATCATGCCTCGCCCCCGCCCGAGTCCGACTCGGCCGGATCGCCCACGAGCACCTCTCGCGAGCGCCCGCCATCCTGCTTGGGGCCCACGACGCCGCGCTCTTCGAGCTGGTCGATCAGGCGGGCCGCCCGGGGGTAGCCGATGCGCATCTGGCGCTGCAGGAAGGAGGCTGAGGCGTGTTGGCGCTCGCGCACCAGATTCTCCGCCTGCTCCAGCAGCTCCTCGTCGGCGTCGTCCTCGGCCGACATCTCGGCCCAGGGGGGCGCCTGCTCGTCCTCTTGGTCCGCATCCGCGTCCGCGGCGAGGGTTTGCGGCGGCGCGGCGGTCTGGCGGGCCGCGAACCACTCCATGAGCGCCTCGATCTCGCGCTCGGAGACATAGCTGCCCTGGATGCGCTGCAGCTTGGACGAATCGGGCGCCATAAAGAGCATGTCGCCCTGGCCCAGGAGCTTCTCAGCGCCGGGCGTATCCAGGATCACCCGCGAATCCACCTGGGTGCTCACAGCAAAGGCGATGCGCGCGGGAAAATTGGCCTTGATCAGGCCGGTGACCACGTCCACCGAAGGGCGCTGGGTGGCGATCACCAGGTGGATGCCGGTGGCGCGGGCCATCTGGGCCAGCCGACAGATGGAGCGCTCCACGTCCTCCGGAGCCGCCAGCATCAGCTCGGCCAGCTCGTCAATGACCATGACGATCATGGGCAGCGGCTCGTAGCGGCGCTTTTTGGCGCCGCGGTTGTACTCGGCCAGGTTGCGGGCTCCCACCTCGGCGAAGGTCTTGTAGCGCGTCTCCATCTCGCGGATCAGCCAGCGCAAGGCCACCACCACCTTCTTGGTGTCCGCCATCACGGGGGCGATGAGGTGGGGCAGCCCGTTGTACTTGGTCAACTCGACCCGCTTGGGGTCCACCAGCAACAGGCGCAATGTTTCGGGGGTGTGCTGATAGAGGAGCGAGACGATAATGGCGTTGAGGCAGACGCTCTTGCCCGAATTGGTGCTGCCGGCGATGAGCAGGTGCGGCATCCTGGTCAGGTCGGCCACCACGGGGATGCCCGAGACATCGCGGCCCAGGCCGAGCTTGAGGGGCGAGCGCAGGCGCGTGAACTGCTCCGAAGAGAGGATATCGCGCAGGCCGACGATGGTCTTTTCGTCGTTGGGCACCTCGATGCCCACCACGGCGCGCCCGGGCACCGGGGCTTCGATGCGGATGGGCGCCGCCGCCAGCGCCAGGGCAAGGTCGTTCTGCAGCGAGAGGATCTTGCTGACGCGGATCTTGTATTGGCGCCCGCCCTTTTCCACAAAGCCCGGCTCGACTCCGAACTGGGTGATGGCCGGGCCGCGATTCCATTCCACCACCTCGGCGGGGATGCCAAAGGCCGCCAGGGTCTCCTCGATGGTCTGGGCGCGCAGCCGCGTGCCGGCCTCATCCTCGCCCTTGGCCTCGTCCGAGATCAGGATCTCGATGGGAGGCAGGGCCTTGGGATCCACAGAGACGGGCACCGGCTGCGGGGCGGCGGCGCGGCGCCTTTCGGCGGAACGGCGCCGGCTCGGGCGCGAGGCCTCCTCTCGGGCGGGGGCGGGGTGGGTCAGGGGATGGGCCGAAGGCCGCTGCACCACGGCGCGCACCCGGCGGGCGGCGATGAGCCGGCGCATCCGGACGCCCACCAACGCCAGGGCCCAATGGGCCCGCCAGGCCAGCATGCGCCAGGGGATGCCGGTCGCCAGATAGAGCCCGCCCAGGGCAGCCAGCGCCAACAGCAGCGCGCCGACCGTGCGCCCGAGGGGGGGCACCGTCAGCCGCCACAGGGTCCAGCCGATGTAGCCGCCCCGCAGGCCGTTCTGCGCCAGGGTGAGGGGGTTGGCGGGGCTGATCACGTGGATAAAGCCCAGCAGCGCAAAGAAGACGATCTCCAGGCCGACGATGGTCTGCCAACGCACGGTCAGCGGGCGCTCCAGGGCGCCGTAGAAGAGCAGCAACATGCCGCCGATCAACACCAGCAGCGAGACGGGGTACGCGCCAATGCCAAAGAGCTGGGTCAGGAAGAGGGCCCAGGCAGCGCTGACCTTGCCCTGGTCGCCGGAGAGCAAAGTCACAAAGGTGATGGCGCCCAGCGTGGCCAGCAGGATGCCGATGACCTGCCGACGCAGCAGCCAGGACGCCACGTCGCTCCAGGTGATCTGGGGCGCGTTGGCGGCGCGGCTGGTTTTGCGGGTCGTTCGTTTGGCCATCTTGGCTTCTCTCGGCACGGTGGGTTGGGTGAGCGGCGCTCGCCCAGCGCGAGGCGAGCGCGGGCAGCGAGCCGGGCCTATCGGCGGCGGCGAGGCCGTCCTCTGAGCGGGCCTTGGGCTCTAGTAGAGGTAGGTTTCAGGTCCCTGCTCGTCTCCGTCCGGATCAAAGGGTTCGTCATCAACCTCATCCAGAAGAGACCCTTCCATGGCCTGCTTGATGCTGAGGCTGAGGCGGTGCTGCTCGCTCTCGATGCGCAGGATGCGCACACGCACGGCATCGCCAACCTGGACGAGCTGCCTGGGGTGCTGCACCCGCTCCTCCGACATCTCGGAGATGTGCACCAGCCCCTCCAGGCCCTCTTCGAGCTGGACAAAGGCGCCAAAATCCACAACGTTGGTGACCCGGGCCTCGACGACATCGCCGACGGCATAGCGGGCTTCGGCCATGGACCACGGGTTGGGCTGCAGGCGCTTGAGGCTGAGCCCCACGTGATGGCTGGCGCGGTCGATGCTGAGGACGTAGACGGTGATCTCGTCGCCGATGTGCAGCAGATTCCCCGGATGGGTCACCCGCCCCCAGGAGAGCTCGGAGATGTGGATCAGGCCATCGATGCCACCCAGGTCCACAAAGGCGCCAAAGTCGCACACGTTGCTGACCACGCCCTGGCGCACATCCCCCACCTGGAGCTCGGCCAGCAGGCGCTCGCCCTGCTTGGGGCCCCACAGGGCGGCCCTTTCGGAGAACACCAGCCGGTTGCGCCGGGGGTCCAGCTCGATGACCTTGAGCTCGAGCTCCTCGCCCACCCAACGGGAGAGCAACTCATCGCGCGAGGCGTCATCCTCAAAGATGGGCACCTCACGGAGCTGAGAGGCGGGCACGAACCCCTGCAGATCCTGCCAGCGGACCAGCAAGCCGCCGCGGTTCCACCCGGTGACGATCCCGCTGACGGTCTCGCCGCGATCCTGCAAGCCCTGGAGGACCTCCCAGAGGCCGTCCTTCTTGCCGTACTCGGCCGCCGTGGTGGCTTCGGTGATGAACTGGTGGGCCGCCTCGTCGTGTGAGAAGCGGTCCGGCATACTCAAACTATACCGTCGCCTGGCATGTTCCAGGAAACTGGCCAAGGAATCCAAACTATAACCATCCATAGCTCCGCTGCCCTCTCTGATACCCCTCTGTGCCGCGTTGCCGACTCTGCACCCCTTTGGCAGAACGGGCGCTTTTACGTAGACTACTCTATACAGCAAGGGTATGCACGTCAAGTCCCACGATGCGCCGAGAACGAAACGATCTGCATGTGGCAGGGGGCGCCCGGGGGTGTCGGCGGCTGCCCGGCGGCGAAGGCATCAGCAGGGGGGCGCGGGGCGGAGATGGCACGATTCCGACAGACTCTTTCGAGCGACGGGGGGCCGGAGCTCTTTGAATGGATCGCCGTCACCCTGATCCTGACGATCGCCTTCCTGGTGCTCCTGCAGGCGGTGGGGCCCTATGTGCAACAGGCGCTGGACTGGCTGCTGGGGGCGCTGGCCGGCCTGGCCGCGTGAAAGGGCTGGCGGCCGGAGGCCTTTGACGGGGCCGGCGATTCGCCTATACTAGCGCTGACGGGGTGTGGCGCAGCCTGGTAGCGCGCGGCGTTTGGGACGCCGAAGTCGGAGGTTCAAGTCCTCTCACCCCGACCTGGCCGCCACACATCCAGCGGGCGTAGCTCAGTGGTAGAGCCCCTGCCTTCCAAGCAGGCTGTCGCGCGTTCAAATCGCGTCGCCCGCTCAAGCTCAAGTGGTTGTGTACCCTCGCCCCTCAATGCCTACATGTAGTACTCTCGACGCTTCCATGCCCCTTGCAGCGTAAGGACGTCCAAGGGCTTGTGGTGTCGGCCCCAAGAGCCACTACGCCGCAAATGCAGAAAACCCGCCCCGGTGAGTTGTCACCTTGGGCGGGTCGTGTTACACTTCCCTTGCCTGGGTGCTTGCTCACCTGGGCCACGCCTCGGGCTGTATGAGCAGCGCCGGGGCGTTCTCTATGGCCCCATCATAGCACAAGGCCGCGACAGGCACAAGCCAAAGAAGGGCCGCTTTCAGGTGCTCTACCAGGAGCGGCCCATCCTATCTGGCTGTAGGCGCATCGATGCGTCCGCGTCGCGGCCTTGCTCTGTCGCCCTATCCGTGCGCCTGGGCGGCGTTCTCTCGGTCTCTGAACTCCCGCACGACGTCCCGGAGCCAGGGCGGGATTACCAGCGACATGGCGGTAAGCGGGCGGGCCCCCGTGTCGGCCACCGCCCCCTCAGCCCTCTCAAGCTCGCTCACTGTCTGGGCCAGCTCAAGGGCCTGGGCGCGGCACCGTTCGGCGATAGCGTCGCGGTTCTTGATGGCAGCCGCGCGCGCGGCCTCTCGGCGCTTGTCCTCGCGGGCCTTTTCCTCGGCCTGGGCCTCGGCAATCTCGGCTTCTACGGCCTCAAGCCGCTCTCTGGCTGCCCTGGCCTCGAGCTCGGCGCGCAGAGCGTCGCGTTTCTGGAGCAGGTCGGCTAGCTTACCCATTGACGCCCTCCTGTTCTAGCATCTCTATGTATCGCGTGAGGGCATGCCTAAGGGCCACCTCACGGCTGCCCGGCGCCGGACGCATAAGCACGTCCGTGATGGTCGCCCCCCCACCGGCGGCAGAAGAGCCAACGTCGTATACAGCGGCCTCTAGCGCCTCGAGCTCCGCCAGTGTCTCGCCCAGCGCACGGGCCTGCTTGCGAAAGTACTCCGACGTCTCGCGGTGAGCCGCCACCGCCGCGGCTCGCTCGCGTTCGCGCTGTTGCGCCGCATCGTATCCGGCCTCTATCGCACCCAGCGGGTCTTTCGGCGCTTCCTTTGTCAGCCCCGCCCCGCGTAGCAACGCGTCGTAAAAGTCTCTCATTCCATCCCTCCAGTGTTGTGTCGTGACGCGGCGGCTCCTGCCTTTAGCGTCGCCCGTATCTCGCGTAGGGCCTCGGTCTCGCCCTCTGGGTCAGGGCTCGCAGGTGGTTCCCGCGCCCCGATGAGAGCCTGCCAGCGCTCCCGGATTTCCTGCCTGGCGCGTTCCACCCACGCGGGCGGTTCCCACGGCGGCGGTGACGGCCTCAGGCGCTGCTCCAGAGCCTCAAGTCTGCTTCTCAAGCTCATTCATCACCCATCCTTTCTTCTAGCGCCGCCACCCTATCGGACAGGCTCACCAGCTCCGACAGCCGCAAGCCCGAATCCAGCACCGCCCGCGCCGCGCTTACCCGCGCCGCGTCGGTGGCGGATGCGTCGCGCATGATGGCACAGAGCACGTCTAGAGCCGCGCCCATCTCGCGGGCCAGCCGCCGAGCAGCCTCGCCCAGAACGGCGTCTTGTCGGGCCGCAAGCTCAGCCTTGACGTCGGGGTCTGACAGATACGTCCAGGCGGTGCGCTCGCCGATGCTGGCCGCCTCTGCCGCTGCCCGGATGCTCGGCGCTTCCAGCAAGGCGGTCACAAAACGCCTCTGGTTTCGCGTCAGTGTGCCGTTTTCTGCCAAAGTACGCTCTCCCCTTCTATGCTCACCGCCGGGCGCGCTATCGCCTCACCCGCTGCCATATGTCGCTCACCCCGAACGGCGGCCCCTGCAAGTCCAGTAGGTCACGCTCGATAGTGCGCCGGTTGGTTCCACAGCGGGCCGCCAGGGCTTCCACCGTGTAGGTGTCGCCCGTGTCTTCCAGCAGCTTGAGCAAGAAGGCCAGCCGCACAGCGCGTTTGTCCCCCCTCTCGGCTCTCACGATAGCCGCTCTGCCCGTGTGTACATCGCCCGTGTCCTGGTTGGCGTCCGGGGCCCCGACCGTCCGATAGCCCTTGTCACGCTGCAGCCTCCAGGTAGTACCCGCGCGCGCTGCCGGTCACGCAGTGGGCCACCCTGTGCCCTAGGTAGAGCCTGGGGTCTTCCCCCACGCGCCCCGCCCCGTGGGTGTGGCGTTGGCCGCACAGAGGGCACACGTCCACGACCCAGAGCAAGTAGCCGCGCTCGCGTTCCAGATGCGCCAGGGCGATGGGGTCTTTGACTCTGTCCACGGGTCACGTCCTTTCAGAAGGGTACATCGGCAAAGTCGTCGTCTGCGTCGGCCAGCGCCACAAGCTCGCGCTCATACTCGGTGAGGCCGTCAAAGGCATCGTCAGCGTTGGGGTGTTGCAGTGTTGCAGTGTTTTCCCAGGGGTCAAGCAAAACACTCTTTTGCTCTTGCCCCTGACCAGACTTTTCCGATGAACCCACTGTCTGTAGCCTAGTGCAACAGTCGGCCAAACTCTCGGGACTTGGCAGCACCGGCGCTTCTTCCGGCAACGGGTCACCCAGGGCAAGCATGGCGGGCCGGCCCCGCTTCTCCTGCAGATTCACGAGGTAGCCCAGACCCCTGGTCACGTACACCCGGCGGCTCACGCTGCTCTTGTCCATGTCCAGGTGGGCGGCCAGTTGGGTGATGCTCACTGCGGCCCCCTCGACTCGCCCGGTCAGCTCGGCCACGGCCCCGACTGTCTCACGCACCGTCTCGCTCACCGTCGCCTCGACACCCTCACTGATGGGGTCAATCACCAAGGCATACACCGCTCGATAGTCTTCCAGGGTCGCCACGATGCGGCCCTGGGCGTCGCGCTCGCGGTTCTCTTGGTGCAGCATGGCATGGGTCTGTATCAGTGCCAGCACCTTGCTAAAGTCGCGGCGCAGGCGCACGGCCTTGGGGTTGCACCCAGCGGCCAGCTCGTGGGCGTAGGGGATGGTCACTTGACGCTCGCCCGCCAGCTCCAGCCAGATCTGCAGAGCTCGCCAGGGGTCCAAATCGGGCTCGCCCTCGTGGTGGCCGTTGGCGCGCTCGGCCAGCGCCCCCAGTACGCCCGCCGTCTGGCTGGCATCGTCTCGCACGGTGACGCTCAGCATCCGGGTTTCGTTCTCTGGGTGCAGGCTGGCCCAGGTCGTGGTCGTGATAAGGCCCGTGGGCCCCTCTCGCTCTATGTTACGGGCCTGCATCCCGTCGGGCGTCTTTTCGACGGTCGTATACTTGATGCGCCCTTCCGAGAGCAGCGAGCGCACCGAGTAGGCCAGCACGCTCGGCTCGCCCTGCCGGTCGGCGCCCAGGCCGCTGGCTTCATAGAGCACCACGAACCGGTGGGCCACGGGCCTTTCATCATAGATAAGTGCGTGCTCGCTCATACTGGTAAAGTCCAGATAGGCGCTCTCGGGCATGGTCTTGAGCACAGTCTCTACTGTAAAGCTCTTGCCGCCGCTGCTGGGCCCCTTGACGGCGACGCTTACCGGCCTCTCTAGCAGGCGGCTGGTGAGGGCCAGATAGAGTAGCTTGGCGTTGGCCGTCTCGCCCACCAGCCCCAGGCGTCGGCAGAGGCCGTCAAGCTCGCCCAGTATGTCGGGGCACACCAGCAGCTCGCGGGCATCGCCCTGGGCCTCGGCGGCCAGCGCCTTGATTCGCTCGGCATCTATCTCTCGCCAGGGGCGGGCCTGGGCCTTGAGCCCTTCCAGCAGCGCGGGCACATCATCGCCCAGTATGTGGGCCTTGCTCACGTCCTTGCGGCCCTCGGGGGCCTGCATGATACGCGCCTCGGGCAGCGTCGCGCCCACATCGGCGACCAAGGTCGCGCCGCCCTGGTCGGGCTCTTGCCAGACGTAGACGGTCAGACCTTCCAGAGGCTCGGCCCATTCGGGCTTCCAGGTGTCAGCCCCTGGTATGCCCAGTGCGGGCAGGCCATAGCTCCACAGGGTTTGGCTGTCGCTCTCGCCTTCCACCAGGTACACGTAGCCCGCCTTGCGGGCCTCGGCCAGTTTCCAGAGCCCGTAGGGCATCGTCTTTGAGCCAGCAGCCCAAGTAAAGCGCCCCTTCTTGCCCTCAAGCTGCCAGCGATAGCGCCGGCCCGCCTCATTGCCGTTGGCGTCAAAGTACGCCAGCACCAGGCGGGTGCGGCCCTTGTAGCGTGATTCTGCCACGCCCAGACCCTGCAAGAAGGCGGGCTCCAGGCGCTTGGCTCGGGCGTAGGCTTCCAACGAAATGTTTGTTTCTTGACCCCCTGGCGAACACTGCAACACTGCAACACCCAGGTGCTGGGCCAGCTTGCGCAGGCCGCCCCCAGCACCGCAAGAGTGGCACTTGTACCCCCTAGGCCCCACGGCAAAGCTGCCGCTGCTCTTGTCCGGGTGGAACGGGCACAAGGGCCAATAGTCGCCGTGGGTGTCGGGCCAGTGGTCGTCTTTGGCGTCGCCGCGTTCCAGCTTGGCAAGGATGGCTTCCAGCAGGCCGTCTACCATAGCGCCCCCTGCACCGGCCCCGCCGGTTCTGCCTCGGGCATGTGCTCTCGCAGACTCTCGGCCACGGCGTCGGCCTCGCCGGGAGAGGGCCGCCACCAGTCGAGGGTCAGCGCCACCTGCTCGCCCGCGTTACGCTCAAAGACAAAGCCCTTGGCCCGCAGCGTCTCGGGCCGGGCCCAGTAGTGGCGCATCTGCTCCAAGTCGTGAATCAGCACGTAGCGCACCCCCAGGGCCTCGATAAGGGACAGGTCGCCAGCATCCACCGCCCAGGACTTGGGGGCACGCAGCATGTGCCTTGAGGCGCTGGCGGTCTTGCGCCAGGTGTCGCCCTCGATGCGCCCGTAACGCGGCTCTTGACGGCGGGCGAGGCTCATGTCATAATGCAGATAGAGACGGTTGCCCGCCGTGCTCAGCCCGCCGCCGCCAAGTTCCCGCTTGGCGGCTTTTCTTTTATCGCGCATGGGCCGCCTCCTGGGGGCGCTCGGGGGCAGCGGGTGCCCTGGGTTCCTCAAGTACGCCCTGGCGCGCTGCCTCGCAGATAATCAGCCGACGCAACACTTCGCCAGGGCGCGTTTTGTGGCGGGCTGCCAGCCGACGCAGGAGCACCGCTTCCTCACGTAGCAGCACAATGGGCCCATCCATGTTTGCCTCCAAACAAAAAGCTGGAATCCGTTACGATTCCAGCTTACCATGCCCACTTTGGAGAAGTGGCACTTCTCCAAACTCCAAACAGGCAATCTTGCCGCTATTCGTCTAGGTCGGCCCCCCAGTCTACAAACTGGTCAACGTATCGGTCATAGGTCCGGGGGTCGACATGAGCCTTTTTACAGGCTGCGGTCTTTGGCATCCCTCCCTCGAATAGCTCGCGCGCCTCTTTCACCCGGTCAAGGGTCCCCCCTTGCTGTCCTTGTTTTGACTTTGGCACGCCCTCGCCCTCGGCCTCGCCCTCCGGCTGCATCATCTCAGCCACCGCCTTGGCTTCGGGCGCAGTCTGCTCGGCACACCATCGGGCCACCTCCTCGGCCCATAGTGTGGTCACGAAACGTTGCCCAACAGACAAAGGCAATATGGACGTACGCAAGTCGCCCTGCCCCCAGCCTTCGGGGCTCTCCTCCAACCATAGCTTGCCGACGCAGAACCCCGGACGCTCTTGGTGCAAAGTGATAGTTGCAGGCTCTCTATCCCACACAAGATAGAAGCTGTTGACTTCTCTGAATAGCCCCTTCGCTATCACAAAGTCGTACTCTTTTTCGCTCCATTCCGAGGCGTCCCACCACGCCCGCACATCTTCTTTGTTTGCCCATCGGTAGCCGGTGGCATCGTGCAGCCACACGCCCAGGGTGATGGAGTAAAGAGCCGTGGGGTGGCTGGACTCAAGAAAACGGCAGGCGAATACAAAGTTGTTACCCCGTTCTGTGAGTTCGACATCTCTCGGCCTTGCCGATTCCGGGCCCATGAAGAACTCGTAGACGGTTCGCGCATTGGCATCGAACTCGAACGTCTGAACTAGGCGATGGGCCATATAGCCACCCCCCTACAGGTGCTAGATGCGCCGGGCCTCGCCACGGTAGGGCGTAGCTCGCTTGCGGGGTCGGCCAAACCCACCCGGCATCATCCCAAGTCTACGCGGGCTGCCCTCTCTCGGCAAGCCCCGTGTACGCGTACTCGTACCGCGTCAGCCGACAGACGGCATCTTGCAGTCTGGCGCAGCGAGCGATGCAGCCTTGTAGCTCGGCCTCTATCGTCTCATTCATCACCGTGCGCCCGAGGCGCTGGCGCTCGATGGCGTTGGCGCAGGCGGCCAGTTCCAGCTCGGCGCGCATCCGCCCCAGGGCCACCAGCACATTTTCGATGCTCTCAAGGCGGGCGTCTTCCTCTCTAGAGCGCCGCATGGCCCGCCCCCTTGGTGAGGCGCAGCAGCTCGCCCACAGCCCCCAGCAGCTCTTCTGTGCCCTCGGCCTCGGTTGCGATGGCCACCAGCTCGCGGCGCAGCGCGTCGGTCTCCTCGAGGGCGCCGGTGGCATCCGGGCCCAGCTTCCGGCCCGCGATGGCAAGCACGTCGCCCCAGGCCCGCGCCTGGGCGTCGGGCCCGTGGTGGCGCACCAGGTCGGCGAGCTGGCCGCAGGACAGAGCCACATAGCGGCTCCATTGGGCCCAGGTTGGCGGTGTGTCGGTGCGCTCGGCGCGCGGTTGCAGCTCGGGCGGTTCGAGCCTGGGGGGCGGGGCATCGAGGCCCAGCATGTCGCGGACCTCGCCCCAGAAGTTGCCTATGGAGCGCTCCGGGTCGAACGGACGGCCCCCGTAGGCATCACGCATATCCAGGAGTATCTGGAGGGCGGCCCGCATACGCGGGGCCTGGCGCAGCAGCTTGGCCGCGCTCTTGCTGGCGGCTCGGGCCACCAGCCGGCCGTCGGCGTCATGGATGGCTTTGCCCTCACGGGCCCAGGGGACGGGGTGCTTGTCTCTCTTTAGCATGTCGCGCCTCCCGTCTGGGTGAGCTGGCGCGGCGTCTGATGGCCAGCCTTTGCCCGCCCCATCTCGCGCAGCAGCTCTTGCAGCAGCCCGTCGGCCTGGGCCGCCGCGCTGGCCTCGCTCTCTCCCCCCGCTACCAGGTTGCGGTAGTAGGCCCCTGCATCCTTTACGGCTTGGTCGAATGTGTACGTTGCCATGATAGAACCCCCTCGCGTCGGATTGCGCCAACGCGAGGGGGCTGCTATACTTGCGTCTAGCTGGCCGGGCCGCTCGCGTCGGCTTGGTCGGTGAGGCCCTGGGCGGTGTTCGTAGCACCACCTGGGGCCGCTTCGTTGCTCGCTCTAGTCCTTGCTTTCCTTGTGCGCCTCGGGCGGGTCGCCGTAGGCCGCTGCCATGTCTGCCTCGGCCACCAGCCAGGTGCCGCCGCTCTTGACGGCCCGCAGGCGCCCCTCGCGGATGGCATGGCGCAGCGTAGAAGTCTCCAACCCCCAACGCTCTGCGGCCTCGGCTACGGTCATCACGCCCTTGAGTATCATGCTTGCCCCCTTTGCTCTGTTGCCACGTATTCGTGGGCACAACCATAGAATACCACGTATTCGTGGTCTTGTCAAGCCCCATCACCCCTTTTCATCCAACAGCCGGTCTGCGGGCGAGTGGGCCTTGTGCGCCCTCTCCACATCCTCACCGGCCAGGGCCAGGTAGCGCTGCAAGACCGCCAGGCTGCTATGCCCCATCAGCATCCGCAGGCTATGCAAGTCCATGCCGTCGCGCAGGCACCAGAGGGCAAAGGTGCGCCGGAACCGATGCGGTGCGCAGGGCGTTACCCCCGCCCGATGGCCCAGGCGTTTGAGCATGGATTGCAGCCCATCCAGGGTGAGGCCGCGCCCCGTCTCTGTTCCGTGGGGGGTGTGGGTCACCCACAGGGGCGCGCCGGGCGCGGCGTCTTGGCGGTATCCCAGCATCCTGACGATGGCCCCCCGCGCCTTGGCCCCGACGCGCACTTGGCGCATCTTCCCGCCCTTGCCCATCACAAGGCATAGGCCGGTGCGCATGTCCACATCGCCCACCTTGAGGCTCACCATCTCGGCGGCCCGCAAGCCAGTGTCGAGCAGGGTGAGGCACAAGGCATAGTCGCGGGCCCCGATGGCGTTGCGCCGGTCGCAGGCGGCCAGCAATGCCCGCACATCCTGGGGCGCAAAGGGCTCCGGTATGCGCTGCTCTAGCCGGGGCATGGCGACGCGCCGCATGGGGCTGGCGTCTATGTCGCCCTCGGCTTCCAGCCAGCGCAGCCATGTACGTATGCCCCTGGCGTGGGCGTGCTGGGTGGTATCCTTGAGGCCGCGCCGTTGCAGGGCCACCAGGTAGGCGCGCACGTGGTGCGGGGTGATGGCGCGGGGCTCTGTCACGCCCTGGGCCGCAAGGTGCTCGGCAAAGCTGCCCAGGGTGTAGCGGTAGTGCTCCAGGGTCTTGGGAGAGCAGCGCATGGCTTCCCGCGAAAGCAAGAAGGCTTCCAGCGCCGCTTCCAGGGGATTCCCTAGGGGTTGTGGTCGCAGCGTAAGGACGTCCAACATGTAGTCAAGCCTCACTTTCCCCGCCAGCGCGCGGCGGTTGCGGTGGGCAGCTCGGCGGTCGCCGCCTCACCATGTGAGAGCCACTACATGCAGATTGACGGGCCTTGTGGTATACTACCCCTGGTAGCGCGCGGCGTTTGGGA
>DCTX01000050.1:0-173 GCA_002329325.1 Anaerolineales bacterium UBA1429
GGGCATGGCTTCCCCCTCTCCCGCGTGCGGGAGAGGGGGCGCAGACGAGCGCGATACGCAGGCGGACGCTTGGGGGCGAGGGCCAAGAAGGGCGCGTCAATGGGGCGTATGGGGCACGGCGTCGCCCTCACCCCCGGCCATGCCCTGACGGGCATGTCTTCCCCCTCTCCCGC
>DCTX01000050.1:208-7414 GCA_002329325.1 Anaerolineales bacterium UBA1429
GGGCCAAGAGGGGCGCGGCAAGGGCGCTTAGCGCATCCCCATGATCTCCCGGTAGAACGCCGCGGTCTGGGAGGCGATCTGTTGCTGCGTGAAGCGGGCCAGCACCCGCGCCCGGCCCGCCTTCCCCAGGCCCTCGGCCAGGCCGGGCTCGTCGTGCAGGCGCGCCAGAGCCGCCGCCAGGGCCTGCGCGTCGCCCTCCGGCGTGATCAGGCCCGCCTCGCCGATCACATGGGGGATCTCGCCCGAATCCGAGCCCACCACGGGGGTCTCGCAGGCCATGGCCTCGATCAGGATGCGTCCGAACTGCTCTTTCCAGTTGGGGCGGCTCAGCGAGGGCAGCACCACCGCGTCGAGCCCCGCCAGGGCGCCCGGCATGGCCGTCGAGGCGATGCGGGGGTGGAAGGTGGCCCGCTCCGCCAGGCCCAGGGCCGCGAGCCGCCCGGTCAGCTCGCCGCGCAGCGGGCCGTCGCCATAGACCACCAGCNNTCCACCAGCCGCCATTCGCCGCCCAGGAGGGCCAGCGCCTCGGCCAACACCAGCAGGCCCTTCTCCGGCACCAGCCGCCCCGCGTAGCCGACGGTAAAGGGCCGCGGGGCCGCCTCTCGCCGCGCCCCTGGCCGGAAGAGCTCGGGATCCACACCGAACTGGGGGATCACCGACAGCGGTCCGCCCCAGCCCTTGGCGCGGAGCACCTGGGCGGCGGCGTGATTGCCCGCGATCATGCCATCGGCGCGGCGGTAGACCGTCTGCTCGAACCAGCGAAAGGGCGGGGGGTAGCGGCGGTTGAGGTTCTGCCAGGCAAAGCACACCGTCCGCGCTCCCACGGCCCGAGCCGCCCGCAGCGCCAGATAGGTGGACAGGTTGTAGGGTTCCTCGTCGATGTGGCACAGATCGGGGCGCAGGCGCCGCAGCAGGCGCCCCAGGGTGGGGTAGGCGTGCAGGTGGTAGCTGCCGTTGCAGAGCATGGGCGCCACCAGCAGGTCATAGCCCCGGGTGTGGCTGCGCTCCAGGGTCAGCCGCTGGGCGCCCTCGCGCCAGCAGGGCGGCACGATCACCGTCAGCTCGATATCCGGCTCCGCCGCCAGGGCCTCGGCCTTGGATTGGTACGCCCCCACCACCAGGGCTTTGGAGAGCATCACGACCCGCATGGGCAAACCCCCTTTCTGCAAGGGGATTGTAGACGCCGCCGCGCCGCGCGCAAACCGGGGGCAGGGGCGGCAGCGATCAAGGCGGGGCACGCCTGGGGCACGGCTTCGCCCTCACCCCGGCCATGCCCTGTCAGGGCATGTCTTCCCCCTCTCCCGCACGGGGGAGAGGGGGCGCAGACGAGCGCGATACGCAGGCGGACGCGTGGGGGGCGAGGGCCGATCCACTGCGCCTTCAGCGCAGGTTGTACAGGTACGCATACGAGCCGTTGGTCGCCAACAGCTCCCCATGGGTGCCCTGCTCGGCGATCCCGCCCTCGGCCATGACCACGATCCGCTGGGCGTTGCGGATGGTGCTCAGCCGGTGGGCGATGACGAAGGTGGTCCTGCCCTTGGCGACGCTCTCCAGGGCGCCCTGGATCACCCGCTCGCTCTCATAGTCCAGCGCGCTGGTGGCCTCGTCAAAGATCAGCACGGGCGGGTCCTTGAGAAAGACGCGGGCGATGCTCAGCCGCTGCTTCTGGCCGGAGGAGAGCCGCACGCCCCGCTGCCCGATGTCGGTATCGTAGCCCTGGGGCAGCCGCATGATAAAGTCGTGGGCGTTGGCCTTGATGGCCGCGGCGATCACCTCGTCGCGGCTGGCCTCCGGCTTGCCGTAGCGAATGTTCTCCAGCACCGTGCCGGCGAACATGTACACCTCTTGCTGCACGATGCCGATGTTGCGGCGCAACGACTCGAGCCGCACGCGGCGGATGTCCACCCCGTCCAGCAGGATCTGGCCCTCGCTCACGTCGTAGAACCGGGGGATCAGGGAGCAGAGGGTCGTCTTGCCCACCCCCGAGGCCCCCACCAGGGCGACATAGGCCCCCGCCGGCACGTCCAGGGTGATATCCCGCAGCACCGGCTCCTGGTTCTCGCCATAGCAAAAGCTCACATTGACGAACTGCACGCGGCCCTCCACCCTGGTCAGCTCCACCGCGTCGGGCGCATCGTCAATGTCCGGCGTCAGCCCCAGGATCTCCATGAAGCGATCGAACCCGGCCAGCCCCTCTTGCCATTGGCCCGTGATGTGGATCAGCTGCTGAACCGGCTCCACCAGGTAGGCGATATAGAGCAGGTAGAGGATCAGGTCCGCCAGGTCCAGCCGCGCCCCCACGATGCTGATGGCGCCCACCAACACCGCGGTGATGGTGATCAGGCGGATGAACAGCTCCCCCCCCTGATAGGTGATCGATTCGACCCTGTAGATCTCTTTGCGGCTCTCCAGGAAACGGTTGTTCTCGACACCAAAGCGCAGCGTCTCGAGGGCCTCGTTGGCAAAGGACTTGACCGTGCGGATGCCGGAGAGGGAATCCTCCACCTGGGCGTTCACGTCGGCGATGCGCGCCAGGCTGCGCCCGATGGCTGCCCGCATCCTGCCGGTGAAAAAGAGGATAAAGAGCGCCATGGGGGGCAGCAGCGCAAACACTGCCAGGGTGAGCCCCACATCCACCCGCAGCAGGATCACCAGCGCCCCGATAAAGCGCACCGTGTATACGGCGATATCCTCCGGCCCGTGGTGAAAGAGCTCTGCCAGCATCAACAGGTCATAGGTGATGCGCGACATGAGCTGGCCGGTCCGCTGGCCGTCGTAGAAGCGGTGGGAGAGCCGCTGCATGTGCGCAAACAGCTCCTGGCGCATGTCCCGCTCCATCATGGCGCCGATGGCGTGGCCCCGATAGTCGAAATAGGACTTGAAGGCAGCCTCGGCGGCGGCCAGGAGCGCCATCAACCCACCGATCCTGGCGACCAGGGGCAAAGCCGCCGCAGGGTCCCCCACCAGCACGTTCTTGGTGATGTAGCGGACCAGCAAGGGGAACACCAGCGAGACGCCGGCGGCCAGGCCGGCGGCCACCAGCACCGATATATAGGCCCACAGGTAGGGCCGGTAGTAGGAGATGAATCTGGCCGTCTTGGATCTCATCTAGGCTTTCTCCGGCAAAGCTAGGGTGTTGGTTGTCGGCCGTCCGCGGATGACCAAAAAGAGACCGCAGGCTCCTGGCCCACGGCCCCTGGCGGGCGGACCTGCCCGGCGGCCAGGGGCAGCCCTCGCCCCGGCAAGCAAAAACCGTGGGCGCATGCACCCACGGTCCCCGGGAGGACGCTCCTAATGGCGGACGGGCAGGCGCATACAGCAAAGGTGAACACATGCAAGGCTATGGGGCATGGCCTTCATCTGCTGCGCCTCCTTTCTGTGCGTGCCTGGCCAACAACGCGGGCAGGATAACAGAGCGGCCCGGGCCTGTCAAGGCAGGCGCGACCGGGGCGCCGGCCTGGCCGGTCGCTACAGGCCCACCCCCGCGATGGCCGCGCCGCAGGCGGCGCACACGCCCCCCACGGCCCGGTTGCGCCGCACGGTAAAGCCGGAGCGGGCGATCACCGTGGCGCCGCAAGCGGGGCACAGGGTGTCCTCGCCGCCGAGGCCGGGGATATTGCCGGCGTACACATAGTGCAGCCCGGCTTGCAGCCCGATCTCCCGAGCCCTCAGCACGGTGCTCACCGGTGTGGGTGGGCGATCGGTCAGCCGGTAGGTGGGGTGAAAGCGACTCACATGCCAGGGCGTCGCCGCGCCCAGCTCCTGGGCGATAAAGGCGGCGATCTCGCCCAGCTCGCCATCCGAGTCGTTCAGCCCAGGGATCACCAGGGTGGTCACCTCCAGCCACACCCCCCGCGCCTTGAGGAGCTTGAGGTTATCCAGCACCGGTTGCAAGCGGGCGCCGCACTGCTGGCGGTAGAACGCATCCGTGAAGGCCTTGAGATCCACATTGGCGGCGTCTATCAGGGGCGGGCCGTCGGGCGAGGCCGCCAGGTCCAGCATGTCGCTGCTCATGTAGCCATTGGTGACATAGATGTTGGCCAGGCCCTGCTGGTGGGCCAGGCGCCCCACGTCGTAGCTGTACTCGAAGAAGACGGTCGGCTCGGTGTAGGTGTAGGCGATGCTGCGGCAACCGGTGCCCAAGGCCGCGTTGACCACCGCCTCGGGGGGCGTATCCCGCCCCAGGACTCCCAGCCCCTCGCCCAGGCCCTGGGATATGTCGGCGTTCTGGCAGAAGGAGCAGCTCAGGTTGCAGCCCATGGTGGCGATGGAGTAGGCCTGGCTGCCCGGGTAAAAGTGGAACAGGGGCTTTTTCTCCACGGGGTCCACCGCCTGGGCCACCAGTCTGCCGTACACCCGCGAGTAGAGCACGCCGGCCTGGTTCTCTCGCGCGTGGCAGATGCCCCGCTCGCCTTCGGGGATGCGGCAGTGGTGGGCACAGAGCAGGCAGCGCACCCGCGCGCCCTCTTCCGCCTGCCACAACAGGGCATGCTTCATTGCAGCCTCCTTGCGGCGCTACGGCGCGCCGCGGTCCCTAGCCCTCAGGGGGGTAGGGGATCACGCATACAAAGCGCAAGATCGTGTCGCCGGTGTTGAGGAACTGGTGTTCCTCGCCCGGCTCGACATAAACGCATGTGCCCGGCGCCAGCGTCGCGCGCCCGTTGGCATCGCGCACGGCGCCGGTACCCTCCAGCACCACCACCTCGTGCTCCCAGGGGTGGGTGTGGTAGCCGGTGGCCGCGCCGGGATCCAGCTCGATGATGCGCGCCACAAAGTTCGGCGCGCCCACGTTCTTGCCGATGGCCCAGCGGATGCGGGCCCCCTCCATGCCCTCGGCGGGCTCTGCCGGTACGTCCAGGTACGAAAATGCTCGCATGTCTCCCTCCACTGCGTTCCGGCGCGGGCAGGGCCGCCGCTTTCGCCGGCCTTCCGGTCGCCCATCCGCCTTGGTCCTACGTCTGCGTCGCGTCCTCACGCATCAAACTGCGCAACAGGGCCAGGTTCTGCACGTCCTCGCGCAGGTCAGGGCCCTTGGGCGTCTCGAGAATCATGGGCACCTGGGACAGGCGCTGGTCGTTGACCAACATGGCAAAGGCTTGCAGCCCGATCAGCCCCTCGCCGATCTGGGCGTGCCGGTCGCCCCGGCTGCCCCGCTCCTTGAGCGAGTCGTTCAAATGCATGGCGCCCAGCCGCTCCAGACCGATCAGCGCGTCGAACTCGGCCCAGAAGGAGCGATAGCTGCGCCTATCGGCCAGGGCATAGCCCGCGCCGTACAGGTGGGCCGTGTCCAGGCAGACCCCCAGCCGCGGGCCGGCTCCGGCGTGCTCGATCAGCCAGGCCAGGTGCTCCAAGCGGTACCCCAGGTGGGTGCCCGCCCCCGATGTGGTCTCCAGCAGGATGCGCACGCCGCCCGCAGCGGTCGCCTCCAGCGCCGCCTTCAGGCCCTCGGCGATCCGCTGCAAGCCAGGCAGCTCGCCAGCGCCCGTGTGGGCGCCGGGGTGCAGCACATAGTCGCCCACGCCCAGGCGGGCGCAACGGGTCAGCTCCTCGGCGGCGGCCTCGACGGAGCGCCGCCACAGGGCAGCGTCGGGCGAGGCCAGGTTGATCAGGTAGGCGCTGTGCGCCACCACGGGGTGGATGCCCGTCTCGCGCTGGACCTGGCGAAAGGTCGCCGCCTGCTCATCGGTCAGCGGCGGGGCCTGCCAACGGTTGGGCGAGCGGGTAAAGATCTGGATCGTCTCGCAGCCGATGCTCTGCCCCAGACGCAAGGCGTTGGCGGGCTCTCCGGCGATGGACATGTGAGCGCCCAGGCGTGGACCCGGCATTGCCTTCCTCCCGACGATATTCTAGGTGCCCGGAGCGGGCCCGTCAACGGACCCGCCGCCAGGTCTAGGCCTCGGATTGGGCATCCTGGGTTTGCAGCGTCGTCTGGGGCTCCTGGACGCGCACGAAGGCCAGGGCTAAGGCCACCAGGGCAAAGACGCCGCCCGCCACCCAGAAGACGGCGCGGGCCGAGCTGGCGGCCAGTATCGCGGCGCCGATCAACGGGCCCACGGCAAAGCCGATGGAGCCCGCGCTGGTGCTGAGGCCCAGGGCGGAGCCGGTCTGCTCCTTGGGCACGCTGCGCACCACCATGGCGCTGATGTTGGGGGCGATGCCCCCGCGGAAGAGCCCCTGGAGCCCCAGCGCGGCGCCCAGGCCCACCACCGAGCGGGCCAACGCCTGGGGGGCGTAGAGGATGGTCGCGCCCACAGAGCAGCCGATCAGTACCTTGCGGTTGCCGATGCGATCGCTCAGGCGGCCCACCACCAGCGCCGAGATGGCGGCGGAGATGGCGGCCATCCCCGTGACGGTGCCCGCGGTGGAGGCCAGGCGCTCCTGGTTCACCACGAGTTGCTGGATAAAGAGGGGCATCACGGGGCCCAGCAAGCCGTAGGTCAGGTTGACGGCCAGGGCGATGCCGATCAGCGTCACCAGGGCGGGCTGGCTCAGCAGGTGCCGAAAGCCGCCCATGGCCGAACGCTGGCGCGCCTGGACCATGTTGGCCGCGGTCTCCTCAGGCTCGCGCACCAGGAACACTACGGCGATCAGCGCCACCAGCACGACCAGGGCCGAGAAGGTAAAGGTGGCGCGGTAGCTGAAGGTATCGGCGATAAAGCCCCCCGCCATGGGCCCCAGCGACATGCCCACAAAGAGGGCGGTTTGCTGCAGGCCCAAACTATAGGCCAGGCGGTTCTTGGGAGAGGAGGTGGCCAACAGCGCCGAAGCCGCTGCCGGCGTGCCCGTCACACACCCCTGGATCACCCGCAACACCAGGAGCTGGGTCGGCGTACGGGCAAGCCCCATCAAGAAGAGCATGACCATCGTGCCGATGATGGCCCGCACCAGCATCACCTTGCGGCCGTAGCGATCGCCCAGGATCCCCCAGATGGGGGTAAAGACGGCAAAGCCGACGCCGCCCAGGGATTGGTACAGCCCCGTCCACGCGCCCACCTGGGCCATGTCCGTCATCCCCATCTCCTGGACATAGTAGGGGATCAGGATGATGGATGCCTGGAACGCCAGGATGGTGAACACCTGGGCGAAAGAGATCGCGATCAGATTACGCTGCCAGAGGGGCAATTTGGCGAGACTTGAGCGCAAAGCCTATACCTCCGCGAAAGCTAGGCGTCACTATAGCCCCGTAGGGCAGGCCCGTCAAAAGGC
>DCTX01000079.1:0-6681 GCA_002329325.1 Anaerolineales bacterium UBA1429
AATGCCTCATATTCCGGAGATTCAGTATAACGCTTATCGCGTAGCTGAACTTGACGCGTTTTGCTCGCTTTCAGAAGTGGCCGAAAAACATTCCTTTGTCTGTCCCGAAATTGACGAAGAAGACCTGATCGATATTCAAGACGGACGTCATCCGGTTGTTGAGGCGGCCCTGAAAAAAGAGGGGTTTGTGCCCAATGACACGCTGATGGACCTGCAGGCGAACCGCCTGCTGGTGATCACCGGTCCCAATATGGCAGGCAAATCCACTTATATCCGCCAGGTGGCGTTAATTGTGCTTCTGGCGCAGATGGGCAGCTTTGTTCCGGCAACGCACGCCCGGATCGGCGTGGTGGATAAAATTTTCACGCGAATCGGCGCGTCGGACAATCTGATGAAAGGGCAGAGCACATTTATGGTGGAAATGATGGAAACAGCCCGGATTCTGACGGATGCGACGCCGCGCAGCCTGATCATCCTAGATGAAGTGGGCCGGGGGACTTCGACGTTTGACGGGTTGAGCATTGCGTGGGCAGTGGCCGAATACATTCACGATTATGGCGGCGTCGGCATGCGGACACTTTTTGCAACACATTATCATCAGTTGACGGATCTGGCAGCCTCAAAAGAAGGCGTGAAAAATTACAATATCGCCGTGAAGGAATGGGGTGAAAAAATCATTTTTTTGCGTAAAATCATGGAGGGCGGGACAAGCAGAAGCTATGGCATCGAAGTGGCCCGCATCGCCGGGGTTCCATCCGGGGTGATTTTACGCGCCAAAGAAATCCTGCGCAATCTGGAAAAGGGAGAATTCGATGAGATCGGCATGCCGCGTATCGCACGTGGAAAAAACGCCGCGAAGTGTGGAAATCCGCAGTTGAGTCTTTTTGCACAAAGTGAGGATGCTGTTCTTGAAGAGCTTCGGCAAATGGATATTTCTTCCATGACGCCGCTTGATGCGCTCAACACCCTCCACTATCTCAAAGGCAGATTAACCTGACCTTATCGTTATTCTATACGCCATTTCTCACACAGGTCAGTTTAACCTGCCTAAGATCGCTGAATCCAGAAAGAACTTTGGAAATACCTTCTTGTAAAAGTGTGGTCATGCCGTTGGCGACCGCTGTCTGATAAATCGACTCGATGCTTTCTTTGCGCCGGATCATACGTTTGATTTCCCGGGTGAAGATAAAAATCTCTGAGACGCACAACCGACCGGCATATCCGGTTTGACCGCACGCGTCGCACCCCCTGGGACGGAAAAGATGAAAATGGCTCGAGTAGGGGATATTGAGTTTTTCAAAATTCTCTTTCCCGTACAATTGAGCAATTTCTTCATATTCTTCCTGGCCGGGGTGGTATTTTTCCTTGCACTTCGGGCAGAGCGTTTTCATCAGCCGCTGTTCCATGATGGAAAGCATCGCATCGGCAAAAATTAAACGGCTGATACCCATATCCAGAAACTTTTCCATGGCATCGATGATATGATCGGCCCATAGCGTGCTGATCACGAGATGTCTTTTCAGCGAGGCTTCCATGCATATTCCGGCCGTTTCCGGATCATAAACCCGGCTTGCCGCGATGACGTCCGGATCGGCATTCAAAAATGAACGCAGTACGGCAGGGTAATCAAGGCCTTTTCGCGGATCGACGGGAACCTGCCTCAACCCGTCTTGTGTAATCTCGATGGACTCTTCCGCCGTCCAGATTTTTTTCTCCGGCGCATTGATGTTGTCAAGGCAGGCATGAAGAGTTGTGTTCATGCCTGCGCCCGGTGGTCCAACAATGAGAAGCATTCCCCTGGGCTGCCGCAGAATATTCACCAGCTCTTTGTAATGATTTTCCGACAGCCCAAGCAGTTCCAGGGGGATTTTTTTCGCTTTCGCCGAAATGTGGATGACCAGGTCCTCAGATCCGGTGTGCGTCGGAATAAATGTCGCCCGCATGTGGATGGCGTTCCCCGATGGTCTTGTTAATGTCAGGTTACCCTGCTGGATGGCGGGCTGCCGGGTTTGGCTGAGATTGGCCAATTGTTTCACCTGATCAGCGAACTTTGCATATTCTTCTGCGGTGATCGTCTTGTTCTTCAAACACTGTCCGTCAATGCGGACGCGTACATAAATGGTTTTGCCGGTAGTGTCCGGTTCAAAATGAATGTCAGAGCCCCGACGGTTGTATGCGTCATAAATAATGTCGGTGAACAACGGAAGAATGCGTGATTGAGGCACGGCCGCAACGGCTATAGCGCTTTCAGCGGTTGTGGTGATTGTGGTGGTTGCAGGTTCCTCAGGGATGTCATGATCCATGTCCTTTGGAAATAGATCCCGAAGGAATATGGCTGCGGCTTGCAGTGGCCCATCGGATGGTCTCATGTCTGACTGATACCGGTTTTGAAAAGCAGTTGCAGGGGCTGTTTCAGGTGTCAAAGCCTCGGTATTCGTGATGCCGGATAGAAAAGAGTCGCCATTTCGTGGACTGTTTTCGGATTCGGGAACGACGATGCTTTCCGGTTCAATAGGGGGCTTCGGCTTCGCGATGGTTTCAGGACGGGTCAAAACGCCTGGATCAGGATCGCGTGGATGCTCTGCAAAAAGTCGCTGAACGGCCGGTTCTGCCGGCAGTTCTTCGTCTTTTTCTAAATAGTGAAGATGAATCAGCCTCAGGATATCGCTGGACAGGGCAACCTCGTAAACGACGGAGTCCGTTTCCAGCATTTTTTCGATTTCCCGCCTTTTGACAAGGTTTGACGGGTCTTCCACGAGGACATGGATTTTTCCTTTCACCACGTTCAGAGGAAACCAGAGCATATCGATGAGTGCGGACTTGTCAAGGCTGTAAAGGAGATCATTGATGACAGGCAGGTCATCGCTGTATGCCCGGAAGGGACAGGAGAAATGGTCGGACAGTGCCGCCCCTATATATTCTTTTGAAATATTGTAGCGTTCCATTAAAATCGTTGCTACATCTTCTTTTGTGGCGAAAGATGCCTTTATGGCATAATTCATTTGCTCCGGAGTGACGATCCCGTCATGAATCAGCTTTTCATATCTCTCTCCGCGCTTGTGACCGGCCTGTTCAAAGTCCAGCAGCATAAAAAATGCTTTGGCCAGACAGCTTTCGATTTCATCCAGAAAGATGTGCGAGTAATCATCAATGGTCTCGCCGTTTTTTTTGTTCATGATTTCCATGACGCCCAGGATGTTGCCATCATACAGGATGGGGCTGGCGATGATCTGACCGGTCAGGATTCCCGTTTTTTCATCCAGTGAATCATCAAAACGCAGTGCGTCATTAATTCTCCTGATTTCCCGGACATTGTAAGCATCTGAAACATGAAGCATTTTTTTCTTTTTCGCAACATAACCGGCAAATGTGGAGTTATCAATAGGCAGACGGATTTCTTTTGTTTTTATGCCGTCGCACTGAAGTGTGAAAATTTCTCTTTTTGCTTTGTCGACCACATAAATCGTGAGGACGTAAATATTAAAAAGTTTTCGGATGTCTTCCTTGATGTCAACAATGATTTCTTTAATATTTTCAGCAGAGTTAATACGGCTGGTAATACGCTGGATTGACTTGTGAAATTCAAGATTCTTTAACAGTTCCTCAACCTGAGGCGCCTCGGATATTTCTTCCTTCATCGATTTTTTGATAAACGTGCCGGTTTTAGACATCAAACAGTTCCTTGCCGTCAATATAAAAATGATCTCTTTCGGTATTTAGCAAGACGTGTGCCGAAACAGAATAAAATATAATATTTATGAATAATAAATAGTTACGTTGATTAAATGGGACGAAAACAAAAGGGGCAAATCAGGCTGAATGATTCATTTTGACCCCGGAATCTGTTTTTTCAGAGGATTTACAGGTTATAGGATTTAACTTTTCTTTTCAGCGTGGAAAGGGAGATGCCCAGCGCTTTTGCGGATTGGGAGTAATTTCCATTGAATTTCTTCAGCGCGCGGCTGATGCAGTTCTTTTCAGTGATTTCAAGCGGCAGTATTTCTTCATCATCCAAAGCGGCCGGAGCGGAATGAGCATAAGGGGTCATATTGTTTTTCAAAAGCAGGGAAGGTCGGAGCGTCTGTCCCCGCTGGATGATCAGGGATCGTTCAATGACATTTTTCAATTCACGCACGTTGCCCGGCCATTCATATTCCATCAGTTTGCCCAGTTCCGGGTCGCTCAGTCGGATGCTTGCATCCCGGGACATTTTTCCGATGAAATATTCACAAAGTTTGGGAATATCATTTTTTCTTTCGCGAAGCGGCGGAATATGGATTCGAATGACGCTGAGACGGTAGTAAAGGTCATTTCGAAATGTTTTTTCCTTGATGGCCTCTTCCAGATCATTGTTGGCGGCGGCGATAATGCGCACGCTGATCGGTTTGACGGTTTCGCTTCCGATGCGCCTGATTTTTTTCTCTTCCAGAACTCCCAGCAGCTTGGATTGGAGATGGATCGGCATGGAGCCGATTTCATCCAGCATCAGGGTTCCTCCCTCCGCAAGCTCAAAAATACCCTTGCGTGTGGAACTTGCCCCTGTAAAGGCGCCTTTTTCGGACCCGAACAATTCTGCCTCAATGAGGTTTTCGGGAAAGGCGGCGCAATTGGCTGTGAGGAACAGTTTTGTCGGCAGATCGCTTTTGTAGTGAATGGCTCTTGCCACAACATTTTTGCCCGTTCCGGTTTCTCCGGTGATGAGAACAGGTGCGTCGGTGCCAGCCGCAAGATCAATGGTCCGGTTGATTTCATCAAATATTCCGTGACCGGTGATCAGTTCATGTTCAACGGTGTCTTTCGTGTTCTGGTAGTCCTGGATTTGCTCCGTTTTCTCGAGTTCCTGCGTGCGGAAAGCCTGTTTGACGGTCAGCTCCAGTTCAGCCATTTCAAAGGGCTTGGAAAGATAGTCGTGGGCTCCGACCTTGATGGCTTCGATGGCATTGTTAAAGCTCGGGTAGGCTGTGACGAAGATGATTTTCGTCTGCTCATTTTGTTTTAATATGGCGGGACAAAGCGCTATGCCTTCCGTGTCGGGAAGCTTCTGATCGAGAATGACCACATCAATTTTTGTTTCTTTACAGAGTTTCAGGCCGTCTTTGCCTGTATTGGCCATCAGCACATCCGTTTTTTCATCGGTCAGCAGATCATGCACGGATTCACAGAAAATGTCATTGTCGTCGATGATCAGGATTCTTCTTTTCACTTTCATCATGCGTTACGCGTACCTTCGGGAATTAAGATCGTCACATTCGTCCCTTTATCTTTGATGCTGTTAATTTCCATGTTTCCCTTCATCAGCGTTACCATTTTCAATGTAATCATCAAGCCGAGACCCGTCCCGCGGGTTTTCGTTGTGTAGAAGGGTTTGAAAAGATTGGCCTGCGCCTCTTTGGACATTCCACAGCCATTGTCTTCAACAATCATGGCAACCAGGTCTTCCTGTTTGATTACCCGGATCGCAATTTTCTTGTTCTTCTGATCTTCGAGTGCATCCGATGCATTGGTGATCAAGTTCAGCAGAACCTGGTGAAGGAGACGGGGATCTGCACTGATATTTTTCACATTCAAACCGACGATTTTGCTGATTTCAATGCCGGATTGATGAAGATCATTCCGTACCAGTGCAATAAAACGGGTCAGGAAATCATCGATTTGTACGTCCTGGATTTCAGGTTTTTCAAAGATGCTGAAACTCTTCAATGCCCGGAGGAGAAACTCGACACGGGATATTTCTGTCATGGCGCGGTCAACATACTTTTCAACCGTTTCGGGAGAGTATTCGCTGAGGTTCCTTTTCAGGACGCTTAAGGTCATTTTGATGGAATTGATCGGATTGCCCAGTTCATGCCGTATGCCGGAAAACACAAAGCTGATGTTGTCCATTGAATTGACCGCTTCAGCGATGGACTCCAGGCGGCTTCTTTCCGTAATGTCGCGGATAATGATCCAGATGAAGTTGTCTGCAATCATGTAAGGTGTATAGCCCAGCAGGCGGTTTTTAAAGCGCAGTGTATAATTTTTTCCGAAAATTTCTTTTTCGGGTTTGCTTCCGTAGTCTGTCAAAAGCAAAGACAGAAGATTTCGATAGTCGAGTAAATTCTGTGTTTGCTGGAAAATCTCCACGGCGAATTTATTTTTGAAGATAAGCTCTCTTGTTTTCACATCCAGAATGACGATGCCCAGATCAATGGTCTCCATGATACTGGCATATAAAGAATTCTCCAGGTGGTTTTCCGAATGTGCCATATTTAAATTTTCTATTGCGGCGTCACGCATAATGTGAATATAATCTCATTAAGAGAAGAAACATTAAAACATAGAATCATTTTAATGTTTTTCGAGCTTTGATATAAATAATTACCTGTATTGTCAAGGATATTTTCGTGCAGACTTTAAAGCGAACGGTGCTGATTTTTCTTGCAATCGCGGCTGTCGCTGCGGCCGGATTGTTTTTTGCTCCCGGATTTTTAGCTTATTCGACAAACTACACAAAAGTGGATGCCGTCGTGATATTACTGGGGCCCGTCTTTAGTGATCGTGAAAAGCATGCGCTGGATTTGATTGAAAAGGGGATGGCGGATTATCTCATTATTCCGGCTTATCATAAAACATTGCGTCTGGATCAGAAGATATTAAAACCCGTTCCGGACAATCCGGACAAAAAAGATATCAACTCAAAAA
>DCTX01000079.1:6744-46188 GCA_002329325.1 Anaerolineales bacterium UBA1429
TTCGCCGACACCTTTTGAAAAAGCGCCGTTAAAAGCATGGGAATTACAGGCGTCCGACTGGAAAAAAGTGCGCAGGGAATACGTCAAGATTCTGTGGTTTCTAATCTATTCCCCCTGGGCAAAGGAGGAAATATCGGGATAGCGTTTAGTTGTCCGGTTTGAGATAGGGAAGGGCCAGCTGTACTTTTTTCAGGGCCTGCTTTTCAATCTGGCGGGCGCGTTCCCGGGTGATATTGTATTTATCGCCGATTTCCTGAAGGGTGAGCGGGTCATCCGCCATGATCCGGTGCTGGATGATAAAGCTTTCCCTTTCGTTGAGATTGGCCAGCGCTCCGGCGATGTCTCGCTTGACCAGGCTTCTTTCGGCGTTCTTAATCAGCGATACTTCCTGGTTGTCACCATCATGCGTGAGAAAATCAAGATGCGACGTTTCTCCGTCATCATTGATGAATTCATTGAGCGACAGATCGCGCGAGCCCATGCGCAAATCCATTTCGGCGACCTCGGAGCCCTTCACACCTAGAGAATCCGCGATTTCGCTGAATTCAGGATTCTTTTTCGAAAGGGTCTCCAGTTCTTTTTTTGCCTGGCTTAATTTGAAAAAAAGCTTTCTCTGGGCCTGGGTCGTTCCGATTTTCACGATGCTCCAGGACTTGATCAGATAATTCTGAATATAGGCGCGAATCCACCACACCGCGTAGGAAATGAGGCGGTAGCCTTTGTAGGGGTCGAATTTTTTCACCGCATGAATCAGGCCGATGTTGCCTTCCTGGATCAGATCCAGCATCGGCACACCCTGGCCAAGGTACTTTTTGGCCACGCTCACGACGAGGCGCGTATTGGCCTCCACCAGGCGTGTGCGGGCCTGTTCCCCGACCCTGACGATCTCTTCCAGTTCCTCGCGCTGCTCCTCGGTCAGGTTCGACCCGCGCAGCTTTTTGCACGCATTGACACCCGCCTCGATGTGCTTGGCCAACAGCACCTCCTCCTCGGCAGTGAGCAGGGCCACCTGGCCCATCTGCTTCAGATAGAGGCTGACGGTGTCATCGGCAGCTATCCCCTCTAAATCGACCCGCGTCCTACGCCGGAGGAGTTCGTCCTCCAGGCTGTCCATGTCTTCGTGGTGCCCGTTCGACTCATCATCGTCGTCGTCCAGATCATCGAGGCTTTCCAGATCGCCCTCTTCTTCGATGTCCTCGACACTGACGACATCTGCTTCATCGTCCAGGACCTGGTCCGACAGGTCCTGATCTTCGATCTCCTGGTCTTCCAGTTCCTCGTCGGTCGCCGCCTCGAAATCGTCTTTGCGCAATGCCACTTTGACTCCCTCGTCTGTCAGGTCCGCATACGCTCAACCACCATCGTATGCCCCGGCCAACCTGTACGAACGCGTTACGACTTGCCTCCTTGCCCACGTGACTGCGAACGCTTTGCGGCAAACAAAAAGACCCGGCTCGTCAGCCTCCTTGCCTGTCAAGGGAGGGCGAGACCGAGTCCATCCACATTGGGTATCATCCGCCGCATCTACGACCATCCATTTGTGTGCACCTATACTCCAGATTATACCCGCAAGGAGCCTCCAGGTCAACTGTTTGACGGGTCTGTTTTCGATCGTCAGGGGCGATTGAGCAAATCGCGGGCTGCCGGCAGGCCACCCGCAGCCTGGGCGGCCCACACACCGTTGACGATGGCATAGGCTACGGCCCGCGCCGCCATCTCCGTCAGGGCGGGCTCCTGGGGAGGCAGCGCCCCGGTGGAGAGGGCAAAGAGGGTGTCGCCATCCCACAGGGTGTGGGCGGGGCGAATGGCCCGCGCCAGGCCATCATGCCCGGCGGCGGCCAGCCGATTGGCCGCCGCCACATCCAGGAGGGCGTTGGTGGCCACCACGCCGATGACGGTGTTGCCCATGGGGGGCGAGGCGGATTCGTGGGGACCGCCCAGCGCATCGCAGAAGCCGGGGCCATTGGGGCGGCGCGCCCCGGCCACGATCGCGCCGCTCTCCGGATCGTGGATGTTGCCCACCGCATTGACCACCACCAGCGCGCCGACGACCAGGTCGCCGCGCCGCAGGCTGGCCATGCCCAGGCCGCCCTTGACGGCCTGGCTCCCGCCCAGCAGCTTGGCCACCGTGGCGCCCATGCCGGCGCCAACGTTGCCCTGGCCCTGGGCCGCAGCGGTGGCGGCCCGGGCCGCCGCGTAGCCCATGGCCGCATCGGGGCGCACCGTGGCGCTCCCGACCGTCAGATCAAAGATGACGGCGCCCGGCACGATGGGTACCCGGGCAGGCCCCGTCTCGTAGCCGATGCCCTGCTCCTCCAGGTAGCGCATGACGCCGTCGGCGGCGGCCAGGCCAAAGGCGCTGCCGCCCGTGAGCAGGATGGCGTGGGCCTGCTCCACCAGCATACCCGGCTGCAGCAGGGCGGTCTCGCGGGTGCCGGGGGCGAACCCGCGCACCAGGCCGCCCGCCACGGCGCCCTGGCCGCACAGGATGACGGTGCAGCCCGTCAGGGCCGCCGCATCATCGGCATGGCCCACGGCCAGGCCGGGGACATCGGTGAGGCTACCGGGATACCGCGCCATAGCGTTCCTCCCACAGGGTGGCCACCCTCGCCAGGATGCGCTCCGCCACGACGAACTTGTCCAGCAGGGGCAGGGCCTCGGGCGGGGCATGGGGGCTCAGCAGGGTGACGCGGTTGTCGGGTGTGCCAAAGCCCGCATCGCTGGCGCTCACGTCGTTGGCGACCAGCAGGTCGAGGCGCTTGCGCTCCAGCTTGCCCTGGGCGTTCTCCAGTAGGTTCTCCGTCTCGGCGGCGAACCCGACCACGATCCCGGGCCGGCCGTCCTCGCGCGCGAGGGCCACCGCAGCCAGGATGTCCTGGGTGCGCTCCAACTCCAGGACCAGGTCCTCGTCGGCCTTCTTGATCTTGTGCTCGGCGCGGCGCGCGGGGCGATAATCGGCCACGGCGGCGGCCATCACCAGCACGTCGGTCTGGGGGCGGCGCTCCAGCACGGCGTGGGCCATCTCGGCGGCGGTGCCCACGGGCACGATCTCCACGCCCAGGACGGGGGCCAGGCCTACGTTGGCGCTCACCAGGGTCACCTGGGCGCCCATATCGCGGGCGGCCTCGGCCAGGGCATAGCCCATGCGCCCGGAGGAACGGTTGCCCAGGTGCCGCACGGGATCCAGCGGTTCCTGGGTGCCGCCGGCGGTCACCAACACCCGCAAGCCCGCCAGCGGGCCGTGGCGGCCCAGGGTCTGGCGAAGGGCGGTCAGGAGCTCGGGGGTATCCACCAGGCGGCCGCGGCCCATGCGCCCCGAGGCCAGGCGCCCCTCTCCGGGCCCCACGATCACCGCGCCCCGCTGGGCCAACAGGGCCACGTTGGCCTGGGTGGCCGGATGCTCCCACATCTCGGCATCCATGGCTGGCGCCAGCACCAGGGGCGCCGTGCTGGCCAGGACCGTGGTGGTGAGCAGGTTGTCAGCCAGGCCCAGGGCCAGCTTGGCCAGGGTATTGGCGGTGGCGGGGGCGATCACGACCAGATCCGCCTTCTTGGCCAGGGAGATGTGGGCCATGTCCATGCTATCCAGCAGCTTGAACATGTCTACGGAGACCGGGCGCTTGCTCAGGGTCTGAAACGCCAACGGCGTGACGAACTCGAGGGCCGCCTCGGTCATGATCACGTCGACGCCGGCGCCGGCCTGCACCAGCTTGCTGCACAGGTCAACGGCCTTGTAGCAGGCGATGCCGCCGGTGACGCCCAGCACCACATTCTTGCCCTGGAGGATCATGCCGCGCCTCGGTTCAGGTCATAGATCAGGCGCAGGCCCTTGAGGGTCAGCCAGATATCCACGTGCTCGATGACGGGCGTCTCTTTGGCGATGATCTGGGCCAGGCCTCCGGTGGCGATGACACGCATCTCCTCGCCCAGCTCGCGCCGAAAGCGCGTCACCATGCCCTCCACCAGCCCCACATAGCCGAACAAGATGCCAGAGCGCATGGCATCCACCGTGTTGCTGCCGATGGCCTTGGGCGGCCGCTGCAGGTCGATGCGCGGCAGACGGGCCGTGCGCTGAAAGAGGGCCTCGGCGGCCACCCGCACGCCGGGGGCGATGGCGCCGCCCAGATACTCGCCCCTGGCGGAGAGGGCGTCAAAGGTGGTGCCTGTGCCGAAATCCACGATGCAGGCCGGCCCACCATAGAGCCGGTAGGCGGCCGCCACGTTCACCACCCGGTCGGCGCCCACCTCCTGGGGCCGGTCGTAGCGGATATCCACGCCCGTTTTGACGCCCACGCCCACCACCAGGGGCTCCACGTGGAAATAGTCCTCCACCAGCTCGCGAAACCTGTCGGTCAGGGGAGGCACCACGCTGGCGATGATCACGTCCTCCACGGCCGCAGACGATAGCCCGGCATGCCCCAGCAGGTTCATGACCAACATGGCGTACTCGTCGGGCATGCGATCGTGGTCGGTGTTGATGCGCCAGTGGGTGCGCAGCTCCTGCCCCTGATAGAGGCCCAGGACGATGTTGGTGTTGCCGATATCGATGCAGAGCAGCATTGCCTGCTCCTTTCTAGAGCTGTGAGCCGCGCCGGCGCGAGCCGATCTGACGCACCGCCCCCACGACGATGACCACCACGATGGCCGAGACCACCGCCTCGGGGATGCCCTGGCTCAGGCCGATGCCCAGGGCCACCTCCGGCGTGACGCCCGCCACCTGGCGCAGCACGGCGGCGGTGAGCACCAGCACCGTGTTGGTGAGCGATCCGGCGATGCCGGCCGTCGCCAGGCTCACCACGGCCACATCCTGCTTGCGCAGCCAGTAGGCCACGGCCACAGCCCCCGCCACGGCCGCGACCGCGATCAGGATGCCCAGCCACAGGTAGCTCTTGGAGACCTCGTAAGCAGCATACAGGATGAAGGCCACGACCACAACCAGCAGACCGGTGAGGGTGGACACCTTGCTGCGGCGCAGGGCATGGTACACCCAGGCCGCCGTGACACCGATCAGGAGCCGCGGGAAGATGATGACCAGCGGATCCTTGATGGGCACCAGCGGGCTGATAAAGCTGGCAAAGCCAAAGCCCAGCGATACGATGAGGCCCACCAGCGGCCCTTCGAGGATGCCCCCGATGATGGCGGGGATGTGGGCGATGGTGGCGCTGCCGGCAGGGGTGGGCACCGGGATAAAGCCCACCGGCGTCAGCGCGAGCAGCAGCGTGATGGCGATCAACAACCCGGCTGTGATGACCCGACGAATCGCTCTGTCTTCTGTTTGCATGCTTGTCTCCCTCGAAAGATGATCTTGCGCTACACGCGGCCCGGCTACGTCACGGCGACCTGGCCGAGCAGGATGCCGGCCAGCAAGAGCACGGCCAACGAAATGACGACATAATCCAGCGGCCGGTAGGTGGGCTGCACGAGACGGGTGCGCCCGCGCCCGCCCTGGTAGCAGCGCGCCTGCATCGCCAGGGTGAGCTCCTCGACGCGCCGGAACAGGTCCACGAACAGGGGGACCACCAGATTGCCCAGGGTGCGCACGTTCTGCAGCAGCTTCCAGCGGCTGCGCGGCTCCAGCGCCACGCCCCTGGCGCGCTGGGCCAGCATGATGCTCTCCAGCGTCTCACCAAAGATGGGCATAAAGCGCAAGGCGATGCTGCCCACCAGGGCCAGCTCATGCCCCGGCAAGCCGATGCGGTCCAGCGGCCGCAAGAGCAGCTCGATGGCCGTGGAGAGCCCACTGCTGGTGGTGGCGCTGGTCAACAGGGTGACCAGCAGCACCAGGTTCACCAGCCGCACCAGCGAGCTGAGGGCCAGCAGCACTCGCAGGGCGACGGAGGGGACCACCAGCGCGCCGCCCGCTGCGCCCGTCTCGCGGGCAAAGAGGAACTGGAACAGGGCCAGCACCAAGAACACGGGCAGCAGCGGCCGCAGCGGCGCCAAGAGGACGCGCCAGGGAATGCGCGCCAGGGCCGCGATTAGTAGCACCATCGCCAGCAACCCCAGGTGGATAGCCGTGGCGTTGGCCAGCACCATCGCCACGGTCAGCAGGCCCGCCGCCAACAGCTTGGCGCGGGGGTCCAGCCGGTGCACGGCCGAATCCGTGGGCACATAGTGGCCGATGCTGACGTACCTCAGCCCCTCAGCGCGCGCCATATGGCCTCCTCAGCTTCGTCGTCGGTCAGCGGCTCGCCCGGCACGTCCAGCCCGCCTGCGCGCAGGCGCAGGATGGCGTTCACCACCGGCGGGCGCAACAGGCCGTGCTGCTCCAACGACTCGCCGCCGTAAAAGACCTGGCGCGGCGCGCCCTCGGCGACCGTGCGCCCGCGCGCCAACACCGTCACCCGGTCGGCCAGCTCGGCCACCTCGCTCATATCGTTGGAGACGATCAGCACCGTCATCCCCTGTTCATCGCGCAGGCGGCGCAGCAGCCCATGGATGCGGGCGCGGCCCTCAGGGTCCAGCCCGGTGGTGGCTTCATCCAGGATGAGCAGCTCGGGCTGCATGGCTAGCACCCCGGCGATGGCGGCCCTCCGCATCTCGCCACCGCTGAGGGAGAAGGTCTGGCGGTCCTTGAAGGCCTCGAAATCGAGGCCCACGGCCTCCATGGCTTGGCGCACCCGCGCGCGCAGCACCTCGCCGACCAGGCCCAACTGGCGCGGGCCATAGGCGATGTCATCTCCCACGAAACGCTCGAACAACTGGTGGTGTGGGTGCTGGAACACCAACCCCACCTTGCGGCGCAGCTCCTCCAGGCGCACGGCGGGGTCGGCCAGGTCCTGGCCCAAGACCACGACGCGCCCATAGGAGTGGGGGCGCTGCAGGCCGTTGAGGAACGAGACCAGGGTCGTCTTGCCCGCACCGCCCGGCCCGATCAGGGCGCCGATCTCGCCGCGCTGCAGCGTCAAATCGGCCCCGTGCAGCGCCGGCGTCGCCATCGGCGTATCGGCCAGGTGGATGTGGGTCAGCTCGCGGACGATCACCGCCGGCTCGCTCATTCGGCGCCCTCCCGGCAGGCCAAAACTGCCTGCACCAGAGCATCTTGTGAAAGGATGGGCGTGGGCAGCTCCAGGCCCCTGGCGGCCAGCCCGCGGGCCAGGCGCGCGGCTAGGGGCACCTGCAGCCCGGCAGCCTGGCACAGGGCCTCCTGGGCAAAGATGGCCTGGGGCGTATCCAGCGCGGCGATGGCGCCCTCGGCCAGCACCAACACGCGGTCGGCCAGGGCGGCCTCCTCCATAAAGTGGGTCACGTTCACCAGGGCCATGCCCTGGGCCTGGAGCGCGCCCACCGTCTCCATCACCTGCTGGCGGGCCAGGGGGTCCAGCATGGCGGTGGCCTCGTCCAGGATCAGGCAGCGGGGCTCCATGGCCAGGGCGGCTGCGATGGCCAGCTTGGCCTTCTGCCCCGCCGAGAGGTAGCGCGGGTCGCGGCTGCGGGGGGCGTCCAGGGCGACGCGCTCCAGGGCCGTGTCGACGCGGCGGCGCAGCTCGGCGCGGGGGACGCCCAGGTTCTCGGGGCCAAAGGCCACTTCCTCTTCGATGCTGGTGGTCACGAACTGGTTCTCGGGGTTCTGGAAGACCATGCCCACGGCGGAGCGGATGTCGGCCCAGGCGGCGCGGTCGCGGGTGTTGCGCTCCAGGGCCCAGACGTCGCCATCGGAGGGGATCAGGAGGGCGTTCAGGCACTTGGCCAGGGTGGATTTCCCCGAGCCGTTGCGCCCCACCACGGCCAGATGCTCGCCCTCGGCCAGGGCAAAGGAGATGCCGTTCAGGGCAGGGATGGGGAGGGCGCTCTCGGGATTGTAGGTATAGCGCAGGTTCTCGATGCGGATCAGGCTCGCCACAGGCCATGCCCCCAGAAAACAAGAAACCCTCGCGCGCGACGCACGAGGGCAGCATGAGGGCACAAGCCTCCAGGCAACGTATCCTGCCGTCTCGGTCGCAACGCGATCCAAGCGACGCACTGGTCAAACGATCCACTCGCTAGGCGCCTTGCGGTCACCTGCGGAAAAGAGTGTACACCCAAGGGGCCGTGGGCGCAAAACGAGGCGTGAGAGGCATGACGCCCGCCTCGGCGATCCTGCTTGGCGGTTGCCATGTCCCCTAGGCGGGGCTATACTCCCTGTGTGCACATCGATCCACGTTCAGTTTGTGCAGGGGAGTTGCAGCCATGCCTCAAGTTACCATCGTTGGCGCCGGAAGCCATGTCTTTGCCCGTCGGCTCATCGCCGATCTGCTCACCTGGCCCGCGCTGCAGGATTCGACCATCGTCCTGATGGACATTGATCAAGAGGCCCTGAACAACATGGCCGCCCTGGCCAAGAGGATGATCCAGGAGCGCGGCGTCGGGGCGCGCATCGTCGCCACCACCGACCTGGAACGAGCCCTCGACGGGGCGGACTATGTCTCCGTCTCGATCCGCGTGGGCTCCAGCTACCAGCACGTCGCCATTCCGGCCAAGTACGGCATCATGCACTCGGTGGGCGACACCATGGGCCCCGGCGGCGTGTTCTACTTTCTCAAGAATGCCCCCGCCGTCATCGAGATCGCCCGCACCATGGAGCGGGTCTGCCCCAAGGCCCTGATGCTCAACTACACCAACCCCATGGTGATGCTCTCCTGGGCCATCAAAGACCTGACCGACATTCGCTACGTGGGGCTGTGCCACTCGGTGCAGGGCACTGCCCAGACCCTGGCCGGGTATATCAACGTGCCCTTTGAGGATGTCTCCTATTGGGCCGCGGGCATCAACCATATGGCCTGGTTCCTGGAGTATCGCTACAAGGGCGAGGACGCCTATCCCCTGATCTGGAAGGCGATGGAGGATCCCGAGATCTATGCCCGGGATATCGTCAAGTTCGAGGTGATGAAGTACTTTGGCGCCTTTGTCTCCGAATCCTCGATCCACATGTCCGAGTATACGCCCTACTTCCGGCGCACCCAGGAGCTGATCGACCGCCACACCGACGAGCGCATGTGGGGGGTGGGGCCGCGCGACATGTCGCGCGAGGAGCGCATGCGGCGCATGGCCGAGATGCGCGCCGAGGCCGACCAAGAGATGCGCAGGATCGCGACGGGCGATGCCCCCATCCCCGAGGATTGGCTGTCTCGCTCCCACGAGTATTTCTCGCGCATTCTGAACGCCTGCGAGACCAACGTGCCCTATACTTTCAACGGCAACGTGCCCAACACCGGGCTGATCACCAACTTCCCGAACAACGCCGTGGTTGAGGTGCCCATCCTGGTGGATGCCATGGGCCTGCACCCCTGCCACGTTGGCGCCCTGCCGCCGGCGCTGGCCGCCTTGAACAGCAGCAACCTGTACGTGCAGGAGCTGGCCGTCAAAGGCTTTATCGAGAAGCATCGCGAGTACATCTACCAGGCGATCCAGGTGGATCCGCTCACGGCCTCGCTCCTCTCGCTGGCGGAGATCCGTCAGATGGTGGACGAGATGTTTGCCGCCGACGCCGAATACATGACGTTCTAGACCGACGCGGCGTGTGGCCCTCTGGCTCCCACGCAGAGACGCCGCGGCGCCAGGGAAGGGCCACAGCGCCGCTCTGCGTCCTGGCGTCTCTGCGCGAGACGGGGCGGCCGCGTCGCCTGGTTGGCAGAGGAGTATACGGAACATGCGCATCACCAAGCTGGAGACGTTCCTCGTCAAGCCGCGCTGGCTCTTTCTCAAGATGCACACCGACGAAGGGCTGGTGGGGCTGGGGGAGCCGATGCTGGAGGGGCGCGCCCTCACCGTCGCCCAGGCCGTGGCCGAGCTGGAGCCCTACCTGGTGGGCAAGGACCCCACCCGGGTCATGCATCACTGGCAGGCCATGTACAAGCACGCCTTTTACCGGGGCGGGCCGATCCTCACCAGCGCCCTCTCGGGCGTGGAGCACGCCCTGTGGGACCTGACGGGCAAGGCCCTGGGCGTGCCCGTCTACAAGCTGCTGGGCGGCCCCCTGCGCGATCGCATCAAGGTCTATGGCCGCTGCGGCGGCGACACGCCCGAGGAGGCCGAGGCCAGCGCCCGCGAGCAGGCCGCCAAGGGGTTCCTGGCCCTCAAGACGGGCGTGGGCGGCCCGCGCCCCGCCCGCATCGTCGAGTCCCCCGGCTTTGTGGAGCAGGTGGCCGAGCGCTTTGCCGCCATGCGCCGCGGGGCTGGCCCCGAGGTGGACATCGCCATCGACTTTCACGGCGCCGTGCCGCCCCAGACCTCGGCGCTGCTCATCAAGGCCCTGGAGCCCTACCAGCCCCTGTTCATCGAGGAGCCGGTGCAGTGCCAGAACACCGAGGTGCTGGCCGACCTGGCCCGCAAGACCCATATCCCCATCGCCACGGGCGAGCGGCTCTACACCAAGTGGGGCTTTCGCGGCGTGCTGGAGCAGCGCGCCGCCTCGATCCTGCAGCCCGATATCGCCCACTGCGGCGGCATCTTTGAGGGGCGCCTGATCGCGGGCATGGCGGAGAGCTATTACGCCGCCATCGCGCCCCACTGCCCGTTGGGGCCGGTGGCCCTGGCGGCCTGCATCCAGTTGGTGGCCGCCATCCCCAATTTCCTCGCGCAGGAGCACGTCACCCTGGGCGAAGGCTATCTCAAGGAGCCGTTCCGCTTTGAGGATGGCTACGTGGCCCTGCCCGAGAAGCCCGGGCTGGGCATCGAGCTGGACGAGGCAGCCCTGGCCGACAAGATCGGCCATGATTGGCGCAATCCGGAGCGCTACCATCCTGACGATGGCGCTGCCATAGACTGGTAAGGGAGCCAGGAGGCGAAAGGGAAGGGGCGTATGACCTTGCACATCGAGAGCGTACAGCAGGCCGGCCAACGAGTGCGGGAGAATATCGCCCGCGTTATCGTCGGCAAGGACGACGTGGTAGAGCTGATGCTGGTGGCCCTCTTCTGTCAGGGCCATGTGCTGCTGGAGGACGTGCCCGGCATCGGCAAGACGACCCTGGCCAAGGCCCTGGCCGCCAGCCTGGGCTGTTCCTTCCGGCGCATCCAGTTCACCCCCGATCTCCTGCCCAGCGATATCACCGGCGTCAGTGTGTATAATCAGGATACCCACCAGTTCGAGTTTCGCCCTGGGCCCGTCTTTGGGCAGATCTTGCTGGCGGACGAGATCAACCGCGCCGGCCCGCGCACCCAGAGCGCCTTACTTGAGGCCATGCAGGAGCGCCAGGTCACGGCCGATGGCACCACCTATGCCCTGGAGCAGCCCTTCCTGGTGCTGGCGACCCAGAACCCCATCGAGCTGGAGGGCACCTTTCCCCTCCCCGAGGCGCAGCTCGACCGCTTCTTGCTGCGGCTCGCCATCGGCTATCCTAACCCCGCTGAGGAGCGGCAGATCCTGCAGCGCTTCCGCGAGAGCGACCCCCTGGGAGACCTGGCGCCGGTTCTGCCCTCGGACGAGGTGCTGGCGCTGGGCCGCCTCTGCCGCCAGGTGTACGTGCACCCGGTGATCGAGGGGTACCTGGTAGACCTGGTCAACGCCACACGCACGAGCCCCGACCTGGCCCTGGGGATCAGCCCTCGCGGCACCCTGGCCCTCTATCAGACGAGCCAGGCTTTGGCGGCGTTGCGCGGCCGGCACTATGTGATCCCCGACGATGCCCAGGCCCTGGCGCAGCCCGTGCTGGCCCACCGCCTGATCCCCAGCACGCGACGGCGCCTGCGCGGCGAGGCCGCCGCCGAGATCCTGGCGAACCTGGTGGCCCAGGTGCCCGTGCCCGTCGAGGAAGACTGGGGCAAAGGGGCAACGTGAAGAGCGCGGCCTGGACGGCGCTGCTGGTCGTCCTGTTTGTGATCGCGCTCGTCCTGCGGCGGAACCTGTTGGCCGTCTTTGTCCTGATCCTGGCGTTGGCCACGGCGGCGACGGCCCTCTGGGCGCGCTACTGCCTCACCAACGTCAGTTATCGGCGGCACTTTGGCACGCGCTACCTCAACTATGGCGAGGAGACGACCCTCACCCTCGCTTTTGAGAACGCCAAGCCGCTGCCCCTGGCCTGGCTGTTGGTGCGCGAGTCCTTTCCTGACGATGTGGCGCTGCTGACGGGCGCCCTGCAGCAGAACACCCCGGGCGAGCCCGCCACCCTCGTCACGCTGCTCTCTCTGCGCTGGTACGAGCGCGTCAGCCGCACCCACCGCATTCAGGGCGTCCGGCGGGGCCATTTCGCCTTTGGGCCCGCCGAGCTCTCCTCCGGCGATATGTTCGGCTACCAGCGTCGCGTGGTCGAGGATCCTCACGTGGACGAGATCCTGGTCTACCCCAAGATCGTGCCCGTGGAGGCGTTGGGCCTGCCCACGGCGCGCCCCATGGGCGAGTGGTTCGCGCCGCGCCGCATCATGGCCGACCCGCTGCGCTTTGCCAACGTGCGCGCCTATGTGCCGGGCGACAACCCCCGCTACATAGACTGGCGCTCCACGGCCCGCACCACGGCGTTGCAGGTCAAGGAGTTCGATCCCAGCGACACCCTGGCCTTGATGCTGGCCGTTGACGTGCAGACCACGCCGCGTAGCTATGAGTACATCCCCGACGCCCTCGAGTTCGTCATCTCTGCCGCGGCCTCGGTGGCCCTGTATGCCCTGGAGCAGCGCCACATGGTGGGCCTGTGCGCCAACGCCCTCACCCGGCAGGCGCAGACGTGGACGCGCATCCGGCCCGGCCGCCATATCAACCAGGCCAATGTCCTGCTCTCGGCCTTGGCGGAGCTGGACCCCTTCCGGGGCACGCCGCTGGAGACCATGCTCTATGAGGTCATGCCCGAGCTGCCCTTTGGGGCGACGGTGATCGCGCTGACGGCGCAGCCGCGCCCCGCCGTTTTGGAGGCGCTGGCGACTCTGCAGGAGGTGGGGCACCGGGTGCTGTTGCTCACCGTGGCCCGCGATGAGCCCGTGATTCCGCCACAGATTCCGCATCATTACCTGGGGGCTCCCCATGACTGGCGAAACCTCGCAACGCTGGAACTGGATTGAGCAGAGCCTGATCCCCGTGGTGGCGGCCATCATGCGCACGGCATGGCTGGCCCCGCTGCTGCAGCTCGTGCTCAACAACGTCTTTGTGCACCCCGGCGATGTGGTCTATCCCGTCTGGTGGCTGCTGGCGCTGACCCTGGGGGGCACGGCCCTGGAGCGCTGGTTCCACCCGCGGCGCTGGGGCCTGGCCGCCGCCGTGGGGCTGGGGCTGCTGGCCGTGCCGGTCACCTGGGGCCTGGCCCTGGGGTTCAGGGCGGACGCGCCCTTCCAATGGCTGTGGGGCCAGATCGTGGCCCTGACCGACTTTCGCATCGGCATCCCCAGCGGCCTGATCCTCATGACGGTCACGATCCTGGTCTGGCGGCGGGGGCTGGCGGCCGACGCCGTCCGCTACACGTCGGTGTGGGCCAGCTTTGTGCTGGGCACCCTGATGTTGGGCGCGCTGATGCTCTTGCGCGTGGAGACGTTGCTGGCCATCCCGGGCATGCACCTGACGACCTACATGGTGACCTTTGTGCTCTCGGGGTTGCTGGCCCTGGCGCTGCTCTCCCTGACGAGCACCCTGGCGACGGAGCGCCGCCGGGGCAGCGGAGCCCTGGCCATCAACGAGTACTGGCTGGCGGGCATCGCCTCGATGGTGCTCACCATCCTGCTGCTGGGCTGGATCCTGGGCATGGTCCTGGCGCCCGAGACGGTGGTGACCATCCTGGGCTTCTTCCGGCCCCTGTGGGATGCGATCGCCTTTCTGCTGCTGGCCCTGGCCACCCTGATCGCCTACCTGACCATGTGGCTCATCGCGCCCTTGATGGAGTCGCTCTACACCCGCGTGATGCCCGTGATCCGCCAGCTCGACCTGGACGAGCTGCGCGCCTATCTGTTCGAGCACACGCCCGTGGAGCACTCGCCCCTGCGCGCGGGAGTGGATTGGGGGGCCATCCTGCGGCCGCTGCTGGTGCTGGCGCTGGTCGGCCTGGGGGTCTGGCTCTTTATCCGCGCCTGGCGCCGGCTGCGCCGCGGCCAGGATCCGAACGTGGTCGAGACCCGCGAATCCATCCTCTCGGCCAACCTCATCAAGCAGCAGTTGGCGAACCTGTTCCGGCGCCGGCGGCCGCCGACGACCGGGTTCCTGGCGCTGGATCCCGATGCTTCGCCGCGAGACGCCATCCGCGCATGCTACCAGGACTTGCTGGCGTTGATGCAGAAGGCGGGATTGCCGCGCCCCAAGGGGGCAACGCCCTACCGCTACGAGGCCCAGATAGACGACCAGTGGCCCGACGAGAAGGACCTGCTGGACGCCCTCACCGAGGAGTATGTGCGGGCGCGCTATGCGCCGGAGGAGCCGCAGCTCGAGCAGGTGACGCGGGCGCAGGGGGCCTGGCAGGCGCTCCGGCGCCGCACCGGCGCCGACCCGCCCCGGCAATAGCCCCCGAGCAGCACAGCAGGGACGACCCATGGGTCGTCCCTGCTTGTGTACACAACAGCGATGCGGCTCCCCGCCGCGCCTGTCAGGATGCGATGGCGAACCCGTCCAGTTGGGCCAGCTCGCGGTTCTGGACGTTCCACAGTGTATAGTAGAGGCCGCGCCTCTTGAGCAGCTCCTCATGGGTGCCCTGCTCGCGGATGCCGTTGCCCTCCATCACCACGATGTTATCGGCCCGCGCCACGGTCGAGAGGCGGTGGGCGATGATAATCGTGGTACGGCCTTCCATCAGGCGCTCCAGCGCCTGCTGGATCAGCAGCTCGGTCTCGGTATCCACCGACGAGGTGGCCTCGTCCAGGATCAGGATGGGGGCGTTCTTGAGCACCGCCCGCGCGATGGACAGGCGCTGCTTCTGGCCCCCCGAAAGCTTGACCCCCCGCTCGCCGATAAAGGTGTCATAGCCCTGGGGCAGCTCCATGATGAACTGGTGGGCATTGGCCACCTGGGCCGCCGCGATCACCTCCTCCTCGGTGGCATCGGGCCGCCCAAAGAGGATGTTCTCGCGCACCGTGCCGTGGAAGAGGAACACGTCCTGCAGGACGATGGAGATGTTCTTGCGCAGGCTGGCGGAGGTCACGTCGCGCACGTCGTGGCCGTCGATGCGCATGGCGCCGGCGGTCACATCGTAAAAGCGCGGCACCAACGCGGCCAACGTGGTCTTGCCCACGCCGGTGGGGCCCACCAGGGCCGTCACGCTGTTGGCGGGGATATCCAGCGAGACGTTCTCCAGCACGGGGTTGCCGGCCTTGTAGCTAAAGCTGATCTGCTCGATGGCGACGTGCCCCTGCACGGGCTCGGGCAGGTCGGCGGCGCCGGGCCGATCCACGATATCCGGCTCCACGGCCAGCAGCTCCGAGACCCGGTCGGCGCCGGCCAGCGCTTCTTGCACCTGCTCCCAGACCTGGCTCAGAGCCCGCACCGGCTGGTAGAACAGCTCCAGGTACAGGAAAAAGGCCACCAGGTCTGCCAGGGGCAGGGTGTGCTGGAAGGCCAGCCGCCCACCAAAGTAGATGACGATCACGGTGCCCAGGGAGGAGGCGAACTCCACCGAGGGGCCAAAGACGGCCAGGTAACGCAGCACTTTGAGCATCGAATCCCGGTAGCGGTCGATGTGGGTGCTGATGCGCAGCGCCTCGATCTGCTCGCGGGTGAACGCCTTGATCTCGCGGATGCCCGAGAGGTTGTCGTTCAGGGTGGCGTTCAGGTCCGCCAGCTCCTTTTGGCGCTCGCGGAAGGCGGGCCGCACGTAGCGGTTGAACCCCCGCATGGCCACCAGGATGAGCGGCACGGGGATCAGCGTCAGCAGCATGAGGATGCCGTTCATCGAGAGCAGCACCGCCGACACGCCGATCAGCATCAGGACGTTGACCAGCGTATCGGGGATGGCATGACTGATCAGCCGCTCGAACATCTCGGAGTCGTTGATCATGCGCGACATCAACTGGCCTGTCTGCTGCTCCTCGTAGAAACCCAGGGAGAGCTTTTGCAGGTGATGGTAGATATCGCGGCGGGCGTCCGCCACCACGCCCCATCCAGCATAGTGCGACATATAGTTGGATAGGAAGCGAAAGCCGGTGCGCAGGCCGTAGATCACCAGCAGCCCCAGAGCCAGCTGGATGACGGCGCTCTGGGAAGCCGGATCCTCCCATACCTCATTCTGCACCAACGACACGAGCTGTCGCACGATGGCCGGCGCCACCAGTTGCACGCCCACCAGGCCCAGCATCGCCAGGATGGCGATGACCATCGGCTTGATGTAGCTTCTGGCATAGGATGCTACAAACGCTAACGTCTTCAAGGGACTTGACCTCTATGGCTGTTGTGGCTCGATCAGGGCATGCGGACGACCATGATGCCGTCCACGTTGTCCTCTTCCATCTTGTAGAAGGGGATCGCGGCGACCGAATCGCCGTACTTTTCAAAGACATGATGGTTAAAGGCCGCCAACCGCTGCATATAGTCGTTGGCGTCCGGGGCGATCACGCGCCCGTTCAGAAAGATGTTGTCCACGATGATCAGGCCGCCGGAGCGAGTGTGGGCCTCGGCGAACTGGAAGTAGTTCAGGTTGTTGTCCTTGTCGGCGTCGATAAAGGTCATGTCGAAGGGCGAATCCAGCTCCAGGGAGGTCAGGGTCTCCAGGGCGGGGCCCAGGTGCAACTCGACCTTGTCGGCGACGCCGGCATGGACAAAGGCGTCCATGGCCAGCTCGGCGTGCTTGGGGTTCACCTCACAGGTGATGAGCTTGCCATCGGCAGGGAGGGCCCGGGCCATCCACACGCCGCTGTATCCGCTCAGGGTGCCGATCTCCAGGATGCGGCGGGCGCCCACCAGATGCGCCAGCATGTTGAGGGTGCGCCCCTGTTCGCGGGTGATCTGCATCTCGGGGATGCCCCGCAGGCCTGTCTCCTGCATGATCCAGCGGTAGGTGGGATCGTGGTCGAGTTCTTCGTCCAGGTACTTGAGGATGCTGATAAAGAGCGGCTTCATCTCGGGTTTCGGACGTCTAGGCTCCGGCACGGGGTTTCCTCCTGCAAGGCAGATTGGGCGGACCGTCCTCCGCCCGTCAGGGGCGTGGGGCGGCAAAAAACGAGCCCGCGTCACGTGGTGGCAACCGGTCATCCGTGATCGGGCACGCCATGATTATACCCCGTTTCAGGGCGCCCGCAACCCCGCGCCCGGCTGGCTGTTTGCTGTGTCGCCCTCCGGCCCATCGGCTGGGGGCAGATGCGGCGCGAACCACTGCGCCACTGCCCGGGCGTTCTCTTCCAGCGAGGCGACGCCATCCACCCACAGCACGCGCAAGCCGGCCCGCGCGGCCCGCTCCGCCGCGTGCTGCGCAAAGGCGATGTCGCGATCCATCCAGTTGGCAAAGGCCGCCTCCGGATCGGAGCATTGGGCCAGGATCTCCTGCACCCAGGGGCCGCGCTGGGGATACATGCGCCGCTGAAAGGACTCCGTCGGCACCATCCAGAGCGCCTGGCGCGGGTCGGCGACCCAAGGGGCCACCAGCTCGGGCAGTAGGGCTGCGCCCTCGGCGACGACCAGGCCGCGCTGCCGCACCAGACGCTCCAGGTCGGCGAGGATCATGGGGAACTCTTCGGCGTAGATGGCCAGCTCATCGGCCAGCAGGGTGGGCACGTCTCGCATCCAGAGCTCGTCCCAGGTCATGCGGCTCGCCCGCCACATGCGGGGCTGGGCCTCGCGGGTGGCGAGCTCGCAGTGGGCCTGCCACCGGTCGTCGCAGTGATACAGGGCGAGGCCATGGCGCCGCGCCAGCTCCTGCGCCACGGTGGACTTGCCGGAGCAGGGCGAGCCGCCCAGCCACAGCACCCGCCCCTTCAGACCGCTCGCCGCTACAGGTTGGGTCACGTTCAGTCCCTTCTTTCCTCAGGGGCCACTCCTCGGGCGGCAGATGCGTCCAGTCCGATAGGGCGACCCCTTCGGAGCGGAGCAGCGCGACAAAGCTATCCAGCAGACGATAGGCCAGGGCGGCGGCCTCGGCGGGCTCCCGCGCGTCCCACAGGGCGGGCGCCAGCTCGCGATACCCCTCGGGCAACCGCGGCAGGTGGAACGAGTCCTCGATGCCGCCAAAGTAGTCGTGATGCACCCAGGCGCCGTTGAGCAGGCAGAGGGCCGTGAGCATCTCCAGCAGCGTCTCGACGGCAGAGACGTGCAGGTCTCTGCGGTTGCCCCGCTCCTGGCAGGAGAAGATGCGCCCGCAGGATTCGAACACCAGGGTGGGCAGCGCCGTCTCCAGGGCGCGGAGGTGTCTCTCGCGCGGCACCTCTCGGCCCATCTGGAGCCAGCGCGTCGGCAACGCCGCATCGCCCTGGAGCACCCGCACGTCCTCCAGGATGGCCATCTGTATGGGCCAGTCCGGCGAGGGGGCCAGCAGCCGGGCCACCAGCTCGCCCTCCTCGACCACTGTCGCGCTGAGGGCGGTGCCTGCATACAAGGCATGCAAGCCCTGGGCGCCGGAGCCATCGCCCACGACTAAGAACAGCTCCAGGTCTGACCAGGGGGTGTCGGCGCCCCGCGCGGTCGAGCCATAGACGCCGCCGACGCGCACGGCCTGGGTGGCCCGGGCATAGCGGGCGCAAAGGTCCCGCGCCAAAGCAAAGCGCTCGTCATGGGAAAGGGGCATGGGCCTCCTCGTTCGAGTGAACAGGCGCGGAAAGGGCATCCTCTTGGCTCCACCCGGGCGAGGCGCCCAGGGACCAGCGGGAAGATGCCCTTTCTACGCAGGCGGCCTCCGCGGGGCCTGGCCGCGCCAGGCACCGCGGAACGTCCTCACTTGCGCCGATTCTCGATAAAGGTCGGGTTCAGGCAGCCGAACGGGACCTGCCCGGCCTGGAACTCTTGCAGGGAACGGATGATGCTATCGAACCCGGCGCGGATGCAGGTGGTGGTCTGGGTGGCCAGGTGTCCCGTCAGGAAGACGTTATCCAGCTTGCGCAGCTCGCTCTCGACAGGCAGGGGCTCCTTGGCAAAGACGTCCAGCCCGGCGCCGGCGATGGTGCCGTTCTTGAGGGCCTCGATCAGGGCCTCTTCGTCCACCGTGCCGCCGCGCGAGGTGTTGATCAGAAAGGCGGTGGGCTTCATCTTGGCCAGGAAGGCCGCGTCGATCAGATGGGTCGTCTGCGGCATCAAGGGGACATGGACGGTGACAAAGTCGCTCTCGCGGGCGATCTCGTCCAGGCTAGCCTTCTGCACGTGCAGTTCCTGGAGCGCCTCTTCGTTGTAGCGCACGTCGTAGGCCAGCAGGCGGGGGTTGAACCCCTGCAGGTTGCGGGCCACCTTCTGCCCGATATTGCCAAAGCCGATGATGCCGATGGTGGCGCCCTCGACGCCCCGGGTGATGGGGCCCCGGCTGTAGCCGCCGGCCTTGATCTCGCGGTCGCTGCGGAAGAACCCGCGGGAGATCTCCAGCATCAGCGCCAGGGTGGTCTCGCCCACGCCGGTGGACATGGCGCCGGGCGTGTTGCAGCAGCAGATGCCCACCTGGGCGGCATAGGCCACGTTCACCTTGTCATAACCGACGCCGTGACGGATCACGAACTGGAGGTGGTCTTTGAGGGCGTCCAGGACGCGCGGGGTGAACGGCTCACCCATGGCCACGATGGCCTCGATGCCCCGATACTTGGCGATGACCTCGTCCTCGTCATAGCCCTGCAACTCGACCTTGACCACGTCAAAGCCCGCCTGCCGCATATAGTCATAGTACTCGGGCCAGCGAATCGCCATTCCCAATCGGAAGCTCATAGATGTTCTCCTCTTGCGTATGATGGCACGGGTGCGTGCAGGCAGAGCCTAGATGATTGTGGCGACGCCGTCAACTGCTTGCTGCGTGGAGGATAGGTTGCGGTGGCAACAGGGGATCATTCGCCTCCCCGGTACGATTCTCATTTGAGGGAACCTTCCTCCGCCGGCATGATCACGAGCATGCAGGCGCGCGTTGGCCGTCGGTGCAGACCGTAATTGCACATCGCCGCCCTTTTGTGTAGCATAGAGTGAAACAACACTGTCTATCCTGCCAGGGCGAGCCCCGCCCTGAGCCCGCTTTCCCTAGGAGCTTGCTCTATGACCACATCCGAATCCCACACGCCGACCGACTTTATCCGCGCGGCGATCCTTGAGGATATGGCATCGGGACGCTTTAGCCCTCCGGTGCATACGCGCTTCCCTCCCGAGCCCAACGGCTATCTGCACATCGGCCATACGCGGGCGCTGGCCATCAACTTTGGCATCGCCCAGGACATGCAGGGGCTCTGCAACCTGCGCTTTGACGATACCAACCCCGTCAGAGAAGAGACCGAGTATGTGGACGCCATCCAGCAGGACATCCGCTGGCTGGGGTTCGATTGGGACGACCGGCTGTACTATGCCTCTGACTACTTTGAGCAGCTCTACGAGTTCGCCGAGCTGCTGATTCGCAAGGGCAAGGCCTATGTCTGCGACCTGAGCCCCGACGAGGTGCGAGAGTACCGCGGCACCCTGACGGAGCCCGGTCGCAACAGCCCCTATCGCGACAGGACGGTGGAGGAGAACCTGGATCTCTTTCGGCGGATGCGCGCCGGCGAGTTCCCCGAGGGTGCGCGCACGCTCCGCGCCAAGATCGACATGGCCTCGCCCAACATGAGCCTGCGCGATCCGGTGATGTACCGCATCCTGTACGCCACCCACCATCGCACAGGCGACGCCTGGTGCATCTATCCCATGTACGACTTTGCCCACGGCCAGAGCGATTCCATCGAGGGCATCACCCATTCGCTGTGCGATGTGAGCTATGAGCTGCACCGCCCGCTGTACGATTGGTTCCTGGAGCAACTGGGCATCTTTCCCACGCGCCAGATCGAGTTTGGCCGCCTGAACCTGACCTACACGGTCCTGAGCAAGCGGTTCTTGCGGCGGCTGGTGGACGAAGGATACGTCAGCGGCTGGGACGATCCCCGCATGCCCACCCTGGCGGGCATGCGCCGGCGCGGCTACCCGCCCGAGGCGATCCGTGCCTTCCTGGATATGGTGGGCATCTCCAAGAACAACAGCCTGGTGGATGTGGCCATGCTGGAGCATTGTGTGCGCCAGTACCTCAACGCCCACGCAGTGCGCCGCATGGCCGTTCTGCGCCCCTTGCGCGTGGTGATCGAGAACTATCCCGAGGGCCAGGTGGAGATGATGGAGGCGGTCAACAACCCCGAGGACCTCTCCATGGGCACGCGCCAGGTCCCCTTTTCTCGCGTGCTCTATATCGAGCAAGAAGACTTCATGGAGGACCCGCCCCGTCGCTTCTACCGGCTTGCGCCGGGGCGCGAGGTGCGCCTGCGCTACGCCTACTTTGTGCGCTGCGTCGGCGTCGTCAAGGACCCGCAGACGGGCCAAGTGGTGGAGCTGCGCTGCACCTATGATCCCGAGACGCGCGGGGGCGATGCCCCCGATGGCCGCAAAGTGCGCGCCACGCTGCATTGGGTATCGGCGGAGCACGCCATCGAGGCCCGGGCGCGGCTGTACGACCGCCTCTTTGCCGTCGAAGACCCCATGGCGGAGGAGGACTATATCGCCAGCCTGAACCCCGCCTCGATGGAGGAGCTCACCGGCTGCAAGCTGGAGCCCGCCCTGGCCGAAGCCGCCATCGGGGATCGCGTCCAGTTCGAGCGTCTGGGCTACTTTTGCCTGGACCCGGATAGCGCGGCCGGCGAACTGGTGTTCAACCGCACCGAGTCCTTGCGCGATACCTGGGCCAAGGTGCAGCAGGAGATGGCCCAGGCGAACCAGTAGCGGCGTCCGCGGGCGCCCGCTTTGGCGGGAAGGGAGGATACCATGGCGATAGCCTTGAGTGAGCCGCGCATCATCACCCGCGGGGCCTACACGGTGCTGGGGGCCTGGGCCCCCTACGCCGGCCAGGACGAAGGTCCGGGCTGGGCAGGGGCCGACGCCGCCTTTCGCGTCCGCAAGGAGGCCGTCGCCCACCGCGCCGACGACCGGATCCTGGGTTTCATGTATCGCCCGCAGCGCGATAACCCCGCCATACCGGAGGATCTGCGCGCCTGCTTTGTGGGCGTGGAAGTGACCTCCCTTGAGGGGCAGCCGGAGAGTCTGTTTGTCACCCACTTCTCCGGCGGGGAGTATGTACTGGTGGATTGCAGGGGAGATACCTCTGCAGAGGCCGCCGAGGGTGTGGGGCAGGCCATCGGCATGCTGATGGAATGGATCCCCGCCCACGGCTATGCAGAGGGCGACGCCTGCTTTGCGGCGGCTCACGAGGCAGCGGCCACGCCGCCCTGGGTCGAGACGGTGTACATCAAGCTAGAGCCCGCTGGCCAGAGCTGACCCGATCGGCTGCCGGGGGCGCCGGCGTCCCCGGCAGCCGGCGTTCGGCGCCCCCGCCGGCCCCGCATACCCCCGGCGACGCTCCGTCCATCACCATCCTGCCTGGGCGGCCCGGAACCGCCAGGCTACGCCACAGCGAAGGAGCTCGATGAACTGGCAATCCCCCTTCTCACTGCCGGGGCACTGGTACAAGGGCAATCTGCACACCCACACGACGCAATCCGATGGCCGCCGCTCGCCAGAGGAGGCCCTGGCCTGGTACCGCGAGCAGGGCTATGACTTTTGCGCCCTCTCGGATCACTGGGTGCTGACCCCTGGAGGCTCCGATGGGGCAGGCCTGGTCAGCCTTGCTGCCGCCGAGCTGAACGGCGATGGGTACCATCTGCTGACCTTGGGGCTATCCGAGATCCCATCGCGCCGGCTGGAGCACGAGCCCCAGGCCGTGATCGATGCCGTCAAGGCGCAGGGTGGGCTTGCGTACATCGCTCATCCCTACTGGACGGGGCGGCCCTCCAGCGAGATCGCCGCGCTGCGCGGGCTGGATGGGATCGAGGTCTACAACAGCGTCTGCGAGGTCAGCAAGGGCACCGGCCATGGCCGGGTGCATTGGGACGATTGCCTCAGCGCCGGCCTGCGGCTGACCGGGCTGGCGGTGGATGACACCCACTGGGGGCTGGAGGAGGCTGGCGGCGGGTGGGTCATGGTGCGGGCGCCCGAGCCCACCGAGGCGGCGCTGCTGGCGGCCCTGGCCGCCGGGCATTTCTATGCCAGCGCCGGGCCCGCCATCCTGGACCTGCGCATCGGCGGCGCCGAGGCGGACGCCCCGGTGCTGGAGGTGGTGTGCAGCCCGTGCGCCGAGATCCTCTTTTACACCTGTGGGCCCCGGGGGCGGCGCGTGGCCGCCGAGCCGGGTGCGAGCGTATGCCGGGCGAGCCTGCCCCTTCAGCGAGAGCAGGTCTTTGTGCGCGTCGAGTGCCGCGATGCCCAGGGGCGCTGCGCCTGGACCAACCCCGTGTACCTGCAGGATGTCTTTGCCTGCTAGGGTGGGGGCAATGGACTCCGACGTGATCCTGGCGAGGCGGGCGCAAAGCCAAGACTCCTGGGATGCTTGTGTTTTGACACCTGCCCCAAGAGATGATACACTACATGCGCTTGGAAAGTAGTACGTTGTATTGTCGGGCGCCCGCATGGGGTCGCCCGGTTTCGGCTTTGGTGAGGAGTGACACATCAGGATGAACCTGGAGCAATGGATCCGGGATGTGCCAGATTTCCCCATCCAGGGCATCCTGTTCAAAGATATTACCCCTCTGTTGCAGGATCCCCGCGCCCTTGAAGAGGCAGTAAACAGGCTCGCGGCCCCCTATTTGGACCGTGGCATCGAACGAGTGGTGGCGATCGAGTCACGCGGGTTCATCTTTGGGGTTCCCATTGCCCGCCAGTTGCGGGCCGGCTTTGTCCCCGTGCGCAAGCCGGGCAAGCTGCCCGCCGAGACCATCGGCGTCGAGTACAGCCTCGAATACGGCACCAACCGATTGGAGATGCATCGCGACGCCATCCTGCCGGGCCAGAGGGTGCTCATCGTGGATGACCTGTTGGCCACCGGCGGATCTGCGGCGGCAGCGGCGGATCTCGTTGAGCAATTGGGCGGGGTAGTGGAAGGGCTGGCCTTCCTGATTGAGCTGGTGGCCCTGCAAGGCAGAGGGAAACTCTCACGTTATGACGTGTTCTCGGTTCTTCAGATGTAAAGGATCGTGACATGACCCAGTACGACGCCAAGATTGAGCAATTGGAGAAGGAGCGCGAGCGCACCCTCGAGGAGATCGAGCATCTGCGCGAGCAGCTTCAGGAGGAGATCGAGCCCGCCTCGGCTACGGACGAGGACTCGGCGGATGCGGCGGCGGCGATCTATGAGCGCGGCAAGGTGATCTCGCTGATCCAGAATCGCGAGGACCGGGTGCGCGCCCTGGATGAAGCCATCGAGCGCGTGCGCAAGGGGCTTTATGGTATCTGCAAATCGTGCGGTGAAGAGATCCCGCCGGAACGGCTGGCGATCATGCCGGAGACCAGCCTGTGCGTCAAGTGCGCCAACCAGCGGGAGTACGGCCCCTATGGTGCGCCTCCTCGCCGGCGCGAGCGACCTATCGTGTTGACGGATGACGATATCTAGGCGTGTGAGTGCGCCTGTGGGCGCAGGTTCGATCGGAAGAAACGTAAAGGGAGGCCCAGGCGCCTCCCTTTTGCGTTGCCCGGGGAGATGCGAAATCAAAGGCAAAGAGAACCACTCGATAAAGCCGATGGGCGCTTTTGACAACTCGGCGCCGTCGGGCTTACAATGAGTTGATTGAGGGTAGAAACAGGCGGCGCCTGTATGAGGGGTAGGGTAGGCGTGCCTGTGCATCGTCTGGCCCTGCGGCCGGGCGGTGGGCCCCGGGCTGGCGGCCGTTCATGCCAGGCGCGGCGGGGCCGTGTCCGGAGCGCTGAACGTGTGTCGTCGCACTCCAAATCCAAACGACTGAAAGCAGAGTAGCGAATCATCGTCACGAGGAGGTAGGCAATGAATCAGATGCTCGAGATCCGTTGGCACGGACGAGCCGGCCAGGGGGTCGTGACCGCAGGAGAACTGCTGGGCGAATCCAGCATGCATGCTGGCCTGTACTTTCAGGCCTTTCCCGAGTACGGTGCCGAGCGCATGGGCGCGCCCATCAAGGCGTATACGCGTCTGAGCGATGACGTGATCGAGATCCACGCTCCCATCCTCGAGCCGGACATGGTCATCGTCGTCAACCCCAACCTGATCGGCATCGTGGACCTGACCGAAGGGCTCAAGCCCGATGGCAAGCTGATCGTCAATACCAGCCAATCCCCGGCCGATATCCGCAAGCGACTCAACTTTCCCGGCGGCGAGGTGTGGTGCGTGGACGCGACCCGTATCGCCATGGAGGAGTTCCGCCGCGATATCCCCAGCACCCTGATCCTGGGCGTCGTGGCCAAGGCATCGGAGATCGTGAGCCTCGATGCCATCGTCGAGACGACCCGCGAGAGCCTGGGCGGCAAGCTGCGCCCCGAGATCGTGGAAGCAAACGTGCGGGCGGTCGAGCGAGCCTATCAGGAGTGCGTCCGGGGCTAGCCGCTGTTGCCTGCAATTGCTATGGGACCAGATACGCGCTCTATGCGGCGCACAGAATCAGATGGAGGCCATTCGATGACAACGAAGGAAAGCCCGCGGCTGGACAAGCCCTGGCAGTGCATCAGCCCCGGGGGCGTAGTGACGGATGTCGGCAATTCGGTAGCCTATATCACGGGCACGTGGCGCACGCTGCGTCCCGTTCGTGACTTGGCGCAGTGCACCCAGTGCCTGCTCTGCTGGATCATGTGCCCCGATTCGGCGATCACCGTGGTAGATGGCAAGGTCGCCGAGTTCGACTATGATCACTGCAAGGGCTGCGGGATCTGCGCCGAGCGCTGCCCCATCAATATCAAGCAGCCCCACAGCTACACGGGCGAGCTGGGCAAGGTCATTCAGATGGTGCCCGAATCCGCCTTTGAAGCCGACAACGCCTAGTCTCGAGAGCCTGTATTCCTGAGGAGGGAACCGATGGTCGCAAGCCGCTTTATGCCTCTGGATGGCGCCAACGCCGTCTCGCAGGCGATGCGTCAGATCAACCCTGACGTCGTTGCTGCCTATCCTATCACCCCCCAGACGGCCGTTGTACAGAACTTTTCGCAGTACGTGGCCGATGGGATCGTCAATACCGAGTTCGTCCCTGTAGAGAGCGAGCACGCTGCCATGAGCGCCTGCGTCGGCGCCTCGGCGGCTGGCGCCCGCGTGATGACGGCCACCTCCGCCAACGGGCTGGCCCTCATGTGGGAGATGCTCTATATCGCCTCTGGCATGCGCCTTCCGATCGTGATGACCGTGGTGAACCGGGCCCTCTCCAGCCCGCTCAACATCCACTGCGATCACTCGGACGCCATGGGCGCCCGCGATTCCGGCTGGCTCCAGTTCTACGCCGAGAGCGGCCAGGAAGCCTACGATAACACCATCAAGTCGCTCAAGATCGCCGAGAGCAAGGAGCTGCGCCTGCCGGTGATGAGCTGCCAGGATGGCTTCATCACGGGCCACGGCGTGGAGCGGGTGGGCCTGTTGCCCGACGAGGCCGTGCGCGAGTTCGTCGGCAGCTATGAGCCCGAGTTCTACCTGCTGAACACCGATCAGCCCGTCACCATGGGCGCCTGGGACTTTACCGACTACTACTTTGAGCACAAGCGCCAGCAGACGGAGGCCATGAACAACGCCATGGGCCTCATCGAGTCGGTCTGCCAGGAGTACGAGCGCCTCTCGGAGCGCCCGCAGCCGATCCTCGATTGCTACGGCATGGATGACGCCGAGTACGCCATCGTCGTGCTCTCGTCCACCGCCGGCACGGCGCGCTCGCTGGCCCGCCAGTTGCGCGCCCAGGGCCAGAAGGTGGGCGTGCTCAAGCCGCGCCTGTTCCGCCCCTTCCCGGCGGCGCAGATCGTGGATTGCATCCGCAACTGCAAGGCCGTCGCCGTGATGGATCGCGCCATCTCGTTCGGCGCGCCCCAGGGCATGGGCCCGCTCTTTACCGATATCACGTCGGCGCTGTTTGTCGCAGGCGTCTGCGACCTGCCCATCGTCAACTATATCTACGGCCTCGGCGGGCGCGACACCACGCCCCCGATGATCAGCGAGGTCTATGCCGATCTGGAAGAGATCGCGGCTACCGGTGATCGCGGAGATCTGGTGCGCTATGTCGGCCTGCGCGGGTAGCGCCCTGCGGACCACCCACGCGCGTCACCCACGAGAGTAGCAAGGAGAATACACCATGGCCGATCGGATTCGCGTCAACCTGCGAGATATCATCAAGCCCGAAGAGCGGCTGGCTCCTGGCCATCGCCTGTGCGCGGGCTGCGCCGAGCCCACCGTCGTGCGCCAGATCCTTCACGCCATCGAGACGCCCGTCGTGCTCTCCACGGCCACGGGCTGCCTGGAGGTCTCGTCCTCCGTCTACCCGTTCACGTCCTGGAACGTGCCCTGGATCCACAGCGCCTTTGAGAACTCGTCCACGACCATCTCCGGCGTCGAGGCCGCCTTCAAGGCGCTGCAGCGTACCGGCCGCATCCCGGCGGACAAGCAGATCACCTTCCTGGCCTTTGGCGGAGACGGCGCCAGCTATGATATCGGGTTCCAGTTCATCTCTGGCGCCCTGGAGCGCGGCCACCGCTTTATCTATGTCTGCCTCAACAACGAGGCGTACATGAACACGGGCATCCAGCGCTCCAGCGCCACCCCCAAGGGCGCCGATACCACCACGTCGCCCGCGGGCGAGGTGCTGCCCGGCAAGACCCAGTGGCGCAAGCCGTTCACCCGCATCATGGCGGCCCACGACATCCCGTACGTGGCCCAGGCAGCGCCCCACAACTACCGCGACCTGATGCGCAAGGCGAAGAAGGCCGCCGCCGCGAACGGCCCGGCCGTGCTCAACATCCTGACGCCCTGCCCGCGCGGATGGCGTCACGCCAGCGATCAGACGATGCCCATGACCGAGCTGGCCGCCGATACCTGCTATTGGCCGCTGTACGAGGTCGAGGATGGCGTCATCACGATCAACTACAAGCCGCGTGAGAAAAAGCCCGTGGCCGATTGGCTGCGCGCCCAAGGTCGCTTCCGCCACCTCTTCCGCCCGGCCAATGCCTGGCTGCTGGAGGAGATCCAGACCCGCGTGGATCAGGAATGGGAGCGTCTCTTGCGCGAAGAGGCCTCCACCCAGGGCCAGAACGCCTAGGGTGACAGGGCCGCGCGTTATCGAGGGGGTAGCCTGCTTGCGTGGGCTGCCCCTTTTTCATCGGGAGGTCCTGTGATAGAGGACTCGGCAAGCCCATTGGCGCCGCAGAGGCAAGGCCGCATCGTGATCTCGCAGCACGCTCTGGTGCGGCACAAGCTGGCGCTCCTGCGCGACGTGCACACGTCGTCCTTCCAGTTCCGCGCCCTGGTGCGCGAGCTGGCCACCCTCCTGGCCTACGAGGCCACGGCCGATCTGCCCCTGGCGGAGCGCCCGGTGACGACGCCCCTGGCCGAGGCCCAGGGCTGGTCGCTGGCCCGCCGCATCGGGCTGGTGCCCATCCTGCGGGCGGGCCTGGGCATGGTGGATGCCATTTGGGAGCTGATCCCCGACGCCCAGGTCTGGCACATTGGGGTCTATCGCGATCACGAGACGCTGCAGCCGGTGCGCTACTACAACAAGCTGCCGCCCATTCCCACGATGCAGGTCTGCCTGGTGCTGGACCCCATGCTCGCCACGGGGGGATCGGCCATCGCCACGGTGGACATGCTCAAGGAGTGCGGCATTCGCTGGATCAAGTTCGTGGGGCTCATCGCCGCGCCCGAGGGGATAAAGGCCCTCTCCAGCGTGCACCCGGATGTGGATATCCACCTGGCCGCCGTGGACGAACGCCTCACGCCGGCGCCTTCGCGGCCCGGCGACCCGCCCGAGGGTTATATCATCCCGGGCCTGGGCGATGCCGGCGATCGCCAGTTCGGCACGGAGCAAAAGTAGCGCCATGTCTCCCTGGCTCTATATCCTGGTGTTGGGTATCGGGTTCGGCGGCGTGGCGCTGCTGACCCCTCTGGCCATGCGGCTGGGCAAACGCTGGGGGATCGTGGATCGCCCCGGGGGGCGCCGCACCCACAAGGGCGAGATCCCCCGCATCGGTGGGCTGGGCATCTTTCCGGCCTTTGCCCTGGCGGCCTTGCTGCCGGTGGCGCTGGGCGCGCCCCGCAACGACCCGCTGGAGCTGACGCGCCTGGCGGGCGTGCTGGCGGGCATGGCCGTCGTCTGGATCGTGGGCCTGCTGGACGATCGCTACAAGCTGCCGCCCCTGGCGCAGTTGGCGGGCCTGGCGTTGGCGGCCCTGGCCGCCATTGCCTGCAAGGTCTTTATCGAGGTCTTTAACGACCCCCTCTCTGACCAGCAGATCTGGATCGACTGGTACCTAATGCTGCCCATCAGCCTCGTCTGGCTGATCGGCATGACCGGCACGGTCAACATGGTGGACGGGCTGGATGGCCTGGCGACGGGGGTGACGGCCATCGCCGCGGCGGTGCTCTTTGTGCACATGCTGCGGCTGGGGCAGTACAGCGTCTCGCTGTTGCCCCTGGCCCTGGTCGGCTGCTGCCTGGGGTTCCTGCCCCACAACTTTTACCCGGCGCGCATCTTTTTGGGGGGCGGCGCCTATGTGCTGGGCTTTGCCCTGGGGGCGCTGGCCATCGTGGCGGGCGCCAAGGTGGCCTCGGTGCTCCTGGTGCTCTGGCTGCCCATCGTGGACGTCGTCTGGCAGGTCTATTCCCGCTGGCGGCGGGGCCAGCCGATCTCCCTGGGCGACCGCGGGCATCTGCACCTGCGCCTGCAGGACCTGGGCTGGCCCGTGGGGCGCATCGTGCTCCTGTACTATGGCATCACGGCGCTGTTGGGCGCCGTGGCATTGCTCAGCCCGCTGCGCATCCTCAAGCTGGCGATCCTGGTGGGGGCGGGGGTGATCATTCTCGTCCTGCTGGCCGTCCTGGCCCGCGCGGGGTCTGACGATATCGCCACAGGCACCTAGGCGCCCTGCCGGGGCACCAACCCTCGTTCCTCCAGCAGGGCGATCAGGCCCGCGATGTCATCGGTGGCGATGCGCGGGACGGGGCGGGGATCCTGCACGTCGTCGCTCACGATGGCCAACAGCTCCTCGGTCCGTGCGATGGGCTCCACGCCCGTCTCGGCGCGCAGCACCTCGATCTTGGGCAGCGGCTCGCGCTTGAACCCCTCGGCGATCACTACGGAGATGCCCTGGGGCAGCCGGGCGATGAGCTCGGAGAGGGAAGGCTCGGCCGGGCAGCGCTCGATCCAGGCCAGGGCTGTACGGCTGGCGATGGCCACCACGTCGGCGCCCGCCTCCGCAAAGCGATAGGTATCGGTGCCGGGGCGGTCGATCTCGAACCCGGCCATCGAGTGTTTGATGACGGCCACGGCGAGCCCTCGGCCCTTGAGCGCCTCCACCAGACGCACGCATAGCGTGGTCTTGCCCGAGTTGTGCCAGCCGACGATGGATAGAGCTGTTGGCATGTTTCCCCTATAATGGTGCTGCGAGATGTGGCGGTGTCCGCGCGGATTATAGCACGTTCGCGCCCCGGCGCGAGGCTGCCGGGCGAGCTTTGGCGGTGCGGCCAGGGCGCGCCGAACGGCCATCGGGGGCGCAGCAAGCTTTTCAGTTCCTGTTCGCCTTGCCCATAGGAGCGTGGCGGGCGAACCTCGTGTTCGCCCGCGGCCAAGCAACATCCAGGAGGGCGCCATGATACGTTTCGGACTGGTGGGGTTGGGCGGCTATGCGTCGATATGGACCCGCTGGCTGGAGACGCTGCGCCAGCGAGGCATCGCCTGCATCGGGGCCGTCGTTGTGCGCAACCCTGGGCGCTATGGCGAGGAGCTGGAGCGCCTGTCGCGGCAAGGTTGCCGCGTGTATCCAGACCTGGCCAGCCTGTTGGAGATGGGCGGCGTGGATGTCGTCGGCCTGCCCGTGGGCATCGCCTCCCACGCGCCTCTGGCGGTGCAGGCCCTGGAGGCGGGGTATCCCGTGATCGTGGAAAAGCCGCTGGCGGGCGCGATCCAGGAGGCGCTGGCCGTGGCGGAGGCCGAGGCCCGCTCCGGGCAATGGTGCGCCGTGGCCTACCAGTGGCTCCACAGCCCGACCATCCAGGCGCTGGCAGGCCTGATCGCCCGCGGGGAGCTGGGCCACATTCGAGAGGCCCGCTGCGTTATCGGCTGGCCCCGCGGGCGCGGCTACTACACCCGCAACGCCTGGGTGGGCCAGCTCCAGAGCCCCCAAGGCTGGGTGCTGGACGGCCCCGCCACCAACGCTACCGCCCACTATCTCACCAACCTGCTCTACCTGGCCGGTGTGCAGCCCCACAGGCCCGCCATCGCCGCCGTGCGCGCCGAGCTCTGCCGCGCCAACGCCATCTCCAGCTATGACACGTCCTGTCTCGAGATCCGGCTGACCGACGGCGCGTGCCTGTACCACTATGCCAGCCACACCCTGCAGCAATCCATCGAGCCGCAGATGCGCATCCGAGGCGAGCGCGGCGAGATCGTCTGGGAGGCGGCCAGCGATAGCGCCACGGTGACCCTGGCCGATGGCAGCGTGCGCACCCTGGCCAACCCCGATCCTGGCGCCAACCAGGGTCAGCCCCTGGAGCAGGCGGCCCGCACCGCGGCGGGCCTGGACCCGCAGCCCCTCTGCGGCGTGAACGAGGCGCTGCCCCACGTGCTGGCGGTCAACCTGGCCTTTGAATCCAGCGGCGGCGTCCATGACATCGGGCGCGTCGCCGGGCAGGCGACGATGGCGGGGGAGCCCCTGGTGGTGGTGGAGGGCATGGAGGCGCTGCTGCGCCGCGCCCAGGCCGAAGGGGGCCTGTTCTCCGATCTGGGGGCGCCGTGGGCCCGGGCGACAGCGCCCTTCTCGGCGGCGGGCTACCGCGTCTTCCCGCAGGGGCCGGCGCTGCGGGCCTTCCTGGCGGGCTAGGCTGCCGCCCGGATCGCCCGATCCCCCCGGCGACGCCGCTTTCCTGAGCTTCTTGGTCGTCTTGGTCATGATACTCGGGAAAAGGAGGCATATCCTGTTGACAGGGGTGCCTTCTTGCGCGTATGATAGGAATGATAGTTCGCGATAGGAGTATAGTTTCGACCGATTGTTAGGCTCGCTTCCTGGAGGGCGCTATGCTCGGTGCCGGCATCTTGGTAGAGCTGCAGCGCGTAGACGCCTTCCTTGTTGCCGCCGCTCGGCGCCTCTATAGCGAGCGCGGCGAGTCCCCAGGCGACTATCGCGGCCTGTTCATTTCCGATCAAGAGTTCCTGGAGCTGTTGGAGCGCCCCTTTGGCCAGACGCTGCTGGTCAGCCAGGGGCCGCTGAGGGCGCCCCCTGAGGCAGCCGGGTCGCCTGCCGATCCCTGGCAGCGACTCTTGCGCGTCTTTCCCCTCTCCCCTCTGGAGCAGGACGCCCTCCTGCTCGGCCTGCTGGCCGACCTGGACCTCAAGTACGAGCGCATCTTTGCTTTCCTCCAGGATGACGTAACCGCCAAACGCCCTTCCGTGGACCAGATCCTCAACCTGCTCTGCCCCACCTTGCCGGAGCGCCTCGCCGCGCGGCCGCTCTTTGAGCCGACGGGCGCGCTGGCCCGCCACGGCCTGCTGCGCATCCAGGCGCCCAGCGAGGGGCCCGACGCCCTCTTGCGCCGGACCGTGGCCCTGGCACGGGACCTGGCGCGCTGGCTCCTGGGCGCCGACGAGCCATCGCCCGCTGCCATGCCCTACTGGGCCCAGCCCGATGGCGACCTGGAGACGGCCATCTATCCCACCGAGGAGCGGGAGCAGGTGGTGCGGCTGGCGTTGCGCGAGCCGCTGCCCTTCTGGGTGCACGTGCACGCCCGGGAGCGCTGGTCGGCCCCGGCGCTGGCGCAAGATCTGGCTGCCCAGCGCGGCCTGCCGCTGGCCGGCCTTGCCCTGGATCGGCTGCTGGCCGAGGGCGCGGCCATCCTGCCGGCCGTGCGCGATGCCGTGCGCAAAGCGCTGCTGACGGGCGGGGTGCTGTATGTGAGTCTGCCCCCGGAGCCCAGCGCGCCCGAGGAGCCGCGCCTGCCGACGGGATGGGACGATCTGTTGCGCTCGGGGCCGCTGACGGCGGTGCTCGACGTGCCCGAGCTGGCGGAGGCGCCTATGCCCGCCCCCGATGGCCCGCCGCTCTTTCGTCTGCACCTGGCGAGACCAAGCTTTGATGCCCGCCAGCACCTATGGCGGAGCGCCTTGCGCCAGGCCGAGCTGGCGCCCGATGTGGAGCTCGCCGAGCTGGCCGCCCGCTATCGTCTGGAGGGCGCCCAGATCGCGATGGCCGCCCAGAGCGCCCTCGCCCTGGCGCGCCAACGCGAGGGGCAGGGGGCGCAGGTGACCTTTGGCGATCTCTCGACGGCCGCGCGGGGGGTGAGCAGCGTCCGCCTGGGCAAGCTGGCCCAGCAGATCGCGCCGCGGCACCGCTGGGATGACCTGGTGCTGCCGGCCGACCGCCTGGCCCAGATCCGGGAGATGTGCGACCAGTTCCGCTATCGCCATGTGGTGTACGATGCCTGGGGCCTGGGCGCGCGCACCTCGCGGGGGCAGGGGCTCTCGGCCCTGTTCGCCGGGCCCTCGGGCACCGGCAAGACCATGGCCGCCGAGGTCATCGCCAGCGACCTGGCGCTGGACCTCTTTCGCATCGACCTCTCGGGCGTGGTGAGCAAATACATCGGCGAGACGGAAAAGAACCTGGACCGCATCTTTGAGCTGGCGCGCGATTCCAACGCCATTTTGCTGTTCGATGAGGCCGATGCCCTGTTCGGCAAGCGGTCCGAGACCAAGGATGCCCACGATCGCTATGCGAATATCGAGATCAGCTACCTCCTGCAAAAGGTGGAGGAATACGACGGCGTCGTGATCCTGACCAGCAACCTGCGGCAGAACCTGGATGAAGCGTTCCTGCGGCGTCTGCAATTCAGCATCGAGTTCCCGTTCCCAGAGCGCGAGGCGCGCCTGCTCATCTGGCAGCGCTCGGCGCCGGCCGACATGCCCCTGGGTGATGACGTGGCCTGGGAGGAGCTGGCCGATCGCTTCAAGCTCTCGGGCGGCAGCATCCGCAACTCGTTGGTCACCGCCGCCTTTCTGGCCGCGCGCGATGGCGAGGCCGTCAGCATGCGGCATCTGCTGTGGGGCGTGCGCCGTGAGTTTCAGAAGCTGGGCAAGCTGATAGATGAAGACGAGTTCTCTCCCCTGCGGGCCAGGGTGACGGAGGATCTCTTCGGGAGGCGAGGGCGATGAGTATCGAAAGAGAATGGTTGCGAGGCAGCCGTTCGCACCTGGCTCGGCGCAAGGACGAGGCCGCAAAGCCCGCGCAGAGCGATCTGCCGAGCCATGCGCCCGCCTTGGCCAAGGGCGGCGTCTCTCGGCGCCTGCTACGGGCCCTCGGCCCCCAGGTGGGCAACCGGATCCTGCAGCGACTGGCGTCCGATGGCGAGTTCGCCGCATCTGACAAGGTGGAGCGGGCCATCGAGACGCAACGGGGCGGCGGCGCCCCCCTGGAGCACGGCGTCCGCAGCCAGATGGAGGGCGCCATGGGGGCGGACCTCTCGGGCGTGCGGGTGCACAGCGACGAGCAGGCCGCCACACTGAACCAGGACCTCTCGGCCCGGGCCTTTACCCAGGGCAAAGACATCTTTTTCGGGGCGGGCGAGTATGCGCCCGAGACGGGCGCGGGCCAGCGGCTGCTGGCCCACGAGCTGACCCATGTGATGCAGCAGCGCGATGGCGCCCAGCTCATGGTGGGCGCGGCCAACGACCCGGCCGAGAAGGAGGCCGACGCGGTGGCAGATAGAGTCGTGCAGCGACTGGGGAGCATCGACCGCCAGGCGGAGGAGGAAGAGGAAGAGGAGCTGATGCCCGTCCGCCGACAGGATGAAGAAGAGGAAGAGGCTCAGATGCTCCGCCGACAGGACCTGCCCGAGGAGGAAGAGGCTCAGATGCTCCGCCGACAGGACCTGCCCGAAGAGGAGGAGGCCCAGATGCTCCGCCGACAGGACCTGCCAGAAGAGGAGGAGGCCCAGATGCTCCGTCGGCAGGACCTGCCCGAGGAGGAAGAGGCCCAGATGCTCCGTCGGCAGGAAGTCCCCGAGGAAGAGGAGGAGACGATCGAGACTCTTCGCCGACAGGATGAAGAAGAGGAAGACGAGCTGGTGCAGGCTCGAAGGCGTTAGCGGGCTGCTGGTAGGCATGGGATGATCAATCAACTGGACGAGACGATCCGCAAGCTGGTACTGGCGCGCGGCAACCTGGATACCGATAGCGTGATGGTGAGCTTTGACCAGCCCACCGGCGATTGGGCCGGCGGGCTGACGCGCCCCACCATCAACTTTTACCTGTTCGATATCCGTGAGAATGTGGATCTGCGCTCGCAGGAGTGGATCGTCGAACACGATGCCAACGGGCAGACCCACAAACGCCTGGCGCCCTTGCGCTACGATCTCTCGTACCTGGTGACGGTGTGGACCCAGAATCAGGTGGAAGACGAGCACGCCATCCTGTGGCGCGTGCTGGGCGCGCTGGCGGGGGCGCCCACGTTGCCCCAGGACCTGCTGGAGCCCGGGTTGCGCAACCAGCCCTATCCGATCCTGACGCGCACGGCGCAACCCTCGCGGGCCATCGAGAACCTGCCGGACCTGTGGGGTGTGATGGAGAACCAGCTCCGTCCCTCCATCAACTATGTGGTCACGTTGGCTATGGAGCGCGAGGTGGTGTTTACCAGCCCATGGGTGCTCAGCAAGCGCATCGATCTGCGCCAGGTCTCTGCCGCGGAGGGAGAGCCCGAGAGGATCCTCCAGATCGGCGGCATCGTCTACCGCGCCGAGGGGGGGCAGGCCGTACCGGCGGCCCAGGTCACCTTGCTGGAGACGGGCGCCGTGGCGACCACCGACCGCTTCGGTCGCTATCGGTTCGCCAACGTGCCCCACGGGGCCCTGCACCTGCGGGTGCAGGTGGATGGCCAGGTGAGCGAGCGCCCCGTAACGGCGCCTTCTGAAAGCCTGACCCACTATGATCTGGTGATCTAGCTCGTGCGGAAAGGAGGAACCCAGCCCCAAGCCGCCCTGATTGGCTCCGTCCGCCGCCGGTCCTCAGCGGCCCGGCCTGAATGCAAGCAAAGGACTATGTGATGCCAACCTATCTTTCCCCTGGCGTGTATATCGAAGAACGGGACGGCGGCACCCGCCCGATCGAGGCGGTCGGGACGGCGGTGGCGGCGTTCGTAGGGTTCACCGAGAAAGCCGAAGAGCTCAACGACGGCGAGACCACCTCGCTCCTGAGCCGACCGATCGCAGTCACCAACTGGACCCAGTACACCGACAAGTTTGGCGGGTTCGTCGAGGGTGCCTACCTGCCATACGCGGTCTATGGCTACTTTCTCAACGGCGGCAGCCGGGCCTATGTGGTGAGCGTCAAGACTCTGGGGGCCCCCAGCGGGGCCGGCGCCGCCACCCCTGCCGTGGCGACGCTGCCGGCGCGCAGCGAGGCCGGGCCCGACACCCTGGAGCTCACCGCCAAGGCGGGCGGCCCCGCTGGCAACAGCATCAAGGTCACCGTGCGCGAGCCGGCCGACGAGGGCGAGACCTTTACTCTGATCATCGAGTCGCCCGAGGGCACCGAGACCTTCCCCGACCTGACCCTGGGGCGGGGCGATCAGAACGTCGAGACGGTGGTCAACACCCGCTCCAGGTTTGTGACGTTGCGGGTGCTGCGGGCCCAGGGCACCCTGGCCGAGCGCCGGCCCAAGGCCGGCGAGTACACCTTGGCTGGCGGCCAGATCGAGACCGAGGCGCTGACCGTGGCCGACTATCGCGGCGAGGTGGCCGAGCGCACCGGCATCGGCGGCCTGACCCCCGTGGACGATGTGACCATGGTGGCCGTGCCCGATCTGATGCAGAGCTACCAGAGCGGCGAGATGTCGCTGCAGGACGTGCAGGCCGTACAGCAGGCCCTCTATGAGCATTGCGAACAGGCCAAGTACTGCTTTGCCATCCTGGATAGCCCGCCCGATCTGAGCCCGCAGGACGCTTTGGCCTGGCGCATGTCCGCCAACTATGACACCAAGTATGCGGCTCTGTACTATCCCTGGATCGAGACCGCCGACATGGTCAAGGGTCGCGGCACGGTGCGCATCCCGCCCTCGGGCCACGTGGCGGGCGTCTATGCCCGCAGCGACGCCGAGAGGGGCGTTCACAAGGCCCCTGCCAACGAGGTGGTGCGCGGCGCGACGGGGCTGCCGATCCAGCTCACCCGCGGCGAGCAGGATAGCCTGAACCCCGTGGGCGTGAACTGCATCCGCTCCTTCCCCGGGCGCGGCATCCGCATCTGGGGGGCTCGCACCCTCAGCAGCGATCCCGCCTGGCGCTATATCAACGTGCGCCGTCTGTTCAACATGGTGGAGGAATCCATCGAGCGCGGCACCCAGTGGGTGGTGTTCGAGCCCAACGATCCCGATCTATGGGCCCGGGTGCGTCGCGATGTGAGCGCCTTCTTGCGCACCGTGTGGACCTCGGGAGCCCTCTTTGGCGTGACGCCCAACGAGGCGTTCTACGTCAAGTGCGACGAGGAGCTGAACCCGCCCGAGGTGCGCGATCTGGGCCAACTGATCATCGAGATCGGCATTGCGCCCGTCAAGCCCGCCGAGTTTGTCATCTTCCGTATCAGTCAGTGGGCGGGGCCTTCGGCGGCCTAGCCACCGGTACCGTAGCATAAGGAGCGCACTCTATGACGGACAGAAAAGATCCGCTAGTAGGGTTTCATTACGCCATCGAAGTCGAGGGCCAGGTGTCCGGATACTTTACCGAGTGTTCGGGCATCGGCTCGGAGCACGAGGTGATCGAGCACAAGGTGGTGGACGCCAAGGGTCGGGAGCACATCATGAAGATCCCCGGCCGCCTCAAGTGGGAGAACATCACCCTCAAGCGCGGCATCACCGACAACATGGATATCTGGAACTGGCGTGATATGGTCGTCCAGGGCAAAGTGGACGACGCGCGGCGCAACGGCTCGATCGTCATGTTCGATCAGAGCCTGAGCGAGGTGGCGCGTTGGAACTTTGAGAACGCCTGGCCGGTCAAGGTCTCCGGACCCACCGTCAAGGCCGATAGCAACGAGTTTGGCGTCGAGGAGCTGGTCATCACCCACGAGGGTCTATACCGCGAGGCCTAGTCGGGAGGCCCTATGCAGACCGAGTTCGCCTTCGAGTTGCCCCGTGGGTACGTGGATGGTGAGGGGCGCGTCCATCGCCAGGGAGTCATGCGCTTGGCGACTGCCATGGACGAGATCGCGCCCCTACGAGATATGCGCGTGCGGGCCAACGAGGCCTACCTGGCGGTGGTGCTGCTGGCCCGTGTGGTCACGCGCCTCGGTGATCTGGAGCGGGTGACGCCCCAGGTCATCGAGGGCCTGTTCGCCGCCGATATGGCCTACCTGCAGGACTTTTACCGGCGCATCAATGAGGTGGGCACCAACGAGATCGCGGTGACCTGCCCCCACTGTGGCGCCAGCTTTAGCCAGGAGATCGTGCCCTTGGGGGAATAGAGCGCTACCCCCTCGACCGGCTGTACGAGGAGGTAGCGTACGTCGCCTTGCACCTGCATTGGTCGCGGGATGATATCCTGAACCTGGAGCACCCGGAGCGCCGGCGCTGGGTGCAAGAGATCGTGCGGATCAACCGCCTGATGAGCGAGGTTGCGCCATGATGGAGCGTCCGGATGCCCACCCTGCCTTTCGCTTTGCCGTCCAGATAGACGGCCTGGGCGATGCGCGCTTTACCGAATGCACCCTGCCCGCCCTGGAGGTGGAGGTGGAGGAGCAGAAGGAGGGCGGGTTCAACACGGGCACCCATGTGCTGCCCGGAAGGGTGCGCAAGGGGAGCCTGATCCTCAAGCGAGGCCTGGTCAACGCCAGCGACCTGCTGCAGTGGTACTCGGAGGTCATGCAGGGGCAGGTGGGCAAGGCGCGCCGCCAGATCTCCATCACCCTGCTGGATAGCGAGGGCCAGCCGGTGATGCGTTGGGACTTTGCCGGGGCGTATCCGAACAAGTGGAGCGGGCCGGAGCTGAACGCCGGCAGCGCCACCATCGCCATCGAGTCCTTGGAACTGAGTTATGAGAGCGTGAGCGTATCATGAGCGAGACCCCCGGGCTGCGCCTGCAATCCATCGGCCTCAGCCGCCGCCTGCTGCGGCGGTATGGCGTGGCCATGCCCGGGCAGCCCGCGACGCCTCTGGCCGTCACGGCGCGATCGCGGGTGCATCCGGCGGCGCCCCTGGTGCGTCAGGAGCGCCTGGCCGTCGGCGAGCGCCAGATCGAGCCCGCCCTGCCGCCGACGCTGGCGCCCCCGGCGCCCGAGGCAGCGCCGCTGCCGGAGGCGTGGGCCGGTTCCGGTGAGACCTGGCCAACGGGCGAGGGGGGAGGCGCGCCACAAGCCCCCGTAGCTCAGCCGCGGGCCGCCGCGCCCAGCGTGGCCGCAGTCCGCCGTGCCCTGGATCAGCAGCGGCAGGCCCGTGAG
>DCTX01000055.1 GCA_002329325.1 Anaerolineales bacterium UBA1429
AGGCAGCGCTCCTTTGTGTGAGGGCGAACAGAAAGCAGAACCCGCCAGCAAGCGCGAGGGGTTCCCGAGGGGGAGGGGAGGGGTCAAGGCAAAGGGATCGCGTAATTGTTTCCTAGCCAAAAGAAAGTATTCCTTGCATCGAAACCACCCACCAATAGACGGCGACCGCAGATTACTTTCCTATGCATAGGAAAGTAATCTGCTACAGCCAAGATAATCCTTTACCTTGCCAAATCGTATTTTATCCAAACTAACGGCACTATAGCACGATTCGTGAACTACGTCAATAAGCCTAGGAAATCTAGGTATTATGGCTTACGCCGCGGACGCTGTTGGGCTGGCAAAGGGGCGGGACTGCTCAGCGGAGGGCAAGCTGGAGAGGTGGAAAAAGCTGCGCGTTGTCTGCGGCCTATGGGTGCGCGCGACACCCGGAGGGCGGCTGTCAGACCACGATCGAGCCCTCTGCCTGTCGCGGCAGGCAGAGGGCTCGATGGGCATTCGCCTCCTGTGAGGTGGGCCTAGAGTCGGACGATGGTGCCTTCTTCTACGGAGCGATAGGCGCCCAGGATCACCTTGAGGGTCTCGGTCGCCTCGGCCACCGAGTGCAGCGGCTCGAAACCGCCCTCGATGCAATCCAAAAAGTGCGAGATCTCGGCGGCAAAGGTCCGGTCGTAATCCCAACCCGGGAACTCGACGACTGCGGGCGAGTCGAACCCGACGGGTAGATAGTACATGCGATCAATCTCGCCCCAGACCTGGCCTGCTTCCGCCATGACGGCGAACTGCATGGGCCGGCCGCCGGGGGTCTGCACGCCCCAGCTCGACATCAGGCGTCCTGTGACGCCGCTCTCGAACTCGATCAAGGCGTTGGCGGTATCCTCACGCTGCAGCGGCATGCGGTAGGTGCCCAACAGCGCCGAGACGGCCACAGGGCGCTCGCCGGCGAGGAAGAGCATGCGATAGGTGGGGTGATAGCCCGTGTCGATCAGCTCGCCGCCGCCCATCTTGGCCGGGTCGCTGCGCCACGTGGGGGCCGGTCGCGGCGCGTTGCCGCCCCAGGTGCTCTTGTTCAGGCTGATGGGCCTGCGGCGAGCGCCCGAATCCAGCGAGTCGATCTGGTAGATCTTGCCCAGGTCGCCCTCGATCATCATCTGCTTGGCCCGCAACACGGTGGGGAAGAAGAGCTGGTTGTGGGCCGCCATAAAGATGGTGCCCGCGCCGCTCACGGCCTGGCGGATCTTTTCCGCCTCTTCCAGGCTCAGGCAGAAGGGCTTTTCGCTCATGGCGTGCTTGCCTGCCTGGGCCGCCGCCACGATGGACTCGCAGTGCAAAAAGTGCGGCAGCGCCAGATCCACGGCGTCGATATCGTTCTGGGCCAGCAGATCGTGATAGTCGGCGTAGTAGCGCACTTCGCGGCCGATCTGCTTCATGCGGAAGCGGGCTGCTTCCTCCGAGACGTCGGCAATCGCCACGATCTCGGCGCGATCGGTGACGGTGTTCCAGCCCTTGACATGGGAGGTGGTAATGCCTCCCGCCCCGATGAGACCAATACGCAGCACCATCTTGTCACTCCTTTGTATCTACTGTGGCAGACCTGCGGAAGGCGCATAGCAGGCGAGTCCCGAACGCCTGAGCGCTCGGGACTCGATGTGGGAACGAACCCCTAGTAGCCAAGGCTCTTGAGGTAGGCGCGCGAGATCTTGGCGCTCTCCAGAGCCGTCGGCTTGGTGGTACGGTCGGTCTCGACGATGAGCCAGCCATCGTACCCGGCCGCGTTGAGGATGTCGAACATGGCGGGGAAATCCACCATGCCTTCGCCCAACTCGGCAAAGATGCCCGCCTGCGAGAACTCGCCATAGGTCCAGCCCTTGGCCAGGCCCTCCTGCATCACGGCAGGATCGATATCCTTGATGTGCAGGCACTTGATCTCAGAGGCATAGTCCTTGCAGAACTGGGTAACGTCCACGCCGGCCCAGGCCAGGTGGCCGATATCGGGACCCTGGAAGACCTTGGTGCGATCCACGCACGCCCACAGGTCGTCGATTTCCTGGCGGGTCTCGATAAAGCTGCCCACATGGTTGTGGAAGCAGGGCTTGACGCCAGCCGCCATAAAGACCTCGCCGCACCTGGTGAGGGTCTCACCATAGTACTTGTACTGGTCGGGCGTGAGGCTATCCGACGGGGCCGGATGGGCCGCCAGGTCGCGGCGGGTCTTGCCGCTGGAGGTCACCGTGTTAAAGCCGCCATCCGCCACGAAAATGGCGTCGCAGCCGATGCCGACGGTGAACTCGGCCAGCATCTTGCAGCGCTCCAGAAGCTCATCGGTCAGGGCCGGATCCCAAAAGTTCGCGCCCAGATAGCCCGGGCCGGGACGCAGACCGTAGCGCCCATAGAGCTCGAGGATGGCCTCGGGGGTTGCCCCGCCGTACGGGCCGGCCGGCGCGCCCTCGTACCCGGCCTCGGCGATCTCCTTGAGCACCAGACTGCGATCGACATCGCGTCCCCAAGTGATCTGGCCACAGCCAACGATATAGTTCTTCATCTCGATCCGTACCTCCTCTACCTAGTCGAGCGATTCGGACACGGCCATCCTAGCACATTGCAGCATAGCCTGCAAAGCAAAGAATCGCCATCTGGCGCGGGCACTTCTGCCGCTGCAGGCTGCAGCCTAGGGCTGGAAGGGCGGCGGGTCCATCACCTGGACCTGGTTCACGTCTCCCTGGCCGTTCTCTCCGCGCACCTTGCCCCCTCCCGCTGCCACAGGGCTGGCTGCCAGAACCCAAAGGGCGACGATGAGCATGATGAGCAGCGCCTTCCTGGACATGTGGGTACCTCCTATTGCGCGATCAACGATTCCTACAACGCAAACATTATGGCGTGCGTTGTACATACATGTCAAGCGAAATCGCAGGCAGCCGGGCTATGCCAGGCAGGGGGCGCGGGGGAACTGTGCACAGGGGATCGTGGCGCGGAATCGCCGCCGGCGTCAGGTGTGGGCTTGAGGATTGCAGGATACCGCGGCGTGGGGGCGGGCTACGCCGGCCGGCGGGGAACGATGGCGCAAGGCGCCACGAACGGCTAGGGGCAGGGCGAGCACGAAGCGTCGCCTTCACGCCCGGCGGCGGGCCCGCACACCGGTTGGCGTGGCTGGATGCGCGCGGGATCAAAGAAGGCGTGCAGCGTGGCGCGCACCTCGGCCAACATCTCGGGAGCCACGGAGTAGTAGATCCAGCGAGCGTCATCGGGATCTCGCTCGCTTTGCACCAGCCCCGTCTCCTCCAGGATGCGCATGTGGTGCGAGACCAGGTTATCGGCCAGGCCGAGCTGTGCCGAGATCTCGCAGTTGCACTGCACCCCCTGCATGAGGGCGTTGAGGATGGCGATTCGCTTGGGGTGGCCGAGGGCCCTGGCGACCTGGGAAAGGCGCGCCATCTGGACGTTTTCGGTCGCATCGTTCAACATAATCGCAAGTATAGGCGCGTCGCCCCCCACGTCAAGCGTCGCCCCACCGAGGGCCTGCTGCGCCCCGCCTTTTCTGAGGCCGAGGCGACGTGCTATAATCGGTGCAGGCAACTCGCCTGCATCGCCCAATTCGTCCTGGAGCCAGCATGCGTTTCCCTCGCCGCACTCGAGCCAGCAGTCTGCGCACGCAACTCATGCTATCCACGGCAGCGCCTGTCATCGCGCTGCTGCTGGCCCTCTCGTTGGTGAGCTTTTTCGGCTTCACGCGGCTCACCCAGACCCTGGTGGAGCAGCGCGACGCCGAGCTGGTGCAGCTCGCCGCCCAGCAAGTGGCCTCCTACTGGGCGGACTCGGTGCTCTTGCTCACCCAGGTGGCCTCCACCGACGAGGTGCGCAACAACCGCACAACGCAATTGCAGGCCTTGCTGGAGGGCAATGTGCCGCTCCAGGAGCGCTTTGACGAGATCAGCGTGACCGACGCCGATGGCCGGGTTGTTGCCACCTATGGCGGTGACCTGGGGGAGGGGTTCGGGCAGTTTGACTTTTTCGAGCGCACCCGCCAGGTGCGGCGCCCCGTGCGCTCGCCGCTGTTGACCAATCGCCAGGGCCAATCGGTGGTGGTGGTGGCGATCCCCTACTATGACACCTGGCGCCAGTTTGGCGGCTGCGTGCTGGGGGTCTGGCGCCTGCCCGATGGCCACGCCTTGGGCTCGGCGTTGGCCCGCGTGCGCGTGGGCGATGCGGGCTATTCCTACCTGGTGGATCCTGACGGCACGGTCCTCTATCACCCGGAGGCGGAGATGATCGGGGCCGACGCCCGGCGGCACCCCGCCGTGGCGGCCCTGCTTCTGGGCGACCGGGGCGCCCAGACCATCAACGACCGCGGGCACCGGATGGTGGTCGGCTATGCCCCGATCCCCCTGCGGGAGCTGGCCAGCTCCCTCTTTGCCGATGAGACCTGGGATGGTTGGGGGCTGCTGACTTCGGAGCTGTGGGACGATATCGTCGCGCCTCTGAGCCCCTACATCTACCTCATGGTGCTTCTGCTGGTGGGCGTGGTGGCCCTGCCTCTGGGCATCCTGGCGCTGGGCAGCCAGCGTGTGACGGCGCCGCTGGGCAGCCTGGTGGCCCAGGTGGAGCGCCTGGCCGACGGCGATTTCGACACCCAGGTCTCGCTGGATTCGGGCCCCTCCGAGGTGCGCAACCTGGAGGTCGCCTTTAACCGGATGGCCGCCGAGCTGCAGCGCTACCGGCTCGACATCCAGCGCTATGTGGTCTCGATCCTCAACACCCAGGAGGAGGAACGCAAGCGCATCGCCCGCGAGCTGCACGACGAGACCGCTCAGGCGCTCATCGTGCTGGGGCGGCGCATCGAGGATGCCGAGGCCATGGCCCGCGACGAGGCACTGGCCCATGAGCTGGATACCTTGCGCGACATGGTGGATGACACGCTGCAGGGGGTGCGGCGCTTTACCAGCGATCTGCGACCGCCCCTGCTGGAGGAGTTGGGGCTCTCGCGCACCCTGGAGATCCTGGGGCACCGGATCGAGCGCGAGGGACAGTTCGAGGTCAAGGTGCGCATCGTGGGCGATCCTCTGCCCATCCTGCCCGAGCTGGAGCTGGGCCTCTATCGCCTGGCCCAGGAGAGCCTCAGCAACGTGCGCCGCCATGCCCAGGCGCAGCATGTGGTGCTCAGCATGATCTACCGCCAAGACCGCCTGATCCTCGAGGTGGAGGATGACGGCATCGGCTTTGAGGTGCCCGATGATCCGGGCGCCATGTTGGCCTCGGGCCGCCTGGGGCTGATCGGCATCCACGAGCGCGCCCGGTTGTTCGGGGGGCGCGCCACCATCCTCTCCGCGCCACGCCAGGGGACCACCGTGCGGGTGGTCATCCCCCTCACAACCATCGTCACGCGCTCCGGCTGAGGCCCCTCGGAGGCCGGAACCCCCCGAGTGAGCAGAATTGCCTAGTTAGGATTGGGCTGCCTGGCGGATGCTTACTGCGCGCGTCTCGGGTATAGTACCTGCAGAGAAACGAAGGCAACGGCCTGATACTCTTACAACCGATAGCTAATACCCCGTTGACGCGGGTGCAGCACTTCTTCTCCTCCTTGGTAAGACGAACTCTATCAATCGCAGTGGGCGGCGATCGGTAGAGTTCGTCGCTTTAAGGCGATGGGATGCTACGTTTCCCGCGCCAGACGAACCACTCGCCCTACGGCAGATCCGCCAGGGCGGCCTGCGACGCATAGGCCACACCCACCATGGTCGGCCCAGTGTGGGCGCCCAGCACCAAAGACAGAGCGCCCAAGGGCAGCCACTCGCAGTCGTAGCGGCGCTCCACCTGCTCTCGCAGCATCTCGCCCGCCTCAGGATCGTTCGAGTGCAGCACCTGCACCCGCAGGGCGCTGCCCGGAGCGTGCTGCCGGCCCATGAGCGCCAGGATCGCCTCGATAGCGCCCTTGAAGGAGCGGGCCTGCCCGTACTGGACATAGGTGCCCCGTTCCTTCTCCACGCCGATGACCGGCTTGATGTTCAGCAGCGAGGCCAGCAGCCCCTTCATGTGGCTGATGCGCCCGCCGTGGATCAGATACTTGAGCTCTTTGAGGGTGTAGAGGCTCTCGGCGGCCTCGCTGATGCGGCCCAGCAGCGCGAGGATGCGCTCCACTGGCCAGCCGAGGTGGGCGGCGCGGGCTGCCGCCTCCACCTGCCAGCCCGAGGCCGCGGAAAGGGTCTTGGTATCCACCACGGTGACGTGGGCCTCGGGGACCATGCTGGCGCCGCTGCGGGCGGCGTTCACCGTGCCGCTGAGGCCTGACGAGATGTGGATCGAGAGGATCTCGGGATCGGTGGCGGCCAACTGACGGTACAGCTCGGCAAAGGCGCCTGCCGAGGGCTGCGAGGTGATCGGCAGCGCATGGGAGGCGGCGAGCCGCTCGTAAAAGGTCTCGGTATCGATATCCACATTCTCGCGATACGAGGTCTGATCCAACGTTACGACCAGAGGCACCACATGGACGCGGAGCTCTGCGCATTCTTGCGGCGAAAGGTTGATGTCGGTTCCACTGTCGGTCACGATCTGCACGGGCGTTCTCCTTGCTTGCCCGCCTGCCATCGTCGGAGAGCCCGAGGGGGCTTGCGTCGTCTCAGGGGGGCGTCCATCTGCATACTTGACTCGACTATGGATCAAGGCAGCCAAGCTGTCAAAACTGGCTCACGGGGATGAGAACGCCCGGCGCGGGGCCAGCTCCCGCCGCGCGATCCGACCGTATCTCGGCGGGTTGGCGAGCGCCCTGCGCAAAGGGCGGGATCGGCGGTTGACGCTGGCGGGCGGCGCCCCTACAATGACGCCGTCACCGAGATCCCTTTACCTGACGCGAAGGAGGAACGCGATGCGAACAACCGCCATTGGCATCGCCATGATGAACGATGAGCGCCCCCACGTGTGGGAGCAGAACGAAGCCCTCAACATGGGCGTGCTGAACCGCTGGGCCGAGATCATCCGCAGCGGCCTCAAGAACGTGGATGGCTCTGCGCCCGAGGTCGTGGTCGCCTCGGAGACCATCAAGTCGGTGCGGGTGGCCCAGAAGGTGGGCGAGGAGCTGCGCCGGGCTGGCTGCCGCATCGTCATCATGTGCTATAACGTATGGAACTTTCCCTTCCTGGTGTGGCCCTTTTTCAACTCCCTGGGCCGCGATATCCCCGTTCTGAGCCTCTCCAACAACAACGGCAAGTACCCCGGCAACGTGGGCTTGCTGGCCACCGATGGGGCGCTGCGGCAGGCCGGCGTGCGCACCCATCGCATCGTCGGCGAGATCGACGATCCCGCCGTGCATCAGGACGTGTTTGACTGGATCCGCGCCGCCCAGGCCATGACCACCATCCGCAACGAGGTCTTTGGCATGTATGGCGGCCACTCCATGGGCATGGAGACGGGCTACTTTCACATGGTGCCCACCATCAAGGCCCTGGGCTGCACCACGCGCCAGATCGACCAGCTTCTGCTGACCAAGGTCATGGAGAACGAGGTAGATGAGGCCGAAGTGCTCAAGGGGCTGCGCTGGTTCGAGGGGCTGCTGGGCGAGCGCCTGCGCTACGATGGCAAGATGCTCACCCCCGAGACCCTCAAGACCCAGCTCCGCCTCTACCTCGCCATGCAGATCGTCAATGCCGACAAGGGCTTTGACTTTTGCGGGCTCAAGGGCCAGCGCGAGCTGACCGAGTACGTCTGCCTGGGGGACGTGCCCGAGATGCTGCTCAACGACCCCTACGACTGGCATGGCGCCAAAGAGCCCACCGTCTGTGCGACCGAGGCCGACGCCTATGCCGCCGTGACGATGCAGTTGCTCAAGTACATCTCGGGCGGGCTGCCCTCGCTCTTTATGGATGTGCGCCTCTACCTGCCGGAGCTGGGCCTGTGGGATTGGTGCAACTCGGGCAACCACGCCTCCTGGTACGCCGCCCAGAGCATGGACCCCGTCGAGAATTTCCAGCGGATCACCTTCCATCCCGCCCTCGAGTTCTACTTCAAGGCGGGGGGCGCGTCGGTCGAGTTCAATGCCAAGCCCGGCCCCATGACCTATGCGCGGCTGGGCCTGTGGGACGACAAGCCCTTTATGGCGATCATGAAAGGCGAGAGCGTGGGCCTGAGCGAGGAGCAGGCGCGGGCCATCAACGTGCAGACCGATCCCACCTGGCCCCACGTGCACGCACGGCTGAACGCCTCCTTTGACCAGTTCCTGGCCCTGTTCCCGTGCAACCACGTCCTGGGCACCACGGGCGACCGGGTGCGGGCCCTGGTGTATTTGTGCGAGATGGCGGGCATCACGCCGGTGGTGCTCGGGCCGGAGGGCCAGCAGCGCCAGTTGCCCATCTGGGAGCTGGTGCGCTAGAGGGCCGATTGCCGCAAGAAAACGAGCCGCCCCTTGATGGGGCGGCTCGTTGCGTTGGCCGTGATGGCCGCAGCGGCTCACTCAGAGGGCATAGTACAGGCACACGATGTGGGCATCGGTGCTCTCCTCGGTCATGATCTCGCGATGGAAGAAGCGCTGCTCCCACTCGTCGGGCTCGACGCCCTGCTCGCTCACCCACTCCCGGAACTGGTCGACGATCTGAGAGTAGACATAGCCCTCTTCGGGCAGCGGCCGGTAGGTCTCGTGCAGGCGGGATTGATCCACCATGATCATGGTGTGCACTTCGGTGATATCCGGGCGACCGGTCGCCAGGTCGCCAAAGCTCTCGGTGATGAGGAAGCGCTGCAGCTCTTCGTCCTTGGGCGTAGGCGTAAAGGTCATGACAAAGAGCGACGAGATGCCCCGGAGGGGCTCGGCGTGCTCGCGGCTGGCGACCCAGAGGCTTTGCAGGGCCGCGGCTGCCGTGAGGCGCACCGTCTCGTTCTCGCTGCCCAGGAGGGTGTACAGGGCCGGCCCTGCCTCCTGATTGGCGATCTGCCCCAGGATGGCGGTCAGGGCGATCTGCACGCCGGTATCCTCGTCGGTCGTCAGGCGCTCGATCAGTTGGGGCACGGCCAGGTCGCCCAGGCGCGCCAGGCCACGGGCGGCGGCCAGGCGCACGGGCTCGGCCTCGTCCGAGAGGGCGTCGATCAGCGGCTCGACGGCGCCGACATGGTTGCTGCTGCCCAGCGCCTCGCCGGCGGCGGCGCGGACCTGGGCGTCTTCGTCCTTGAGGGTCTCGGCCAGGGCGGGGACGGCCGCGTCGCCCAGCATGGCCAGGGCGTCCGAGGCGCCCACACGCGCTACCGGAGTATCGTGGAGCCGCTGGATGAGCAAGGGCACGGCCTCGGTGGCGCCCAGCATGCCGAGGGACCGGGCGGCAGCCCCCCGTACGCTCTCATCGGGATCGGAGAGGGCGTTCTTGAGGGGCTCGATGAGCTTCTCAGGCGGCACGGGCTCGAACGCCTTGGTGACGGCCTCCTCGGCCTCCTCGCCCTCCTCGGCCTCCTCGACTTCCTCGACCTCGGCGACGACCTCCGGGCCGGCTGCGGCCTCGGCGGCCTCCTCCGCTTCCTCGGTCGACCCGGCTTCCTCCGCCTCTTCTGCCTCCGCGGCTGCCGCCTTGGCAGCGCGATAGATCCTGCCCAGGGCGAATGCCGCCGAATGGCGCACGCCCCGGTCCTCGTCCTCCAGGGCCTCCATCAAGGCGGGCACTGCGGGCAGCCCGATCTGGATCAGGGCATTGGTGGGGGGACGCCGCTCGTCCCAGACGGAGTCGTGCAGGCAGGCGATCAGCGGCTCGATGGCCGCCTCGCCGCAGGCCACAGCGTTGTCCCAGTAGCGCATGGCCACCCAGTAACCGGCGGCCGTCGAAGGATTCGTCTCATCGGCCGGCTGCCACTTGTGCAGCTCCAGAGAGGCGGCCACAGCCCGCCGGACTGAGGCTTCCGGGTCGGAGAGGGCGCCTACGAGGGCGGGGATGGCGAGTTCGGCATTGGCCTGCCCCAGGGCGATGGCCGCCTGGCGGCGCACCGTCCAGGCCTCGGCCTTGAGCTGCTCGATCAGCGGCTCGATGGCGGCCTCGTCGGGGATGCGGGCCAACGCCTGGAGGGCCAGGTCGCGCAGGACCGCGTTGCGGGTGGCAGCCACCTTGCGCAGCGGCTCGGCCGCCCGCGGGCTGGCGATGCGGCCCAGGGCATCGATGGTGGAGCGCACCAATAGCGTGTTGTCGGATTCGAGGGCCGCGATGAGGGCGTCCACCGAGGGCTCGCCGATGGTGGCCAGCGCCTTCATCACGGAGGGGAGCACATGCAGATCGGTGGAGTTGAGGGCCTGCACCAGGGCTTCGATGGCGCGCTCGTTGCCGATCTCGCCCAGGGCCAGGGCCGCCTTGCCGCGCTCCAGGTTGCGCCGGTCGGCCACCTGCGCGGCCAGGTCGTTTACCGTCTCGGGGCCCATGTTGCGCAGCGTCTGGCGCACAGCATCCTGGATCTCGCCCGTGGTCTCGTCCAGCTTGCGGAGCAGGGCAAAGACCGCGCCGGTGCCGACCTGAACCAACGCCTGGCTGGAGACCTCTCGCAGGGCAGGATCCTCATCCACCAGGGTTGCGATGAGGGTAGGCGTGGCGCCGGCATCGCCAATGGCGCCCAGGGCCTCGATGGCGGTGGTGGCCAGCTCCACGGGCTCCTCGCTCACCAGTGCGGTGAGGGCATCCACAGCCCTGGGATCGCCGATCTGACCCAGGGAGCGGGCCGCAGCCTGGCGCACGGTAGGATCGTCATCGGTCAGGCGGAACATGAGGGGCGCGAGCGCTTGTTCATCGCTCATCACCCCCAGCGCCTCGGCGGCCTGGCGACGCACCTCCGCGTCACGATCATAGTCTAGGGCGCGGATCAGTCCCCGCGTATCCTGATGGGCGACTAGTCGTTCCACATTGGGTGGTCCAAAGAGTGCCACGTTGCCTCCTTGTCAATCACGAACAAAGCGTCACAGATACGGATCCGAGCAATATGTTACCGTTGCAGTGCGACATCGGCAAATTGGCCTACTCGCGCGGGCGGCGCTGGTCCGAATGGCTTACCCAAGGCGCCCAAACGCCCCTTGTGGCGCTTGCCGCGGCCCCCTGGCCGTGGCATAATCAGCCTGTGGGCGCGGTCTGGCTCTCGCTGCCGATACATCCCAAAGGGCAATCGTCATGGCTATCTCTATCTCCCTTACCTGGTCCGAGGGCATCACCGACTGGGAGGCCGACGTATTCACCCGAACAGTCCATGAGACGCTGCACTGGCTCTACTTCCGGCGTCTCGATGCCTTCTTCGATCCCCCGATCCGGGTACAGGTCTTTGGCAACTGGATCATCCCCGCCATGGTGGGGCAGGGGCCCTACTGGGGCAGCCAGTGGTACGTGGACGCGTCCTATGATCACGAGTTGGGGTGCGTCATCGCCCCGTCGTACCTGGAGCTGGTGCGCAACGAGCCCTGGCAACGGATGACGCCACACCTGGACCTGGCCCTGTTGGAGGAGGATCTGACCGATTTCCCCGCGCCTCTGGCTCGCCACCGCCCCGATTACTACAGTCTGGGCGCCAGCTTCCCCGGGCAGGCAGCGGTCATGTCCGTGAGCCGGTTGAGGGCGCTGGAGGACGACGAGGAGCAGCGCCTGGCGTTGGCGCGGCTGGTGCGCCACCACCTGGGGCACGTGCTGGCGATCCCGCCCTTTGAGCGGCAGGATAGGACGCTGCGACGCGGCCTGGAGCTGCACTGCACCAACTGCTGCACCATGCGCCATGCCGAGACGGTAGAGCAATTGCTGGCCTATGCCAGGGCGGAGGCCCGGGAGCCCTGGCGCTTTTGCCCCACATGCACCGAGGCGCTCCACACAGTGATGATCCTCCACGGCGGCAACTGGAACTGAGGCCGCCGCCTAGCCACGCGCCCTGGCGATCTCGCGCCGCGCGATCTCGACGGCGCGGCGCGCCTTGCCCAGGTTGCCATGCACGGTATAGACGTCGCGGATGATGAACTCCAGGGCGACTCCCTCCGCTGCCTCCAGCGTCTCGCGCAGATGCCCGGCCCAGGCGTCCTCGTCCAGCGTCACATCCACGGCAAAGTAGTTGGGGTCGGGCTTGCGAGAGTAGACGATGTCGGTGCCTCGCAAGGCCTCGCCCATGTAGCGCTCGTCACACCAGCGCGAGATGGAGACCTTCTTCAGGTGGGGCAGGGCGCGGATGTCCTCCCAGAAAGGGTGTGCGGGCTCGCAGCAGCCATAGTAGAGCAGCCCCACCGGCTCACAGACGGCGGCGTAATAGGGCGCGCAGAACTCGTGGAACATGGCCGGTGAGACGCCCACCGTCTCCTGGCTGTTGGCGCAGCCCCACATATCCTGCAGGCGGGCCGGGCCGCCATCCAGCGCACGGGCAGGCAACCTGGTGGTATAGTTATAGCTGGAGCCAAAGCTCGCCTGGTTGCCGTTGTTCACCCGCAGCAACCCCTCAGCCTCTGCCCAGCCCATGATCCGCAAGGCGTTATCTCGCAGGTAGGCCATCAAGCGGTGCACCTCCTCCGGGCTATCGTACATGGCCAGGAAGAGGGCCTGCATGCCCATCAACTCCACCGCGCGGTGGGTGAGCATGCCGTTGCCAAAGGTGTTGGTGCGGATCACGACCGGCAGCAGGTCGCCCAGCAGGTCATCCAGGAAGGCCTGGAACGCCAGGGTGGCCTCGCGATCCACGCGGCACTCTGCGGGCCGGAGCAGGTCCAGGTCATGGCGGATATCCCGGATGGGGTGGTTCCAGCGATAGCCGGTGGCGACGCCCTGGGCGTCGGCGATGGTCTCGCGCGGGATCTCGACGCCGAACTCGTCGATCTCCACCACCCAGCCGATGTCATAGGTATCGGGCATGACCTTGTCGTCGCCGATCAGCTCATAGTTGCGCAGATTGACCAGCAAAGGGTACTCGATGCGCCTGCCCAGGTCGCTCTCGCACTTGAGGGTGCCCGGCGGCATAAAGTCGCGGTCAAAGGTCCAGGTTTCGACGACGACGGGCGGACAGACGTCGCCCCCGGCTCCAGGGGCAGCGTCGTTAAGGGCGTACCAGAGGCGTCTGCGCGCCTCCATGAGGGGCAGCGCCGCGATCTCGGCCTGCCTGGCGGCCAGGTCGCGCAGGTAGATGCGCTCGCGTTCTGAGAGTTGCCAGTCCATGGGCCTCCCCGGTTGTGAGAGAAGACGAACGCGTCACTACGAAAGCCGCTTCAGACGAATCGGGCGCCGAGCCGCAGCGCGAACCGGTTCAGGGCTTCTCTGCGCACTTGGCGCTCTCTGCGCGAGGCCCTCCGCGCCCTCGGCGGCGGGCCAATCGCACGCCAAGCCGCAACGCGAGCCAACTGAAGGCCCCCCCCTGCGCTCTTGGCGCTCTCTGCGCGAGATTCCCCACGCCCCAAACGGCGAGCCAATCGCAGGAGGCTTGCGTCAGGAGGTGTGCGGCCTAGCCCTTGATGACGCCCATGGGCAGGGTGCGCGCCACGCGGCGCGCCAGGCCCGCTTCGTGCACCACCGCCACCACGCCCTCCACATCCTTGTAGGCCACGGGCGCCTCCTCCGCCAGGCCGCTCATGCTGCCGGCCCGCACCACGATCCTCTCACGCTCCAGGCGGTCGCGCAACTGCTCGCCCCGCACCCGCTTGCGGGCGGCGGCGCGACTCAGGGTGCGGCCCGCGCCATGGGCCGTGCTGCCAAAGCTCTGGGCCATGGCCTGGTCGGTGCCGATCAGGACGAAGGAGCCGTTCTCCATATCGCCGGGGATCAATACCGGCTGCCCGAGGGCCCGGTAGGCCTCCGGCACCTCGGCGCGGCCGGGGCCAAAGGCGCGGGTCGCGCCCTTGCGGTGGACGCAGAGCTTGACCTGGCGGCCCTCCACCTGGTGCGTCTCGATCTTGGCGATGTTGTGGCAGACGTCATACACCATGCGCAGCTCGGCGTCTCGCAGGGGGGCCGGCAGTGCCTGGCGGAAGGTCTCGCGCACCAGGTGGGCGATCACCTGGCGATTGGCCCAGGCATAGTTGGCGGCGGCGCACATGGCCTTGTAGTAGCGCTGCCCCTCGGGCGAGCCCACGGGCGCGCAGACCAGCTCGCGGTCGGGGATCTGCATGCCGTACTTTTTCACGGCGGCCTGCATCTCGCGCACGGCGTCGGTGCACACCTGGTGGCCCAGGCCGCGGGAGCCGCAGTGGATCCAGACGACGGCGTCGCCCTCGCGCAGCCCCAGGGCCGCGGCGGCCTCGGCGTCGTACACAGCGCTCACCCGGTCCACCTGCAAAAAGTGATTGCCAGAGCCCAGGGTGCCGATCTGATTCAGGCCGCGCTCCATGGCGCGGGGGCTCAAGGCGGAGGCGTCGGCATCCGTCATGCAGCCCTCGTCCTCGGTGTGCAGCGCATCCTCGGCCACGCCAAAGCCGCGCTCCACGGCCCAGCCGGCCCCCCGCTCCAGCACCTTGGCCAGCTCGCTGCGGTTCACCCGCAGGTCGCCCGAGGAGCCCACGCCGCTGGCCACGTTCTCGAACAGGGCGGTCATCAGGGCGGGCATATGGGCCGCCAACGCCTCGGCAGGGAGGCCCGTGGTCAGCAAGCGGACGCCGCAGTTGATGTCATAGCCCACTCCCCCCGGCGAGATGGCGCCATCGGGCAGCAACGTCGCCGCGACGCCTCCGATGGGAAAGCCGTAGCCCTGGTGCATGTCGGGCATGGCCAGGGCGTGCTGCACGATGCCGGGCAGGGTCGCCGTGTTGACCAACTGCTCCATGGCGCGATCGCCCATGGCGGCCTCCAGCAGCGCCTCGTCGGCATAGACGCGCGCCGGGACGCGCATGTCCTGGCGGAACGATGTGGGCACCTCCCACACCAGCGGGGTCACTCGCTTGAGGTCTTGCTTGCTTACCATGGCAGTTGCCTCCTCTCTCTACCCGATCTGGCAGCGCAATGAGCGACGCCGGGCTCACACATCAAAGGTGATGGTGGTCTCCAGGCCGCTGGCGGTGGGGCGAATCGCCAGGTCGGCGTAGGTGACGGCCTTGATGCTGCGCCCGGGTCGCTGGGGGGCGTGGCCGTGGATAGTCGCCCGCAAGGCCGTGCCCTCCATCGCCAGAATCTCAAAGCGGTCAAAGTGTGCGGTCTCGCGGTCGGCCAGATAAAGCAGCTCGCCCAGCCAATCCACCAGGAGCGTCTCCGGATCGTCGGCCTGCAGGGCGATCTCGCGCGCCAGGGGGGCCGCCTCGGAGGCGGGCGGCGGGTAGCGCATGAGGTGGAACATGCCCTGGGCGGCGTGGGCGAACAGGCTGGGCAGGTCGTCTCCGCGCACCCGCAGGGCGAGATCCGCCGTGTGCTCGATCTCCACAAAGGGCCGCTCGGGCATGTGCCTCACTCCGCCGGGACGTGCTCCGTCAGGATGGCCATGGCGTGCTCCCTATCCCGCTGCACCTGGGCCGCCAGCGCCTCTCCGCTGGCAAAGCGCTGCTCGCCGCGCAGGTAGCGCACGAACTCGACCCGCAGGGGACGATCGTACAGATCGCCCTCAAAGCCGATCAGGTGGGTTTCCAGCAGGCGCTCGCCCGCGTCAAAGCTGGGGCGGATGCCGATGTTGGCGACGGCCGGGTAGCGCTCGCGACCCACGTGCGCCCAGACGGCATAGACGCCATTGGCGGGCGCCGCCCGCTCGGCGGGCACCCGCAGGTTCGCCGTGCGAAAGCCCAGGCGCCGCCCCCGCTCGGCGCCGTGAAGCACGACGCCGCTCAGGGCGTACAGACGGCCCAGTAGCTCTGCCGCATGGTCCACCCGACCCTCGGCCAGGAGACCGCGGATACGGGTGCTGCTGATCGGCTCGCCATCGGCCAGGACGGGCTCCACCACGTGGAGCCTATAGCCGAGCTCCTCACCCAGGCGCGCCAGGGCCGGGATCTGGCCCTCACGCTCGCGCCCCAGGGCAAAGCCCGCTCCAACCCAGAGCTCGCGCATGCGCAGGCGCTGGACCAGCATGCGCACAAAGGCCTGCGCCGGCGTGGCCGCCATCTCGCGGGTGAAGGCGATCACCGCCAGCAGATCGAGGCCCAGAACCGCCAACAGGGCGGCGCGTTCGGCATCGCTGGTCAGGTAGACGGGCTGCGTCTCGGGCCGCAGGACGACCCTGGGGTGGGGAAAGAAGGTGAGGGCCAGCGAGAGCATGCCCCGCTCCTGGGCGCGCGCGATCAGCCCGCGAAAGAGCTGCTGATGCCCGCGATGTAGCCCATCGAAAGACCCGATGGTCAAGATCGTGTCTTGTGGGAGTGCGATGTGTTCCAGATCCGAGATCACCTGCATAGTATGGGTATTATAGCAGATGGGGTGGGGTTTGCGGGAAACGGGCTGCGGGCCGCGCGGCAAAGGGAAAGAGGCGAGCCGCCGATGCCATCGGCGGCTCGTGGGTCGCGAGAGAGAAGGTGGGGCAGCCTGGGCCTGCTAGCGGCGTCCGATCGGCAACCACACGGGCACCCAGACCTCGTATGCGCCGATGTCGATGATCCCGCCTATGACGCGCGGGAACCCCTCGCCGCGCTGATCCCAATCGGGCGGCGGCGCAAAGGCAGGGTCGCCCGCATCATGAGCCGGGCTCTGGCTGGCCACGGCGTGGGTCAGCGTCGCACCGCCGTTGTCCCGCAAGAGACCCAGGCGCGGGTCCTGGCCGGTGATATCCCCTGCGGCCGCAAAGGTGCAGTTGCCCACCGTCTCTACCAGATTGTAGCCATCCGAGTTGACCTCGCCCCCCGTTGCCCACCGATAGCAGTCGGCGTAGGCGGGATCGCTCCCATCCACGTTGTCTGCCAGGATGGTGTGCGAGAGCTGTACCACGGCACTGGGCAGATACGCGAATACGCCACCGCCATGCCCGGCGCCGTGGCCAGCAGCATCGGCGGTGTTGTTCGCGATGGTGGAGTGGGTGATTGTGAGAGGGATGCGGGTATTGACCCCGCCGCCATAAGTAGTGGCGATGTTGCCGCTGATGGTGCTGTTCTGGATCGTGGCTCCTGCCCCGTCGACCAGGAAGAGACCGCCTCCCTCGACGTCTGCCTCGTTGAGGGCTACCAGGCTATCGGTCATCGTGAGCACCGAGCTGGCCAAGTTCATGAACAAGCCGCCGCCCGAGTGGCCGGTGCTGTTCGCCACCAGAGAACTCTGGTTCACGTTGACCACGGCAGAGTTGACAAAGATACCTGCACCAGACCCTGTCGAGATGTTGGAGCCGACGGCTGTCTGGTTCAGCGTCAGTGCCGAGAGATAGGTGTAGATGCCTCCGCCCTGATCGCTGGTCTCGTTACTGACGACTCCGCTGCCCTCCAGTGTGATGGTGCCCCCAGAGACATACATGCCTCCGCCCTGGTCGCTCGCCGTGTTGTTCATGAGGATCGTTGTGCTCATGGTGATGGTGCAGTTCTCGGCCCACAGCCCACCGCCCCTCGCCGTGGTCGCGTTGCCGTCGAGGATCACGCCCTCGAGCAAGAGGGCCGTATCTCGACAAGCGATACCACCACCATTGACGGAGGTGTTCCCGTTGATGATGCTCACCTGGGCAAGGGTGACCTCGCTTGCGCCCGGGTGGATTTCAAAGCCCCGATCCAGGCCATTGCTATCCACGATCGTAGCGCCAAAGCCTTGCCCCCTCAGCGTCAACGCCTCGGTGATATCCAGATCGCCCACATCGATCGAGTCGTCTCCGCCGGTCCGCGTGAGCGAATAGGTGCCGGCCGGCACGGTGATCGTGTCGGCGCCAGGACGGACATTGGCGGCGACAATCGCCTCGCGCAGGGAGCAATCTGCATCGCAGACGCCGTCGTTTGTGTCCTCTGTCTTGGTAACGGTCAAGGCATCTGCCAGGGCCAGGCTTCCTGGGCCGCAATGAGCCGATAGTTGCAGGCTCAACATCAATGCAGAAAGGATGAGTGGCAAAAGGGGCCTTGGGCGCATAGTAGTCCTCCGTGAAGATGATTCCAGATGTGTTGGGCGGGTGGGCGAGAGCGCCGCTCCTTTGCGCCGCAGGCCACGCGATGCACAAAAACAAGCCCGGTTCGCTGTCGCCGAGTGTGCAGGGCACCGGTAGCACCCAATGAGGCTACTGCTGCTGGGCGCCCCTAACGAATCGGCAAGCCTGGGATAGCCCGAATAGGGCCCATGCCGGCATTATGTGTGCGTATAGAGGCCAGGTCAAGGCGAAAATCTGGCTATGTATGCATGCCGAGTCAGGCATCTTGCAGGACACAGCCTCGGGTGCGAGATAGCACGATCAGGATCAAGATCGGGGAAAGAGGGAGCAAGAAACGTGGTGATGAAGGGGGTGCACTTGCTACATGGCGCGCCGGGCTACCCTGCGGCGGGGAACACCTTGCGGGGGCGCCACCAGCCGGGGCGCGCCTCCGGCTCCAGGATGGCCACCAGCTCGCCGTGGGCGTCATAGGCGCAGCAGATGTCGCCCTCCTGGCCCCCGTCCAGCTCGATGGCCCTGCCGTAGCCCAGCTCCTGGGCCTCTGCTTCGGAGATTGTGGCGGCTGGTAGGTGCGCCAGGGCCCGGCGCGGCTCGATCAGCCAACGCCGCCAGTCGCCCTCCGCCAGGGTCTCCAGCAACACGGCCCCGTCCAGGGTGAAAGGACCGATGGCGGTGCGCACCAGAGCTGCCAGGTGCGCCCCTGTGCCCGCCGCCTGGCCCAGATCGTGAGCCAGAGAGCGGATATAGGTGCCCGCGCTGCAGGCGATCTCTAGCGAGAGCAGGGGGGGCTGCCACGCCAGCACACGCAGCCGCTCGACACGCACCCGACGCGGCGCCCGCTCCACCGTCTGCCCGGCGCGCGCCAGCCGGTACAGGGGTTGGCCATCGCGCTTGAGTGCCGAGAACATGGGGGGCACCTGCTCGATCTCGCCGCGAAAGGCGTCCAGCAGGGGCAGGATCGCCTCCAGCGTCAGATGAGAGGCATCGCAGCGGGCCACCTCCTCGCCATCGGCATCCCAGGTGTCGGTCTCCAGGCCAAAGGCGATGTCGCCGCGATACACTTTGGGGAGGTCCGTGAGGTATTCTACCAGGCGGGTGGCCCGGCCCACGCACACCACCAGGACGCCGGTGGCAAGGGGATCCAGGGTGCCCGTGTGGCCCACCTGGCGCTCACCGATGATGCGGCGCACGCGAGCCACCACGTCGTGAGAGGTCCAGCTGGCGGGCTTGTGGATATTCAGGATGCCCATAGGGGCAGGGAGGGGGCTCATATCCAGGCCGCCTCCGCCTTCCGGCGCCCTCGTCGTGGCATCGGCGAGCTACCCGGCCCGGGCCACCGCAGCCCGCACCGCCGCCAGCACGCGCTGACGCACCTCAGAGATCTCGCCGGCCACCTGGCAGCCCGCCGCTTGGGGATGGCCGCCGCCGCCAAGGGCCAGGGCCACCGCCGCCACATCCACCCCCGGCTTGGAGCGCAGGCTCACGTCAATGATGCCATCGCCCTGGTCTGCCAGGATCACGGCGGCCTGAGCCTCGCGCACCGTGTTGAGGAAGGTGACCAGCCCGCTGCTGGTCTTGCCATCGGCGCCGTTGCGACGCAGCAACTCAAAGGGCAGCTCGACCCACAACACCCCCTCTGTCAGGGCAGCGTTGGTCAGCGCGGCGCCCCACAGGGGCAGGGTGGCGGCCGCCCGCCGCGAAAAAACCCATTGGTTGATCTGGGCCAGGGGTGCACCTGCTTCCATCAACCGCTGGGCCGCGGCGAGGGCCTGGGGTGTGGTGTTGCTGGTGCGAAAACCCTGGGTATCGGTGATGATGCCGGTCAGCAGGCAGGTGGCGATGGTGGCATCCAGGGGGACGCCGAGGGAATCCACCACCTCCAGCATCAAAAGGGCCGTGGCAGGGGTATCGGCGATCAGATTGAGGTCGCCATAGCCCCGGTTCGTCTCGTGGTGATCGATGACGACCAGGGGACGGGGGCCCAGCCCCCCCTCGGCGTAGAGCCTGCCCATGCGCCGCAGGTCGCTGGCGTCCACGGCGATCACCAGTTGCTCGTCCGCCGGGCCGTCGCTGCGGAACGCCTCGACGCCCGGCAGGAAACCGACCTCATCGGGCAAAGAGTCCTGGCAGGCGAGATTGGCGACGAGCCCTCGCTTTCGCAGCGCCCAGGCCAGCCCCAGGGCCGAGCCGATGGTATCGCCATCGGGATCGACATGAGAGACGATCAGGACGCGCTGAACGCCGCTCAGGAGATCGGCAAACTCATGCAGACTCGTCTGGCTCAACACCTTCCTCTGGGCCTCGCTCTTCTGCGATCTGATCGAACAGGTCATCCATGTGTTCCCCGTACTGCCAGGAACGATCCGGGCGAAACTCGAGCACGGGCGTAAAGCGCCAGTGCAGGCGCTGGGCGAGCTCGCGCCGCAGCAGGCCGTGGGCGCTGGTCAGCCCCTCCAGGCCCTCCTGCAGGGGCTCCTCGCCCTCGTAGCACGCCACATAGACCCGGGCGATGCGCCGATCTTGGGTCAGCTCGACGTCGGTGACGGTCAGCGCGGTCACCCGCGGGTCGCGCACCCGATCGCGCAGCAGCAGGGTCAACTCGCGCTGGATGAAACTCTCCGCTCGCTCTCTGCGGTGTAACATGATCTATCCCATACCGTTCGATCCGAGCCAGGCCCTAGCGGACCTGCTCTCGGGTGTAGAACTCGATGATGTCGTCTTCTTGGATGTCGGTGGCGCCATCGACGCCGATGCCACATTCCAGCCCGGTGTTGACCTCGCGCACGTCCTCAGTGAAACGCTTGAGGGACGAGACGCGCCCCTGGTGGATGACGCGGCCGCCGCGCACGATGTGGGCGGTGGCGTTGCGCAGCCCGCGCCCTTCGGTGATCTGTGAGCCGGCGATCAGCCCGACCCGCGAGATGCGAAAGACCTGCCGCACCACTGCCTTGCCGCGCAGCACGTCCTCATACACGGGCTCCAGCATGCCGGTAAGGGCCTTTTCCACGTCCTCGATCACACGGTAGATGATGTCATACAGCCGCACATCCACGCCCTCGGCCTCGGCCAGGCGCTCGGCGGCGGAATCCACCCCCACGCTAAAGCCGATGATGATGGCGTTGGCCGCCACGGCCAGGTTGACATCCGACTCGGCCACGTTGCCGACCCCTTCGTGCACAAAGTGCACCGAGAGGTTCTCGACCTCGATCTGCTGGAGAGAGCTCTTGATCGGCTCGATGCTGCCCTGCACGTCGGCCTTGAGGATCAGGTTGAGGGATTGCACCTTGCCCGCCTGGGCCTGGGCATAGATCTGATCGAGGGTCAGAGCGGCCACCGGCTGGTTCTCACGCTCCTGGTTCTCTTGGGCGCGCTGCTCCGCGATGGAACGGGCCATGCGCTCGTTATCCACCACGCGGAAGGTATCGCCGGCGCCGGGCACGTCGTGCAGGCCGATCACCACCACAGGGGTGGAGGGCCCCGCCTTGCTGAGGGGATCGCCCTTGTAGTCGAACATGGCGCGGATCTTGCCATAGGTCATCCCGACAGAGATGGCCGCACCGGTCTCCAGGGTGCCCTCTTGCACCAGCAGCGTCGCCGTCGAGCCGCGCGCGCGGTCCAGCCGCCCCTCGATGACGGTGCCCTCGGCGACCCGGCGAGGGTTGGCCTTGAGCTCGGCGATCTCGGCCACCAGAAGGATGTTATCCAGCAGGGCCTCGATCCCCAGCTTCTGCTTGGCCGAGACGGGCACACAGACGGTGTCGCCGCCCCAATCCTCGGGCACGAGCCCCAGATCGGAAAGCTGCTGCTTGACGCGATCCGGGTTGGCCGAGGGGAGATCGATCTTGTTGAGGGCGATGATAATGGGGACCTGGGCGGCCCGTGCGTGGTCAATGGCCTCGCGGGTCTGGGGCTGCACGCCGTCATCGGCGGCGACCACCAGGACGGCGATATCGGTGACGCTGGCGCCCCGGGCGCGCATGGCAGTAAAGGCCTCGTGGCCGGGCGTATCCAGGAAGGTGATCTTTTGCCCGTTCACATCCACCTGGTACGCGCCGATGTGCTGGGTGATGCCGCCCACCTCCGAGGCCTGGACGCTGGTGGCGCGGATCACGTCCAGGAGCGAGGTCTTGCCATGGTCCACATGGCCCAGGATCGTGACCACAGGGGGACGGGTTTTGAGGTACTTGAGCTCTTCGGGGGCGTACTCGCGCTCGCGCTTCTGGGCGATGACGGGCGCGGCCTCTTCTTGCTCTTCGACGATGGGCTCGGCGGCCTTGGTCTCGACGACGGTATAGCCCATGTCCTCGGCAACGATGGCGGCGGTATCATAGTCAATCTGCTGGTTGATGTTCGCCATCACGCCGGCGTTCATCAGCTCTTTGATCAGTTCGATGGGGCTGCGTTGCATCAGATCGGCCAGCTCGCGCACCGTGATGCTGGCGGGCAGCTCGATCTCCTTGACCTGTGGCTCGGGGGCGTTCCGCGGCGCAGCACCCTCTCGGCCGCCAGATGCCGGGCGAGGCGCGTTGGGCCTGCTGTTGCCACGGCTCGACCTATTGGTACGGGTTTCTCTTTTCATATAGCTCCCCCTCTATGTGTGCACTATCACGGCGCCAACCCAGGGTCTCCGGAGAGCCCCGGTTGTCGAGAAGTTGTCGGGTCGTTCTGGGTGAGAACCGGCCAGAGACGGCGAACGCCGCGAGGGGCAGGGCACGAGGATAGAAGGAGGAGTCTGCTATACGAGATCAGCCGGCAATCATGGCGGACCTCTCTCCCATTTCTCCCGCGCCTCTTGCAGGGTGCTTGTGCATCTCCCTATTCTCTCGTGCGCGTGCTATGCCCGGGTACGTTCCTCGGCAACGGGCGGAATGCCTCTGGCGTGCGCTCATGTTGCGACGGATTCCCCCGTGGGGGCCTCCTGGGATGCCAGCGTCTGCCCGTACGCGCGCAGGGCCTCCAGGTCCTCTGGCGACAGAGTGACCTTGAGTGCCCGGCCGACGCGCTTTTCATCCAGAGCGATCTGCCAGCAGGCAGGGTTGGCGCACAGATAGGCGCCACGCCCTGCGCGCTTGCCCGTCTCATCCACGGCGACCTGCCCTTCAGGGGTGCGAACGATGCGAATCAGCCCGCGCTTATCCCCTGTCTGTCGGCAGGCGATGCAGGTTCTTTGCGGTCTCTTTCTGGCCATCGCGCCTTGTCGCTCTAGTCCAGGTCCTCGTCCCATTCACGGCCGCCGGTGCGCTTGTGTCGCTTGCGCGCCACCACACGCCCCAGGCGCTCGTCGTACTCGAACCGGCGATCGCGACGCCTTTTGTTGTCGCGTCCACGAGCGCCGAATTCCTCTTCCTCGTCTTCCTCCTCGAAGGGCACTTCTTTTTCCAGCTCGAAGCGGACTTCCTGGGGTTCGCCTTCGGGAGTCATTTCCTCGTCTCGATCCGACACGGTGCTTGCCATCTCTGTCGCAACAACCTCTTGTTCCGAATCCAGATCTTGATCCCACTCTTCAATATCGGACACGAGCGCATCCTGTTCCGGGCGCTCGCTTTCCGCGACCCCTTCGGGCTCGAGCATGGGCTCCTCGACCTCTGGGGCCAGCTCGAGTTCCTCTTCGATCTCGACGGCGTCCAGCTCGCCGGCGGGCTCCTCAGCCACGGCCTCCTCAGCCACGGCCTCTAGCGCGGGCTCGGCCTCCTCCTGGGTGGGGGCGATCTCGGGAGCCTCTTCGAGCTCCAGCTCCTGCTCGTCCTCGTCCAAGAGCGCCTCGGCCTCGGCCAAGAGCGCGGCGGCGGCGCGACGCGCCTCTTCGCGCTCGCGCTCCCGTTCGGCGGCGGCCTGCATCTCGGCAGCCAGTTGCTCGGCCTCGTCGGCCGCTTCGGTCTCACTCTTGATATCGATGCGCCAGCCCGTCAGCTTGGCGGCCAGGCGGGCATTTTGTCCCTCCTTGCCGATGGCCAGGNNGCCCGTCAGCTTGGCGGCCAGGCGTGCGTTCTGCCCCTCTTTGCCGATGGCCAGCGAGAGGGCGCGATCGGGCACGATCACCTTGGCGGCCTTTTCCTCACGGTTCAGGTACACCTCGACCACTTTGGCGGGGCTGAGGGCATTGGCGATAAAGACGCGCTCGTCACGCGACCACTCGACCACGTCGATCTTTTCGCCGGCCAGCTCGTTGACGATGTTTTGGATACGCACGCCGCGCATCCCGACGCAAGAGCCCACCGGGTCCACGCCCGATTGCAGCGCCGCCACGGCGACCTTGGAGCGGTAGCCCGGCTCGCGGGCGATGGCCTTGACCTCCACCGTCCCGTTATAGATCTCGGGCACCTCCAGCTCCAGCAGGCGCTTGAGCAGGTCCGGGTGGGTGCGAGAGACGGTGATCTGCGGGCCGCGGACGGTGCGCTCGACGCTGACGATATAGACCCGCACCCGCTGGCCGACGCGATAATGCTCGCGAGAGATCTGCTCGCCCCTGGGCAACACAGCCTCGGCCTTGCCCAGGCTCACCCCGACGGTGCGAGAGCGCACGTCGATCTCGCGAACGGTGCCGTTGACAAGCTCGCCCTCGCGCTCGGCGTATTCGGCAAAGACCGAGTCGCGCTCGGCCTCGCGGATGCGCTGGGTGATCACCTGCTTGGCCGTCTGCGCGGCGATGCGCCCAAAGTCTCGGGGTTTGACCTCGACATCGACAAAGTCCCCCAGCTTGGCGGAGGGGTCGATCAGGCGCGCCTCGGAGAGGAGCATCTCGTTGCGATCATCCTCGACCTCTTCGGCGACCAGTTTCTTGACAAAGACCCTGGCCTGGCCGGTGCGCCGATCAAGCTCGACCTGAACGTTCTGGCTGGGGCCATAGTTGCGCTTGTACGCAGAGACAAGCGCCATCTCGATCGCCTCGATGATCACATCGGGGGCGAGATTGCGGTCTGCGCTAAGTTGCGTAATAGCGATTTCGAACTCGCTCTTCATCCTATCCGTAACCTCCCGTAGCGCCCCACACCCGTTCATAACAGAAAAAGTGGGAGGAGAACGCCCACTTTGCCCAAGCGCATCTTTGACCCTAGTATAGCATCAAGCTGCCCTTGGAGCAAATGTTTACCGTTTCCACTATGCTTGTGCAGAAAAACAGACGCCCATCTGTGAGGGCGCCTGTGTGCTCGTGCCTCGCGGGGTCTCGTCTAGAGATAGCCCTTGAGTTTGCCCTCCAGCACGCCCAGCGGCATGTACCCAGCCAGCAGTTCGACCAGCTCTCCATCGCGAAAGAGCGCCAGGGTGGGCAGGTTCAGCACGTCGTAACGCATCGCCAACTCGGGAAAGGCCTGCACATCCACCTTGATCACGGCCAATCGCTCAGCGTACTGATCCGCGAGCTTGGCCAGAATGGGCTCCATCATCTTGCAGGGGCCACACCACTCGGCCCAGAAATCCACCAGGACGGGCCCCTCGGCCTGCAAGACATCGGCTTCCCACTGTTGCTCTGTCGTTTGATGCACCCCTTCCCTCCCGCTCGATGGAGCCTCGCCCTGCTTCAGGCGGGCTCTTGCTCGACATCCTGATCGGCAAGCGCCTCGACCACGGCCCCCGAGCTGGCAAACCGCAGAAAGAATGCAATGATCCGATCCAGCCGGGCGGGGTCGGTCTCCTCTGAGGCGCCACGCAGGCACGTCTCAATGCGCTGAGCCATGATGTGCAAGCTGGCCTTGTCCAGCGCGGCCCGCGCTGCGAGGAGCTGCGCAGCAATGGCCTCACATTCGCGCCCCTCTTCGATCATTCGCTGGATGCCGCGAATCTGCCCCTCGACGCGCCGCAAACGCGTCAGGATCTCTTGCTGCTCCCGCTCGGCCGTCTGATCCGCCACAACCCTACCTGCTTTCGCAAGACACTGCATGATGGCGCTTTCATTGCGCCCCAACCGGCCACATCCAAGTATAGGGCAGCCTAGGGGCAGCGTCAAACCGGGCCGCTGACGTGCGCCTTGGCATCCTGCAACCTTTGGCGCGCTCTGGGACTTGTGGTACACTCGGTTGCAGATCATCGGGATTGCCGAGGAGTTGGTATGCGTCAACGCTTTATATGGTGCGCGCTCTTGGCCCTGTTTGCGATGGCTGTGGCCATGCCGATGCACGTTCTGGCAGAGACTCGCGTCGAGATCACCTCGCCCAGCGTGGGCGAGCGGGTGCGCGGCCGCGTGCCCATCATCGGCTCGGCCCAGGTGGACGACTTTGACTTTTACAAGGTCGAGTTCGGCATCGGCCCGAACCCCGCGCAGTGGGCCGTGATCGGCATTCTGCACGAGCAGCCGGTCGTCGCCGGGCAGCTTGAGGTGTGGGATACGAACCCGTTGCCCGATGGCGTCTATACCCTGCGGGTCACGGGCGTCAAGCGGGATGGCAACTGGGTGGATTTCGACGTGCGCAACGTGGTCGTCGCGAACCAGGAGCCGGCGCCTACCAATACGCCGGAGGTGACGGCGACGCCAGAGGTGCAGGAGCTCCCCACCCCCATCGGCGGCGAGCCTGCGGGGGTCACGCCGGATGCTCCCACGCCCGAGCCCACCCAAGGGGTGCAGATCATCGCGCCCACGGCGGCCCTGGCCGTTCCCACGGTGACGCCTCGCGTCGGCCCAACCACGACGGGCGACCAGTTGCCCATCGAAACCGAGACCCTGGGCCAGTCGTTCTGCTTTGGCGGGCTGGCCATGGGCGCCGTGTTCCTTCTGCTGGGCTTGGTGTTCGGCATCCGGCGCCTGCTCTAGAGCGACCGCCCTTGGCGGCGCTGGGCGCCCAGCGCCTTGATGGAAGGGGCTAGTCCCGGGATTAGCCCTTGTTTGTGTTGCCCGAGACGCAGGAAAGAACCATGGTGCAGAACCTCTTGCGACGCTTGAAGAGAGAGCCTCCGCCCTCAACGAACGGTGCCGATTGGACCCTGCTGGTCGGCCTGGGCAACCCGGGCGCCGAGTACGCCGGCCATCGGCACAACATCGGCTTTCGCTGCATAGACCACCTGGCCCAACAGCACGGGGTGGCCCTGAACAAGAAACGCTTCAAGGCGGTCTACGGCGAGGGGCGCGTAGGCGAGCTGCGGGTGATCCTGGCCCAACCCCAGACGTTCATGAACGACAGCGGCGCGGCGGTGGGGCCCCTCAGCCGCTGGTACAAGATCCCGCCTGAGCGCATCCTGGTGATCTATGACGACCTGGACCTGCCCTTTGGGCGCATTCGCGTACGCCCCGGCGGCGGCAGCGGCGGCCACAACGGCATCAAGTCGGTCATCGCCGCCCTGGGCACCCAGGAGTTCCCGCGCATCCGCGTGGGCATCGGGCGGCCCCAGCATGGCGACCCGGTGGATTACGTGCTCAACGCCTTTGACCGCGAACAAGCGCCCTTTGTGCCCGATCTTTGTGCGCGGGTGGCGCAAGCCGTCGAGACCTTCCTGCGGCAGGGGATCCGCGAGGCGATGAATATCCACAACGGCCCGGACTCAGCCGGCGGCCAGTGAGGAGGGCTCGATGACACTGGGGGCCCTCACGCCGCTTTTGCAGGCGACTGCGCCCTATCAGGAGGCGCTGCGGCAGATCAAGGACCTGGCCGGGCGTCGGCCCGATGGCCACCGCGCTCCCGCTCTGGCCCTGGAGCTGCCCACGGCGGCGCGTCCCTATGTGATTGCGGCGCTGCAGCGGGATTGGCCAGGGCCGGTGCTGGTGCTCACGGGCCGGCCGGAGCAGGCCCGCCACCTGATCGAGCAGTTGCGCCTCTTTGGCGATCACTCTGAGGCGTTGCACTACTTTCACGCGCCGGATACCCTGTTCTACGACCGGCCCCCCTGGGACCGGCAGACGCTGCAGGCGCGGGTGAGCGTGCTGGCCATGCTCATGGGCCTGGCGGAGGACCCGGAGGCGGGGCGGGGCGTGCTGGTCGCCGGCTCGATGTGGGCGCTCATGACCAAGACGGCGCCGCCCCTGGCCCTGCGACGGGCCATGCGCCGCCTGCAGGTGGGCGCCGAGATCCCCCTGTTCGACCTGCTGACTCAGGCGGTGCGGGCGGGCTACGAGGCGGCCATCACCGTCGAGGAGCCGGGGACTTTTGCGCATCGCGGCAGCCTCGTGGACATCTTCCCGCCCAACCTGCCCCTGCCTCTGCGCATCGACTTTTTCGGGGACGAGATAGATAGCATCCGCACCTTTGATCCGGATACCCAGCGCACGCTGGACACGCTCCCGGAAGCGGTGTGGGCGCCGGCCGCCGAGGCGCTGCCCGAATGGGGGCCCGCGGCCCTCGAGCGGCTGCGGGCGATGGACCTGGGCGGATGCAACAGCCGCACCCGCCAGCAGATGGGCGAGCAGATCGAGGAGATCGGCCAGGGCCACTACTTTGAGGGGTTCGAGTACTACTTGCCCAGCCTCTACCCCCGGCCCGCCACCCTGCTCGACTACCTGCCCGCCAACGCCCTGGTGCTCCTGGATGACCTGCCCGCCCTTGAATCGGCGGCGGCCACGCTGGAGAACCAGGCGGCCAACCTGCGCACCCAGATGGTGCAGGATGGCGACCTGCCCCAGGACTTTCCCGTCCCCTACTTCCCCTGGCCCGATCTGCTGGCGCGGCTGAGCCGGGCCCATGCCGTGGGGCTGGGTTACGCCCGCGATGAGCAGGCGCATCCCCTGGGCGAGATCTTTGCGGCGCCCCCCGCCTATGGGGGCCAGATCCACGAGGCTTTGGCTGATATCGCCGAGATGCGCCAGGAGGGACAGCGCCTCGTCATCGTCACCCGCCAGGCGGAGCGCGTATCCGACCTGCTGCGCGAGCAGCAGCTCTACGTCGATCCCTTCGAGAGCCTGGCCGCGCCACCGGAGCCGGGCGGGCTGGCCCTGGTGAACGGCGTCCTGGCCGAGGGTTTGACCCTGCGGCAGGCGCAACTGACCGTGCTCACCGACGCCGAGATCTTTGGCTGGGTGCGCCCAAGGCGCCGCCGGGCCGCCGCCCAACGCCAGGCTCCTCCCGAGGCGCTCTTTACCGACCTCAAGACGGGCGACTATGTGGTGCACATCGAGCACGGCATTGGGCGCTACCATGGCATGGTGCGCAAGAGCATCGCCGGGCTGGAGCGTGAGTATATCGAGATCGAGTACGACGCCGGCGATCGGCTGTTTGTCCCGATCCACCACGCCAACCGGGTGAGCCGCTACCTGGGCGCCGACGAGCGCGAGCCGCGTATGCACCGGCTGGGCGGCGTCGAGTGGGGTCTGGCCCGCGCCCGCGCCGAGAAGGCCGTGCGCGATATCGCCCGCGAGCTGCTGGAGCTGTACGCCCAGCGAGAGGTGGCCCAGGGCCATGCCTTTGGCCCCGATACCGCCTGGCAACACGAGATGGAGGCGGCCTTCCCCTACATCGAGACGGACGACCAGCTCGGCGCCCTGGTGCAGATCAAGGGGGATATGGAGCAGCCCCGCCCTATGGACCGCCTGCTGGTGGGCGATGTGGGCTATGGCAAGACCGAGGTGGCGGTGCGCGCCGCCTTCAAGGCGGCCATGGACGGCAAGCAGGTGGCCGTGTTGGTGCCCACCACCGTCCTGGCCCAGCAGCATTACTATACCTTCCGTCGCCGCCTGCGGGCCTTTCCCGTGGTGGTGGAGATGCTCTCGCGCTTCCGCAGCCCCTCCGAGCAAGAGGAGGTGCTGCGCGGCCTGCGCCGGGGCCAGGTGGATATCGTCATCGGCACCCACCGGCTGCTCTCCAAGGATGTCACCTTCAAAGACCTGGGGCTCTTGATCGTAGACGAGGAGCAGCGCTTTGGTGTGGCCCACAAGGAGCGCCTCAAGCGCCTGCGCAGCGAGGTGGACGTGCTCACCATGACGGCCACGCCCATCCCGCGCACCTTGCACATGTCCCTCAGCGGCATCCGCGACATGAGCGTGATCGACACGCCGCCCGAGAACCGCCTGGCGATCAAGACCACGGTCACCGAGTACGACGAAGGTCTGATCCGCACGGCCATCCTGCGGGAGCTGGATCGGGGCGGCCAGGTCTATTTCGTCCACAACCGGGTGCAGGATATCGAGCTGGTGGCCGCCGAGCTGCATCGCATCGTGCCCGAGGCAAGCGTCGTCATCGGCCACGGCCAGATGCACGAGGACGAGCTGGCCCAGGTGATGCTGGGGTTTGCCCAGGGCGAGGGCGACGTGCTGCTCTGCACCACCATCATCGAGAACGGCCTGGATATCCCCAATGTGAACACCATCATCATTGACCGGGCCGACCGCTTTGGACTCTCGCAACTCTACCAGTTGCGCGGGCGGGTGGGGCGCGGCATAGATCGGAGCTATGCCTACCTGCTCTACAAGCCGCCCCTGACGGAGATCGCCCAGCAGCGCCTGCAGACCATCCAGGAGGCCGCCGAGCTGGGGGCGGGCCTGCGGGTGGCCATGCGGGATATGGAGATCCGGGGCGCCGGCGAGATCCTGGGGGCGGAGCAGCACGGCCACATCGCCGCCATCGGCTTTGATCTGTATGCGCGGCTGCTGCGGCGCGCCATCGAGGAGCTGCGCCTGGACCAGCGCACCCCCGCCGAGGCCGCCCGCCACGCCCAGACCGTGATGGCGGGCGAAGCCCTCTCCCTCGACCTGGGCCCCAGCATTGACCTGCCCGTCTCGGCCTACTTGCCCGAGGAGTATCTGCCCGATGACGGCCTGCGCCTGCGCATGTATCGGCGGATCGCCCGCGTCGAGGGCGAGGACGAGCTGGACGCCCTGCTGGACGAGCTGGCCGACCGCTTTGGGCCGCCTCCGCCGCCTGTGGTGGACCTGCTCTATGTGCTGCGGACGCGCATCCTGGCCACCGAGGCGGGCATCGAGAGCCTGCGTGGCGACGATCGCGAGATCGTGGCGCTGCTGCCGCTGCCCCTGGCGCCTGGCGCGCCAGAGCGCATCCGGGCGCGCATCCCCGCCGCCAGGGCCGCCGGCAAGCGGGTGCGCCTGCCCTTGGGCGCCGGCTGGCGCGAGGGGCTGATCGAGCTGCTGCGCCTGCTGGGCCAGCTCCGGCCCGTGCGGGAGGCCTCCCACGCCTGAGCGACGCCGGGGCGCCCCCCTTTGCTAGAACCCGTAGCGCTCGTGTTGCCTGGGGCTCAGCCGCATCTCGGGCGCGTGAGACATGTCATTGCTCACCACCAGCCGAAAGGTCGCCCAGCCATCCTTCTCGTCGGTCTCCAGGATCGTGACGCTGGAGGGGTCGCAGCCAAAGTGGGCATAGACCAGGGGCGGCGCGATGTGCAGCAGGTGGGCCAGGAGCGATAGGGTCACCCCGGCGTGGCAGAAGAACGCCAGTTGCTCCTCGCGGCTGTGCACCACGCGATAGCGCAACCCCTCGCGCACATAGCCCAGCTCGCCGCAGAAGCGATCCCACGCCTCCCAGAGGGCCTCTACCACGGGCAACAACTGCGCCCCATAGACCATTTGCTCCGGCCAGCCGGCCACGGTTGGGGCCTCCTCGCCCGCCAGGGCCTCCACCGGGTGCAGGTCCCAGGCTACGCGGCCGGGCGCATAGCCGCCGTGCAGCTCGGCCATCCAGTCCAGGGTCGTGGCGGTCTCGCCGCGCCGCTCCAGGGTGTAGCGGGCGGTGAGCTGGGCGCGGCCCAGGGGCGAGACATAGATGGCGTCCAGCGGGGCGCTCGCCAGGGCTTTGGCCAGCAGGCGCGCCTGCACATGGCCCTTGGGCGTAAGTGAGTCATTGACATAATCCGGATCGGCGTGGCGGATGAGCCACAGGCGCATGGGCGTACTCCCTCTTCTGTTGTTTGGATAGGGCGGGTCACAACGAGGGGGAGCCTGGGCAAGGGTATCCCCGGGCTCCCCCGATGGGCGGCGTGGCGGGGGCTACTGGTCCACCACCGAGCCATCCACGTGCAGGCGGGTGTGCACCTGGCGGGGCCGGTAGGGGTGGCGCTCGGCAGCGCCCTCGGCCAGCTCGATCCCCAGGCCCGGTGCGTCCGGGATGATCAGGAAGCCATCCTCCAGCCGGATGGCGCTCTTGACGATCTCGCTCTTGGGCGGCTCCTGCTCGCCGATGGGATACTCCTGCAGGGCAAAGTTGGGGATGCAGGCGGCAAGCTGGATGCAGGCGGCGGTGCTCACCGGGCTGAGGGGGTTGTGGGGCACCACGCCCACGTTGTGGGCCTCGGCCAGGGCGGCGATCTTTTTCGAGTGGCTCAGGCCGCCCGCCAGGCACACGTCGGGCCGCACATACTGGACCGCGCCCCGCTTGAGCAGCATCTCGAACTCTTGAATGGTGTGCAACCGCTCGCCCGTGGCGATGGGCACATGGATGCGCTCGGCCACCAGGCCCATGGCGTCCAGGTTATCGGGCAGGATCGGGTCCTCATAGAAGAAGGGGTGATACGGCTCAATGCCCCGCGCCAGGACGATGGCTTCGGCGGGGGCCAGCCGCCGGTGGATCTCGATGCACAGGTCCACCTGGTCGCCCACGGCCTCGCGATAGCGCCCCACCGTCTCGATGGCCTCGTGCATCTTTTTCGCGTGGGTCTCAAAGTAGGGGTGGTCGCGGGGCTCATCCAGGAAGGGCGTCAGGTGGCCCACGGCGGTAAAGCCCTGGTCGCGGGCGGCGACGCAGCCCTGGATCAACTCCTCTTTGGTCTGGCCGAAGACGTGATAGTAGACGCGAGCCTTGTCGCGCACCTTGCCGCCCAGGAGCTGGTAGCAGGGCACGCCGAAATGCTTGCCGGCGATGTCCCACAGGGCAAGGTCAATGGCGCTCAGGGCGCCCATGATGGCCGCGCCGCGAAAGTGGGTCCAGCGGTAGAGATACTGCCAGTGGTGCTCGATGCGCAGGGGGTCCTGGCCGATCAGGTGCCGCTTGAAGGTCTCCACGGCGCCGGCCGAAGCCTCCAAGAAGCCCCAGGCGCCCGATTCGCCCAGGCCCACCAGCCCGGCATCGGTGTGCACCTGAACGAACAGATAGCGGTCAATGAAGAGGGTCTCGATCTCGGTGATTTTCATGGTGCTCCTTGTGGGGCGCGAACGGATCCGCGCCAGGGCGGCGCCATGGCGCCCGCCAGCAGGTTGCTGACGGGCGTGGCGTGGCCGCGTTCCGCAGCAAGGCGCCACAAGGCAGGCCTCGCCCTCGGGCCCGAGGTGGCATGTGCCGCGGGCGACGCCGCACCGCTGGGCGCCGGTGCGCCTTTCGCTAGGCTCGTCCTGCCGATTCGCTACGCACCTGCTCGACCTTGCTCACAGCGCGGTCGCGCAGTTCGATGGCGCGTTCGCCGATGCTATCCAGCGTCTCTTTGCCGGATTGGGGCGCCGAGAGGATGCCGATCACCCAGCCGACGAACAAGCCCGTCACAAAACCGATCAGAAACCTGGCCATGGTATTCTCCTGTCTCTCTCGGGGGCAGCGGCCAAAG
>DCTX01000094.1:0-214 GCA_002329325.1 Anaerolineales bacterium UBA1429
GCCTTCGCCACTGGTGTTCTTCCCAATATCTGAGCATTCCACCGCTACTTTGGGAGTTCCACTTCCCTCTCCTGCCCTCTAGTCGCCTAGTATTGGACGGCCTCTCTCAGTTATGCCGAGAACTGTCACGCCCAACTTTGACAACCGCCTACTTGCCCTTTACGCCCAGTGAATCCGGATAACGCTTGCCTCCTACGTCTTACCGCGGCTGCTG
>DCTX01000094.1:334-664 GCA_002329325.1 Anaerolineales bacterium UBA1429
CCAGCTACCGATCGTCGCCTTGGTAGGCCGTTACCCCACCAACTAGCTAATCGGCCGCAGGCTCATCTCAAAGCGGCTCTTGCGAACCTTTCTTCTTTGCCCTCCGGCAAAGACCACATGCGGTATTAGCTGCCCTTTCGAACAGTTATCCCCCACTTTGAGGCAGATTACCTACGTGTTACTCACCCGTCCGCCACTCACCGGTCCTGAGGCCGCTAGACCGTCTACCCCTTGAGGTGATTTCTCACCCGCCAGGGCTTCCGGCCCTTGAGCCTCTTTCCGATGCGTTCGACTTGCATGTATCAGGCACGCCGCCAGCGTTCATCCTGA
>DCTX01000094.1:713-46146 GCA_002329325.1 Anaerolineales bacterium UBA1429
AGGTGCCCTCTCTGTCGCTCCCGGTGCGCCCGTGGCTCATCGCCTCTCCGGCGGTGTGCCCCTGGCGCTCCCTCGGCTCCCAGAGTGCGTCGGCCATTCTAGCCTCACCCGGCCACCGTGTCAAATCGGCTCCCGAGCTCTGCTACCGAGCCTGCGCGCCCTCACGAGAGGAGTATTTCGAGCTGTTTATGTTCAGAGTGCGCTTGGGCCATTGGCCTGCGCCTTTGAGCAGTTCGCTCACAAGGAGGCGATTATATGGGGCTTTTTGTGCTTGTCAAATCCCCAAAAAAAGCGGTCGATGCACAATGATGGCTTCGACCGTCATGAGCATCACTGCTCTCTATCGCCTTGTGTTCCGAAAGCCCGGCTATGTTAACACGGCCTTCCGGCGCTGTCAAATAGTGGAGGGTCACCCCACCTTCTCTGAACAGGCTCTTGCTCAACTACTCCGCGAGTATACCATGCCCTGCGGATGGTGTCAAAAGCCCGTTCTGGGCCCTATACGGGTCTAGCCTTCCTCCACCAGCCGCTCGTACAGCGACTCCAGGTCCTCTTCCGAGTAAAAGTGGATGACCAGGCGCCCGCCCTTGCGCGAGCGAAAGAGCTCTACCTTGGTGCCCAGGGCCTCGCGGAACTCGCGCTCCAGCGCCTCGGTCTCGGGCGAACGGCCGCGCTTCTTGATCGCCTCGCGGGCGGCATGCTGATAGCGCCGCACCAGCTCCTCCGTTTGGCGCACCGATAGGCCCTTCTTGGCGACTTCGCGACCGATGGCGACCTGTTCTTCCTCGGTCTCCAGCATGAGCAACGCCCGCGCATGGCCCTCGGAGAGCTTTTCGCTGAGCAGCATCTCGTGGATAGCGGCCGGCAGCCGCAAGAGGCGCATGGTATTCGTCACGCTGACGCGGCTGCGGCCCACCCGCGTCGCGATCTGCTCCTGGGTGAGCCCGAACTCGTCGGCGAGCTGGGCATAGGCATGGGCCTCTTCCAGGGGGTTCAGGTCGGCCCGCTGGATGTTCTCCACCAGGGCCAGCTCCAGCATCTCCTGCGGAGTAGCCTCCTTGACGACCACATCCACATGCCGCAGGCCCGCCAGCCGAGCGGCGCGCCACCGGCGCTCGCCGGTGATCAGCTGGTAGCGGGGGGGTAGCGCCGGATCGCTGCTGGCCACACGCTGCACGATCAGCGGCTGGATCAGGCCCATCTGGCGGATCGAGGCCGCCAGATCCTGCAGGGCATCCTCGTCGAACACGCTGCGGGGCTGCATCGGGTTGGGCGTGATGGCCTCGATGCTGACCTTGCGTACGCCCGGCGTCTCTTCGCTGGAGGAGGGGATCAGGGCATCCAACCCCTTGCCGAGACCTCTTCGTGGCCTAGATGTCATGGGTCACCTCCGCTGCGCTCCTGTGCATCCCCTTATGCCCGCTCGGAGGCCAATATCTCGCGAGACAGGGCATCGTACGCCTGGCCGCCCGGCGAATCGGGCGCGTAGGTCAGGATGGATTCGCCAAAGCTAGGCGCTTCGCTCAGCTTGACATTGCGGGGGATGATCGAGTGAAACACGGTCGTGGGAAAGTGATCCAGGATCTCTTGCACCACCTGCCGCGCGATGTTGGTGCGGCGGTCATACATGGTCAGAATCAGGCCGCGCACGGCCAGATCGGGGTTGAGGCGCTGCCGGATCAGCTCGATGGTGTGCAAGAGCTGGGCCAGGCCTTCCAGGGGCAGATATTCGCATTGGATGGGGATAAAGACGCCATCGGAGGCCGTCAGGGCATTGATGGTGAGCATGCCCAGGCTGGGCGGCGTATCGATCAGGATCAGGTCGTAGCGTGGGCGCACCTGCTGCAGCGCATGGCGCAACCGCGACTCGCGCCCGATGACCTGGATCAGCTCCACCTCGGCGCCGGCCAGCGCCGGCGAGGAGGGCAGCAGGTCCAGCCCCGGGCAGCCGGTCACCATGGCCAGGCTGGCTGGCGACTCGGCCCCGATCAGGACGTCATACACCGAGCGCGTGAGGGCGTTCTTGTCCACACCCAGGCTGCTGGTCGCATTCGCCTGCGGATCCACATCCACCAGCAACACGCGCTTGCCATGGCTGGCCAGGTAGGCGCCCAAGTTCACGGCTGTCGTGGTCTTGCCGACGCCCCCTTTTTGATTGGCTAGCGCATAGATGCGGCCCATGCTCTCCCGCTTTCCCGGCCTGCTCCCATGCCTACTCACGGATGCGACCGTACTTGAGACGCTCCTCCACTTGCGCGCGGCTGGGCAGGTTCGCCGGGCCGATGCCTTCGACCACGAACGATGCGACGCAATTGGCGAACCTCGCCGCCTCGATGGCGTCCCCTGTCTCAGCATAGCGGATCAGGAAGCCGGTGGCAAAGACGTCCCCCGCTCCCGTCGGATCAACCTCATCAACCGCATACGCGCGCACGCGTTGGTGCCCACCCTTCTGGTAGACCAACGCCCCCTGCTCGCCCAGGGTCAACACCAGCAGGCGAGCGCGCCGGGCCAGGGCCTCCAGGCGCGGCCGGTCGCCGCCCAGGTCCTCCAGGCTCAGCACCACGACATGGGTCGCATCCAGGATGCGCTCGCTCTCTAGCCATTCGGCCGGAGCGACGAGCCCTTCGCTATCCCAGCGGCGCAGCCAGCCCTGGGGCGTCACGCCGATCAAGGCGTCGTCAAAGGCCTCGGCCAGCTCTGGGCTCACCTCTTGGGCCACGGGCCCCAGATGCACGATGGGGGCCCTGCGCCAGGCAGGCGGCAGATGCTCCGGAGCAAGCAATGCGGCCACCCCGCGCACATACTGCTTGCGCGCCCGCCCTATATAGATGTTTTCAAAGATCGTAGATTGTGAACTGGGACAGGTCTGCACCCATACCGAGTTCTGAGGGAACGGCTCGTAATCGGCGCCCACGCTGGTGAGCACGCCTACCTGCTTGCCCAGGTTCAGCGCTGCCAGAGCCGCGTAGGTGGCCGTCCCGCCCTGGCGATAGCCCCCCCCGGGGACCACATCCCGGGTGACATGCCCGATCACGAGGTATTCAGGAACCCGCTCCAACCTGGTCATCAACGCTTCACTTGGGCAGGATCTGGACTTTGCGGCGCTCGTCCTTGCCCGTGCTCTCGGTATAGACATCGGGATCGTCGCGCAGCGCCAGGTGGATGATGCGTCGTTCGTGGGCCGGCATCGGCTCCAGCGCCATGGCTTCTTTGGACCGGCGCACCTGATCGGCGACCCGCCGGGCCAACGAGCGCAGCGATTCCTCTCGCCGGGCCTTGTAGCCTTCCACATCCACCACCAGATTGGGCCATACCCCGATCCGGCGGCTGGTGATGAGCCGCGTCATGAACTGGAGATCGCGCAGCGTCTCACCGCGCCGCCCGATGAGGGCGCCCAGATCGTCGCCCACCACGTTCAGGAGCAAGGGACTGACCTCGCCGCTGCCCTCATCCATCTCGCCGCCCCGATCCACCACCTCGACCGCGGCCAGGACGCCGATCTTGTCCAGGAGGGTGGTCAGAACATCCAGAGCCGCATCCTGCAGCTCTGGAGGATTCTGCTTGTAGAGGGAGGCCTCTTCCTCTTCATCCTCGGCCTCAGCCAGGCCCTCGTCTGCCTCGTCTTCCGGGGCAGGGCTCTGTGCGACCTCGCGTACCGGCGCCGCGGCCTCAACTGCTGCCGGAGCAGGCGCGCTGCTCTCGGCCGAGGGCCCGGCGCCCTGCGCCTGCCAGCTCACAAGAACGCGCACCTCGCCGGTGCGCACCAGGCCCAGGAAACTGCGGGTGCTATCGCTCAGCACCTGGTATTCCAGTTCACCTGCCGGGATTCCCAGATCACGGGCTGCAGCCTCTATTGCCTCTTCGACCGTCTTGCCCGTGTATTCGGCACTATGCCTTGTTGACCTTCTTTCGCGATCCATTTGCCGCCTTTTCTCTCCTCATGGTACCGCCCGAGGGCGCTTCAACGCTCGGAACAAGAGGCCTCTCCAGCTTTTCCACTGCCCACTGAATGGCGACGCCCACGATGTTCGAGATGACAAAGTAAATCGCCAACCCAGAAGAGAACTGGGTGGTAAAGTACCCGAACATGAGCGGCATCATAAGCTGCATGGTCTGATTCATCGAGGCCTGCTGGGCATCCGTACTGGGCTGGGCCATCATCTTCTGCTGGAGCCAGGTCGTCGCCGCCACCAACACTGGCAACACGATCGAGGTCGGATCGGGCTCTGCCAGGTTCATGCCAAAGAGGAACCCTTGCAGCGGGACGATATCCACCACGGCCGTGAACCCATGATAGACGTTTTTGCCCAGGTTCATCAACTCCAACGGCGTATCGGCCAGGACGCTGTTGATGGCCTGAAAGAGGCCGAACCAGATGGGCAGTTGCACCAACGTGGGCAGGCAGCCCGAGAAGGGATTCACCCCTGCCTCTCGATACAGACGCTGCTGCTCCGTCACGAGGCGCTCTTTGTCGTTGGCGTACTTTTTTTGCAGTTCCTGCATCTGGGGCTGCAGCGCAGCCATGTGCCGCGACGAGCGGATCTGCTTGATCTGCAGGGGGAAGGTGATCAGCCGCAGCACAATGGTGAACACGGTGATGGCCACAACAAAGTTGCGGCCCAGGTAGGCATAAAAGAAGAGCAAGGCGTTCAGCAGGGGCCGAATGACGCCTTCGCTCCAGATGTTCCCCCATCCGATCTGCGTGCCGGCGATGACGATGGCGCCAACGATGACCCAGGTCAGCAGCGACTTGCGGATCCTCTTGGGATCAACTTGCGGTGTGTTTGTTGCCTGCACAGAATCTATCACCCTCCAGGGCTAGTTGTCCTCGGACGTCGGATACACCCACAGCTCGGGGTTTCTCTCGGCCGGGTCCAGAGCCACAACGTTGCCCGATGCGCTGCCCATATAGATAAGGTCGCCATCTACGACGGGGGCTGAGAGGATCGCGCCCCGCTGCTGGTCGGCGCCGCTGCCATACACCAGCTCCGCCTTGCCCTCCGCCAGATCCACCAGGTACAGGCGGCCCTGATCGGTGGCGACGGCAACCCGCCCGTCATAGAGAATGGGCCCGGCCCGAAGGTTGCCCACCAGCGAGATCGGCGACCAGAGAGGCTGCCGGCTCGATAGCGAATAGCCATACAGCGAGCCCCTGAGGGAAGTAAAGTACACCTTGTCCTCGACGACCAGCGGCTGCCCCCAGATCCAGCCATCCAGCCGCTCGGTCTGCCAGAGGATCTCGCCCGTCTCGGCATCCAACACGTGCAGGCGGCTATCCACGCCGCCGGCCAGCACCAAGCCATTGGCCACGGTCACATCGCCGGGGATCGCCGCGCCCACGCTGCTGTGCCAGACCTCGGCGCCCGTCTCGCGATCGACGGCATAGGCCGAGTGATCCATAGAGCCGATGTAGACGCGCTCCTGATCCACCGCCGGCCTGCCCCAGATGCGCTCCTCGGTGGCAAAGGGCTCCTCCCACACCGGCTGAAGGCTCTCCAGATCCAGGGCGTAGACCTGATAGTCCGTGGTGCCAAAGTAAGCCACGCCCTCATAGACGGTCACGCCGCCCACGATGGCCCCGCCCACGGGATAGCTCCAGGCCACGCCGCCCGACTCCTGATCCAGGGCGTAGAGCTTGTTTTCAAAGGAGCCGATCAGCACCACGTCGCCGGCGGTCACCGGCTGGCCGTACACGGCCCCCAAGGGGGGCTCTTGCTCGGCATCGTCGCTGCTGGCCTTGGGCAGGCCGCAACCCACGCCGGACGAGGCGCTCTCCAGGGGATAGCGCCAGAGCAGCTCGCCATCCTGGGTGGCATCCAGCGCCACCGCCTCGCCAGAGGCCAGGACGGCATAGACACGATCGTTCTCTGCAGTCAGCACAGTCCAGCCCGTGTTGACCGTGCTCCCACGAGCCATGCAACCGGTCGCCAACAAGGCAAGGATCATGACCAAGAGGATTTGGATCCCTCTTTGCCTCGGTATCTTGCGCACGAATCCTCCTACACAAAGCGCATGGCGCGCAGCAGCGGGCCGCGCAGCATATGCCTCAACTCGCTCGTCCGATCATGGCGCCAGGCGCTGCCAGGCAGTCTCAGGGCACCGGATCGTAGCCGCCGGGATGGAACGGGTGGCATCGTAGAATGCGCTGTACGCCCATCCAAAAGCCGCGCACGACCCCGTACTTTTCCACCGCCTGATACATGTATTCGGAGCAGGTGGGGACGAACCGACAACTGGGAGACAGCGCGGGAGAAATGAACCGCTTGTAGAACACCAAAAGACCCAGGACCACACGCTTGGGCCAGGGCATGCCCATCACTCCATTCGCTCGCCAGCGGTCTCACTGGCGGCCAAGAGCCCCGCGACGCCCATCAGGCGCGCCACGTCCCGCTCGATATCTGCATAGGTCGCCCGGCTCACCGGATGGCGCGCAATCCAGACCACATCCCATCCGGGGGCAATCAAGTCCTGCTGCAGGCGCACGGCTTCGCGCATCCGGCGTTTGACCCGGTTGCGCACCGCTGCCTTGCCGATGCGCTTGCTCACCGAAAAGCCAAAGCGACTGACCGGCATGGCGTTCGCACACTTGCAGGCTACCAGCAGAGGCGTGCTCCAGCAGCGCCCTTGATCTCGCACGCGCTGGAACTCGGACGACTTCCTGAGTCGGTAGACCTTGGCTAACACCAAAAGACCAGAATGGAACCTATTGGGCCTTGTTCTTGACTGTCAACGTGTAGCGCCCCTTGGCGCGACGATTCTTGAGCACCTCGCGCCCGCCTCGGGTGGACATACGCTTGCGAAAGCCGTGCACACGCACGCGGCGGCGCTTCTTGGGTTGCCATGTTCGCTTGGGCATTCCGTATACTCCTCTACTCCCCTTGGGAGAAAATGCGTAGGCTGGGGACACACATCGAGGGATTATACGTTGCGCCAGCCGACAGTGTCAAATAGCCCCTGGCCGGAACCATGCACCTCTAGAGAGTCTGTGCGTACACCATACCGAGATCACCGTTGCCAAAGTAGCTATCTATATAGCCGCGAAACGCGAACCCGCGCTTGGGCAGCAGGCTGATGGCCGGATCGTTCTTGCTCTGCACCACCGCCATCACAACGCTCAACTCGCTGCCCTGCGCCCAGCGCGCGGCCCCCTCCAGGAGCATACTGGCGATGCCGCGCCGCCGGTACGGGCGGTGCACCACCAGATGATCGATGCTCCCTTGCCAGGCCTGCCGCTGCACGCTCATGCTCAGGTAGCCCAACACCACGCCCAACTCCTCGGCCACCAGGAAACAACGGCTCTGCTGCCAGAGATGAAAGAGGTCTTCCTTGAGCCGGGGGTCCTGCAGCTCCATGCTGCGCGGGATGCGCACGCGGCGGAAGCCGACCTGGATCTCATCGGCGCGCAGCGTCTCGTCCATATGCCAGATATGGTTCGTGGCATACGAGCTATCCAGGCGTTGACAGCGATCGATATCAGCGATCGTCGCAGGACGCACATTCATCGCCGGGCTAGCGCCTTTCCTGCCGCACCCGCGTCCCCGGCACAGGCAGAGAGGCGAGCACCTCTTGCACCACGTCTCGGGTATCCACGTTGCGGATGCGCGCCGAAGGGCTGATGATAATGCGGTGAGCCAGGACGACCTCGGCCAACGCCTTGATATCGTCGGGGATCACATAGTCGCGCCCCTGAATGGCGGCGTATGCCTGCCCTGTGCGATAGAGCCCCAAAGAGCCGCGCGGGCTGGCCCCCAGGTACACATCCGGGTAGTCACGCGTGGCGTGCACCAGGGCCACCACATACTCCTTGATCAGCGCATCCACATAGATATCCTTGACCTCTTCCTGAGCCGCCAGGAGCTCGGCCACATCCACCACCTGGTCCAGCTCGTCCAGGGGGTGCACGTGCTGCTGCGCCTCGAGGATGGCCACCTCTTCACGAGCCGAGGGATGCCCCAGGGTGAGGCGCATCAGGAAACGGTCCAGCTCGGCCTCCGGCAGGGGGAAGGTGCCCTCATACTCGATGGGGTTCTGGGTGGCCAGCACCAGGAAGGGCTCCGGCAGCATGTAGGTGCGGTCGTCCACCGTGACCTGATGCTCCTCCATGCATTCCAGCAAGGCGGATTGGGTCTTGGGGGTCGCCCGGTTGATCTCGTCGGTGAGCACGATCTGCGCCATGACGGGCCCCGGCCGAAAGACGAACTCGCGCGTCTGCTGGTTAAAGATCGAGACGCCGGTGACATCGCTGGGCAGCAGGTCGGGCGTGAACTGGATGCGGCGGAACGAAGCGCCGATGGAGCGGGCCAGCGCTTTGGCCAGCACCGTCTTGCCCACCCCCGGCACGTCCTCGATCAGAATATGGCCCTTGCACAGCATCGCAACAACGGCAAGCTCCACGGCGCGTCGCTTGCCGATAACTACTTTTTCCACATTGTCGATGATGCGGTTGGCGATGTCCTGGATGTGGCTCATGAGGCGTTCCTCCGTAAGCGGTGACTCACTCCCCATCAAGATACACAAATCGCTAACTTATGTCAAAAGATTGGCGCCCCCGGAGCCCAGCACGTGCCCCTCTTTGCCGGCAGAGCTGCGCGCTGCCTTGCGAGTGGTTTTGTCACAAGCTCTCTCGCTCGCTATAATCGTTTCCTATAGCAGACACACGCGGCATCCAGACAAACGAGGGATAGCAAGTATGGCCGGAACGGTGCAGTATCTCACGCCAGAGGGGAAGGAACGGCTCGAACGGGAGCTGGAGCGCCTCAAGAAAGAGGGGCGCCAGGCGGTGGCGGACAATCTGCGCCGCGCCATCGAAGAGGGCGACCTGAGCGAGAACTTTGGCTATACCGAATCCAAGCGCGAGCAAGCGATGCTCGAAGGGCGCATCCTGGAGATCAGCGCCGTCCTGGCCAATGCCCAGGTGGTGCAACCCCATGATGGCGAGCATGCCCGCATCGGTTCCACCGTCACGGTGGCCGAATCGGGGCGCTCTCCCGAGCGCTATCAGATCGTGGGCCCTGCTGAGGCCGACCCACGCCAGGGCCGCATCTCCCACGAATCCCCCTTGGGCAAGGCCCTGCTGGGCCACAAGTCGGGCGATCATGTGGAGGCCAGGACGCCCGGCGGCGTCCTGCATTTCGAGATCCTCGCCGTCGAATAGTCCCTGGGGAGACGGAACACACCCATGCCCGAAACCAACGACCGTCGTGAACAACGCATCGAGAAGCTGAACCTGCTGCGAGAACAGGGGCTCGATCCATACCCGGCGCGAGGGACACGCACCCACACGACCGCCGAGGCGCTGGCCGCCTCTGCAGAGGGCCAGGAGGCTTCCGTGCAGGTGGCCGGACGCGTCGTGGCCGTGCGCGTCATGGGTGGCTCCACCTTTGCCCACATCGCCGATGGCAGCGGTAGGCTGCAGATCTACCTGCGCAGAGACGCCCTGGGCGAGGAGCTGTACGATCGCTTTCGCAGGCTGGTGGATATCGGCGACCATGTCAGCGCCGAGGGCCCTCTGTTCACCACTCGCACCGGCGAGGTGACGGTGCAGGTGCAGCGCTGGGAGCTGCTCTCCAAGACGCTGCGCCCCCTGCCGGACAAGTGGCATGGCCTGCGCGATGTCGAGACCCGCTACCGCCAGCGCTACCTGGATCTGATCGCCAACCAGGAGGTGCGGCGCGTATTCGAGACGCGCACCCGCCTGATCAGCGCCATTCGCCGCCATCTGGATGAGCGGGGCTTCCTGGAGGTCGAGACGCCTGTCCTGCAGCCGATCTATGGCGGCGCGGCGGCGCGGCCCTTTACCACCTACCACAACGCCTTGGGCCAGACCTTTTACCTGCGCATCGCGGACGAGCTGTACCTCAAGCGCCTGATCATCGGCGGGTTCGACCGCGTCTATGAGATCGGCCACAACTTTCGCAACGAGGGCATCTCGACTCACCACAATCCCGAGTTCACCGTCATCGAGCTCTACCAGGCCTATGCCGACTATACCGACATGATGCGCCTGGTGGAGACGCTCTACGCCGAGCTGGCCCGCCAGATCACTGGCGGGGAGACGATCACCTATCAGGGCCAGGAGATCTGCCTGACGCCCCCCTGGCGACGGGTGAGCATGCGCGATGCCATCCTGGAGGCCTCGGGCGTGGATATCGAGGTCCATCGCGATCAAGAGGCGCTGCAGAACGCTGCGCGCGCCCAGGCGATCGATCTCCCCAAGCAGCCCAGTTGGGGCAAGGCGGTGGAGAAGCTGTTCGAGCTTTGCGTGGAGCCGAGCCTGATCCAGCCCACCTTCATCACCGATTACCCGGTCGAGATCTCGCCCTTGGCCAAGAAGAAGCCGGGCGCGCCGCATCTGGTGGAGCGGTTCGAGTTCTTTATCGCCACGCTGGAGTGCGGCAATGCGTTCACCGAGCTGAACGACCCGCTGGATCAGCGCGAGCGCTTCATGGAGCAGGCCCAGTACGCAGCCCAGGGCGACGCCGAGGCCCATCCCCTGGACGAGGACTACTTGACGGCCATGGAGCACGGCATGCCCCCCACGGGCGGACTGGGCTTTGGCATCGACCGGCTGGTGATGCTCTTTACCGACCAGGCCTCCATTCGCGAGGTGATCCTGTTCCCGGCGTTGCGCCATCGCACGGGCGAACCCGAGACGGACGCTGAGGAGGACGAGGCATGAGCGAGATCACCTTCGAGGCCCTCTGCCAACGAGCGCGGGCCGTGCTCAATCCGCGCCGCCTCTCGGAGAGCGCCGAGGCGGGAGGCGTGGGCGCTGCGCTGCTGGCCGATGACGGCCAGGTCTACGTAGGCGTCTGCATCGATACGGGCAGCTCGATGGGCTTTTGCGCCGAGCACGCCGCCGCCGGGGCCATGGTCACCGCGGGCGCCAACCGGGTGCTCAAGATGGTGGCCGTGCTGTGGGATGGCTCGGTGATCCCGCCCTGTGGCCGCTGCCGCGAGTTCATCAGCCAGTTGCACCCGGAGAACGGGGAGACGCAGGTCATGGTAGCCGAGGATACGGTCGTGACGCTGCGGGAGCTGCTGCCCTTCAGCAGCATCTAGCCCTTGGCCCGGCTACGGCTCGCCAGATAGGACAACGTCCCCGTCGGAAATATCCGGCGGGGACGTGTTGTGTGCTCCGCAAGCGCCCTCACTCGCGCCTGCAGCGGGTCAATGTCCGCGGGGGTGAGGGCCACTTCTCCCTATCATGCCGGGGCTCAGTACACAACCCCCTGCCGCAGCATGGCGAACTCGGCGTGCCCCATGATCTCGGCGACGCTGCGCTCGCCCGAGGCCACCCGCAGCACCAACTCATAGATGCGGCGACCCACCTGCTCCACCGATTCCTCACCGCTGATGATGGTGCTGGCGTTCAGGTCCATGTCATCGCCCATGCGCGCCCAGGTGTGGGCATTGCCCGTCACCTTGACCACCGGCGCAATGGCGTTGCCCATGGGGTTGCCCCGCCCGGTGGTGAAGGTCACGATCTGGCAGCCCGCCGCCACCAGGCCCGTCACCGAGGCCAGGTCGTTGCCGGGCGTATCCATGAAGGAGAGCCCGGCGCGGCTCGGCGGCTGGCCGTAGGCCAGCACCTCCACAAAGGGCGTATGGCCCCCCTTGAGCACATCGCCCAGGGCCTTTTCCTCGACGGTGGTGATGCCGCCGCGCACATTGCCCGGGCTGGGCTGCTTGCCCATGAAATCCTCGCCCGTGGCCTTGAGGAACTCTTCACAGGCGCGCACCGTATGCAGCAGTTGCGCCGCGATCTCGCCGCTGGCCGCGCGTTCCGTCATCACGTGCTCAGCGCCCAGGAGCTCGCTGGTCTCCGGCAGGATCACCCGCGCGCCCTCGGCCACCATCAGATCGGAGAAGGCGCCCATGGCGGGGTTCGCCGCCAGGCCCGAGGTGGCGTCCGAGCCGCCGCACTCCAGGCCCACCGTCAGCGAGGCGACAGGACAGGGCTCACGGCGCAGATGCTCTGCCGCCGAGCGCATCTGGCGGGCCAGCTCCACCCCCTGGGCCACCGTCTTGGCGGTGCCGCCCAGCTCCTGAATGGTCAGGAGTTCGACCGGCGCGTGGCCCTCACCGATGCGTTGGGCCAGGTCATGGGCGTTCAGCGTCTCGCAGCCCAGGCTGACCACCAAGGTGCCGATGACATTGGGGTGCCGGCCATACTGGGCCAGCAGGCGGGTCGCCAGGGCTGTGTCGCCCTGGGTCTCACCGCAGCCCCCGGTATAGTGCACGAGAGCCGCCCCCTCCACCTGGGCGGCGATGAGCTCCGCCGCATGGGACGAGCAGCCGCAGGAGGGGATCACGGCGATCAGGTTGCGTACGCCCACCGAATCATCGGGGCGCCGATAGGCGCGGATCTGTGCGCCGCTCATCGGGCTGCCCCCCGCACGCTCTTGAGGTTGTGCACGTGCACATGCTCGCCGGGCTGGATGTCGCGATCGGCCACGCCGATGCTGGCACCATACTTGATCACGTGCTCGCCCTGGCGGATCGCCGCCAGCGCAACCTTGTGGCCAAAGGGGATCGGCTCGCGCGTGACAATGCGCTGGCCGTCCATATCCGCAAAAGAGACCGGCGTGCCGGCCGAGAGATCCACAAGGGCCACCGCCACAGTATCGCGATTGTCAATCACCAGGGTATTGACCATGCCCGGCATCCTCCCTACGTCGCAAGTTGCCGATGTTTGTAGCATGGCACTCACACGCTGTCAAATGCCCCTCCCGGGCATCCACAGATGCGCCCGCCGCGCGTGGCAGCCCCTCCAGCGGCACGCATGCCTGGCATGCTTGAACCTTCGTTGAAATGCGTATAGGCTTCGTGTATAATAGCCATAGTGTGATCGTCCCGGGATCGGCAGTGAGAAGGAGAAGCCCAATGAAACTCTGGGGTTCCATGAAGCAGCAAGCCGGCAAGCTGGCCTTTGAGACGGAGAAGGCCGTGCGCATCAAGCGCGAGGAAAGCGCGATCTCGGGGCTGAAATCCCAGATCGAGGCCCAATGCACCGAAATCGGCAAGGTGGTCCTCGGCCTCTATCGAGAGAGTGACTTTAGCCTGCCGCAGGTCGATGCTTTCGTAGAGCAGATCGCTCACCTGCAAGAGCAGATCAAGGCCACGGAAACCAAGATCGCCACCATCCAGGCCGAGGAGTACTCGGGCGAGGGCGGCGGAGGCTCGTCTCGCAGCGACGTGCCGGACGTCAGTTCGCGGCAATAGGCTCGGCGAGGTATTGGAGCGAGCGCCAGAGCAATGTAAACCTCCTGATCGATGTGCCCATGCCCTGGGATCGGGGAGAGGGACCCTCCGGCTCAGGTCCGTTCGTGTGTGATGCGCAATCGCGCAACCCTTGGGAACAGCCTTCACCCCACGAAGGAGGAGGCTGTTCCTTTCGTCTCCCCCTCCCGCCTGCCGACGCCCCTGGCGGCCCCGCCGGACATGACAGATGAGGTTTGCAGCGGCTCTCAAAGCGCACTACAATGAGCGGGTACCGGCGACAACGTTGTCTTGGTCGACAAGGCAAACGTTGCGCGGCCCAGGTGCAGGAGCGATCCCCCTCACACAGGAAAGCGATGTGAGGCGCGGCACCCCTCCTCCCAACGTCAGCGTCTCATCGCACTGACAAAGCCGTCGCTGCGAGCGACCCCGCGCCGTCGCGATTCACAACGTAACCACACTATGCTGGGGTGAGGGTGAGAATGCCGCACTGGAAACGCAACCTGATCGTGCTGTGCTTTGTGCAACTGGTAACGATGATCGGCTTTGCCGGTTTTCACCCCTTTGTGGCCTACTACCTCCTGGATCTGGGCGTCGAAACCCCCGCCGAAGCGGCTACCTGGTTGGCCATCTTTAACAGCGGCGCCGCCGTCTCGATGATGATCGCCTCGCCCATCTGGGGTTCCCTGGCCGACAAGCACGGCCGCCGCATGATGCTCATCCGCGCCACCACGGCCGGGTGCATCTTTACCCTCCTCATGGGCCTGGCCCGGAGTCCCTCCCATCTGATCGTGCTCCGCATCATCCAGGGGCTGTTCTCCGGCACGGTCGTGGCGGCCATCACGCTGGTGGCCACCGAGACCCCCGAGGAGTACCTGGGGCGCAGCCTGGGCATGATGCAGACGGCCCAGTTCGTGGGCCAATCCATCGGCCCGTTGGTGGGCGGCGTCGCGGCCGATGCCCTCGGCTACCGCAACGTCTTTTTCGTCTCGTCGAGCCTCATGTTGGCCTCGGTGATTGCGACCCTCTTCTTCGTGCGCGAGACGCGGCGCCATCAGCAGGCGCCCGCGCCTGCGCCTGAGCCTGAGCGCGCCCCGCAGGAAAAGCGCGCCAAGGGTGGCGCCTTGGCCGCCATCGCCAACCGCAACACCTTGGTGCTGGTGCTCACCCTGGCAGGCAACAGCTTTGCCATCGCGGTGCTGAGCCCGATTCTCTCCCTCTACATCAAGGCCCTGATCGGCGATGTCCCCAACCTGGCCACCCTGGCAGGCTCGGTCATGTCGGTGGCCGCATTCAGCTCCAGCATATCGGCCGTCCTGCTGGGACGTTGGGCGGATAGGATCGGCCAGAAGAAGATCCTGGTCGCCTGCGTGATCGGCATCGCGCTGGTGCATGTTCCCCAATCCATGGTGACCCACCCCAATCAGCTCATCGTGTTGCGCGCGATCCAGGGCCTCTTTATGGGAGGCATCATGCCGACGGCGAATGCGCTGCTGGCCCGCGCCACCGACGTATCGCGGCGCGGGGCCATCTATGGCTTTTCCCATAGCGCCCAGGCGGGCGGCCGCGCCCTGGGGCCGGCCGTCGGCGCAGCCGTGGCCAACACATGGGGCATGGCCAGTTCCTTCCTGCTCACCGCGGGCATATTCGGGGTGATGTCGCTGCTGGTTGGCCTGTTCGTGCGCGTCAACGCGCAGCCGGTAGAGGAAGAAGAGCCTGCCCCTGTGACAACGTAGGTGCAGCACGCCTCAGATCGAGTGCGCCCGCAAGAGGAGGTGTGCGCCCCTGGAGAGCCGGCTCGGCAATAGGCCGAGCCGCCTTCATCTAGCTGAAAGGAGCACACCATGGCGCGAGCCTCGGGCCTATCTGAGCATGTGCGCGCACACGGCGCCGATGGCCCCCAGCCATCCATCACCCCGGCCCTCCGCAAACGCATGTTGACCAGCCTGATGGGGCAGGTATTCCTCTCCGTCCTGGGCGTAGGCATCGTGGGGCCGGTGCTGCCCCTCTATGCGCGCTCGTTCGGCGTCAGCGCCGCCCTGGCCGGCAGCCTGGTGACCATCTTTGGGCTGGCGCGCCTCATGTCCAACCTGCCGGCGGGCCGCCTGGCCGATCGCATCGGGCGCCGCCCCCTCCTCGTGGGCGGCATGGGCCTCATCTCGATCAACGCCCTCCTCAGCGGGCTGGCCCCGACTTTTGCTCCTCTGCTGGCATTCCGCTTCCTGCAGGGCGTCGGCTCGGCCATGCAGACCACCGGAGCGCTCATCGCCCTCTCGGACATCTCTACGCCGCAGGACCGCGGGCGCATCATGAGCCTCTACATGGGCAGCCTGCTCCTGGGCGCCAGCATGGGCCCCACGGTGGGCGGGTTGGTGGGGGAGCAATGGGGTTATCGAGCGCCCTTTTTCGCCTATGCAGCCCTGGCGCTGCTCGGGACGCTCTGGGCCTGGTTCATGGCGCCCGAGACGATGCACGCCGCCAACGGCGCCCGCGACGCCCGGCGAAGGGACAATGGCCTGCGCGCCACCGTGACGATGCTGGGCAGGCTGGTGCGCGATGGGCGCTTTGTGGCCGTCTGCTTTGTCTCCATGGTGATCTTTGTGGCGCGGGCCGGCGCGCGCTCCACCGTGTTGCCCCTGTTCGGAGATAGCGTGGGGCTGGGCCCCGGCCAGATCGGCGTGGTGTTGACCGTCATGGCCGCCATCAACCTGGTGATCGTGCGTCCGGCGGGGATCCTCACCGATCGCTTTGGCCGCAAGGCGGTGATCGTGCCCTCGGCGATGCTCTCCGCCGTGGCGCTGGCGCTCTTTCCCCTGAGCTATGACTATGCGACCTTTATCGCTGCCGCCGCCCTGTGGGGCCTGGGCACCGCCTTTGTGGGGCCGGCCCCGGCGGCCTATGTGGCCGATATCGCGCCAGAGGGCCAATCGGGCGTGACCATGGGGCTGTTCAAGACCTTTGGCGATGTGGGGGTCACCCTGGGGCCGCTGATCATGGGTGGGCTCAGCGATCAAATGGGCTATGCCGCTGCGTTTCGGGCGAATGCCGTCCTGTTCGTTCTGGCCGGCCTTCTCTTCGCCGTGCTGGCCCGTGAAACGGTCGGCCGGACCTCGCGGCGAGGTCCGGCCGAAGGTGCACAGGCTTCGCAGGGGACGCCTACGGCATCTTCTTGATATCGGGCTTGAACACGCCCACCAGAGCAAAGGCGGCGGCCACGATGGCCCCCTGCACCGCCACCACCCAGGGGACGCCCACCTGGTCGGCGATGGCGCCGGAGGGAATGGTGCCCAGCGGGTGTAGCCCGAACTGCATCATCGAGATGCTCAGGACACGGCCGCGGTAGGCCGCATCGGTGTTGGAAAGCAGCAGCGTGCTGTTGAGCACCATGTAAAGGTTGTTCAGGCCGCCCACCAGGGCCAGAAACAGGAAGACAGCGGGCGCCCACGGCACGGTCACATACGCGATCAGGCCCAGGCCCAGGACGACGCTGACGCTTATCAGCAGCTTGCCCTTGCCCTTAAAATCCCCCATGCGGCAGGCGATCAATGAGGCCACCAGAGCCCCCACGCCGCCGGCGGATTGCAGCAGCCCCAGCCCCCTGGCGTCGTAGCCCATGACATTCTCGGAAAAGGCGGGCATCAGGCTAACATAGGGCATCACGAAAAAGACCCGCACCAGACCCAGGGTGAGGATGGCCAGCAGCGTCGCATGGCCGGCCAGATAGCGCCCGCCGCTAACCAGATCCGCCCAGATCGAGGCGCGCTCACCCTGGTGGGGTGGCGCCGAGGGTAGCTTGGCGATGGTAAAGAGCGACATCAGGTACATCCCCGCCATGAAAAAGTAGACCCCCTGCGCTCCTATCTCTTCGATAAGCAGCCCGGCCAATGACGCGGCAAAGACGCCCATCAGCCCCATCCCCAGGGCATCCACCGACATGGCGTTCATCAGCACCCTGGGCTCTACCAGATCCGAGATGATGGATTGCTGCGCCGGCATCAGGAACGCGATAAAGACGCCGTTCAGGAACGAGGCCAAGGCGATGTGCCAGACCTGGATGAGCCCGAATGAGATGAGCAGGCCCAGGAACAGCGTGTTCAGCATCATCCCCAGGCGGCTCCACAGCATCAGGGTGCGTTTGTCCAGCCGATCGGCGATGACACCGCCATAGGGCGAAAGGAGCAGGGTGGCGACGCTCCAGCCGGCGCTCACCCAGCCCAAGGCAAAGGCCGAGCCGGTGAGCTCGTAGACCAGCCACCCCTGAACGACGCCGCCCATCTGAAAGGTGGCCGAAGTCGCCAACCTGCCGAGCCAGAGCCAACGATAGTTACGGTTCGCCAGGGCCTCAAACGTAGTGCGTAAAGAGCCGAACGCAGCAGACATGCAGTATCCTCGAGTTCTAGGTGGAGATTGCTCAGCCGGACGGACGGGTATTACGCACAATAGCATGCCTGGGAGAAAAGCTCAAGCCGCGCCAATCCTTTGGTGTATAAAGGATTGTGCGCAGCAGGGCAGCCACCGCGCCGAGGCCGGGCGCCCGGGCGAGTGGAAGCAGCCTCTATTCGCCTCTCTTCGCGCGCGCCCGGTTCCTACGCTTGCTCACCCCGCCTCCATCGCCAGCGCGTACAGCGCGTCGGCCAGCCTCTCGATCTCTTCACGGCGGGCCAGCTTGGCGCGCCAGGCCGCCGGGATCCCCGTGGCGCCATAGAAGGCGCCCGCAAGCTGGCCATAGACGGCGCCGGTGGTGTCGGCATCCTCGCCCAGGTTCACCGCCAGCAGCGCCCCCTGCCTCAGGTCGTCGCTGTGGAAAAAGGCCCACAGGGCCGCCTCCAGGCACCTGACCACATAGCCATCGCCGCGTATCTCGGGCGGCGCCTTGCGCTTGAAGGAGCCCAGGGCGATCTCCTCGATCTCGGGGGCCAGGGGCTCCTCTTGCCACAGCCCCGGAATGGGCGCATAGCCGGATGAGAGCAAGGCCTCCTTGGCTTCGCCATGCAGGGCGCCCCAGATCAGCCCGCTCAGGTAGCGGCAGGCATCCACAGCGGTGGCGGCCCCGTGGGTGGTGCGCGAGGAATCCGCCGCCCGGGCGATGGCAAGCCGGGCGTCGCCGGCGTAGGCCAGGGGCACGGGGGCCAGCCGCATCAGCGATCCGTTGCCGGCGCTGTAGGGATCCGTCGAGCCCGCGTAGGGCTCGCCCGTCCGCTGGTAGCGGCGCAGCGCCGCGAGCACCGTATTGCCGATGTCAAAGCAGTAGCCATTGCTGGCCATATAGCCCTCGCGCTCCCAGCGCAAGTAGCGCTCCATCTGGTCGCTGGGATCAAAACCCCGCCGCTCGACCAGGCTGGCTGCCAGGCAGAGGGCCATGCTGGTATCGTCGGTCCACTCGCCCGGCCGCAGCCGGAACGGGCCGCCGCCGGTCATGTCGGTCAGGCGGTGCGGGCCGGGCCCGGTGAACTCCAGGGCGGTCCCCAGGGCATCGCCCGCCGCCAACCCCAGCAGGGCGCCCCGGAAGCGATCGCGCAACGGCTCCTCTGCGAGCATCCTCTCCCCCTACTCGTACTCCTGCCAGGCCAGCACCAGGGCGCGCTGCTCGTCGGTCTCGGGGGAATGGGCCTGCTGGCTGGCCGTGCCCTGGAGCGCCTCGGCGATGCGGCCCAGGGCCTCTTCGCCCGTCAGGCCGTGGCGCACAAGCCAGGCGCCCACGACGGTGCCGGTGCGCCCCCTGCCCCCCAGGCAGTGCACATAGACGTTGCGACCCTGGGCCAAGGCCGCATCAATGTGCTCCAGGATCGCGCGCAGTTGCAGGGGGTTCGGCACCTCATAATCGCGGATGGGGGCAGCATGACGCTCGACCTCGAGGCCCAGAGCGGCCGCCTCCTCCTGCAGGAGCGCGGCATACGGCTCCTGCACGTTGCCGGGATGGGTGAGATCCACCAGGTGATTGATGCCGGCATCCAGCAGGGCGCGCAACTTGAGGCGCGCCTGGGCGGCGTTGGGGTCGCCCGGGTATTCGCCCGCCAGCAGGCGGCCCGGCCGCACCCAGTAGCACAGGGGAAGCAGCCCCACAGGGGCAGGGGCAGGCTCGACCATGGCGCACACACCTCCCTCGGGATCAGGTAATGGCCACATCCCGCGCAGATGACGCCAGGAGCGCGCCGGGGCAGACCGCCTCTGCGCCTTGGCGTCTCTGCGCGGGCATCAGGGCTGCGCCGCTACAGCGCCCCGCGGTAGATCGCCACAATGTCCTCGCGCGCCACGGGGCGCGGGTTCAGGCGCACGTTGCCGCTCTTGAGGGCGTCGTCGGTCATCTTGTCGATGGCATCCTCGGTGACGCCGCAGGCCGCCAGCCCCTCGGGGATGCCCAGCTCCACGTTCAGCGCCCGCACCCGCTCCACGGCCGCCTCAGCAGCCTGGGCCTCGGCCATGCCGCTGGTATCCACGCCCAGGGCCCGGGCGATCTCGGCGAACTCGGCCTCGGCGTAGGGCACGTTGAAGGCCATCACGTGGGGCAGCAGCACGGCGTTGGCGACGCCGTGGGGCGTGCCGCACCAGCCGCTGACGGGATGCGACATGGCGTGCACGATGGTCAGGCGCGACTGGTTAAAGGCGATGCCGCCCTCCAGGCAGGCCATCATCATGCGCTCGCGGGCCTCGCGGTTGTCGCCCTGGGCAACCGCCACAGGCAGCCAGCGCCCGATCAGGCGGATGGCATCCAGGGCCAGGGACTGGGTGAAATCATAGGCGCCCTTGCTGGTGTACGACTCGGCGGCGTGGGTGAGGGCGTCCAGCCCCGTGGCCGCCGTGATGGCCGGCGGCAGGGTGAGGGTCATCTCGGGATCCACCAACGCCCGGGTGGCGGCGCAGTTGGGGCTGGAGAGCCCAAACTTGAGGTGGCTGCCCGGATCGGTAAAGACGATGTTGTTGGTCACCTCGCTGGAGGTGCCCGCCGTGGTGGGGATGCAGATGCTGGGCAGCGGCGCCTTGGGGATGGGCTGCCCGATGTAATCCTGCAAGCGCCCGCCGTTGGTGGCCAGGAAGGCGACCCCCTTGCCCGCATCCATGGGGCTGCCGCCGCCGACGGCCACGACGCCCTGGGCGTCCATGGCGCGCAGCCGGGCCAGGCAATCCTCCACCATGACGGTCTCCGGGTTGGGGCCGACCCCATCATAGATCTCGACGGAGACGCCGGCCGCCTGCAGGGCCTGCACGATGCCATCCACCAGGCCTGCGCCGCGCACGCCCTTGTCCGTCACCAACAGCACCCGCTCCAGCCCCAGGCTGCGCGCCTCCTCCCCTACCAGGCCCGCCGCGCCAAAGCCATAGGTCACAAAAGAGGGCTGCCGAAACAAATACCTCTGGGTCAACATCTTGCCGCCTCCATATGCTGATGGGAATCCGACCAGATCATAGCGCGAACGGGCGCGAGCCGCCAGTGGGCGAGAGGGCGCCACATTGCCATGCAAAACCTGGATATGCCCAGATCACCGACCGGGTGCGCGTCCCGCTCTGGGCGAACAGGGCGCACACATGTGCGGTTCTCCCCTATGAGAAGCTGGTGGCACAACACGGGAGGGCAAGGGCACAGCTCGTCCTTCCCCCCCTCGCCCTCGATTTTCCGTCGTACTTGGGCCATGGGGCCGACGGCGAAGCCACCCTGTTCCGAGAGCCCGTACCTATTGACTAGTGCCTCGGTTTCTGCTATGGTGGTTCTGTTGTCGCATTCCGTGCAGCGGAGGAAAGGAGGCGCGTCAGATGCTGTCAGTTCACTACATCCCCACCCGCGAACATCATCTCTGGATGCGCCTGCCTGCCGCCCTGTAAACGCAGCGATTGCGTGTGGCCGTGGGTGCATCGCCCACGGCTTTTTGCTTTGGTTGGGATGGGCTGCGCGCCCCGTGTGGCGGCGCGCCATCCTCCGGCCGTGGGCTAACAGCCTGCGGCCTTTGCTGTTCCCGTCGGGTGGCCGCCGGCGCCGGAAACTCCCATTCTCACCAAGCAAAGGAAAGACAGTGACCCGCTTTCTGCAAGACCTGGATCCCGACGAGCTAGAAGAGCTGGATTATGGCCCCTGGCGCAGCAACCGCGAACGACGTGAGGGCAGGCAGCGCTCCGCGCCAAGCGCGCCCCCGGATCCCGACACGATCTCCCAACTGGCCGAGCCCCTGGATCTGGAGGCAGGCTTTGAGACCACCTATCACCCCTCGCTCTATGAGCGGGGCTGGCTGCTGGCCTCGCTGCGCCCCTTTTACGAGGATTCTCTCATCACCGACGTCTTGCGGCTGGCCCAGGGCGGCAAGGAGGCCAGCGTCTACTGCTGCCAGGCCCACCCCGCCACAGGGCACGAACTGCTGGCGGCCAAGGTATACCGTCCGCGCCAGTTTCGCAGCCTGCGCAACGACAAGCTCTATCGCGAGGGGCGCCAGATCCTGACCGAGGGAGGCCGCCCCGTCCGCGCCCGTGACCAGCGCATCATCCGCGCCATCGGCAAGAAGACCGATTTCGGCGTCCAGGTGGAGCACACCTCGTGGCTGATGCACGAGTATGTCGCCCTGCGCGACCTGCACGCCGCCGGCGCCGATGTGCCCGCGCCCCTGGCGGCCCACGATAACGCCCTGATCATGGACTACTGGGGGGATGCCAGCCGCTCCGCGCCCACGCTCCACGGCGTGCGCCTGACCCAAGAGGAGGCCCCCGGCCTGTTCCGGCGCATCCTGCGCAACGTCGAGCTGATGCTGGCCCACCAGCGGGTGCATGGCGACCTCTCGGCCTACAACATCCTCTACTGGGAGGGCGCCATCACCCTGATCGACTTTCCCCAGGTAGTCAACAGCTTTGCCAATCCCTACGCCCGCGAGCTGCTCTATCGTGACGTGACTCGGGTGTGCGAGTATTTCGCCCGCTACGGCCTCTTCCCCGATCCCGATGAGATCGCGGGCAGGCTGTGGCAGCGCTACGGCAAAGCGGCGATCTCGCCGGAGGAGCAGTTGGGCGACCGCTACCTGGGGCCCATGGGCGAGGAGGAGAGCTAGCGAGCAGACTGCCGTGCGCGGGCAGGCGCTGGTCGGATGGCGGATGGCCCCAGAGGCCGGTACAATGGGGGCAAGCCGGGGCCGCGCCCGGATACGTGCCTTGGGGGAGCATCATGGCTGCCGAAACGCCTGTGGATGCCAGCTATATCGTCCGGCACTGGCCCCTTTCTGACGTCCAGATGGGGCCAGTCTTGCGCGAGTTCGATCATCGCCGCGTTCAGGTCGTCCTCTCCAGAGAGGGGCGCTATGTGCTCAAGGTCACCAACCAGTGGCGCCACGACCTGGACGCGGCCCATCATCTCTCGGTCCTCGGGCATCTGGCCAGCCAGGGCTTCTGCCATGCGCCGGCGCTGCTGCCCACCCGCGACGGGCGGCTCTTTCAGCCCCTGGGCGGCCTGCACGCCTATCTCCTGGAACAGATCGACGGGCGCGATCCCGATCTCACCCCCGCCAACTATGCCCGCATCGGCGAGCTGGTGGCCGACCTGCACACCCTCTCCGATTGCCCGCACCCCTACCTGTTCACCTATCAGGAGGTGCGCCCCGAGTTCGACGAGATCGCCCGGAGCCTGGCCTTTGGCGGCGAGTACCTGGAGATCGTGCGTTCCTGGCCCGATTTCGATACCTTCCCGCAGGCCATCATCCACGGCGAGGTGGTGGGCAACCTCCTGCAGCGTGACGATGGTCAACTCGTGATCCTCGACTGGGATGAGGCCGGCGTGGGAGTGCGTCTCTTTGACGTCGCCCACCCGTTGATCGGGTGCTTTGTCAGCGAGGATCTGCACGTGCGCTGGGACCTGATGGCGGCCTTCTATCGCGGCTATCTGGCCCGCATCCGCCTCACCGAGCGAGAGTTGCGCCATCTGGTGGACGCAGCCCTCTTTTACGCCCTGCGCTACATCGTCTGGGGCGATAGCGCCGCCCGGTGGCGTCGCATCCTCTGGGCCCTCGCCCATCGCAGCGAACTCGACGCGGTGATCGCCCAGGCCGCTCTGGGTGCGCGGTAAACTGGTGGCCCAATAGGGCAAGACCGCAGTATAATAGGGCTGCAACCAGGCGCGGGGTGCGAGGGAGAGGGGCATGAGGCCGCAGGTGGAAACGCCGGCTGCAAGGGCCTTTCGAGAGGCGCTGGACCAGCCACAGGCGAAGAGCAGGGCGAGGGCCAGGCGCGAGCCGCCCGTGACGCTGCTGGCCGTCGCGTCGGCGCTGCTCCTGGTGGTCTTGGCGGTGCGCTTTGGCATCGTCCCCTTGATGGAGGCCACCGAACGGGTCGCCATGGCCAGCGAGCGCAAGCGGGTCCAGGTCGCCCTCGAGGCGTACCGGATGCTGGACCGGCTCGCAGATACTCCGGCGCGGGCCGCGCCCCGGCGCATCCTGCCGGGCGACTCCGACGCCCCCTTTGCCCGCTTTCTCGAAGGCGCTACCCGCTATTCGTATCGCTGGTTCGAGGACGGCCAGGGCTTGCACGCGGTGGGAAAGGAGCCGGACGAGGCGCTGAGGGCCCTGGCCGTGGCAGCGTTGGCCCACGACCTGTTGCAGGCATCCGAGGCCCCCGTGGCGAGCGGTTGGCAGGCGCAGTTGCAGGCGCGGCTGCGCCTGCACATGGCGGCGGGCGATGCCCTGGGCCTGGCCAACCCGGTCTCGGGCAGCGTCGAGATACGCCGCCTGGCGGACCCCGCCACAGACCCGGCCATGGCGCCTGCCGTCCTGATCAGCGATGCCCCCATCCACACCTTTGGCTACCTCGCCCAGCAGCGAGATGCCGGGCTGGCGGGCAGCATCGTCGTATGCCGCAGCGAGTCCACGGGTGAGGCCGAGGTGTTCCTGGTTCGCCCCCAGGGCGATCCTGCCTATCTCTTGCTGGCCGGAGGGGCGGGAATCGCACCGCGCCGAGGGCGCGGGGGCTGGTAGAGGCGCGTGACGCTGGACGAGTGCTTTGCGAGGTACGAACTTGGGATTTTCGACGCCTTGCCCGCCGCCCTAGATGCCCCGGGCGCCGTGGAGATGCGCGTCACCAAGAGCCAGATCGCCTTTCGGCGGCGCCAAGCCTTCGCTTGGGCGTGGACGCCGCAGAGGGTTCTGCGCGGCGCCCACGCCCCGTTGGTCCTTTCCCCGGCGTTCCCCCAACCGAGCCCCTCTCCTCGTCAAAAGGAGATCGGCGAGTCGGCCCCGGGGCCGGCTCGCCGGATGCGCCGCTGGCTCGAGGAAGCCTGGGAGGCGGCAGGTTCGCCGGGAGAGCGGAGGCTCGCCTATAGAGGGCGAGTGTCCCCGCCAGCGCGGCGCTCCTGTTCCTGAGCAGGATCTTCGAACAGGGGCTCGTCTACGTCAAACGGCTCGCCCGCCTCTTTGCTCGGCTCGGCCTGGTCCTTCTGAGCGGAGCGCGAGCCCCAGCTCATGCCCCCCAGCAGCACCGAGAGGCCCACCAGGATCAGGATGCCGGGCCAAAAGTGGCCAGACCAGAACAGCACCGCCAGGCCGATCATCCAGAAGGCCCCCTGATAGCCCAACCAGCCGCGCTTGGTCGCCATCGCCATGGGGAGGCCGGCCAGCCCGATCACAGCCAGGATCCAGGGCCATATCCCTAACCGCAGAAGAAAGAGCGCGCCCAGGCCGATCAGGAAAAAGCCCGCGCTCAGGTTTCGATAGTGACTCTCGTTCATCAATCCGGCGCTCCTTTACCAGGGATGGTTCACTGTCTATTATTACGCAAACGGCCCGCTCTGGTTGCGCCTTTGGCAGGGGAGCTCGCGGCACACGGCAACCAGCGGCCCCGATTCGACGTCTCTGGAAACGACTGGGGATGCCTTTGGGCATGGGCAACCGGAAAAGGAGCGTCTACGACAGGTGAATGCGCGACGGATAGGGACCGAGCCCCCGCATGGGCGGACATCCGGCCCGCTGCCCCCCGGCAGGGGTCAGCGTCGACCATGCCTCAGGTCGCCAGCGCCCCGCCCGAGGCGCTGGGTGGCCCTGCTGCTCTGCGGCTGCCTGCTGGCGGCCTGCCGCACCGTGCCCCCGCCGCCGGGCACGCCCATCGCCCAGGCGGAAACGCCCTGCCGCGCCGCGCTGCAAGTGGCTTCCACGCCGGCCGACGCCCAGGTCCTCCTCGACGGGCAGCCCGCCGGCAACACGCCGCTGCTCCTCTCGCCGGTGCCCGGCCCCCACCAGATCACCCTGCAACGCGAGGGCTATGCCGCGCACCGCATGGAGATCGAGGCGCGCTGCGGCGCCACCCAGACCCTGGCCGCGAGCCTGCACGATATCGCCCCGCCCGGCATCGCGCTGGATGAACTGCCGGCGCGAGTCGCCCCAGAGGAGGGGCTCAAGGTCGTGGCGCAGGCCACGGACAACGAGGCCATCGCGGCCATGTCCCTGTACATCGACGAGACCCTGGCGCACAGCACCGGCGAGGCCTCGCTGCGCCACAACATAGATACCCGCGCTCTGGCACCGGGACCTCACCAGGGACGGATCCTCGCGCGGGACGCGGCGGGCAACGAGGCGGCGGCGATCTTTGCCTTTGAGATTGTCGCGCCCACGGCGACACCCTCACCCATAGCGCCCTCCCCGACGGCCACGGTGGCGCCCTCGCCCTCCGCGACGGCCACGGTCGCCCCCAGCGCCACGCCGACGCCCACCCGCGCGCCCACGGCAACGCCGCCGCCCACCGTGGCGGCCTCCCAGGGTGAGATCAGCCTGCTGGTGTACGACTATGAGGGCGCCCTGTACACGGATCCCGAAGGCGCCGGCCATCCCTACCCCTTGCTGGATCACGACCGCGTGGGGCCCCCCGTCAGTCGCACCTATCGGACCATCGTGCTGCGCAACGAGTATCTGGAGCTGGTGATCCTGCCGGAGCTGGGAGGGCGCATCTACCAGATGCGCTACCTGCCCACGGGCCAACCCCTGCTCTACAACAACCGAATCGCCAAGCCCACCCGCTGGGGCCCTCTGGACCAGGGTTGGTGGCTGGCCCTGGGCGGCATCGAGTTCGCCCTGCCCGTGGACGAGCACGGCTACCTGACGGCGCAGCCCTGGGAGGCCAGCATCTCGCGGGAGAGCGACGGCAGCGCCACGGTGAGCCTGCACATCCTGGAACAGACGCGCCGGTTGGATGTCCGTGTCGAGATCACGCTGCGCCCCCGCGAGGCGGGCATCCATCTGCGCACCTGGCTCCGCAACCAGAGCGATCAGGCCCAGTCGTTCCAGTACTGGGTCAATGCCATGCTCTCCCCCGGGCAGCACGGCGTGGGGCCCGGGCTGCGCTTGACCCTGCCCGCCGAGACGGTGGTGGTGCACAGCAGCGGCGACATCGCGTTGCCCCCGGCAGGCGGCACCATGCCCTGGCCCCTGGCCGCCGGCCGCGATTTGAGCCGCTACGGCGAGTGGCGCAACTGGCTCGGCGTGTTCGCCCCCCGGCTCTCGGCGCCCTTTGTGGCCGCCTATGACGAGGACGCCCAGATCGGCCTGGTGCACGCCTTTTCCCCCGCGATGCAGGGCGTCAAGCTCTTTGGCTTTGGCCGCGATTTCGACGCCAGCGCCTTTGCCGATGATGGCGCCCACTATGTCGAGCTGTGGGGCGGGCTCTCGCCTTCCTTCTGGCAGGATGCGAGCCTGGCGGCCGGCGAGAGCGTGAGCTGGCAGGATGCCTGGTACGTGGTGGCCCAGAGCGGGGGGGTGGATTTCGCCACAGCCGATGCTTCGTTGTATGCTAGGCGCGATGGCGACCGTCTGCATCTCACCGTGGCCTCGCCCGGCGAGCATCGCTGGCGGCTGCGAGTCTCGCAAGGAGAGCGCCTCCTGCTGGATCAGACGTTCACAGTGCGCCCCGACGCGCCCTTGCGCGCATCGGTGGATGTGGGGAACACCGGCCAACAGGTGGACGTCCATATCCTGGCAAGCGATGGTTCCACCGTGGCGCGCCACGGTTTCTGGTAACGCAAAGGAGTCGGCATGAACTGTCCCCGGTGCGGCAGCCCGATCGAGGGTCGGGCCCTTTTCTGCCCACAGTGTGGGCGCAAGCTGGATCAAGAGCCGCCGGCCCCGCAGCTCTGGCGGGCCGAGGTCGAGACGGAGAGCGCCGCAGGCCTCGCGGAGCCTGCCCCCCAGGCCGAGCCCCAGGCCGCCCGCGCCCGGGGCTGTCGCTCGACCTTTGCCATCGTGGGCATCGCCCTGGCCGTGGTGCTGGTGATAGGCGGCCTGGCCGCGGCCGCCATCCTGCAGGGCATGCAGGATCGCAGCACCGCCCAGACCGAGGCGGCGCTGGAGCACTACCAGCGCGGCGAGGTCCATCTGGCCGAGGAGAACTATGAGCTGGCCATCGCCGAGTTCGAGCAGGCCTTGCGGCTGAATCCCTCTCTCATCGAGGCCTCCGACCGGCTGGCCGAGGCCGAGGCGCGCCTGGCCGCCCGCCCCACACCCACCTCGATCCTGCAGCAGGGGGTCGAACAGAGCCAGTGGGACGCGCTCCAAACGGCCATGACGCAGCAGGATTGGTCGCAAGTGGTGCAGCGTGGCGAGCAGATCCTGGCCCAGGACCCCACCTACCGTCGCCAGGAGCTGGATGAGATGCTCTACGAGGGCTATTACCATCTGGGGCTGCAGGCCGTGCAGGAGAACCGCATGGAGGACGCCGTGCGCCACTTTGATCGGGCCCTGACGATCAAGCCCAACAGCGCCCAGGCCTCCCTGGCTCAGAGCACGGCCAAGCTCTACATGGACGGCGTGCGCTATGCCGGGAGCGACTGGGCGTCGGCTGTGGACCGGCTCTCCATGCTGTATACCCTGGACCCCGCCTATCGCGACGTGCGCACGCGCCTGCACGAGGCCTATCTCGCCTACGGCCAGCAGCTTGCCGCCCGGGAGGATTGGTGCCTGGCGGCGCTCCAATATCGCCGCGCCAACGAGCTGATCGCCGCCGACGCCACGGCCAGCCTGGCCCAGGAGGCCGCCGACCGCTGCAGCACGCCGCCCACCGCCGAGGCCCCCTCGGTCCCCACGGGCGACGCCGCCGGCGCGACCCCGAGCGCCACCGGCGAGCCCGCCGCTGCCGCGGGCACGTACGTGGGGCGGGTGCAGAGCACCGAGCACGTGGCCGCCTCGGGCATCTATGTGCGGGGCCAGGTGCTGGATAGCGACGGCAAGGGCGTGCCCAACGTGCGCGTCAAGATCCAGGCCTGGGATTGGTTCGCCTACGCCACCAGCGATGGCACGGGCCAGTTCTCTTTTGACGGGCTGGGCAACCCGGTCACCTACACCCTGAGCCTGACCGATCTGCCCTCGGTGCCGGTGGATGCGCCGACCGAACTGACCATGCTCACCTGGGTGATCTTTGAGCAGGTCCCCTAGAGATCCTCATCACGGGAAAGGCGAGGCCCATGAAAACCCTGGATTCGGTGGTTGAGGTGATCCGCGAGGAATGGACCCAGCAGGATCATGTGCGCGACCTGACGCTGCAGCGCTCGCGGCTGCTGATCCGCCACTGCGCCAACTCGATCCGCGCTACCCATCGCCACGATTACGAGCAGGCGCGCGCGCTCCTGCAGGAGGCCGCCGAGGCGGCCGAGGTCATGCAGTCCGAGGCGGCGCCCTTTGGCGATATCGCCTCGGCGGGCTATCTGCTGGATGCCCTCAAGGAGTACGCCGAGGCCGCCCTGGTGTTGGCCTTTGTCACCGAGGAGGAGCTGCCCGATCCGGCCAGCCTGGGGATGCCCAACGCCCCCTATCTGAACGGCCTGGGCGAGGCCGCCGGGGAGCTGCGCCGCTTTGCCCTGGACGCCATGCGCCGCAACGACCTGGAGCAGGCCGAGCGCATGCTGGGCATCATGGACGAGATCTACAGCCACCTGGTGACCATGGACTTCCCCGATACGTTGACCCGGGGCCTCCGCCGCACCACCGACATGGTGCGCGGGGTGACCGAGCGCACCCGGGGCGACCTGACCACGGCCGTGGGTGCCAACAAACTCCAGGATGCCCTGCGCTCCTTCGAGAGGCGTCTGGAGCGCCGGATGTCGGACGATGCCTGAGGTCCGCGGGGGCTCGCCGCACCCGCTGCGGGCCAGCGACGTGGGGCGCTATGCCTATTGCGCCCGCGCCTGGTGGCTGGAGCGGGTGGCCGGGGCTGCGCCCGACAATCGGGCGGCCCGGGTGCGCGGCGAGCAACGCCACCACGCCCACGGGCGCCTGGTGGGCGCGGCCCGGCGCCAGACGCGCCTTGTGAGCGCGCTCTTCTGGCTGGCTGCCGGCCTGGCCCTGGCGCTGGCCCTCTCCCTCCTGTGGCGCTGACGCCATGACCCAACCCCAAGCTCTGCTGCTCCTCGGCCTGCTGGCGACGTTGCTGTTGGCCCTGTGGGCCTGGCGGCGAGCCAGGCGTCTCGAGGATCGGGCGGGACTGCCGGCGGCCCAGGTGGTCTATCGCGATACGGACCGCCGGGAGCGGGGCACGCTCCTGCGATCGCGGCGATACGGCCTGCACGGGCGCCCCGACTATATCGTGTATCGGGAGGGGTCGCAGATCCCCGTGGAGGCCAAGCCGGGGCGCGCCGCCCCGCGGCCCTACCACAACGACGTGCTGCAACTGGCAGCCTACTGCCTGCTGGTGAGCGAGGCCCAGGGGCGGCGCGTCCCCTATGGCCTGCTGCGCTACCGCGAGGACACGTTCTCCATCCCCTATACCCAGGAGCTGGAGGAGGAGCTGCTGGCGACGCTGGAGGAGATGCGGGCCGCCATGGGCCAGCGCTCCGCCCCCGCCCGCTCCCACGACGTGCCGGCCCGCTGCCGCCACTGCGGCCTGTGGGACCAGTGCGGGCAGGGGCTGGAATAGGGGCTCAGCCCAACGCCCGCGAAGGTGCCTCCCCCCAATCACGCTCTTGATCAACGCTCTCCCTTGTGCTATCCTGTACATAACGTACAATCTGTACAGAATGTGCATCCTCTGAGGGGGCCACGATGGACAAGCAGGTGGGCGTCACCGAGATCCGCAAGCAGTTCGCCACGATCCTGAACGAGGTCGAATATCGCGGCGACAACTATGTCATCCTGCGGCATGGAGAGCCGGTGGCCGCCCTGGTGCCCATGCACATCTACCGTCAGTGGCAACAGGAACGCCAAGAGCTGTTCGACCTGCTACGCCAGGCGCAAGAGCGCAACCCTGACGCTGATGCCGACCAGGCCCTCGTCGACGTGCTGCAAGCGCAAGACGCCGCGAGCGTGGCCACCTTGGTCGAGCCGCAAGGAGATATCTCGCCCGCGCCCCATGCCCCCCCTCATTGCAGACAGGCGCGGGGCGATGTGTGTACATCGCCCCGCGCTTGCGAGTCTGGCCTGTATCGCCGACCTCTCCCCTCACAGCACCCGTTGCAGCACCCCCGAAACCTCGCGGGCGACCCGGGTCACATCAAAGTGGATCTCGGCGCGGGCGCGCCCCGCCCGCCCCCATTGGGCGCGCCGGGCCGGATCGCGCAGCAGTTCCGCCACCGCCGCGGCCAGCTCCGTTTCGTCGCCCGAGGGCACCAGCCTGCCTGTCTCCCCATTTACCACGATCTCTGGCAGCGAGCCGTGCTCAAAGCCTACCACCGCCTTGCCCATGGCCATGGCCTCCAGGTTGACCAGGCCCAGGGCCTCGGGATCTCCTGTCTGCACAAAGAGGTCCATCGCCGCCAGGGCCTGCGCCGGATCGGCCAGTTGCCCCGTGAACGTCACGCGCTGGGCAATGCCCAGCTCCTCCGCCAGCTCGCGCAGGCCCTCGGCATAGCGATCCTCGCCAAAGATGGCGCCGCCCACCACCAGGCCCCAGGCGTCGGGCGCCGTCTCCAGGACCCGCGCCAGCACCCGCAGGAAGCGATCCTGCCCTTTGATGGGGTTGAGCCTTCCGACGATGCCCAGCACCAGTGCATCATCCGGCATGCGGCGCTCCCGCCGAAACGCAAGCCCATCGGCCTCCGGATCGAACCGTCCGACCGGGATGCCATTGTGGATGACGGTCATCTTGCGGCCGCACGGCTGCTGTTGCGCCGTCATGCGCGAATTGGCGATCACGTGGGCGGCCAGGGCGCAATAGGGCATCTTGCAGAGGCGCTCCGCCCAGGGGTATCGAGGCGGCAATTCCCCCAGCCACAGGTCGTTGCGGTACCAGACAAAGGGCGCGCCCGTCAGGAGCGCGGCGGGCGCGGCATAGATCACGGCCCGCACCGAAAAGGGCACCAGGATATCTGCACCCACGCGGCGCACCGTGCGGGCCAGCGACCTGGCGCCATGGACGAGGTCCAGGGGCGCGCGCCACGAGCAGCGCAGGCGAGGCAAGGGCGTTACGTGCACCGGGACGCCCAGGGCGGCCGCCCGGTCTGCCAGGGGGCCGCCGGCGCAGGCCAGGTGGGGCTCCCACAAGGCGCGATCCAGATGCTCCAGCAGCAAGAGCAGGCTGAGTTCGCCCCCACCCAGGGCGGCAGCGTGATCCACAAACAGGACGCGTTTGCGAGCATTTGGGGCCGCGGCGTTCGCGGGTGCGTTCATCGGGCGTGGCTCCTCCGGATGCGGTGCGCAAGCCGTTGTCGACCGCCAAGGTGACCTGGCGAAACAGAGCCAACGCGGGGTGCCACATGTGTGCCACCCTGCGTTGGCTCGATCATTCGGCGCGTGATTCGCCCTCAGCCCGTCACCCAGCCGCCGAACACCGGGTATTGGCTGCAGATGATCTCTAGATAGGCCGGGCGGTTGCGCGCATTCTCGGCCAGGGCGCGCTCCAACGCCGGAACGATCTGATCCGGATCGGTCACGTCCTCGGCATAGTAGCCCAGCGCCCGCACCGCTTCGGACATGTCGGCCATGTCGTGCTCGCACACCTCGCAGGTGTACGGGTCATGGCCGGGCCCCCAGAAGCCGGGGCCATAGCCGGCAAAGCCGCCGTTGTTGATGTGGATGGTGGTCACGCCCACATGCTCGCGCACCAGGGCCTCGAGATTGCCCAGCATATAGCCCACCCCGGCGTCTCCGGTGACGTTGATCACCTGGCGCTCCGGGTAGGCGAGCTTGGCCGCCATGGCCCCCGCCAGCCCGAACCCCAGGGTAGACACATTGCCCCAGCCCAGGAACCCGCGCGGGATGCGCACGGGCCACACGGTGCTGAGCTGATCGCGGGTGCTGCCCGAATCGTGGGTGATGAAGCAATTGTCCAGATCCAGCACCTTCTGCATGTCGCCATAGACCCGGTAGGGGTTGATGGGCGTTTCATCCGAGGCCATCAGCGGCACATACTTGGCCAGCATGGCCTCTTTCTGGGCGCGGATCTCTTCCACCAGGGCGGGCTTGGCCGGGACGCCGCCCCCCGTGCGCTGCTGCAGCTCCTCGATCAGGGCGTTCAGGGTGAGGCCCGCATCGCCGATGACGGCGTAGCCGGTGGGGTAGACCCGGTTCACATCCATGGGATCCAGGGTGCAGTGCACGATGGTCTTGTGGGCCGCATCGGGGATCGTCTGGCGGAAATGCCCGCTGGCCAGGCTGGTGCCCACGGCCAGCACCAGGTCGCACCCCCGCAAAAAGTGGGCCGCCAGCTCGCCCCGCACCCCCACCGAGAGGGGGTGATCCATGGGAAAGACGCTCATGCCCTTGAGGGTGCTCAGCACGGGGACCTGGGCCAGCTCGGCCAGGCGCCGCAACGCCTCCACGCCATCGCCATAGAGCACCCCCTCGCCCGCATAGAGCAGAGGGCGCTCGGCGGCCAGCAGCGCCTGGATTGCGGCCTGCACATCGGCGGGATCGGGCGCCACGCGCCAACCCTTGACCGGCTCATAGGGGCAGCTCGCCTCATCCAGCTCGCCCAGGGCGCGGGGGATGGTCACCAACACGGGGCCAGGGCGCCCCGAACGCAGCATGGTGAAGGCGCGTCGCATCACCTCGGGCACCCGCTCGGGGCGATCGATCTCGCCGACCCACTTGGTGACACTGCCCAGGGCCTCGGCGATCTCGTAGCGGCCCCGACCGCCGGCTCCCACGGGCACGCCGTCGGAGAGGAGCAAGAGCGGCGATGAGTCCTCATAGGCCTGGGCCAGCGCGCCGTAGGCCATCTGGAGCCCGGCCGGGTTCAGCCCGCCCATGACGGTGCAGACCCCGATCTTGTTCCCGTTGGTGACTCGTGAATACGCGTCCGCCACGGCCACGGCATAGCGCTCATCGCGCATCATGATCATGGGGACGCCTTCTTGGCCCAGGGCATTGTTCACGCAGCAGACGGGAAAGGTCGTGACCCACTCCACGCCTTCTTGCTTGAGAATCCTTGCCAAAGCATTGGCTGCCTGTATCGCCATACGAGCCTCCTCTCGTGGCCGAGTGCCAAATGCCGCGCCCCGCCCGGCCACGGGGCGAGGCGCGGCAGTGTGTCTCTCTACTGGCGCCAGCCCTTGTAGGCGCCCTTGCCCTGCCAGAGGGCCGAGCCGCCCAACTCCTCTTCGATGGCCAGCAGGCGGTTGCGGTCGCCGCCCCGGATCTGGCCGGTGTTGAGCCCCACAGCAAAGTCGCCGATGCTGTCGGTATCACCGCGGCTGCCGCAGGGATGCACGTTATAGCCGTTGCGCAGGGCCAGGCGGCAGGCGTCCAGGGCCTCAGTGACCGTCCCGACCTGGGTGATCTTGAGCACCATGGAGTTTGCGGCGCCCAGCTCGATGGCCTGCCGCAGGCGCTCCGGATTGGTGGTGAACAGGTCGTCACCCACGATCTCGATGCCCAGCTCGCGGGTGGCCAGGGCATGGCCTTCCAGATCCTCTTCGTGGAGAGGATCCTCCAGCGAGACGATGGGGAAGGTCTCGACCCAATCCTTGAGCAGGGCGATCACGTCGTCGCGGGTCTTCTCGCCGGCCGAGAACAGGCCCACGTAGCGATCGATATCCCTCACATAGTAGGTATCGGCGGCGCAGTCAAAGTAAATGCCCATCTTGCCTTCGTGGCCGGTGTTCACGATGGCCTCGGTCATGATCTCTAGCAGCTCGCGATCGTGCTGGATCACCCCTGCCAGGGCGATGCCCCGGAAGGCCGGCGCGAACTTGTCCGGGTAGCGCTCACGAAGCATCTTGACCGTAGCCTCGGTGCACTCCCACGACCAGTAGATCGCCTCGGAGTAGCTGCCGGCGCCCCAGGCGGCGAATTCGTAGCTGGGCTTGAGCCAGCGGCTGCTGCCCGGATCGCGATAGCGCCCGCCGGTGCCGATGCCGACGATGGGGATGGGCATGGTGCGAGCGTCGGGTCCGCCGATGTAGCGATACAGGGGCAGGCCACAACTCTGGGCCGCCGCCTTGATCACCGCCAGCGATACGCCGACGATGGCGTTGGCGCCCAGGCGCCGCTTGTCGGGGGTGCCATCCAGAGCGATCATGGCCAGATCAATGCCCGCCTGATCGGTGACATCCATGCCCACGATGGCCGGGGCGATCTCGGTATTGACGGCCGCTGCCGCCTTGCGGGCGCCCAGGCCACGATAGCGGGAACCGCCGTCCAGCAGGAACTTGGCCTCATACGTGCCAGTGGAAACGCCGGAATCGGGGGTTGCCTTGCCACAGGCGCCGCTCTCGGTCTCGACGGTAACTTCGAGAGAAACCAAGCCGCGAGTGGCCAAAATCTCTCGCGCAGAAACGCGTGTGATGCGATCTCCCATTGTGTGTCATGCTCCCTTGTGTATATTCGACTCAGAGAACCAGAGTCACCCGCAGGTCACCCAAGCAGGTGCCGGTGTTACCGGTATGGATTGCGCTGTCCAGGTCCATCAGCGGCATGGTGGCGTTGTGATTGGCCAGCTCGGCGTTGATGTCCACGCCCCGCTGCGCGGCCTCTTCCAGCGTGTAGCCATCCACCAGGCCGCCGGCCATGCAGATGTACTCCCCGCCCACCAGTTGGGTGCCGGGGCCATCGGTGCCGTCGGAATCCATGGCCGCCACCACGATGCGCTTGCTGGCCAGGCGCCCGCTTCCCAAGAGCGCCGCCGAGGTGAGGGCGAACTCTTGATTGCGGCCGCCCACGCCCGTCGCATCGCCCACGGGCACCTCCAGGTGACCGCCGGTGATCAGCGCCACGGGGGGCGTAAAGGGCCGGCCGTACCTCTCGCACTCGATGGCGATCTGGACCAGCACATTGGCCGCCTCGCCCGAGATGGCCGTCAGGTGCGAGCTCAAGATGGCGCCCGAGATGCCCAGCTCCTCGGCCTTGGCCCTGGCCCCATCCACCATCTGGTAGAGGTCGATGGGCTGCCAGAAGCTCATGCGCATCTCCTCGAACTCGGAGAGGGCGGGCACATCGTAAGCAGGGTCCATGCGCTCAAACACATCGCGCATGGAGGTTGGCAGTTCGTCGTACCAGGGCTGCGCCTTGAAGGTGGGCACGTCGTCGGCCATGCGGTTCAGGCCCGGCGGCCAGGAGGGCGGAAAGGACGAGTTCTTGGGCAACTGCCCGTGCCACCGGCTAAAGAGCCCCACCTGCATCACCAGGTTGATGCTGCGAGCCGGATGGATCATCTTCATGATCCGGCCCCGGCTCACCTGGGAAAAGTAGCTCATGGGCCGGATGATGATGCCCTGGCTGCCGTACTTGATGGCCAGGCGATAGAGGGCCCGCAGGTCGTCCAGCGTCACCCCGGCGGCGGGCAGGGGCGAGAGGGACGATGCGCCATCCGAGAACACGGTGAACACGAGATCGCGCGGTGTGACGCGCTGGGCGATCTCGACCAGGCGCCGCGTGCCCTCCACCGATCCCTCGTCCGGCACAGGGTGGGCCCCCTCGGTCACGACGATACGCTCCAAGTTGGCAGGCTCGCCGCGCTTGATGGTGATGGCGCCGGCCGTCAGCCGGTCGCCCAGGATGTCCTCCAGCGCCCGGGCCTGGCACTGGACGGCCTTGCCCGCGCCGATGACATAGATGTTCTCGATCTCATCCAGGTCCACGACCTCATCGCCATAGCCGGAGACGTCCATGTGAGGCTGGCCGCCCACCAGCAGGCGGTTGCCCTCGATGCGGATCAGTTTGCGGGTGTTGGCGTAGGGATCGCCAGCGGCCAGGCCGGCCTCCAGGATGTCCAGCGCCAGCGCCCGCCCCTCGCGATGCCCGTGCGAGACCAACGCCTCGCGATTCTTGAATAGCATCTTGCTCCTCTGACAGATAGACTCTCGATCCTCTCGGAATTCTGCGCTCCACCGAGCGCCCTATCCCGTCGCCAATGGGGGTGGCCCAATGCGACCACCCACCTTCGCGCCCCCCTTACTCACCGATGACGGGGCCTGGGGGCCGGTAGAAGCCCAGCTTGGGCGTGTCCCAATAATCCGTGGGCTGGAACATCTCGCCCGGATAGCGCAGGTTGGCCTTGATCCCCTCATAGTTCAGGTCCACCCCCAGGCCCGGCCCGTCGGGGATGGCGGCATAGCCCTCCTGGATCAACGGCTCGTCCAGGCCAGTGACCAGGTCCTTCCAGAAGGCCAGGTCCAGGGCGTGATTCTCCAGCGCCACCAGGCTGGGGATGGCCGCCGCGCAGTGCAGGTTGGCCATAAAGGCGATGGGCGAGCCCGCAAAGTGCAGCGATGTAGGCAGGCCATGCTGCTCGCCATAGTCGGCGATGCGCTTGGTCTCCAGCATGCCCCCCGATGTCAGCAGGTCAGGATGGAGGATGTCCACCGCGCGGGTCTCGATCATCTCACGAAAGCCTTCCCACAGGTAGAGCTCCTCGCCGGCGGCGGTGGGCACGTTGACAGCCCGGGTCACCAGCCGGTGCCCCTCGATATCCCACCAGGGCATGGGGTCCTCGATCCAGGCCAGGCCATAGGGCTCCAGGGCGTTGGCCAGGCGGATCACTTCCTTGGCGCTGAGATAGCCGTGGCCAAAGTGATCGATGCAGAGCGAGGTCTCCCAGCCCACGGCCTCGCGCACCGCCGCCACGATCTCGACCATGCGGGCGATGCCCGCATCGGAGAGCTTGCTGCCCACGCCGGCGCCGGGGGCCTGGGCGCGGCGCGCCATGGGGTACTCGTGCTCCGTCGGCGCGCCGATCAGGGCGCCGGGCACATCGCTGAGCACGTTGGGGCCGATATCAAACTTGATGAACGTGAGCCCCATGGCTTTGCGCTGCAGCACCCGCTCCACATAGGCTTCCGGGGTGGGATCGTGGGGCGTGGGGGTATCGGCATAGATGCGCACCCTGTCTCGATACTTGCCGCCCAGGAACTGGTAACAGGGCACGTTATACACCTTGCCCACCAGGTCCCACAGGGCCAGCTCGATGCCCGAGACGCCGCCGCCCTGGCGGCCCGGGCCGCCCAGCGGCTTGATGGCGCGCAGGAGCATGTCCACGTTGCAGGGGTTCTGCCCCAGCAAAAAGCTCTTGAACTGCAGGGCGTTCTCCTTGTGTCCGGCATCCCGCACCTCGCCGATGCCGTACACACCCTGATTCGTGTCGATGCGGATGATGGGGTAATCATAGTTGGATGCCACCACCGCGATCCGCATGTCGGTGATCTTTAGGTCGCTCGGGCGCGACCAGGTAGAGATCACATCCTCGATGCGTCCCCTGCGCAGTTCGGTACGCTGATCCGGCATCGCTCTTGCCCCCTGTGTGCATGCTGGCGACGGGTGCGCCCCTCGCCTCAGGAAAGATAGCCCTCCGGGGCCGCCTCCATCCGGGCCAGGGTGGCCCGCTGCCGGGCCAACCGCGCCACCACAGCCCGATGCAGGCCATCGGTCGTCTCGTCAATGTCCAGGTTGCTGTTGGTGTAGGGATCGGCCTTGGTGGCAGCGTTCACCTGCTCGATCCAGGCGGCCTCCAGCGGCTGCGCGCCCGAGAGGGCGCCGGACAGGCCGCCGGCCACCGCCGCCAGGCAGTCGGTGTCGCGCCCGTAATTGACGGCGGAGAGGACGGCCGTGCGCACATCCCCCTGGGCGGCAGTAAAGATCGCCAGCCCCTTGGCCACGATCTCGTTGGCCTGGGCCTGGCCGTAGACGAAATAGTCGCCGCCGGAATAGAGGGTATAGAACTCGTCGCGCATGGCCATGGGGTCGCTGTGCCGCCCGGCGATCTCCAAGGCGCGCTCGACCTCCTCCTGAATGCGGTCATAGCCGCCGTAGGGGGTGCCCTTCTGGCTGCGGTAGGCGGCGTACTCGCGGGCCGTATCCAGCACCGAGGCCACCGTGGCGCCGGGGCGCAGGGCCTCGGCCAGGGCGGCGTCATAGAGGGCCGCCCAGCGCAGGGCAAAGGTGGTCTCGGCGGCATAGACCAGGCCCACGTCGTACACGTCGGCGGCGGCGCCGGCGGGGTCGCCCGCGTTGATGATCCCCAGGGTATGGCTGGCCCGCGCCATGGAGACCACGTTGTTGAACGGCCAGAGCCGGCCCAGCTCCCGGGGCGGCACCCCAGCCCGGGCCATCTCTAGCAGGCTCCTGTCGAACGGCTCCTGCTTGAAGACCATCCTGGCGGGATCCAGCACATCCACCCACACCCGCACCAGATCGTCGGCGGAGATGCGATCCTGCTTGCGGATGACGGCGGTGTTCATCAGCTTCTGGCGTTCGATGCCGTCCTCGGTGGTTCCCGGGGGACGCTGCCAATCCGTATAGCTGACATAGTGCTTGTAGCTCTTGAGCTCGGCCAGGAACCCGTAGGTCTCCTGGATGCGCTCCGGTTGCCACCCCTCGACGGCGGCCCCCATGGCCGAGCCCACCCAGGAACCGGCGATACAACCGCGTATCTTGTCGCGCAGAGTGATCATGGCGCCCCCCTTCTTGTGCGCTCCCCGACGGCGCGCCCAGTATACTGCATAACCAGCGTAAAGGCATGCGCAAGCGGGCGTGGCAATCAGTAAGGGCGACACGCGTGTGTCGCCCTTACGAGAGTCCTCGGCTAGCTGATCCGGATGCCCAGGGAGAGGTCCAGCCGGTTGCGTAGCGGTTGGCCCGCCACATAGCGGGCCAGGTTATCCACAAAGATGTCCAGGGCGCGCTGCTGATATACGGGCGTGCTCCCGGCATAGTGGCCGGTGATTAAGGCGTTGCGCGCCTCCCACAGGGGCGAATCGGCGGGCAGCGGCTCCGGGTCGGTCACATCCAGGCCGGCCCCGGCGATCTGACCACTGTTGAGGGCCTCGATCAGGGCCTCCTGGTCTATGGTGCCGCCGCGTCCGATGTTGATGATGCAGGCGCTGGGCTTCATGCGGGCCAACTGGCGCGGGCCGATCATGTGCTGGGTCTCGGGGGTGAGGGGCACGGTGAGCACCACCACATCCGCCTCGGGCAGGACGTCGTCGAGCTGATCGGGGCCGACCATGCGGGCCACGCCCTCCACCGGCCGATCGGGATCGCGGCGCACGCCGATGACGCGCATCTCCAAAGCCGAGGCGATGCGGGCCGTGCGCTGGCCGATGGCGCCCACGCCGATCAGCACCATGGTCTTGCCGGCCAGCTCAAAGACGGGCGCCTGCAGGCCGCCGCCGCGCACCCAGGCATGGCGCTGCTGCGCCTGAACGGCCTCCGGGAGGCGTCGCGCCATGGCCAACAGCAGGGCCAGGATGTGCTCGCTGATGGGGATGGCGTGCAGGCCCGAGGCGTTGGTCACCACCCAATCTTTCTGCTGCGCTTCCGGGTGCTCCATGATCCACTCGGCGCCGGCCCCCCATTGCTGATACCAGCGCAGGCGCGGCATGGCCAGCAGGCGCTCGATGCCCACATCCCCGCCGGCGATCTCGACCTCGTCCCAGGCGGAGCGGATCGCCTCGGCATCGCGGGTGACCAGCAAACGATAGTCAGGCGCCAACGCGGCGATACGGGCGCGGACCTCCTCCGACAGATGATCGATCGCTAACAGTATGGTCTTCATGGCTATTCCTTTGATCAAAACTCAACGAATACTAGGGTACATAATGATTCCGGCGTAGGGCCGCATCGCCCCACGCCGGAATGGCTGCATCACACCAGGGCGCACACGTTACGAAAAGGATGCGGCCTGCTTGCTGGTGGGCGTATACTGGTGCAACTCGATCCGGTTGCCGTCCGGATCCTCCAGCCAGGCCTGGTACGACTGGTCGCCGCCCAGCTTGATCTCGCCGACCTCGACGCCGCGCTCGCGAAAGGCGGCCACGGCGCGTTCGATATCGGGCACCTCCAGGCACAGGTGCCGATAGGCCTGTCCCTGGGCGGGCTCGGCCAGCTCGCCGATGAACAGCTCGATAAAGTTGCGGCCCCCTACATGGATGTACTGGCCATAGTGGGTGCCATCGGGCCGCCGGAACTCGAAGGCGGGCGTCATGCCCAGTTGGCGGCAGTAAAAGTCAATGGAGCGCTGCAGGTCTGCCACGGTGAAGCAGATATGCGCCAGGCCTGAAACGAGGGGCTCTTGCGATCCGGCCTGCTCAGACATGTCTCGGTTCCTTTCGCTCATGTGGTGTAGCTCGACGCGCTGGCAGCCATTATAACACAGAACCTGCACGGCTGCGCCCGCCTGCGCGGCCGCGCCTCAGGGCCGATCCGCCCAGCCCAGTCTGCGGAGCACGGTCTCGTAAAAGTAGCCGTTCTCGGACATCCGCACAAAGCGGGCCACGTTCTCGCTGGCCGAGCTGCACAGCCGGTCGCCGGGCAGCAGGGGCACGTCCTGTTGGCCGTCCACGGTGACCATGGCATCGGGGCCTTTGAGCAGAGTCAGAGCCAGCCGCCGGTGCGCCGGGATCACCAGAGCGTGGGCAATGCCCAGGTGGGCCGCGATGGGCACCATGGTCAGGCTGCGCAGATCGGGGGCCACGATGGGGCCTCCCGCCGCCAGGCAGTAGGCCGTGCTGCCGGTGGGGGTGGCGACGATCATGCCGTCACAGGTGGGGGAAAAGACATGGTGGTCGTCCACATCCACCGAGATGCGCACCGTGCGCGAGGCGCGCCCCCGAGCCATCACCACGTCGTTGATCGCCTCGGCGCTGAGGATCAGGGCGTCCTCGCGATACAGATCGGAGCGCAGCATCATGCGCTCCTCCACGAAAAAGTGCCCCTCCAGCAGGGCCGGCAACACCTGATCCATCTCGGCGGGCTCGACCTCGGCCAAGAAGCCCAGTCGCCCCAGGTTCACCCCCAGGATGGGGACGCGCTCCTGGGCCACCACGCGGATGCCCCGCACGATGGTGCCATCGCCGCCCAGAGTGATGAGCAAGTCCAGATCGGGCGCGGCCTGGCGCAGTGCCTCGTCGTCGTTGGCCGCCCCTCGCCAAACCTGCAGGCGACGCTCTCGCAGCGTCGCCTCGATCTGGCGGGCCAGATCCACGCAATCCGGGCGCCCAGAGTGATACAGGAGCCCTATCGTTTGCATGGCTCACCCAGGCCCAGACGTTGTGCGAGCAGGGATACCACCTCGGATTGGGCCACGCTCTCCTGGGGGATCTCCTCGACCATGTTCTGCAGCACGACCTGGCCCGAGGCCAACTCGTCCTCGCCCAGGATCAGGGCATAGGCGGCGCCGAGCCGGTTGACGTTGCGCAACTGGGCGCGCATGCTGCGATCGTCGAACCCCAGCTCCGCGCGGATGCCGTGGGCGCGCAGGTCGGTGAGCAGTTGCACGCAGCGGGTCTTGGCCGCCTGGCCATGGTATACCAGGGCCACCTGGGGCGCGGGAGCGCCCGGCACCTGGATGCCGTTCTCCTTCATCAGCAGCACGATGCGCTCCATCCCCGAGCCAAAGCCGATGCCCGGGGTGGGAGGGCCGCCCAACTCCTCGGCCAGGCCGTCATAGCGTCCCCCGCCGCAGATGGCGTTCTGCGCGCCGATCCCCTGGGCCCAGACCTCGAAGACCGTCTTGGTGTAGTAATCCAGGCCGCGCACCAGACGGTGATTCAGCGTGTAGGGGCGCTCCAGGGCGTCGAGATAGCCGCGCAGCGTCTCAAAGTGGGCGGCGCACTCGGGGCAGAGGTGGTCGGTGATGTGGGGCGCGGCGGCGATGATCGGCTGGCAGGTAGGAACCTTGCAGTCCAGCACCCGGAGGGGGTTGCGCTCCAGGCGGCGGCGGCAATCCTCACACACCTGCTGGCGGCGCGGCTCATAGTAGGCCACCAACTCGCGGATATAGGCCGGGCGGCAGGCCGGGCAGCCGGTACTGTTGAGCTGGAAGGCCAGCCCGTGAAAGCCCAACTCGGAAAAGAGCTGCCAGGCGACGGACATGACCTCCAGATCCACAGCGGGATCCAGCGAGCCGATGCATTCGATATCGAACTGGGTGTGTTGGCGATAGCGCCCCGCCTGGACGCGCTCATAGCGAAAGATCGGACCGGTGCTATAGACCTTGACCGGCTGGGGCAGGGTGCGCATCCCGTTCTGCAGATACGCCCGCACGATGCCGGCGGTGAACTCGGGGCGCAGGGTGATCTCGCGGCCGCCCTTGTCGGTAAAGCTGTACATCTCCTTGTCGACGATATCGGTGCCCTCGCCCACCCCGCGCACGTACAGCGCCGTCTCTTCAAAGGCGGGCACGTCTATGCGCTGGTAATCGTACAGGGCGACGATGCGTCGGATCCGATCATGGAGATGGAGCCAATAGGGTTGATCTTCCGGCAGAATGTCAATGGTGCCTCGCGGCGCTAGATACACGGCGGCCTCCTCCTATGCGGTTGCGGCAGCATTATAGTGCAATCGCCGGGCCGAGTCTATCGGCGGCCGGGCGCCGCGAGGCGCCACCCAGAGCCCTACGTCCGGGCCGGGTCAGTCAAAAAACCCGGCATCCTCCGGGGCCAGATACCACTGCGCATCGGGCAGCTTGAAATCGACGCCCATGCCGGGCCGGTCCCACACCTCGATCATGCTCTCCTTGACGATGGGATCGGGCAGGCCCTCGACGATGTCGTACCACCAGGCCGGGTTGCCCACCGGGTACTCGAAGGCGATATAGTTCTGGGGCAGGGTGGCGCAGACCTGCACCAGGGCCGCCAGCCCCAACACGCCATCGCCCGTGCCGTGGGGCGCCATCAGGATGCCGTGGAGATCGGCATACTCGGCGATCCACTTGAGCTCGGCGATGCCGCCCACATCGCACGGGTCCGGCCCGATGATGCGCACGGCATGGCCCTCGATCAGCTCGCGAAAGTTCTGCCGCAGGTAGATCTGCTCGCCAGTGTGAGTGGGCGTGGAGCTGCTCTGGGTCACCTCGCGGTACACATCGGCCAGCACCCACGGCGTATAGTCGCCGGTGATCAGATCCTCCAGCCACAGAACGTTCAGCGGCTCCAGGGCCTTGGCGATGCGAATGGCATCGGGGACAGTCCAGCCTGGCCCACAATCCAGGGCCAGGCCCACCTCGTCGCCCAGCACCTCCTTCATGGCCTGCACGCAGGCGACGACGTGCTCCAGGCCGCGCTCCGTCAGGAGGCCGCGGTTGACGTGGCGTCCGGGCGGCTGGGGCTCGCCATAAAAGAAGCCGGGCACCTGGGTCGCCATGGGGGAGTGGAAGGCGATGGGCTGCTTGATGATGCTGAACCCCTCGGGCGAGGCCTTCATCCGGGCCGTGTTCTCCGCATAGTCCTGGGGCGAGTAGCCCTGCAGCGGGAAGCGCACCGCCCCGTTGTAGCAGCGCACCTGGTCGCGCACCTTGCCGCCCAGCAGCTTGAACACGGGCACCCCTGCCGCTTTGCCGGCGATATCCCACAGGGCCATCTCGATGGCGCTCACGGCGCTGCCCCACGGCTTGAAGGCCCCCATGCGCCGGATGCGCAGCATCACCCGCTCGACGTTGGTGGGGTCCTGGCCCAAGAGCAGGTCGCGGTAAAAGAGCACGTGCGGCTTGAGATAGGGCTTGGACGATTCGACTTCGCCATAGCCCGAGATGCCTTCATCGGTGACGATGCGCACGATCGGGTTGTCACCGATCACGGCGCATTTCAGATCAACGATCTTCATCGCAATTGCCTCCCGTCGGTCAATGTGGCTGCATGGTGCGCCGCGCGGGGCGGGGTGTCAAGCGCGATAGCCTGATCGGCGAACTCGGTTGCCAGGTTTGTGGGTCTTGTAGGGGTGGCCGGCGGCCGCTCGTCTTTGAAGACCTACGGAAATTGAAAACAGCCGGCAGCAATGACCTTGAATGTTCCGTAACTCGCTTACGATCATCGCTACATGCCCCCGCAACCTTGGGGAACACCCACACAATCTGAAACCGATCCTGGCGCTTTCGGTATGAGGTATCTTTGCGAGAATAAGCAAAGATTCGCGCAGCGTTTGCACCGCGGTCTTTTATCAGGCCCCACAAACTTTGACCGGGCCACCGAATAGGCCCACAGCGGCGATCCCGCTATACTGTCGCCATTACCGCCTGGAGGCCTGGATTGCTCACGCTTCGCGCGCGCCTGACCGAGCTACGCTCGCTATCTCCTCAAGTGCGCCTGTTGCTGGCGATGACCACCCTGTTCGGCTTTGGCTATGGCGGCATCGGCCTGATGCTGCGGCCGTTGTACGTCTTGCGGCTGAACCTCGGCGCCGCCTACTATGGCCTCTACTCGGCGCTGGGCTCGTTTGCCTTTATGGTGGCCAGCCTGAGCGCCGGTTGGCTGGCCATGCGGCTCGGCGCGCGGCGCACGATGGTGCTGGGCGCCATCGGTTGCCTGCTGGGGTCGGGCATCATGCCGCTGACCGAGTTCTTTAATGTCGCCCTCTGGCCCGTCTGGCCGATCATCTCGAACCTGCTGCTTTCGGCGGCCTGGGCTTGGGTGGGCGTCAACACCATCCCGGCCCTCGTCGGCGTCACCGCAGAGGCCAGGCGCGACCAGGCCATCGGGCTAGCGAACACGCTGAACGGCCTCGGCGTCTTGCTGGGCAACCTGTTAGGGGGCGTGCTGCCGCGCACCTTTTCGGCCCTGGCAAACAGTGCCACAGTTACCAATGTCAGCTTTCGCCTGGCCATCAGCACGGCGTTACTCTTTGGCGCCGCCGNNCCTGCTCAAGTTGCCCGACCACCCAACGAGCCAGAGCCAGGGAGTGTTCGCGCGGGCGCCCCGGCGTTTGGCGCCGTTGTTGGTCGTCGGCCTGTTCGGGTTGTTCATTCCCGCCACCTCCAGCGCGGTGAGCACCTTTGCGGCGCCCTATCTCGACCAAGAGCTGCACCTCAGCACCGAGACCATCGGCCTCATTACCACCATCAGCCAGGCATTGGCGGTGCTGGGTACGGGGGCCACGCCTTGGGTGGCGCGCCGCCTGACGAGCCGCCGAGGAGA
>DCTX01000047.1 GCA_002329325.1 Anaerolineales bacterium UBA1429
ACACGCGTGGGGGTGAACCGCCTGGTGCTGCGCGGGATCCAGAGAGGCGTCAGTCTTCCCCACACGCGTGGGGGTGAACCGGCCGGACTGCAGCGCGGCAACCGCGGTGGCGTGTCTTCCCCACACGCGTGGGGGTGAACCTCGCCATGCCGCCATATGTGGATGTCGTATGGAGTCTTCCCCACACGCGTGGGGGTGAACCTCTACGCCGCCCCGTTGCATCTCAAGCGAGAAGGTCTTCCCCACACGCGTGGGGGTGAACCATTGCGCACCAACATCTCTCTGCGCATCAAGTGGTCTTCCCCACACGCGTGGGGGTGAACCGCCGTCGGCCAGGGTGACGGCGCTGGAAACCCGGTCTTCCCCACACGCGTGGGGGTGAACCGTAGGTGTACAGCAGGGCGTGGGGATCGGCCTCGTCTTCCCCACACGCGTGGGGGTGAACCGCAGGCGCGGGCCTCCGAACGCTGGAAGCTCCAGTCTTCCCCACACGCGTGGGGGTGAACCGGAGCGCCTCGCCCATCATCGCAACGGCACCGGGTCTTCCCCACACGCGTGGGGGTGAACCGCCAACCAACCCCTGCCGTGGATCGAACTTCGGGTCTTCCCCACACGCGTGGGGGTGAACCGCCAGCCGCTTCGCATTCTTTGAAGGTTAGCGTGTCTTCCCCACACGCGTGGGGGTGAACCTCAACCCCGGCGCCCCGCAGGTGCTGGGCAAACGTCTTCCCCACACGCGTGGGGGTGAACCGGTGTGATGAGCGAGGCGTTGGCGCAGCGCGTTGTCTTCCCCACACGCGTGGGGGTGAACCATGCCTCTGGCGCAGTCAGGAGGGCTATCCCCTGTCTTCCCCACACGCGTGGGGGTGAACCTCACGTCCGGATTGACAGCTCCCGTCTCCGTGCGTCTTCCCCACACGCGTGGGGGTGAACCGCGCGGGCCTGCTTCTCTGTCGGCTGGTACATCGTCTTCCCCACACGCGTGGGGGTGAACCGGAGAGGGAGTTGTCGAGGTTACTGGAGCATGTGTCTTCCCCACACGCGTGGGGGTGAACCGGCGGTTTTTGCGCATTCTGCAGGGCCAGCCACGTCTTCCCCACACGCGTGGGGGTGAACCGGGACTCTCGCGCAGCAGCTCGACATGGCAATCGTCTTCCCCACACGCGTGGGGGTGAACCGCAGAAGCCGCTCCTGATAGGGCGTCAGCTCTAGTCTTCCCCACACGCGTGGGGGTGAACCGCTATGGCGTTCTTTTCGGTTTCGCGTTACGGCGTCTTCCCCACACGCGTGGGGGTGAACGGCGCGGGCCGCTGCGCGTCCCGGCGCTGAGCAGTTTCGGCTTCGCCGAAACTGCAGGAAGCAAACCCCTAGGGTTTGCGACCTCTTCCTCACACCCGTGGGGGTGACGGCGCGGGCCGCTGCGCGTCCCGACGCTCGACAAGGGAGGTGGCGAGATGGCTCGACGTGCGATCCATAGGCCGCAGACGAGAGAGCAGATCCGGGCCAAGTTGCTGGCCCTGCATCCAGAGTGGACCGATACCCCTGCTGATCTCGAGAGGCTGGTCGATGCGGACCTGGCCATGCAACAGCAGGCCAGCAGGATGCTCGGTTGCCTGGTTGTCGCCGATGACGAGCCTTTGGCCGAGGGCATCGAGACTGCCCCCGCGGATGACTCGCCTGCCCCGGAGGACGGGGCGTAGAGCCTGGACCCACTCCGGGCGCCGGCGAGCCTCACCCGGCCGGGCCAGGCCTCTGCCCGCGTCCCAGGCGCGCGTCAGGGACGCCGCAGCGGAGAATCTGGCGGGAGAGCGCGCCTTCGCCATACTCGTGGGCGCCGGCCTTGCCATCACAGACCCCGGAGTCCCTTGCGACGATGCCGCGGGCGTGGCACATTCGAGAGAGGTGTCGCCAGATGCAGCTGGATCGTGAGCGGAAGCGCGGTCCGTACAGCTCGGTGTGCCTGTACTGCGCGCGATGAGCCTGGGTGGGAGACGGGGCGCGCATGGTTCGACAAGCAGCCCGAGGACGTGCAGCGCCGGGTGCTGGGGAAGGCGGGGTACGAGGCGTATCGGGCCGGGGCCGTGACGCTGGATGACTTTGTCGGCGCGCGGCGCAGCCGCGAGTGGGGCACGACGCTACGCGCCCGCAGCCTGGCGCAGATCCTGGGGGAGGACGAGGCGGGGCGGTGGGGGCTGGCTGCTAACGAAAGAGCACAGCGCGACAGGATAGCTCGCCAGATAGTTTCCTTAGGGGAACGGCAAGTCTTGTCTTTGGGAGATATTCCTGCCGATATTACGCGCCACTGGGCATCGTCCACTGGGAATCAAGAGGTGGTGCTTACGGGGAATAGACGAATCCACTATCTGCAGCGACATCCCGAAATGGCGGAGTATGAGTCTCTGTTGTCAGACGTGGTGCTACGGCCCAGCGAAGTGCACAAGAATCGTTACGACGACGCTATGGCGATCTTCTATTATCGGCTCAGGGATCTCGAGGGACACTACCTGAGAGCCACCGTGCTCATGCAGAAAGAGGCTTCCAGGTTGCGCCACTCGATCATCTCTTTCCGTCTGGCGAAGTCGGATGAGATAGCAAGAGCGACAAGGCAGGGGCGGCGAGTCTGGCGACAGACGGGAGGATAACGCCTGGCGGGTCTCCCAGTCCCCGCATAACCTTAGCTTGCGCTGGATCCGGCCGTAGAGGGGAGAGAATCTCTACCTCAGGCGTTCTGATGCCAGTATAGCACATTCAGTCCTTGTGCGCAACCTCCTGGGGGCGCTCGGTGGCGCCCTGCAGGGGCCACATGCCCCGTCTCTCGGCTTCCTCACGAATCAGGCGCCGCACGACCACAGCCATAGGCTCGGCGTTCTGCTCTGCCATTGCCTGCAACGTCGCCTTGTGCGCCGGAGTCACCTGCACGACCAGCGTTTGCGTCCTTTGCCCCTTCATGTTGCCTCCAGTGAAAAAGCGGAGCCTTCTTGTGGCTCCACTCTAGCATGGCGACCTATCCGAGTAGCAATATCCCGACTATCCCGATTCTGGGCCTTGACTATCCCGGTTTCTGGGCAGTTGCTTGTACGGCACAGCGTCCGGGCCAAACGGGTGGGGCTTTTTCGTTTGCCGGTGGACAACGTTGCGCACGCCTGGTTGCTACACTTGAGGTGTAGCACAGAGTACGCGACGACGGCGGTAACTGTCGGAGGGGAACACATGCCGGATCCAGAGGATACCACCATTCAGAACGATGCGGGCCAGAACGCGGACGACGGCGGTCAACGGTCGAGCGGCCAGCGAACGTTCACGCAGGAAGAGCTGAACACGATCCTGACCGATCGCCTGGCGCGCGCCAAGGGTGCCTTCGCCCTTGCGTCAGGCCGCCGTCCTCCCACCCTCTACGGCCTGCTCCAGCTCCGGCTCCCGCGCCGAGCGGGCCTGCCTCGCCGTGAGGAGGGCCGCCACCGCCACACTGACCAGGGCCGCCACCGCTCCGGCGCCAAAGACCGTCGTGTATCCGGCGGCGGCCACGATATGGCCCCCGCCCAGGCTCATCGAGCCGAACCCCAGGCTCATGCCCATGGCGCTCGCCCCTGAGACCAACGAACGCCACTCGGGCCTGGCCACCTCCATCTGCAGCGACTGGTAGGCCGGACGCCAGACGCCCAGGATGCCATAGACCCCCACCACGCCCACCACCGCCCCGACGGGGTGACGGATGACCGACATCAGAATCAGGCTGACCAGGATCCCCGTCGCCCCCAGGATCATCATCTGCCCAGAGCTGCGCCGGGCCGCCAGACGCGTGCTGCTGAGCGCCGCCACGATGGCGAGCAACAGGCCGGCGCTGGTGACCGTGCCGATGATCGAGGTCGGCAGCCGGTAGGTCGTATCCATGTACACGGCCGAGAAGGTCTTGCAGGCTGCGTGGGCCGCGTTGGTGGCGAATCCGCACGCCAGCAGCATCAGCAGACCTGACGTCACCCGGAAGGGCGCGTGCCCCGCCGAGGCCCGCGCCTGGGTGGATGCAGGCTGAATCAGCCGCACGGGCACCAGCGTCACGGCGCCGACGATGACGCTGACCCACAGGGCGAACTGGAAGGGGGCGGGCGTCTCTGTCGTCGTCTGAAGGTAGCCCGCGATCCATTCGGGCATCATGCCGCCCAGCAGGGCGCCCAGGAACATGCCCAGCCCGGCGCCGGCCTCGCGCAGCGCATAGGCGCCCCGGCGCGTGGCGGGCTCGGTCACCGCGGCCATGGTCGCGATCACCCCCACCACTTGCATGGACCAGCCCGAGGAGGAGATGATCTGGGCGGCTACCAGCCACGCGAACCGCAGAGACAGCGGGATCAGGGGGGTCAACGGCAGCAGTGACATGCCCACAAGGTTGATGCCGACGCCCAGCATCATCATGCTGCGGGTGCCGATGCGCGTGCCCAGGAACCCTCCCAGGAGGCTAGAGCAGGAGAAGCTCAGGGCCCCGATGGCCGAAAGCGTGCCCACCAGTTGAGGGCCGTAGCCCAGGCGCAGGACGAAGAGGGCGTTCAGCAGTTGGTGGATGCCCAGGAACGCCCCCGAGCCCAGAGCCGAGGTCGCGCAGAGCAACCAGACATCGCGACCGTACGGGCGGTCGCCCGCGGTCAGCCGAGGCACGTCACACACCTGATGGCATGCACGCTCAAGGGGAGTCTCCTCATCTCGAATCCACCAGCCGCCCCACGCCGGGCAGGCAGGCAGCGTCCGGGCATACAAACGCACCGGGGTCTATTGTTCCAGTGTACTCGGTATGCGGCCAAAGCGCCAAATGCAGGCGGCAACACAGGGACAAAGGAGACGGCCAGGTCCCTGGCCATTGGCCAGAGCGAAAGCCTTCACAAAGCACTTGACAGCGCCCGAGTCCGATGCCAACATGCGGGCACATGCGCCGCTCGGCGCCGCCGACGCATCCTGCGTCCTCTCACGATCACGCCGGAGGGTCTCATGCAGCCCAACAGACACCGCTGGTTCGTGCTGGCCGCCATGTTCTCGTTCATCCTGCTGCACCAGGCCGACAAGCTCCTCATCGGCCCCCTGACCACCCCCATCATGGAGGAGTTTGGCATCAACGAAGCCCAGATGGGCGTGGTGTTCTCGGGCGCCATCGTCGTTGGTGCGATCTTTTACCCGCTGTGGGGCTATCTCTATGATCGCTTTGCCCGCGCCAAGTTGCTCTCGCTGGCAGCCCTGCTCTGGGGGGCCACCACCGGCCTCAGCGCCATCATGCGCACCTTTCCCGGGTTCCTCGTCACGCGAGCATCTACCGGCATTGACGACTCGAGCTACCCCGGCCTGTACAGCCTGGTCGCCGACTATTTCCCGCCCAGGCTGCGCGGCCGCGTCAATGGCCTGCTGGAGGTCGCCATGCCCCTGGGCTACCTGGCGGGCATGGTGCTGGCCCTGGTGCTGGTCAGCGCCGTCGGCTGGCGGGGCGTATTCTACCTGACGGGCTCGCTGGGGATCATCCTGGCCGCCGCCATCTTCATCTGGGTCAAGGAGCCCAAGCGGGGCGCCAGCGAGCCGGAGCTGCAGGGCCTGGCCCAGATGGGCGACTACCGCTTCAGTTGGCGCATCGCCCGGGGCCTCTTGCGCAACCGCAGCCTGCTGCTCTTGATCGGCAACGGCTTCTTTGGCGTCTTTCTCTGGCAGGTCATCACCTTCTGGTTCTTCCGCTACCTGGAGACGGAGCGCGGCTATGACTCGAACCAGGTGCTCTTGACCATGGTGCTGGCCGTGCTGGTGCTGGCAGCGGGCTACCCGGTGGGCGGCGTCCTGGGCGACTGGGCCTTTCGGCGCACGCCGCGGGGCCGCATGCTGGTGAGCGCGGCGGGCGCCATCACCGGCGCCGTGCTGTTGGCCATCACCCTGCATGTGCCCACAGGCGAGACCCTCCTCTTTGGCCTGATGCTGTGCCTGACGGCGCTCTTTATGCCCTTTGCCGCGCCCAACGTCCCCTCTACCGTCTACGACGTCACCCTGCCCGAAGTGCGCAGCACCGCCTACGCCGTGCTCAGCTTTGGCGAGCAGATCGGCTCCTCGACGGCGCCGGCCCTGGCGGGGCTGATCGCCGTGCGCTTTTCGCTGGGCAACGCCATCCTGTACATCTGCACCGGCACCTGGCTGATCTGCTTCATCTTCCTGCTGCTCACAGCCCACTATGTGCCCCAGGATATCGCGGCGCTGCGCCAGCAGATGGCCCAGAGGGCCGAGATCGAGCGGGCCCGCGGGCAGGAGGCCGCGCCGACGGGGTGATCGGGCGGCGCGGCTCTGCACGCCGGGTTTACAGGAGCCCCCAATCTGGCCATAATGGACACGGCTGACACCCTGATGTATTCCCATGGGAGGTACGGAACATGACGACACTGGGCGTAATCGTTGGCAACCGGGGATTCTTTCCCTCGCACCTGGCCAAGACGGGACGAGAGACGATCCTGCGCGTGTTGGCGGAGGAAGGCTTTGACGCCGTATGCCTGACGCCCGAGGACACCGTCTACGGCGCCGTCGAGACCTGGGAGGACTCGAAAAAGTGCGCCGAGCTCTTCAAGGCCCATGCCGAAGAGATAGACGGCATCCTGGTCACGCTGCCCAACTTTGGCGAGGAGCGCGGCATCGCCGACGCCATCCGGCTCTCGGGCCTGAACGTGCCCGTGCTGGTGCAGGCCACCCCCGACGAGCCCGGCAGGATGGATATCTCCCAGCGGCGCGATAGCTTCTGCGGCAAGATGTCCGCCTGCAACAACCTGACCCAGTATGGCATCCGCTATAGCCTCACCACCCTGCACACGGTGGACCCCGAGTCCGACAGCTTTCGCCAGGACCTGCGCACCTTTGGCGCGGTCTGCCGCGTGGTGAACGGGCTGCGCACGGCCCGCTTCGGTCAGATGGGCGCCCGCCCCGCTGCGTTCATCACCGTGCGCTATAGCGAAAAGCTGCTGCAGCAGGCCGGCATCTCGGTGGAGAGCGTTGACCTTTCGGAGATCTTTGGCCGGGCCGCCCGCCTCGCCGATGACGACGCGGCCGTGGTCGCGAAGCAAGGCGAGATCCGCGATTACATCGGCACCGACGGCATCCCGCAGGAGGCCCTGCTGCGCATGGCCAAGTTCGCCGTCGTGTACGAGGCCTGGGTGAACGACCACGAGCTCAACGGCACCGCCGTGCAATGCTGGACATCGATGGAAGAGTTCTACGGCGTGGTGCCGTGCGCCGTGATGAGCATGCTCAGCAACCGGCTCATCCCCAGCGCCTGCGAGACCGACATCGCCGGGTTGGTGGGCATGTACGCCATGGTGCTGGCCTCTGGCCTGCCCAGCGCCCTGCTGGACTGGAACAACAACTATGGCGACGACCCCGACAAGGGCGTGGTGTTCCACTGCAGCAACCTGCCCCAGGACGTCTTTGGCGGCGAGGCCAAGATGGACTACCAGGAGATCATCGCCGGCTCTGTGGGCAAGGAGAACACCTACGGCACCGTCGTGGGCCAGATCAAGCCCACGCCCCTGACCTACTGCCGCGTCTCCACCGACGACGAGATGGGCACCATCCGGGTGTACCTGGGCGAGGGTGAGATCACCGCCGACCCGGTGGACACCTTTGGCGGCTATGGCGTGATTCGGGTGCCGGCCTTCCAGCGGCTGCTGCACCACATCTGCGCCAACGGGTTCGAGCACCACGTGGCCATGAACCGGGGCCAGGTGGCGGATGCTCTCTATGAGGCGTTCACGAACTATCTCGGTTGGGATGTCTACCTGCACGATACCGAGCGTCCGATGCGCCTGCAGCCCTACCAGGGCTAGGCGACGCACTCTGCTACGCAAGGCCGCTCCTCTGCCGCGGGCCCGCGAGAGGAGCGGCCACTACCCGCACCCACCCAACCGCTCTAGCTGCTATGTAGCAAGGAGGCTACTGCCATGACGGCAACACAAGAGACGGCACGCAGCGCCTTTGGCGCCCTCGAAACCCCCGAACCGCTGCCCGCCCCCGAGATCGAGGCGCGGGCCGGCGCCCTGCTGGCCCAGCTCGACCTGGAGGAAAAGATCACCCTCATGTACGGTGACGTCTCCTTCTGGTCGGGCCTGGTGGAGATGCTCAGCCACCCCAAGGAGTTCTGGGTGGCGGGGGTCGTGCCGCGCCTGGGCCTGCCAGGCATCCGCTTCTCCGATGGCCCGCGCGGCGTCTGCCTGGAAGGCGCCACCACCTTCCCCGTGGCCATGGCCCGGGGCGCCACCTGGGACCCCGCCCTGGAGGAACGGGTGGGCGACGTGATCGGCAAGGAGCTCCGCGCCCTGGGCGGCAACCTGTTCGGCGGCGTGTGCATCAACCTGCTGCGTCACCCGGCCTGGGGCCGCGCCCAGGAGAGCTATGGCGAGGACCCCTGGCTCCTGGGTGAGATGGGCGCCGCCCTGGTGCGGGGCGTTCAGCTTCACACCATGGCCTGCGCCAAGCACTATGCCCTCAACTCGATGGAGAACGCCCGCTTCTCCGTGGATGTGACGGTGGATCCGCGCGCCCTCCACGAGATCTATTTGCCGCACTTCAAGCGGGTGGTGGACGAGGGCGTGGCCAGCGTCATGAGCTCCTACAACAGCGTCAACGGCGAGTGGTGCGGCCAGAACCGCACCCTGCTCACCGAGATCCTCAAGGAGATGTGGGGCTTCAAGGGGTTCGTCGTCACCGACTGGATCCTGGGCATGCGCGATGCGTACAAGGCCGCCCTCGCCGGCCAGGACCTGGAGATGCCCTTCCGCATGCACTTCTGGCAGCACCTGCGCAATCTGGTGGCCGAGGGCAAGGTGCCCGTCGAGCGCATCGATGACGCCGCCCTGCGCATGATCCGCCAGCAGGTGCGCTTTGCCCAGGGCCGCGACCCCAAGGTCTACTCCCGCGAGATCGTCGGCTGCGAGGCCCACCGCAGCCTGGCTCGCACCGTGGCCCAGAAGAGCATCGTGCTGCTCAAGAACGAGGGCGGCCTGTTGCCTCTGACCCAGGGCGCCCGGGTGGCCGTGTTGGGTCGCCTGGCCGACCTGCCCAACACCGGCGACCGGGGCTCCAGCAACACCCGCCCCGCCTACGTGGTCACGCCGCTGCAGGGGCTCCGGGCCGCCCTGGGCGAGGACGCCGTGCTCCACGATGACGGCCTCGACCCCGCGCGCGCTGCCCAGGTGGCGCGCCAGGCCGATGTGGCTCTGGTGGTGGTGGGCTATACCCACGAGGACGAGGGCGAGTACATCCCGCCCGATATGCTCAGCCGCCTGCCAGAGCTGCTGCCGCCGCCGACGCCGGAGGAGGCGCCCATCGCCCAGGGCATGGCCCAGATGGCCCCGCAGGCGGGCCAGGCCTTTGCCGGGCAGAGCGTCGGCTTCTCGCCCGGCGGCGATCGCGCCAGCCTCACGCTGCGGCCCGATGACGAGGCCCTGATCGCCGCTGTGGCGGCGGCCAACCCCCGCACCGTGGTGGCCATCATGTCGGGCAGCGCCGTCATCATCGAGGGCTGGCGCGCCAGCGTGCCCGCCATCCTGATGCTCTGGTACCCTGGCATGGAGGGCGGCCACGCCCTGGCCGACATCCTGCTGGGCCATGCCAACCCAGGCGGCAAGCTGCCCTTTGTCGTCCCCAAGAGCGCCGACGACCTGCCGTTCTTCGATAGGGACGCCACCGCCATCACCTACGACCTGTGGCACGGCTACCGCAAGCTGGAGCGCGATGGCGTCGCGCCGGCCTTCCCCTTTGGGTTCGGCCTCAGCTACACCACCTTTGGCCTGAGCGATCTGCGCCTGGAGCGCGATGCCTTGGGCTCTGCCGATACGCTGCGCGCCACGGTGACCGTCACCAACAACGGCGACCGGGCGGGCGATGAGGTGGTGCAGCTCTATGTGGCGGCCTGCGAATCCAGGGTGGAACGGGCGCCCAAGGAGCTCAAGGCCTTTGCCCGCGTGTCCCTGGCCCCCGGCGAGAGCCGCCAGGTGACGCTGGCCGTGCCCACGGCCAACCTGGCCTACTATGATGTTGAGATGGGCTGGGTGGTGGAGCCGGGCCGCTATGTCGCCATCGTCGGCCGCCACTCGCTGGATGCGGAGGCGCTGCGGGCAGAGTTCAGCATCGCATAGCCGCTCCCCGTCACCATCGCTACCTGCGCGTCTCCCAGGGTGTATCGCCCCGGGAGACGCGCTCTTTTGTGCAACGTGCACATGTGCAGATTGCACAAATCGCCCCTTTCGGTATATGATGCAACCATTCACTGCCCGGCCTGCCATACGAACGCAACAGGAGGACGGATGGTTGTATCGGAGGTTCGAAGCCTGCTCGCGGGACGCGAGGGCCAGCCCGACCAGTTGATCGAGGTGCTGCAGGACATGCAGGCCCGTTTCCGCTATCTACCGGAGGAGGGGCTGCGCATGGCTGCCGAGACCCTGGGGGTGCCGCCCATCGAGGTCTATCGCGTGGCCAACTTCTACAAGACCTTTAGCCTCACCCCCCGGGGACGCCATGAGCTGGTGGTGTGCATGGGCACCGCCTGCCATGTGCGCGGCGCCCTGCGCATGGTGGATGTGGCCCAGGCCGAGCTGGGCATCTCTGCCGGGGAGACCACCGAGGATGGCGCCTTTAGCCTGGAGCGCGTCAACTGCCTGGGCTGCTGCGCCCTGGGGCCGGTGGTCGTCCTGGACGGCGCCTACCACGGCCACATGAACCCGGCCAGGCTGCGCGACCTCATCGCCGAGACCCGCCGGGCCGACGCCCAGGGAGGTGAGCCCGATGTCCAGGATTAGCACGCCCCAGGACCTGGAGCTCTTGTGCGAGCAGCTCGCCGCCGCCAGGGAGAGCCAGGCCCCCATGACCATCACCCTGTGCTCGGGCACCGGCTGCCAGGCAGGGGGATCCCTGCCGGTGTTGGCCGCTCTGCGGGCCGAGCTGGAGCGCGCTGGCTTGGCGGACCAGGTGCAGATCCGCACCACCGGCTGCCATGGCTTTTGCGAGCAGGGCCCCCTGATGACCATCGAGCCCGGCGATCTGTTCTACTGTCGCGTCGCGCCGGAGGATGCGCCCGAGATCGTGGCGCGCACCGTGGTCGCGGGCGAGGTGATCGAGCGCTTGCTGTACACCGACCCCGTCTCGGGCGACAGGGTGGTCCACGAGGCCGATATCCCCTTCTATGCCGCCCAGGAGCGGGTGCTCTTGGGCCAGAACCGCGTTGTGGATCCCACCCGCATCGAGGACTATATCGCGCTGGGGGGCTATCAGGCGCTGGCCAGGGCCCTGACCGAGATGTCGCCGCAAGAGGTGCTCGACGCCGTGCGCGCGGCGGGTCTGCGAGGGCGGGGCGGCGGCGGTTTCCCCACCGCCGCCAAGTGGCAGGCCACCCGCGACGCCATCGGCGAGCCCAAGATCCTGATCTGCAACGCCGATGAGGGCGACCCCGGCGCCTACATGAACCGCAGCCTGCTGGAGGGCAACCCTCACGCCATCATCGAGGGCATGCTCATCGGCGCCCACGCCATCGGCGCCAGCCAGGGCTACATCTATGTGCGCGCCGAGTATCCCCTGGCCGTCGAGCACGTGCGCGCCGCCATCGGCCAGGCCCGCGACATGGGCTTCTTGGGAGACCACATCCTGGGGAGCGGACTGTGCTTCGATCTGCAGGTGGCGCGGGGCGCAGGCGCCTTTGTGGCCGGCGAATCGACGGCCCTGATGGCCGCCCTGGAGGGCGAGGTAAGCGAGCCGCGCCCCAAGGATGTGCACACCGCCGAAAAGGGCTACAAAGAGCTGCCCACCACCCTGAACAATGTCGAGACCTGGGCGGATGTGCCGCTGATCATCCGCCAGGGCAGCGAGGGGTTCCGCCGCCTGGGCACGCCTTCCAGCCCCGGCACCAAAATCTTTGCCCTGACGGGCCGCGTCAAGAACACCGGTCTGGTGGAGGTGCCCCTGGGCACCCCCTTGCGCGAGATCATCTACAACATCGGCGGCGGGCCTGCCAATGGGCAGGCCATCAAGGCCGTCCAGATCGGCGGCCCCTCGGGCGGCTGCGTGCCCGAGGCCCTGTTCGATCTGCCGGTAGACTTTGACTCGCTGCGCGAGGCCGGCGCCATGATGGGCTCCGGCGGCATGGTGGTGATGGACGAGGGCTCGTGCATGGTGGACGTGGCCCGCTACTTCCTCGAGTTCCTCAAGGATGAATCCTGTGGCAAGTGCGTCCCCTGCCGGCTGGGGGTTGACCGCATGCTGGAGATCGTGACCGATATCGCCGAGGGGCGCGCCTCGCTGGAGCAGCTCGACCTGCTGGAGGAGCTGGGCGAGACGGTGTCGCAGGCGTCCCTCTGCGGTCTGGGCAAGACGGCCGCCAACCCGGTGCTCACGACGCTGCGCTACTTTCGCGACGAGTATCTGGCCCACGTGGTGGAGAAACGGTGCCCGGCGGGCGTCTGCCGCGGCCTGGTGCGTTATGCCATCGAGGCCGACGCCTGCACCGGCTGCGGGCTATGCGCGCGGGCCTGCCCGCAAGGCGCCATCACGGGGGAGCGGCGCCGGCCGCACCTCATCGCTCAGGATCTGTGCGTGCGTTGTGGGATCTGCCGAGAAGTCTGCCGCTTTGGCGCCGTGACCGTGGCATAGGAGAGGGCCATGCTTCGATACATCAGCTTTACCGTAGATGGGGCCACCATCCGAACGCCCCAGGGAACCAGCGTCCTGGATGCCGCCCTGGATCAGGGCATCTGCATCCCGGCCTTGTGCCACATGCGCGGCGTCGAGGATATCGGCGTGTGCCGCCTCTGCCTGGTTGAGGTGGTGCGCAACGGCCGCTCGCGGGTGACCACCTCGTGCACCCTGGAGGCCACCGAGGGCATGGAGGTCCTGGCGCACTCGCCCTTGATCCTCAAGCTGCGGCGCAACGTCGCCGAGCTGCTGGTGGCCGAGGCGCCCAACTCGCGAGCCATCCAGGATATCGCCGCGCGTTGCGGCGTGACGACGGTGCGCTACCCGTTCCACCACGCCGACTGCGTCCTCTGCGGGCGGTGCGTGCGCATCTGCAGCGAGATGTGGCGGGCGGGGGCGCTGGGCTTTGTGGGGCGCGGCGCCGAGCGCCGGGTGGCGCTGCCCTTCAACGAACGCCCCGAGTACTGCAAACGCTGTTACTCGTGCATCGATGTCTGCCCCATGACCATAGCGCCATGCGCGGGCCCGATGGCCGTGGGCGAGGAGTATCTGTGCGCCAAGTGCGCCTCGCAGCTCACCATGACGGCCCGCATGCCCGATTCGTGCGTCTGGTGTGGGCTGGGCAAAGGCTTTGGCTGCGCCCGCCAGACTCCGGCCGCGCGGACGCGAGAGAGGGCCAGGGTGCGCTAGATACAGAGAGAGGGGGGCGGAAGGTTCCGCCCCCCTCTGCTATCGTCCTGGTTGACGTGCCCTCAGGGCAGCGTCTGTCTGATAGCGCAGGCCTGCCACTGCGGACCGCGCTAGCCCCGCTCCAGCCATGCCGAAAGCAGCGCCAGCCCCCGCTCCTCGGCGGCCTGGGCGCGGCGCAGGTGACCCGCGCAGGCCCGCGCCACCTCCGGAGTCGGGTTGCTCTGGGCGTAGGCCGCCCAGACCGGCGCCATCTCGGCGGCCACCTGGGCATAGGCCTCTGCGGCAGGGGCCAGCCCGTCGTCCTCGGCGGCCAGCGCCTTGAGGAAATCGCGGGCATAGCAGCGCGCCCCAACATAGTGCCCGGCATAGTAGCCGGAGGGCACCCCCTCAGGGTGCGTCAGGCCCTTCTCCAGGGCATCCGCCCACAGGCCATAAGCCGCCAGGCCGTTCTGATACCCCGGTCGCTCCGTCCACTCCTCCCCCGCGCCGTGGTGCACGGCCAGCTCCAGGGCGCGCCGCACGGCTTGCTCGCGGCTGCGGCCATTGGGCGCCCCCACAACCGTCACGGAGACAAAGTGGATCTCGCGCTGGCCCAGTTGCCCATAGGGCATCTCGCCTGCGCGCCCCAGGCAGTCCAGCGTGAGATAGCAGGCCTTGTCCGGGTCATAGCCGATCACCAGCCCCCACTCGGGTATGGCGATATCCCACACGATGGCGGGCACGCCGGCATCGATACCCTTCAAGATCGCAGCCTGAGCCTCCTGCCGGGCCTCGTCGCTATAGTCGGCGTGGATGTGCACCGCATCATAGCCCGCCTGGGCCACCGTCTCGGGCAACACGCCGCACCAATCGTAGACGCTGGTGGCGCTGGGGCACATGCCTGCCTCCACGCAGATGCGAAAGGCCCAGCCGCTCACCCCCATCAGCCAGGCGGGATCCACGGGCTGGCCCAGATAGCCCAGCACCCCCGCCAACGCCCCCATAAAGCTGTTGTAGATGCCCGGCTCGCCACGGGCGCCAGCGCCGGCATCCCAGTCGATACGCACGCCCTCTAGTTTGTGCTCTGCCATCGGTCCCTCCTAACCCAATCAGACCGGACTCCTATCGGCCAAAGCCAGGGCCCCTTCCAGGTGTGTGGCCATCTCGGCGCAGCGGTCGCGCGACGCGCGGATCACCGCTGCGATGGCACGGCGCACGTCGGGCTCGCCCAGCTTGCGCACCTTGGTCTCTTCCCAGCCGATGCCGCCCACCAGCCCCCAGATATCCCACATCAGGGCGTGTTCCTCGGCCAGGCAGGCCGCCGCCCGCAGCAGCTCGGCCGCCATCCAGGGCTCGTCGTTGGCCATCTGGGTGAGAAAGAGCGAGCCGTACCAGCGCGCCTCGGCGACGGCGCTGACGGCGAAATCGTGCACCATGAACCGCCCGGTGAGGGCCGCCAGGTCTTGGGTCTCGAACGCGCCGTCGCGCAGCAGGTGATCGGCCCAGGCGTCGTAGGCGGCCAGCCCCGTGTGCCGGCCGTTGGCCTCGGCGGTGCGCACCAGCTCCACGGCGTCGGCCAGGGCGCGCCGGTAGACCTGCTGGCGGCTCGGGATGGGTCCGCGCTCGCCCAGCAGGATCAGCCCCTCTGTCCCGGCGAACCAGTCGCTCTGGCGGAATTCGCCCGTGGGCTCGGAGCCCTGGTTCGGGGCGTGCTCGGGCGTCTCCTGGAAAAAGCTCCAGCCCATCAGCAGGTCTCCGCCCTGGTCATAGCCGGTGATGAGGCAGCACTCGGGCGGGCCGACGACGCCCACGGCGATGACGGGCCGCCCCGCCTGCAGGCTGGCGACGATCCTGGCCCGATAGGCAGCCTCGTCGGCCGGCCCCTGCTCCTTGAGCAGCACCTCGCCGCCATAGCCGACGGCGGCCAGGGCGCGGCGGAAGGGCGCCGCCGGGTCGTCGCCGATCCAGCGGATGTCGTTGTTGCCGGGATCCCAGCCCTCCCGCCAGGCCAGCCCAAAGGCATAGCCGCTAACGCCCATGAGATAGGCATAGGCGCAGTTGAGGCCCCAGCCGGGGCTCACGGTGGGCAGATGGCGGCAGCCCAGGTTATCGCCCAGATACTCCAGGGCCGCCCGCAAACAGGAGGGGAAGGTAACGTCTTCGGGGCAGCGCGGTCCCCCCTGGAAAAAGTGCACCTTGGGGACGCCGCTGAGAAGCACGCGCTCGGGAGTGGCCGATCCGGATGCGGGAGAAGGCATGGGGGTCCCCCTTTCGGAACAGGAAGCGCTGAGCCAACGTGGCTACATTAGCACGAATGTTCTGTATCCGCAAGGAAGATTCCGTACCGGGACGCGCTCTTCCCTCGCCGGTCCCATGAGGTGGCGACAGATGACGCGCAGTGGAGAGGGGCGTGGAGCTCTCCGGGGCAAGGGTTACGGCACGCACGCATGGCGCTGCAGCACAGGACGGATGCGTCGCCGCTGCCAGCTACCCTCGCAGCAGCCAGGCCGGCCTCTTGGCGGCGCAGCACTGCTTGAGTTTCTTGCCCGAGCCACAGGGGCACGGATCGTTGCGCCCTACGGCCCGCACGGGCACGGCGGGCTGGCCGCCGCCCACCTGGGCCAGATAGCGCGCCCGCAGCGCCATGAACCCCTCGTAGCTATGGGCAAAGAACTGCTGGTAGGCGCGGCACAGGTAGTGGCGTGGCGCGCCCTCCACCCCGACGAAACGCCAACATCCTTGCTGGCAGAGGGGCAGCCAGGCGCACACGCCGCACTCTCGGCGGGGAGCGGCCTTCTGCAGGGCAAACTGGCGCAGCGCGGCGCCCGCAAACGCCTCCTCCAGCGGCATCTCCAGGATGTTGCCCAGGCGCAGGTCGTCGCGCACGAAAAAGTCGCAGGGGTACAGGTCGCCGTTGTGCTCGACCACCAGATAGCCGCCGCACTGCGGCTGGTAGCAGCACATGGGCGCCGCCTGCCCCACATACACGGCCAGGAGGGCATCGAAATCCCGCACCGAGACCTCCGGCTCGCCGCCGTTGTACCAGCGGTCGAACACCTGGCATAGAAAGTCGCCGTACTGCTCTGGGCGGACGGAGAACTCGGTCAGTCGCCCGCTCTGCGGATCGGTCTCGACGCAGGGGATGAACTGCAGGTAGCGGAACCCCTCTCCCACCAAGTAGTCATAGACCTCGGCGCCATGATCGCCGGTGACCCGGTTCACCACCGAGAGGATGTTGAACTCGACCCCTTCGCGCTCCAGCAGGCGCAGCGATTCCCGCACGCGGGCATGGCTGCCCGCTCCGTCGACGTAGGTGCGATAGTGGTCGTGATACGCAGCGGGACCATCCAGGCTCACGCCCAGCAGGAAGCGGTACTCGCGCAGAAAGCGGGCCCACTCGGCATCCAGCAGCAGGCCGTTGGTCTGCAGGCCGTTGCTCACCGACTGGCCGGGCTGGCCGTAGCGCTTCTGCAGGGCCACCACCTGCCGGAAAAAGTCGAGGCCGCACAGGGTGGGCTCGCCCCCCTGCCAGCCAAAGGCGGCCTGCTCCGCATCGAGCCGCATCCCCTGGCGGATCAGGCTCTCCAGCACGTCGGGCCCCATGCGATGCCGCGCCCCCTGGCGATACGGATCGGTGGGCCGATCGTGGTAGAAGCAGTAGGCGNNAGTCGCCCGAGGCGGGCTTGATCAGCAGGCTGCGGTTGCGGTGGAGCGAGTCCTCTTGAGATAGCATGCCGCCATGGTAGCGGCATGCAACGGGCCTGTCAAAGCGCGGGGGAGATGCCGGCAGCGCGGCTCAGCCTCTGCCCACAGGCAGCCAGCGCTGCACCGGCGGCGCGACCGGCGGCGGCCCCAGATACAGGCGTCCGTAGCCGTAGCGGGCGTCCCAGCCCGGCGCACCCAAATCTATGGCGCTCTGGGTGAGCAGGGCGTAGACCTGGTCGGCATCGTAGGTGGGATAGGCGCTGCGCACCAGGGCGGCCGCCCCCGCAACATGGGCTGCCGCTGCCGCCGTGCCCTCAAAGGGCGCCAGGCTGAGGGTGTTCACCCGGGCATAGGCCGCCAGGTCGGGCTTGGGCGCCCCGCCCTCGACTACCCCGCCGGGCCCCTTGGTCGGGCCCTGGGAGCTGTAGGGCGCCTGCGTGTAGGGGCTCCGCGGCTCCACTGCGGCCACGGCGATGGCCCCCGGCGCATCGGCGATCTCGGCCAGGCTTTGGTCCGCCACCTGCAGAGACAAGGCCGTGACTCCGCCGACAAAGATATCGATGTGGAGCGGTCGGTCTCCGTTATGGCGCCGCACATAGAGGCCATAGGCCGCGGGGCCGCCCCAGGTCTCGGCGCTCAGGTGCTCGGTGGGCGTGTCGGCGCCCAGCCCTCGCTGGGCGGCCTGGCCGCAGGCGATCTCGTCGTTGGAGTCATAACGAACGAGGCAGAAATCGAGGTCCTGATCAGCCTCTGCCCAATCGCTCCAGCGCATCCACGCCTCGATGCGCAAACCCGGCGGCAATAGGGCCTGACCGTCGTGGATCAGCCAGAGGCTCTCTTGTTGCTCTCCGAACTCCAGCAGACCGTCGCCGTCGCTATCTTGCCACGCGCCGCCCCAGTGCCGTTGGCGGGCGTCGCCTGCCGGGGCGACCCACACGACGCCTTGGGCGCGGGCGTCGGCCACCAGGTCGGCCAGCTCGCCGGTGCCATCGCCGGGCGAGAGGCCGTACCAGAGGGGCGAGGTGTGGAGCACGTCCACGCCGACCTGCCCCACCAGCCAGGCCAGCGCCTCGCCCAGATCGGCGGGGGTGGCGACCTTGGCCAGATAGAGGGCCGCCTCCGGGGCGACGGCGTGCACGATCTCGGCCACAGCGGTGCCGTGGGCAGAGCCGCTATCGAGGCACGAGTCGTCCTCCCCATCCACGAAGGTGTGCGCCTCCACCTGGTCGGGCAGCGCGCCGCCCAGCAGGGCCACGTGCCCGGCAAAGCCCACATCCACGATGCCCACTCGGGCGCCCTGCCCCTTCAGGCCCACCAGGTGCCACAGGGGCGCGCCCATGGCGAGCAGCCCGTCGCTCACCGCGGTGTCACCCGCGGCGATCGCCGAGCCGCTGCTGGGGCTGGCCGAAGAGGGGAGAATCGGGCCTCTGGGCGGAGGGGAAAAGCCCGCAAGCACCACGAGGGCCGTCAGGAGGCCCAGAACCCACGCAACCGACCTGCTCCGTGACGCCATACCTACACCTCCCATGTGGCGACGTCGTCCATCGGCGAGCCGCACGTGGAAAGCGCAAACTACCAGGGCACAGTGCCAGCAATCTAGAATTGGCCGCGGAAGCGGCGTATCGGCGAGCTCAGGCGCGTTGCGCGCCGCAACTGGCGCGTATCACCAGCTCGCCGGAGAGCACGCGGGTCTCTGGGGCGCGCCCCGCCAACAGCGCCCGGACGGCCTCGACCAGGGCCGACGCCCAGGCATCCGAATCCAGCCGAAAACTGGTCAGCGGCGTGGCGAGAAAGGCGCCCAGAGGCTCATCCCCCAGGCCGACGATGGCCACCTGCTCGGGGCAAGGCAACCCCAGGTGGCCCAGGCGATGCATCAGCTCTGCTGCCAGGGCGTCGGTGGCGCAGACTACGGCGCTTGGCCGCAGGGCGCCGTCAAAAAGGGCCTCCAGGCGCGCCTGCTCGATGGCCCCGGCGACCGGCGCCGCCAGGATCCAATCCAAAGGGAGGTCGAGGCCCTTCTCCCAGATCGCCGAGGCGAACCCCCAGTAGCGCCGCCACCCCTCGGCCAGGGAGGGATCGCTGCCCAGGTAGGCGATGCGCCGATGCCCCAGGGCCATCAGATGCGCCGCCGTCTGCGCCACGCCAGCGCCTTCATCCAGCACGATGGCAGGCAGGTCCAAACCGTCGATCTGGCGGGGAAAGAGCAGCGCCGGGATGCTGATCCCCTGAGAGAGCGCCTGGTAGCGCCGTAGAAGCTCCTGCTCCGCGCCGGCCACGGCCCAGAGCACGGCCCGGGGCGAGAGCTCGGCCAGCAGGGCGCGCAGCTCGTCGGCACCGGCCTGCCCATCCCGGCAGAAGAGCGCCTGAACGCGAATGCCCGCTTCATCCAGGGCCTGGACGCACGCGGGCAGCAGCCGCCAGAGCAGCGAGTCGCTCTCCCCGACCACCAGGGCCACCTCGGGCTGCGCGTCGGCGGGGGACACCTGGCACACATACCAGCCCAGTCCATGCCGGCTATACACCCGCCCCAGATGGGCCAACTCTCGCAACGCGCGACGCACGGTGATCTGGCTGACCTCGAACTCGTCGCACAGGGCGCGCTCGCTGGGGAGTTTGTCGCCAGGGCCATAGGCCCCGCTCTCGATCCGCTCGGCGAGTTCGTCCACGATCTGTTGGTAGAGGGGCGCACCGGTCAGGTCCATGGCATCCTTGCCTTGCTATGTATCGCGGTCACAGCGGCGGCTCACGGGCGACCCTGGCGCTCGGCGAACCAGGCATAGTCCAGATCGGGAAAGACGTTGTCCAGCTCAAAGAAGCCGGCGGCCAACGTCTCGGCCTGGACGATGTCGCCATCCTCCAGCGCCTGGGCCAGTTGCTGGAAGCGGCTGACGTGCTCATTGAACCGGCGCGTCGCATACTCGCCCGCCTGGCCCGTGGTCACCAGGAAGGGCCAATCGCTGGCCTGGAGCAAGAGCAGCTCTCGGGCCGCCTGGTTCAGGGCCGTCCGGCAGGCGCCCTCCGCCCGGGGATAGCGGGCCACGAGCCCTTCCATACGTCGCTCCGCCGCGTGGATCGGCGCCCACATCCAGTGGGTATCGGGGTTGTCCCAGGTCCAGTGGGTGCCGCCGGCCCCCCAAGAGCCCTCGGGCAGGGCGATGGCGTGCTCGGGGGCATGGCCCCCCAGGTAGCCATCGGTAGTGACCAGGTCCACCAGGGGGCTCTCGGCCAGATGGGCCAGCACCTGCCCGATCCAACGCACCCCCTCGAACCACCAGTGCCCGAACAGCTCGGTATCATAGTTGGAGGAGATCAGGCCGTATTCCCCCGTCTGCTGGTAATAGTCCTGCGCCAGGTCCTCCACCAGCCCGGCATAGTGCTCGGCATGCTGCGCGATCTTGGCCTCGGCCCAGTCCGGATGATAGACGTCCTTATCGCCCAGCTCCACATTGGGCCCGGTGACGCGCCAATACTGCAGGCCGGATACGGGGTCCTTGCGGTGAAACTCGCGATAGTCGGCGTCGCCGGGGTAGCCCCACTCCGCCGACCAGACCTGCATGCCGGTGCGCTCGTTGCGCCCGATGACGGCCACGGGCGGCTCGCACAGCGAGCCATCGGGCTCGGCCACATGGTAGGCGCGATAGGTGGTGCCGGCGCCATCGGCCTGCAGCGCAGCCCTGGCCTCCTCGGCGACAGAATCGCCCGTGGCCTCGCGATAGCGGCGCTCGGCCATGGCATAGGGCCCCATGGCCAGGGCCGGGCGCGGACGGTAACCCGGCCGCCCCCGCTCGATCGCCGAGGTCTCGACAAAGAAACAGCGCAGCCCCTGGGCCGCCAGAAACGCCTCGATGCCAGGGCGCAGCGTGCCGTCGGCGTCCCGCCGGGCGGGGCGATAGGCGCACTCGGGCAGCCAGATGGTGCGCGGGGGGCGCCCAAAGTGCCGTTCATAGCTGGCGACGGCCGTCCGTATCTGGGCATAGATCGAGGCGTCGCGGCTCAGGAGCGGCAGATAGCCGTGGGTCGCCGCGCAGGTGCTGATCTCGATGCAGCCGGCATCCTGCAGGCGGCGCAGCGCGCCGATCACATCGCCGCCATAGCGCTCTGTAAAGCTGCGCTTGATGCCCTGATAGTAATCGCGATAGAACCCGGCCAGAAAGTGGAGTTGGGCATCCTCGCCTTCGGCAAAGCGGGCTATGTCTCGGCCGGACATCTCGATCTCTTCATCGAGATACGCCAAAAAGTTGGCGCACACGTCGGGATCGGCCAGCTGCTCCACCAGCACCGGGCTCATGCTCAGGGTCATCCGGCAGGGCAGGCCGCGCTGGTGCAGGTCGCTCAGCGTATCCAGCAGGGGTACATAGGTCTCGGCCAAGGCCTCGTGCAGCCACTCCTCGCCGTGGGGCCAGCGCCCGGCGCGGCGACAATAGGGGAGATGGCTGTGCAGCACGAACTGAAAGGCGCCCACAGAAGACGCGCTTGGTCCGCGCGAGGGGCTCTCTTCTGGCGAGGGAGCAACAGGCATGGTTGACCTCCGGGAATATGCTCACGTCCGTCCGCGCCATTGTGGCCAGACGTTACCACAGGCCCGCACGATACGTCAACCCCCAAGCAAACTGCATTGCGAACGCGCCGCTGGCGCCGTCAGGCGGTCACTCCCAGCGAAAGGTCAGGGCCGCCACGATCGTGCCCACGACCAGCATCCCACCCAGCACCAGGACCTCTAGCAGGTGCTGCTGGGCCGGGTCGCCAAACCAGAGCCCCCTCAGGAGCGTCACCACGTGGGTCAGGGGGATCAGGTTGGAGACGCGCCGCACCGATTCGGGCATGATGCTCAGCGGCACCGTGGAGCCTGAGAAGAAGACCATCAGGTAGAGCACCACGTTCCCCACCACCGTCGCGGCCCGCGCGCCGGGGATCACGCTGGCGAGAACATAGCCCAGGGCCAGGAAGGCGCCCTCGCTCAGCAGAACGCCCGCGCTCCAGAGCAGCAAGTTGCCCTCGAACGGCACCCCGTACACGAGTATGCCGACCAACGAGAGCAGCAGGATCCCCAATGCCATCATCACCAGGTAGACGACCACGTCTCCGGCAATGTAGGCCAGGGGACGCAGCGGGGTGGCCCGGAAGCGGCGCAGCGCCCCGGCCTCTCGCAGCGTCGTGATGCCGATGGGTATCGCGATCAGCCCCACCATGCCGATGACGATGGATGCGTACCCGGGCACGTAGGCATCCAGCGCGCCGCGCCCCCCGAACTCGGGCGAGGGCGCGTTCCCGAGGACAAAGCCCATGAGGATCAACAGCATGGGCGCAAAGAGAAGCGTAAAGAAGACGCTCACGGGCTCCCGCAGGTAGAGCTTGGCTTGCACAATGATGAGCTTTCCTATGGCACGCGCTTGAGACATGCTACTCCCTCATCTCTCGCCCGGTCAGCGCCAGGAACACATCCTCCAGGTTCGGCTGCTCGGTGCGCAGGTCGCTCACGGTGACGCCCTGGGCCTCCAGGACGCTGACCACGCTGCCCAGCAGTCCCTCCTTCTGGCCGTACACGATGACGCGATCGCCAAGCCGCTCCACGCGGATCACGCCGGGGATCTGGGCCAGCGCCTCCTCGCAGGAGCCTTGCTCCAGGCTAAAGACGATCCGATGCTCGGCCTGCAGTGAGGCGATCAGGTTGCCGGGGGTATCCAGCGCGACGATCTTGCCATGATCCATGATCGCCACCCGATCGCACAGGCGCTCCGCCTCCTCCATAAAGTGGGTGGTCAAGAAGACGGTCTTGCCGCCCGAGCGCATGTCGCGCACCAGGTCCCACATGGCGCGGCGCGCCTGCGGGTCCAGGCCCGTGGTCAACTCGTCCAGAAAGACGAGCTCCGGGTCGTTGAGGAGCGCCAACGCGATAAAGACTCGCTGCCGTTGGCCGCCGGAAAGCTTGGCGAGGTAGCTCCCGCGCCTCTCGGCCAGCCCCATCTGCTCCAGCAGGAGCCGCCAATCCACCTTCTTGCGGTAAAAGGCCGAAAAGAGGTCCAGGGCCTCGCCCACCTTGATCCGGGGGGGCAGAGCGGCCGTCTGCAACTGGACGCCCATGCGCTGCCGCAGCTCGTAGCCATCCTCCAGGGGCGAGAGGCCCAGCACCCGTATGGAGCCCGCATCGGGCTGCCGCAGCCCCTCGATGCACTCGATGGTCGTCGTCTTGCCCGCCCCGTTGGGCCCCAACAAGCCAAAGACCTCCCCCCGGCGGACGGCGAACGAGACGTCATCCACCGCCGTGATGGCGCCATACCGCTTGGTCAGACCCTGGACCTGAACGACGATCCCATGTTGTGCGCTCACATCCACTCACCTACTACCCTTTCTCGGCGCAAGGGCACAGCCGCAGGCAGGGAGCATCCTCTGCCTCGCAAGGAGCCGACCGGATCGCCAGGCAGGGGCAAATTCGCGAGCCCACCGCAGAGAAGGGCAGGAGATGCGCCTCCAGCGGGCTCAAGCTCCCAAACCCGGCCAGATCAGCCATACAAGGATGAGCTTAGGTGAGAATTGGCGGGATGTCAATGGGTTTTCCGCTCCATGGCGCGGCGATGTCAAGGTCGACCCTATGATACGGTGCCATTGGCAGATCACGGACGCCAAGGGCGAAGACGTGCTGCTCCCGCGCCCTCGCGGGGCCCTGGATCGCGGGCCGCGCCGGACGGCCGCCCATCCCGTTTGACGCGCCCACCCGCGGCCTCTACAATGGGCCCGTGAACCACCCGGGAGCAACGCGGCCATGACACCCCCGAACGGCGACCCCCCTGCCCGTCAGCGATCCTTCTCCTTTGGCACCGAGGGCGAGCCCATAGAGGGGCTCTTTTCGGTGGCGCGCGTCACCTTTCACAACCCCGATAACGACTATGCCGTGGTGCAACTGGTCCCCGCCGAGGAGGAGGGGGACGCCCAGCCCCTGACGGCCGTGGGCACGCTGCACGCCCCAGAGGTGGGCGCCTGCTACCGCATCCAGGGCGTCTGGCGAGAGGATCCGCGCTTCGGCCCCCAGGTGCGTCTGACGGCGGCCATCCCCCAGGTGCCCACCACCCTGGCGGCCATCGAGCGCTACCTTGCGGGCGCCAGCATCAAGGGCCTGGGGCCCCACTATGCCCGCCTGGTGGTCGCGCACTTTGGCGAGGGCATCCTCCAGGTGCTGGATGAGGGGGGCGCGCGGCTGCGCGAGGTGCCCGGCATCGGGCCCGTGCGGGCGCAGCAGATCCGAGAGAGCTGGGCCGAGCACCAGGGCATCCACGAGCTGATGGCCAACCTGCAGGGCATGGCCGGCCTCACCCCCAGCCAGGCCCAGCGCATCTATCGCGAGTTGGGGCGCGACGCCTGGCAGGCCATCACCACCGATCCTTACCTCCTGGCCGAGCAGGTGCGCGGCTTTGGCTTCAAGACCTGCGATCGCATCGGGCGCTCCCTGGGGCTGGATGCCCTCGCGCCCCAGCGCCTGCAGGCCGGGCTGCTCCACGCCCTCACCCAGGCGCTGAACGACGGCCACCTGTGGACCGCCCCCGACGAGCTGCTGGGCCAGGCCGCCGAGTTGCTGGAAGCCCCCCAGGAGCTGCTGGCCGGCCCGCTCGACGCCCTCATCGCCCAGGGGCGCGCGCTGCGCGTACCCCTGGGGCTGGAGGCGGATGCGCCTCAAGGCATCTCCCTGCGGGCCGTGGCCCAGGCCGAGGAGCGCATCGCCCGGCGGCTTGCCGCCTGGCTGGACGCGCCGCCCGCCGAGGCGCTGCAGCTCGCGCCCCACGTCGCCGAGAAGCAGGTCGCTGCCGCCAGCCCCAGCGCCCTGACCGCCGACCAGCGCCGCGCCATCGTACGGTTGCTGTGTGGCCAGCGCTTGGTGGTGCTCACCGGCGGCCCCGGCACCGGCAAGACGACCACCATGCGCACCCTGATCCGCTGCCTGGAGGCGCAGGAGATCTCTTACGCCCTGTGCGCCACCACGGGCCGGGCCAGCAAGCAGCTCGCCGATACCGCCGAGCGCCCGGCGGCCACGGTTCACCGGCACCTGGGGATCGGCTTTGGCGCCGAGGCGCAGAGCCCGGAGCCGGTGCGCGAGACGGTGCTGATCATAGACGAGGCCTCGATGATCGATCTCTGGCTGATGGATCAGATCGTCGAGCGGCTGGCGCCCAACACCCACCTGTTCCTGGTAGGCGACGTGGATCAGCTCCCTCCTGTGGGCCCGGGTGCGCCCTTGCAGGACCTGATCGCCCTGGCGGAGGCCAGGAGCGCCCCCGGCCTGGAGGTGGTGCGCCTGGATACCATCTTTCGCCAGGAAGCCCGCGACCGCAGCCTGATCGTGGTCAACTGCCACCGGGTACGGGAGGGCCAGCGCCCCCTGGCAGGGGCGCCCGAGGGCTCTGACTATTACGAGATGCTGCGCGCCACGCCCCAAGAGGCTCGCGATCTGATCGTAGAGCTGGCCGCCGAGCGGCTGCCCCGCTACCTGGGCGTGCCCCCCGCCGAGGTGCAGGTGCTCTCGCCCATGCATGGCGGCCACGCCGGGGTGCAGGCCCTCAACGCCGCTCTGCAGGCGCGGCTGAACCCCCCCGCCCCCGGCAAGCAGGAGCTCTCCCTGGGGCGGGCGGCCGATGGCCCCCGGCTCACCCTGCGGGTGGGCGACAAGGTGCGCCAGACCCGCAACGACTATCGCAAGGGCGTGTTCAACGGCGACCTGGGTTTCGTCACGGCCATCCACCGGGAAGATCAGACGGTCCACGTGCGCTTTGACGATCAGGTGTTGCCCTACACCCTGGCCGAGCTGGACGATCTGGTGCATGCCTGGGCCATGACAGTGCACTCGGCCCAGGGCTCCCAGTGGCCTGCCGTCGTCATCGCCCTCCTCACCAGTCATTATGTCATGCTAGAGCGCAACATCCTCTACACGGCCCTGTCGCGGGCGCGTCGGCTGGCGGTGCTGGTCACCCAGGAGCGGGCGGTGCGCACGGCCATCCAGCGCAGCCGCTCCACCGCGCGCCGCACCAGCCTGGCCGCGCGCATGGCGGCGCAGTATCCCCGCCCCCACCCACCTGGCGGGTGACGGCCGGGCGGCGTCTGAGGATACGCCTTGACTGCGGCGTTTTGGCGAACCGCGGCAGTGTCGCTAGAATCGTCGGGAACACCCACAGTCAAGGAGCCCCATGAGTCAACCTTCGCTTGCCGAGCCGCGCACCAGCAGCCGCCGCGTGATGATCATCCTCACCAGCGTAGCCGTGCTGATGTACTGGATCTCCCTGTACCTCTACGCCCCAACGCTGCCCACCTACGTCGAAGCCAAGGTGGATAACCTGGCCACGGTGGGCCTGATCCTCTCGATGTACGGCCTCTGGCAGGCGATCATCCGGCTGCCCCTGGGCATCGCCGCCGACTGGGTGGGCCGACGCAAACCTTTCATCCTGGTGGGGTTGGCGCTGGGCGGCCTGGGCGCCTGGATGCTGGGCACCGCCGAGAGCGGCAGCGCCCTGCTGATAGGCCGGGCCATCACCGGCCTGGCGGCGGGCACCTGGGTGCCCCTGGTGGTGCTCTTTAGCAGCTTCTTCCCGCCCAAGGACGCCGTGCGCGCCAGCGCCCTGCTCACCTTCATCGGCGGCGTGGGCCGCATCCTGGCGACGGGCGTCACCGGCACGCTGAACAACTGGCAGGGCTATGGCTTTGCCTTCTCACTGGCCGCGGGGGCGGCGGTGCTGGCGGTGCTGACCATGCTGCCCGCCCGCGAGCGCGCCCAGGCGCCCAAGGCGCCCTCCCTGGGCAATGTGGCTCGCCTGGTATCGCGACGCGACGTCCTGCTGCCCTCGCTGCTCAGCATGCTGCAGCAATACGCCAACTGGGCCGCGACCTTCTCCTTCATCCCGCTGCTGGCGCGCCAACTCGGGGCGACGGACGTATCCCTGAGCCTGCTGCTCAGCATGAACATCGCCGTGGTGACCCTGGGCAACCTGCTGGCGACGGCGGTGGTGCGCTACATGGGCACCCGCCGGATGGTCTACGCCAGCGCGCTGCTGACGGCCCTGGGGGTTGGGGGCGCCGCCCTGGCCCATAGCCTGCCGATGATCTTTGTGGTGCAGGTGGCCATCGGCCTCTCCCTGGGCATCGGCTATCCGGTGCTCATGGGCCTCTCGATCCGCGACGTGGAGGACGGCCAGCGCACCACGGCCATGGGCTTTCACCAGGCGGTGTACGCCATCGGCATGTTCGCCGGCCCGGCCCTGAGCGGCGTCCTGGCCGATGCCTGGGGCATCCGGCCCATGCTGCTGGTGACGGCGGGGGTGGGCCTGGCCGTGAGCTGGGCCGTGACGGGCCGACTGAGCGCCGCCCGCGAAGGCTAGCCGCAGCAGGCGATACCCGCGCAGAGAGCGCAAAGCGCGCCAAGGCGCCAGAGGGCCGGGGTATTGTTACCGAGGGCGCCCACTGGGCGAGCGAAACGCGCATGCGGTCACGATCGGGTTTGGAGGAAACGGATGAAGCACAAGTGCAGGATCACGGTACTGCGCAGAGAGTTCTTTCCGGACTTGGCCGCCGAGTACCTGGCAGATCCGGACGTCGGGCCGTGCAGCCTCTTCCACGATGGGCAGGAGTTCATCGTAGACCAGCGGGGCTTTGACCGGATGCTGCACGGGCAGTTCTGCTCCGAGGCCTGGGATTGCATCAGCCGCTATGTGTATGCGGCGCTCCAGGGCGGCTCGATCATGCGGGGCTGGACGAACGACGAGAAGATGATGATCACCTGCTGCAACGACGGCACCCGGCCGGTGATCTTCAAGCTGGAGCGGATCGACGAAGAAGAGGATTAGGGGCGCTGGCGCGGCGCGCCACGGATCGCCGTCGAGGGGCGCAGAACCGCCCGTTGCGC
>DCTX01000043.1 GCA_002329325.1 Anaerolineales bacterium UBA1429
GTCCTCGGTGCCCGTGCCGCAGATGGTGGGCCACTGGTCGCCATCCAGGTAGAACTTGATCTCGCCCTCGCCCCACCAGCCCCGGTTGTTCACGCCCCAGGCCATATAGGTGCCCACATACTGGCCCCGTCCGCGCACCCCGTCCAGGAGGGTGTAGATCTCCTTGTAGGGCAGGGGGTTGACCCGCCGGAACTGGGCGTGAAAGTAGGCCGCATCCTCCGGCACGTCGGTCAGGGTGTAGTTAATCTGGTAGTAGAGGGTCATCGGCTCGGTGTTGATGTTGGTAAAGGTCATGCGGCAGTGCTGGCGGAAGGGCATCTCCCAGTAGCAGTTGAAGGCGCTGCCGGGGTTGACGCACACCGCCAACGAGGTCAGCGGCGCATAGCGCCCCCAGCCGCAGGCGAAAAAGTCGCCCACCGGGCACTCGACCGAGGGCTGCTCCTGGCCATCCCAATAGATGCGCAGGATGCTAAAGCGCCAGTTGCCGGTGGCGGTCATCCAGATCTGCTGGATGGCGCCCGGCCCGGCGATGTCGGCCAGCTCGAAGGTCTCGCCCGGCTGGATGCGCACCGAGGGTGAGATCTTCCACCCCTGGCCCAGGTCGCGGGCGCAATCGGCGCCGGTGCCCTGGGTGGCCATACCGCCCCTGCCCTTTGCCCCGTCATAGTTCTCGGGGCTGATGGAGCGACTTTCGGCATCCGAGATCCGCGCCAGGTTGCCCAGATGCATCCCCAAACCGTTGAACGTTGTCATGTTGGTATCCTTCCTCCACAAGGTTCATCAATCGGTGGGCAAAGACGATCTCTGCCCCCACGTCTGGCTCATGCACGGCCGAATCTCGTGTTCGCGGAACCTTGCGCTATCGCGCTCCCCAGCGGTAGCCGATGGCGCTCCGGGGGCAGCCATCCACGCAACGGCCGCACAGGATGCACTCGTCGTTGGCCATGGAGCCCCGCTGCACCATGGCGTGGACATCGAGGCTCATGGGGCAGAGCGAATTGCAGCGCAGACAATCTATGCAACGCCCCGCATCCGCGACCAGATGCAGCCTGGGCAGCCGCAGCCAGCGCCCCAGGCGCGTCCCCAGGATCAGGAACGGCGCCATCCAGCAGACATAGTGGCAGAAGGCGCGCCGCCCGGCGGTGAGGGAAAGGATCGCGACCAGGAACGTCACCGCCAGGTAGACGATATAGCCGCTCAGCTCGCTGAGGGGCAGGCCGCCCTCGGTCATGTACAGCGGGTCCACCCGGGCGAACCCGCCGGCCCGGACGGCCAGCACAGCCAGCAGTGCCACCCAGGGCAGCCAGATGGCCCACTTGATCCAGTCCCAGCGCCCACCCCTGGCGGGCCGGTCCACCGCCCCCATCAACCAATCGGCCAGGCCGCCCACCGGGCAGAGCCAGCCGCACCAGCCGCGGCCCACGAACAGCCCGGAGAGGAACTGGCCGCCAAAGACCAGGAGGCTGCCGGCGGCGACGCCGGTGGCCGCGCCCGCTAGCACCAAGACGGGCGAAAAGTAATAAAGGCTGAAAGGAAAGAGCACAAAAGAGAGCACCAGCAACGCTCGACGGATCCGCTGGCGGCGCACCGCCTCAACCATTGGACGCCTCCGATGCTACCTAGCCTCGTGATATCTCGGGCGCGATCAGGACCTCGGTTGGCTCAGCCGCAGGGCCAAAGCCATGTAGCCGACCGTCGCCTCCACCAACTGCGCCACAGGCAGGCGCTCATCGGCCACATGGGCCATGGCGGGGTCGCCGGGGCCGAATCCGATGCAGGGGACGCCCACGGCATGCAAGAATCCGCCATCGGTGTAAAAGGGCCAGACCTCCACGGGCACGGGATGGCCCAAAGCCTCCGCGACGGCGCTCTGGGCGGCCAGCAGGCGCGGATCGTCGGGCGCGATCCAGAAGGGCGTTACGGCGTGCTCGACGGTGCGGCGCAGGCCGGTATAGGAGCACACCTCGCGGCTGGCGATGCGGATCTCGGCGCGGATGTCTGGCTCCAGCGTCTCCGCCAGGAGGCCCTCGATCCGGCTACGGGCCTGGGCCACCGTCTCGCCGGGGGCGTTGCGCCAATCCAAGTGCACCGTCACGGCGGCGGGGATCACGTTGCTGCTGGTCTGATCCACATAGGTCAGGGTAGGCACAGCCGTGGTGGCCCCGAAATCTGCGTCCTGGGCCATGGGCGCCTGGCGCAGGGCCAGCAGAAAGCGGCTCATGGCATAATGAGGGTTGCGCCCCTCTTGGGGGATGCTGGCATGAGCCGAGCGCCCGTGCAGCGTGATGATGAACTCAAAGCGCCCCCGATGGCCGCGCCGCAGGGTGTTGTTGGAGGGCTCGCCAACGATGGCCAGGTCGGGGCGCAGATGCTCCACCAGCAGGCGGGTGCCCAGGCCCCCGATCTCCTCGCCCACTACGGCGGCCACATAGAGGTCGCCGGGCGGCAGCACGCCCGCCTCGCGCAGCAATCCCAGGGCATAGATCTGGGCGGCGAGGCAACCCTTGTCATCCACGGCGCCGCGCCCCCAGATGTGCCCCTGGGCGACCTGGCCCGCAAAGGGCGCATAGGTCCAGCGGGCGGCATCACCAGGATCGACGATATCCATGTGGGCGTGGAGCATGAGGCTGGGGCCAGAGCCGCCCCGCAAAAGGCCGATGACATTGCCGGCGGCGTCGGTGGTCACCTCATCCAGCCCCAGGGCCTCCATCTCGGCGCGCACCAGCGCGGCGATCTCGGCCTCGTCGCCCGTCATGCTGGGGGCGCGCACCAGCCGCGCGCAGAAATCCACCACGCGCTCTTGGGCGGCGCGGGCACGGTGGGCCAGGTCTTGTATCGCCATGGGTTCTCCTCGTTGCGGCGCGGCTCCTGGGGTGCTGAGGCGCCAAGACGTCGGGCACTGTGAGGCCCTATTATAGCGTCGCGCCCATTCGGCGCCAACACACAGGCCCGCTGACCCTGCCTGCAGGGATGGGCGGCCTTGCGCGTGCCGCTCGTTGGCGGCAAAGGCGCGGGTTGTGCAATCCGTCTACCCGATGCTTGCTTTCACCCTCAATCCGTGTACGATACAGAGGATCGGCAACTTGCTCTAGGAAAGGAGAGTCATGACGGATTCACCCACAAAGGTCGGTCTCATCGGATGCGGGACCATCAGCGGCATCTACTTGGAGAACAGCAAAAAGTTCGATGCCTTTGAGATCACGACGGTGGCCGACGTGCGGCTGGAGGCGGCCCAGGCGCGGGCGGCGGAGTATGGCATCGCCAAGGCCGCGACGGTGGAGGACCTGCTGGCGGATCCCGAGATCGAGATCGTGATCAACCTGACCCCGCACCGCGTGCACGGGCAGGTGGGGATGCAGGTGTTGAACGCCGGCAAGAGCGTGTACACGGAAAAGCCGCTGGCGGTGTATCGCCACGAGGCGCAGCAGCTCCTGGCGCGCGCCAGCAGCATGGGCCTGCGGGTAGGGGGAGCGCCGGACACATTCTTTGGGGGGGCCTGGCAGACGGCCCGCAAGCTGATCGACCGCGGCGTTATCGGCGAGCCGGTGGGCGCCTTTGCCAATCTGCATGCCCGCGCGGTGCCTCGTCCTCGGGTCGTCCGGCCCGATGGCTACACCAGCTTCTACATGACCGACTTTTTCGAGTACGGCGGAAGCTGGGCCTTTGACCGCGGGCCGTACTACCTGCATGCGTTGATCAACCTGCTGGGGCCCGTCAGCCGGGTGACCGGTTCGGCCCGCATCACCTGGCCGGAGCGCGAGCGCGGCGGTGAGATGCGCAAGGTGAACGCCCCGAGCCACATCGCCGGGCTGCTGGACTTTAGCAACGGTGCCGTGTGCCAGTTCCTGATGACGGCGGACGTGTGGAGCACGGATCTGCCGCACATCGAGATCTATGGCAGCGAGGCCTCGCTGCGCTGCATCGACCCGAACAACTTTGGCGGGACGCTGTACCTGCGCAAGAACGACAGCAGCGAGATGATCCCTGTGGAGTCCGAGTTTGGCTACAACGGCAACAGCCGTGGTGTGGGCGTGGCCGACATGGCTTCGGCGATCAAGAACAAGCGCGTGCACCGGGCGAGTGGCGAGATGGCGTGCCATGTGGTGGACATCGTGAATGCGATCCACGAGGCCTCGGCGGAGAACCGCCACGTCATGCTGACCACCACCTGCCGGCAGCCGGCGGCCCTCCCGGAGGGCCTGGCCAAGTGGACCATTGACTAGGACAGCGCTCTGGGCGCGTGACGACGTGTGCTGCGGCTCGTGCGCGTGCTGCCGTTGAGCGACCTGCCGCCCGCGCCGCCGGGCCGAGGATGCGTGACACAAGCAGC
>DCTX01000022.1 GCA_002329325.1 Anaerolineales bacterium UBA1429
ACATTTTCACTGATTGACAACACCACTTCTCTGCGCGGGCCATGTCAACGCGGGCTCTAGAAGAAGAGTTTCCCCGTCCGGTATGATTCTCATTTGACTGAATGTCCGTCGCTGGCACGGCTGTTCTTGATCTGACGCGCCCATCCTTGACGGGCCCGCCTCAACCGCGCTATCTTGCTGCAAGCCTGTTCTATTCTCCGCAGAAAGGGGCGTTGCCATGACTCTACCCATCATCGCTATCACCGTGGGAGACCCCGCCGGGGTCGGGGCTGAGGTCTCGCTCAAGGCTCTGCGCGATCCCGCGTTGCGGGCCCGCTGTCGCCCTGTGTTGCTAGGCGATCTCGCCACCTGGGCGCGGGCGGCTCGCCTGGTGGAGGGGGCGCCCGCCTTGCACGCCATCGCCACCCTGGAGGAGGCTGAGTACGGGGCGGCCCTGGACGTGCTGCCCGGCCCCGTCGCGGCGCCGCCGGATACCCCCTGGGGCGCCCTCAGCGAGGCCACGGCCCGGGTGATCCTCTCGCAACTCGATCTCGTCTGTGACCTGGCCCTGGACGGGCGCATCCAGGGGATCGTCACGGCGCCCCTCAACAAGGAGTCCCTGGCGTTGCTGGGCTACTCCTTTGGCGACGAACTGGAGTACATGGCCGAGCGCACCCATTGCCCGGATGCCTTTATCCTGGGGATCATGCGAGGCGTGTGGGTGACGGCGGTGACGGAGCACGTGCCCTTTCACACCATCGCCGGGCAGATCACACGGGCCAACGTGCTGCGCTACATCCGCAGCCTGTCCGATGTGATGCAGCGCGCCGGGCACACGAACCCCCCTATCGCGGTGGCGGCGCTGAACGTGCATGGCGGCGAGGGCGGCGCCATCGGCACCGAGGAGATCACCGAGATCGGCCCCGCTGTGGCCGACGCTCGTGCCGAAGGGATCGACGCCATCGGCCCTCTGCCGGCGGACACGGTCTTTGCCCGGGCCCTGAACGGCGAGTTCACCGGCGTGGTGGGCATGTATCACGACCAGGTCAACATCGCCCGCAAGCTGCAGCCTATGGCGCAACGGGTGACCCTGTTCGAAGGGCTGCCTGTGCCCCTGGGCACCACCGCCCATGGCGTGGGCTATGACATCGCCGGGCAGGGCGTCGCCGACGAGGGCAGCCTCAAGATGGCGCTGGAGCAGGTGATCCTCCTGGCAGGCGCCAAAAGATAGGCGCACCGGCGAGAGGGTTGTATCTCGCCGATGCGCCTGATCGAACCAATTCCTGATGACGGGCTCGCCATTGAACCCGCCAGAGCAGGAAGGATAGTTATCCGAGCACCCGGCCCCACCTGAAAGCACATTCAGGGGACCGGGTGCAACTATACCAGGCTTGGCCGAAAATGCAAGTCCGCGGAGGCTGTGCAGCCGCGGGGCGGCTCACGCCGGCTGGGCCTCGCGGGACTTGTACCAGTCGGCCCGCGTGAGGGGCAAGCCGCTCTTGCCGCCGGCCCCGGGCTTGACCAGCAGGGTCTGATACACGTTGTGGCGCTGCGTGGCGAATCCATGGGCCGAGCCCGCCATGAACAGGCGCCAGACACGGTAGGTGGCCTCCTGAACATAGCGCAGCGCCTCGGCATGGCGCTCCTCCAGCCGCTGCACCCAGTGGCGCAGAGTCAGGACATAGTGTTCGCGCAGGCTTTCCACGTCGCGCACCTCCCAGCCTGTGCTCTCGGCAGCTTCGAGGGTGATATGGATGGGCGTCAGCTCGCCATCGGGAAAGACATAGGCATCGGAGAAGCTCTTGCCCTTGCTCGCCACCGCCCGGCCGCCCTTGGCGATGCCATGATTGAGCAAGACGCCGCCCGGCCGCACCAGGCTCAGCGCCCGGGAAAAGTAGGTGGGCAGCAAGGCCCGCCCCACGTGCTCGAACATGCCCACGCTCACCAGCGCGTCATAGGGCCGGGAGGCATCCACCTGGCGATAGTCCTGCAGCAGCACGCGGGCGCGGTCGGCCAGGCCGTTCTCGCGGATGCGGGCGTTGGCCAGTTCCACCTGGGCGGCGCTCAGGGTGATGCCGGTGGCATCCACGCCGTAGCGCTGGGCCGCGTGGATCACCAGGCCGCCCCAACCGCAGCCCACGTCCAGCAGGCGCTGGCCAGGCTGCAGCCGCAGCTTGCGACAGATGTAATCCAGTTTGCGCTCCTGGGCCGGATCCAGATCCTCCTCCGGCGAGGCAAAGTAGGCGCACGAGTAGACCATGCGCTTATCGAGAAAGAGCTGGTAAAAGTCGTTGGAGACGTCATAGTGGTAGGCGATGGCCTGCCGATCGCGCTCGACCGAGTGCTGGCGACCGCGCAGCCGGGCCGGGCCCCTGGCGGCAGGGCGTCGCTGGGTCGCGGGCGGCAGCCGCAGCAGGTGGCGGGCCAGCATCAGGCGCTCGCTCCAGGAGGCCACCCGCGCCGGGATCGCCTCGGCGACGCCGAACAGGACCTCCAGGTCGCCCTCGACATCAAAGTCATCGTACAGGTACGCCTCGGCCAGGGCTACCTCGTTGCCGGGCAGAAACATGGCCCGCAGGGCGCCCGGGTGCCTGAGCACCAGGGTGGCTTTTGCGGGCCTATGCTCCGGCCACACGCTGCCATCCCACAGCCGCACGTTGACGTGGGCGGGAGCGGGGCCGAACAGGCGCTCCAACAACAGATGGGTGATGCCGACCGACCGATCCGTCATGGCGGGCCTCCTCCGGTGTTTGCGCTTCCCACGGAAGCTCTGTTGCTATCGCCCGGATAGTATATTCGGTCGGCCGCCTGGCGATCAAGCGAGGGGCAGCAAGCTGCCAACGGCATGGGGCGATGACGAGCTTCGCCCTTACGTTTTCTTGCCCCCCTCGTGCAGTTCTCTCCCAAGGGCGAACTGCGCATGTATGCGCCGTGCTCGCCCGTCGTTTGTGTTCGCCCCGAACAGGGCGCCGTCGCCTCTCAGCGCCCTGCGGGCCGGGGCGCGGCCCGCAGGCTACGAGTGGCCGTGGGCGACGCTCTCGTCGCAGGGGGGCGCGCCGCGTAGCTCACCGCTCAAGTAGGCCGCCACCGCCTGGCCCACGGAGCCGACGGCGCCGCTCACCGGCTCGATGCCGTAGCGCTGGAAAAAGGCCACGGCGCGGCCTCCCATGCCGCCGGAGAGCATCACGTCGGCCCGCTGCTCATGGATCAGGGCCGGGACCTGCCCCGGCTGGTGCTGGCCGAAGAAGGGGTTGGCGATCACCTCCGTCGCCTGGATGGCCTCATCCTGGACATCCACCAACACATAGTAGGGACAGCGGCCAAAGTGGGCGCTGACGGCGCTCTCCAGCCCTCTGGCATCCTCGGCGGAAACGGCTATGCGCATTGTGCTCCTTTCTCCCATGATCCGATCGTTGGTTGACGTGGCTAGAGGTTGCGTCCGCGGCCTCCGCCCCGGCCTGTTCCCACGTGCGATGGCCCCGTCGCGCTCTCCAGGCGCTGCAGCCGCCCCTCGATCAACGCCGCCACCGCCTGCCGGACGGATCCCTCACTGCAGGCATAGACGGGCAGCTCGACGGCGCGGAACACGGCAAAGGCGTTGGGGCCCACATTGCCGCTGATCAGCGCCTGGGCCCCCTGATCGACGATATACTGGGCCGCCTGCACCCCGGCCCCGCCGGGGGCGCTGACGGCCGGGTTGGGGACCGCTTTGTAGGCCAGGGTCTCTGAATCCACAAACAGGAATGTAGGGCAGCGCCCGAACACCTGACTCATGGGCGCATCCAGGTCATGGCCACTGGCCGATACGACGATCTGCATGGCAGCACCTCCAAAAGCATGCCGGGGACACCTCGCGCCAGGGGCGGCGTGGTCCGCCGCGCCTGGGCGAGAACCCAAAAGCGGGACTCGCCTCAACCTACATCGTTGAGACGGCTATAGTACGATTGGCTGGTGTACAGGGCAGCCACCGGGTTGTGCCCCGTCACCCGGTCTTTGGCGACCAGGACGGTGGCCGGCGCCTGCGAATGGCGGAAGAAGAGGCTATCGTGGCCCACGCACAGGCCGACGACGATGTTCAGCTCCGTCTGGGCGGCGTTGAGCAGGAGCGCCTGGCCCACCGGGTTGCAGAGCGCCTCAAAGCCGCCGGGTCGCACTTTTTCGGCGTCGGTCAGGCCGACCTCCTCCTTGGGGATGCTGCCGGCCTTGCAGCAGACGCCCGAGACGCGAAAACCGTTGGATTCGAGGATGCCCTGTAGGATGCGCGCCTCGCGGATCAAGCCCGCGCAGCAGGCGATGCCGAGGTGTTCGGCCTGGATCTTGCGGGCAAAGACTATCACCTCTTGCACCCGAGGCCAGCGGCAGTAGCCCTCTGCCTCCACCTGGGCCGCCGCCACCGAGAGGCGCCGCGTCTCGGCGTCCTCCTGGTAGATCTGGCGAGCGGCCGCCAGCACCTCCGGATGGGTGTGCGTGGGACAGAAGGGCGGCAACGACTCCTCCAGGCCTTGCGAGCAGGCCCGCACGCCACAGATGGGACAGCTTAGCGCCATGGTGCGTCTTCCTTTCTCGGTGGGATCGGGTGCATCTATTCTAGCCGCTGTCGCAAGCCATGCCAGAGGCCCCGGAGGGCGGCGCTGGCGTGGCCCGCGCTATGCTCGGTCAGCGGGCGACGCCGGACCGTCGCCTCGACGGCGTCGAGATCAAAGGGGATCACGCCCACCAGGGGGAGATGCTCCTCGGCGCACAGGGCGCGGATCTGGTCGGTGCGGGCCGGGTTGATATCCGCCTTGTTGATGCAGACCACGGCGGGCACTCCAAAGAGGCGGATCGTCCCCAGGATGCGCCCCCAATCGTGGATGCCCGAGACGCTGGGCTCCGCCACCAGCAGGGCCAGGTCGGCCCCGGCGATGGCGGCAATGGTGGGGCAGCCGATGCCCGGCGGGCCGTCCACCAGCAGCAGATCGGCCTGCTGGTCCAGGGCCTGGAGCCGGGCGCCCTGCTTGACCTGGGTGACCAGCTTGCCCGAGTTCTCCTGGCCCGGGGTGAGGCGGGCATGGAACAGCGGGCCGTAGCGCGTCTCTGAACGGAAGCAGCGCCCGCTCACCCGGTCCACCATGGAGATGGCCCCGGTGGGGCACGCGTAGACGCAGGCGGCGCAGCCTTCGCAAGCCAGGGCGTCCACGCGATGGGTCTCACCGGCTGCCTCAAGGGCCCCAAAGCGGCAGGCCGCGACGCAGACACCACAGTTGGTGCAGTGGGTCTCATCCGCCGAGGCCACCTGGCCGCCGACGAAATCATGGGTCTCGACCCGCCGGGGCTCCAGGAGCAACTCCAGGTTGGCGGCATCCACGTCGGCATCGGCCAGCACCAGGCGAATCTCCTGAGCGGCCAGGTGCGCCAGGGCGCCCGCCNNGTGCCGCCTTTGCCGCTGAGGATCACCCACTGCTTCATCGGCCTGCTCCGATCAGATCCTCGATGGCGCCAAACAGGGCGCGCAACGGCTTGCGGTATTCGGGCAAGGCGTCCACCCAGAGGGCTCCGTCCGAGTAGGCCGCGGCGATGCGCCGATCCAGAGGGATGCGCAACAGGATGGGGACGCCTGCCCGGGCGCAGTAGTCCTCCACGCCAGAATCGCCCACTCCATGGCGGTTGATGACCACGCCGACGGGCAACCCCAGGGCGTCGCGGGCGATGGCCACGGCCAACTCGAGATCGTGCAGACCAAAGGGGGTGGGCTCGGT
>DCTX01000080.1 GCA_002329325.1 Anaerolineales bacterium UBA1429
GGTGAGGGCCACAGAGGCGTCACCCTGGGCCCTGCCTGGCCCCCCTTGACGGGCGACCCTTCGCGGCGCTATCATGACTATGCGTCATCGCCGTGGGGGAGGCGCCCCCGTCTCATTCACGATAGGAGGTACTGATATGTCCCCGATTCCTATGGCACCCTTTGGTCGCACAGGCCACACCAGCACCCGCACCCTCTTTGGGGCCGCCGCCCTGGGCAGCGTGACCCAGCAGGTCGCCGACGAGGCGCTGGCCGTTCTGATCGAGTATGGCGTCAACCATATCGATACCGCCGCCAGCTATGGCGATGCCGAGCTGCGCATCGGGCCATGGATGGCCGAGCACCGCCAGCGCTTCTTCCTGGCCACCAAGACGGGCGAGCGCACCTACCAGGCCGCTCACGACCAGATTCGGCGTTCGCTGGAGCGGATGCGTGTGGATCACGTGGACCTGCTGCAGCTCCACAATCTGGTGGACGAGTCCGAGTGGGAGACGGCCATGGGCGAGGATGGCGCTCTCAAGGCCGCCATCGAGGCCCGCGAGGAGGGCCTCACCCGCTTCATCGGCGTGACGGGCCATGGCGTCCAGGCGCCGGTGATGCACAAGCGCAGCCTGGAGCGTTTTGCCTTTGACTCGGTGCTGCTGCCCTACAACTTTGTCATGATGCAGAACCCGGCCTACGCCCAGGCCTTTGAGGAGCTGGTGGCCCTCTGCCAGGCGCGCCAGGTGGCGGTGCAGACGATCAAGTCGTTGACCCGTCGCCCCTGGCCGGAGGGACATGCCCACCACACCACCACCTGGTACGAGCCGTTCACCGAGCAGGCGGATATCGATCTGGCGGTGCATTGGGTGTTGGGTCGCCCGGGGGTGTTCCTGAACACGTCCAGCGACGTGCGGCTGCTGCCCAAGATCCTGGCCGCCGCCTCGCGCCTCTCAGAGCGCCCCAGCGACGAGGTGATGCGCGCGCTGGTGCAGCGTCAGCAGGCCGAGCCGCTGTTTACCTAGCTCGCGCGGCCCATGCGGCGCAACAAAAAGGCGCCGGGCGAAGGGTGCCGTGACCGGCACACACTCTCGCCCGGCGCCCGTTGGCTTTAGCGCCCCACCATGCCTGCCTGGAACAGGTTCCGCATCCAGCGCAGCGAGGGGACGGGCCGCGGCGCTTGACGGGCCTCGAGGAGCAGATCCTCGGCCTCGTCGATCAGCACAAAGTAGCTCAAGCGCCCCTGGGTGCGCGCCTCGGTCATCGTCAGGGTGATGATGCCCACCAGCCGACCCTGGGAATCCAGGACGGCGCCGCCGCTGCTGCCCGGGAGCAGCTCCGAATCGGTCTTCCCCAGGTGGATCTCGTTCTGGGCAGAGGCAAAGCCCGCCATGGAGCCGCGCGTCAGGGTGACCGTCTCGCCGCCCAGCGCCGGATACCCCAGCCCCACCAGCCCCTCGCCCAGGGAGAGATCGCCATCTTGCCGCAGGGCAATCGGCTGGAAGGCATGCCCCGTCAGCGACTTTCCCTGCTCTGTCGAGAGGATGCGCAAGACTGCCAGGTCGCGTTGGGGGTCCAGGGCCACAGCCGCCGCGATATACCACCGGTCGGGGGCGCGGCGGACATCCGAGGAGAAGCCGATGAACGCCAGGCCGTCATCGTTCAGCAGGCGGCCGCGGTCGTCGGCCAGCACATGGTGATTGGTCAAGATCAGGCCCAGCTCATCCACCACCACGCCCGAGCCCCGCTGCATCCAGTGGCCCGTGGGGTCGGTCGTGACGATGAGGACCGTGGCGGCGAACGCCTGAGAGAGGAACTCGGAATCGACGCTCAGGGGAGTGGCTGTGCCCTCGGCGGCCGGCATCGCCAGGCCCGGCGCGACGGGTGCGAGCGTATCCGCAACAAGGCCGCGAAGGTCGGGGGAGGCGAACCAGCTCACGGCGACCAGGAGCACACACACGGCGCCCACCGCCGCGATCGCCGACCAGGGGCTCCGCGCGCCTGGTTGGCCCTCGGGGCGCTTGCGAGCCCGCTTCGTGTTGCCCCCGAGCTCCTTGTCGGCGTCACTGATGCGCTCCAGGAGCTCTGCCTCCAGGCGCAGGCCCTCCGGCGAATCGGGCACGACGGCCAGCAGGGCCCGCACGGCATCCAGAGCGCGCCGCGGCGTGCGGCAGGCCAGAGCCCTGCCCAGCAATGCCTCCGGATGGCCGGGCGAGATGCGCAGGGCGCGCTCATAGTAGGCCTCCGCCTCGGCCCAGAAGCCGGTATCCAACCCGAGCTGCCCCAGCTTGAGCAACTCCTGTAGCGTGCTCTCTTGTTCGTCGCTCACGATATCGCCCTACCCCCCTTACGAGTCGCCCCGTCGCCCAAGCGCCTCTATTGTAGCACATCTGCTCGGGCAAGCCATTTTGGCCGGACACCTGCTGCAGCGCCCGCGGCGATGGGCGTGTCGCGCCCCACATGCCGACAGGCGCAACCGGCGCTTTTCCGTTATACTATGGGGGCGTCTGGGCAGCTCGCTTCGCCGGCCAGGCGCCCGTATCCATTCAACATCGCAGGAGGATATCAGACGTGATCAATGTAGGGGTTGTGGGCTATGGGTACTCGGGCCGCGCGTTTCACACCTACCTCACCGGGCTGGCCGACGGCCTGCAGCTGCATGGCATCGCGGCGCGCAGCCCAGAGGTGCAGCAGGCCGCGACTGCGGACCATCCCGAGGCGCGCATCTATGCCAGCCTCGACGAGATGCTCGAGGACGATGACGTTCAGCTGGTGGTGTTGGCCACGCCGCACTACACCCACCACGACCTGGCCATCCAGGCGATGGACGCCGGGCGCAACGTGGTCACCGACAAGGTCATGGCCCTGAACGCCCGCGAGGCGGAGGAGATGATCGCGGCGGCGCAGCGCAACAAGGTCATGCTCTCCGTGTTTCACAACCGCCGCTGGGACTGGGACTATCTCACCGTGCGCAAGGTCATCGAGGATGGCCTCATCGGCGAGCCCTATCTGTACCAGGCGGCGATCATGGGCTTTGGCGGACCCCGCGGCTGGCGCGGCAACAAGGCCTTGAGCGGCGGCATCATGTACGATTGGGGCGCCCACTTTATGGATCAGGCGCTGCAGCTCGTGCCCGTGCCCGTCAAGAGCGTCTATTGCGACATCATCTACCGTGACGTATGGCCCATCGATATCGGCAACCACGGCGTGATCCGCATGACGTTTGAGAACGACGTGCGCTACGAGATCGAGATCGGCAACCTGGCCGCCGCCCCCAAGCCGCGCTGGTACGTCATGGGCGATGCCGGCACGCTGATCAAGTACGGCCTCGATCCCCAGGAAGGCCCCATGAACCAGCGCCGCATCGAGGAGGCCGAGGAGAGCCCCGAGACCTATGCGCGGGTGGTCACCGTGCAGGATCGCCAGCGCCACGAGCAGGTGATCCCTTCGGTGCGCGGAAGCTGGAAGAGCTACTACCAGAATATCTCGGACGTGCTGAACAAGGGCGCCGAGTTGATCGTCAAGCCCGAGCAGGTGCTCCAGGTGATGCGCGTCTATGACGCCGCCATGGAATCGGCCCGCACGGGCACCGTGGTCAATCTATAGCCTGCGTCCTTCTGCCCGATTTTCGCGCCCAGGCCCGCCTCTGACGGCGGGCCTGCGGCCTACATCGCAGCCCAGGTCGCCGCCAGCTCCTCTCGGCGCTCCACCAGCAACCGCAGGTAGGCCAGCTCCAGGGCCACCATCTCCTCATCGCCGCGGCGCAGCCAGTCCGAGAGCCAGGCAAAGCGGATGGCCAACACCAGGGGCCACAGGGCCCCGCCGCCCGCGGCAGGGTGATCCGCCTGGCCCAGGCGCGCCAGCAACGCTCGCACCAGAGGGCCCGTCAGCGCCACGGGCTCCTCGCTGCCCACGCAGCCGATCAGCAGCGCCGCGTCGTACGCCACCGGCTTGTTGCCGCAGAACTCCCAATCGATCACCGCCAGGATCTCCTGTCCCCGCCAGATGACGTTGAGGGGATGAAGATCGCCATGGCAGAAGGCCTGGGGCAACGCCCCTTCGGGGGGCAGCCAGTGAGACAGCAGGGGCTCGATGATGGGGGTCAATCCTGCAGCCAGGGCGGGACGGTTGTGGGCGATCCGGCGGCCCAGCTCGCCGACGAACTCGCCCAACCGAAACGGCTCGGCGGGCGGCAACGAGGTTCGGGCCGCCACGACTTGCAGGGCGAGGATGGCGTCGGCCAGGGCGCGTCCCCGCCAGCCCTCGCGCACCCAGCCGGGCCTGGGCGGCGGCTCGCCGCGCAGATAGGCGCTGAGCTGCCAGTAGTTGCGGCCCATGGGCAGCACATACTGCCCGCTGCTGTCGGCCAGGTAGGGGCGGGCAACCGTCAGCCCGCCAGCGGCCAGGGCCGCCAGGGTGGCCGCCACGCGCATCTTGTGGGGCGCCGTCTCGGCCGCCAGGCGCTCGACCAGCAGGAGCCGCCCGGCGTCGTCCTCGATCACGGCCCGCTCCAGGCTGCGATCGGGGTTGCCGGCGGGTGCCAGCTCGCGGCGCACCCGCGCCAGCCGCACCCGCCACAGGCGACAGACGCGGGTCAGAAGCTCGGCATCCAGCACGATCCCATCCCTACCACGTCAGCGTCAATTGGCGATCGCAGGGGCGGCCCTGGGCATAGGCGGCGTCGAAATCGTAGGCTGCCCGCCAGCCCACCTCGTGAAAGAGGGAGACGGTGCGCACCGTCAGCCCCTCGTCGCTGATCTCGATGTCCTTGAACTCAAAGGGGCTCTCGGAGAAGCTGCTGGCCGTCAGCCAGTGGCCCTCGCCCAGATCACCCAGGCTGTTGCAGTGGCTGTGCCCGGAGAGGATCAGGAGCAGATCGGGATAGGCGGTGGCCAGGTCATCCAGGGCCTCGCTGTAGGCCTCCGGCGGGGCGTCGTCATCGTGATCGGCGCCGGTCTGGGCGGCGGGCACGCCCCGGGGGGCGCTGTGGCAGCAGAGGAACTGGGGGATGCCATAGCCCCCGGCGATGCGCGCCTCCAGCTCGGCAAGCTGCTCGGGATAGAGACAGGCATGGGGGTGTGCGCCATCCCAGAAGAAGGGGCGGGTGCCCCACTGGGTGGGCACCACATGCAGCAGGCAATCGTCCAGGTCCAGGGTGAAGGCGGGCTCACCCCCGGGGAAGAGGTGGCCGCCGAACTTGCGCCACAGGTCCAGCGCGTCGGGCGTGTTGAGGTCGTGGTTGCCCAGGGCCAGGTATACGGGCACAGAGAGGGCCGCCCAATCGCCCACGGCCCGGGCGATCAGGTCAGCCTCCGCCCACTCCACCATGTCCCCCCCGTGAAGCACCAGCTCAATGCCCCCCTGTTGGCGCATCCAGAGCTCCAGGGCGGCGATGAGCTGGGGCAGGCGCTCGATGTAGGGCGGCTGGCGATGGTACCCTTGGGGGCCGCCGCCGTGGTGGCTGTCGCTGAGATAGATCAGGCGCGTCATGGGCCTCCTCCGCCAGGCGTGATGGCGACAGTGTAGCATGGAAGGCGTCCTGAGGGCCAGCCCACCGTTGCATCTCGCGCCGCTTTGACACCTCTCGTCTTCCGCCTACAATAGCTAGTAACAGACCGACCGGTCGGTTTGCAATCGCACGGCCCCAAGGCACCGCGCGTCTGGACGACGGCGCGGGACCAGGCTGACGATGGCTGAGCCATCGCCCCACGCCAAGCGGATTCACCATCTCACCAGGGAGGCTCCATGGCAACCTCACCGCGGCAGCCCGATCAGACCCGCGCTCGCATCCTGGCCGCGGCCCAGGCCGCTTTCGCCGAGCAGGGCTATGACCGCGCCAGCGTGGCCGCCATCTGCCGCGCCGCCGGGGTCGCCAAGGGCGGCTTTTACCACCACTTTGAGAGTAAGCAGGCCCTCTTCCTGGAGCTCCTCTCCCAGTGGCTCGATGGGCTGGATGAGCGCCTGAGCCTGCTGGAGCGGCGGGCCGAATCTGCCCCCGAGCAGCTCGTCGCCATGACGGGCGTCGTGGGCCACGTGCTGGCTGCCGCCGGCGGCCAGCTATCCATCTACCTCGAGTACCTCACCCAGGCGCTGCACGATCCCGATCTGCAGGCCGTCACAGGCGCGCCCTATGCACGCTACCATCGGCGCATCGCCGCCCTGGTGCGCCAGGGCATCGACGAGGGCAGCCTGCGGCCCGCGCCGCCCGAGGCCACGGCCACCGTGATCCTGGCCCTGGTCATGGGCCTGCTGATACAGGCCCTGCTGGCGCCCGATGCCACCGATTGGGAGCAGGCCGCCGCCGAAGGATTGCGTATTCTGCTGAAAGGCTTATCAAAGGAGTAGGAACGATGCGAGTTACTGTTACCGGTGCCCTGGGCAACCTGGGCCAGCCCGTAGTCGAGCAATTGATCCGCAATGGACACCAGGTGCGCGCCTTTGACCTGGATACCCGCGCCGGCCGCAAGGCCGCCCGCCGCTTTGGCCGCGATCTGGAGGTCGTCTGGGGAGACCTGCGCCGCCCCGCCGATCTGGAGCGCGCCGTCGCCGGGCAGGACGCCATCATCCATCTGGCCTTTGTCCTGCCCAAGCTCTCCGCCACCGGTGTCAGCAGCGAGGACGAGCCGCGCTGGGCCCGCGAGATCAACGTCGGCGGCACCCGCAACCTTCTGAACGCCATGCGGGCCCAGCCCAAGCCGCCCCGTATCCTCTTTGCCTCCTCGCTGCACGTCTACGGCCGCACCCAGGATCAGGCCCCCTTCCGCAGGGTGGATGATCCCCTGGCGCCCACCGACCACTATTCCCGCCACAAGATCATCTGCGAGCGCCTGGTGCGTCGCTCGCATCTGCGCTGGGCCATCTTCCGCCTGGGCGCCTCCATGCCCACGCGCCTGATCCTCGATCGGGGCATGTTCGACGTGCCTCTGGATACCCGCATCGAGTTCGTGCATCAGCGCGACGTCGCCCTGGCCATGGCCAACGCCCTGGATAAGGATGAGGTCTGGGGGCGCGTCTGGAATATCGGCGGCGGGCCGCGCTGCCAGCTCACCGAGCGCGAACTCGTGCAGCAGGTTCTGGAGACCGTGGGGGTGGGCATGCTGCCCGACGACGTCTTCACCGGGCGTCCCTTCCCCGTGGACTGGCTGGATACCGGCGAGAGCCAGAGCGTCCTGCACTTTCAGTACCACACCCTGCAGGATTACCTCCAAGATGTGGACCGCAAGCTGGGCTTCCGGCGGCATCTGGTGCGCCTCTGCAGGCCGCTGATCCGCGCCTGGCTCTTGCGTCAGGCTCAGGGCATGCGGGCCTGACCACCCTTGACGAGAGGCGCCCCCCCGCGATATAGTTCCCTCGCATGCGGCCGGGGATCGGCGCCGATCTCGCTTGTCGCCTTGATGTCACAAGGCGCGGGACGTGTACGCGGGCGCCCTAGGGCTGTGGCGCCCGTGAGGCGATCCCCCTGCCTGCAGGAGAGACATGGTCAAGCGAGTCCTCATCATCGGGGCCGGCATCTCGGGCCTCGCGGCGGGCTGCTACGCCTGCATGAACGGCTACGACGTCGAGATCCACGAGAGCCACACCCAGCCGGGCGGGCTGTGCACCTCGTGGCAGCGCGCCGAGTACACCATAGACGGCTGCATCCACTGGCTCACCGGCTCGCGCCCTGGCAACGGCTACTATCGCATCTGGGAGGAGCTGGGCGCCGTCCAGGGCCGCGGGATGTACGATCATGATGTGTACGCGAGCATGGTAGGGCGCGATGGCAGGACGGTGCATCTCTACGCCGACGCGGATCGCCTGGAGGAGCACCTCACGTCGCTCAGCCCGGCGGACACCGCCCCCATCGCGGCCTTCTGCAAGAAGATCCGCAAACTGGCCCGCTTCCCCTATCCCATCGGCAAGCCGCCCGAGCTGATGGGGCGATGGGACGGCCTGCGCACATTGGCGCGCTACCTGCCCTACCTGAAGGACCTGACGGAGCTGGGTGGGCTCTCCCTGGCCGAGTACGCCACTCGCTTCAGCGACCCTCTTTTGCGCAAGGCCATCGCCAACGTCCTCCTGGATGGCTCGCTCCCCACGGTGGCCCTGCTGATGACCCTGGCGATCATGAATCAGCGCACGGCCGGCTATCCCCTGGGGGGCTCCCTCGCCTTTGCCCGGGCCATCGAGCGACGCTTCCTGGATCTCGGGGGCCGTATCGTCTATCGCTCGCCCGTGGACCAGATCGCCGAGCGCCAGGGCCGCGTCGCCGGCGTCCGCCTGGCCGATGGCAGCCAGGTGCCCGCCGATTATGTGATCGCCGCCTGCGATATGCGCGCCACGCTGTTCACCCTGCTGGATGGCAGCCGGGTGGACCCGGTGCACCGCGAGCTCCTGGAGACGGGCAAGACCTATCCGCCGGGGGTTCTGGTGAGCTTTGGCGTCGACGCGGACCTGTCGGACGAGATCTCTTGCCTGGGCACCTACCACGAGCTGGAGCAACCGATCCAGCTCGCCGGGATCGCCCAGGAGTTCTTCTCGCTGCACAACTACAGCCATGATCCCTCCCTGGCGCCTCCCCACAAGACGGTGGCGGGCTGCCTGATCCCCACGCGCTGGTCTCACTGGGAGCCCTTGCTCGGCGACCGCGCCGCCTACGAGGCCGAGAAGGCTCGCGTCGCCGAATCCTGTCTCCAGTTGGCGGATCGCTTCCGGCCGGGTTTTGCGGCCAAGGTCCAGGTCACCGATGTGGCCACGCCCCACACTTTTGCGCGCTACACCGGCAACTGGCAGGGGACCTACATGACCTACATGCTCTCCGGCGAGTTTCAGCGCAAGTACCGCTACATCCCCAAGGTCGTGCCCGGCGTGGACGGGCTCTACCTGGCCAGCATGTGGACGAACCCGCCCGGCGGCATCCCCGGCGCCGCCACGGCGGGGCGCGAGGTGGCCCAGTTGCTCTGCCATCGGGATCGGCAGCGGTTCGTGGCGACGACGCCATAGGTGCGGGCGGGCTCGCCGCATCTGCCCGCTCGGTTGTTGTCAATCAGTGAAAATGTC